>DATMTS010000001.1:0-11588 GCA_035564555.1 Humibacter sp.
CACACCGGCCAACGCGACGATGAACTCCGGATACACCGAGATGGGCCTCTTCGCGATAGGGAAGTTCTCCACCGCACGGGACGTGTGCACGCCCCAATATGCCTCTTCCGGAATCTCACGCGACCCGAGCGAGTCGGTCTCGGTGCGTACCGCTTCAGCCGTGGTCGGGTCGGGGACCACCGGGTTCGTCGTGGTGGGCAGGATCGGGTTCGGTGTGTTCATCGTATGCGGCTCCATTGCGACGTCGATGCTTGTGGCTCTGACACCTACGAGCCTACGTCAGCGGAACGTGGTCAGCCGAGCTTGCGGAACAGACCGCGGATGAAGCCGTCTTTGGATGCCGTGTACGGCGGGGAGATGAGGCGGATGGTGTCGGGCAGCAGCGGTTTGGAGAGCACGGCCTTCGCATGGCTGAACACCTCGATCGAATGCTCGCCGTGGTACGCGCCGGTGCCGCTCCCGCCCACTCCGCCGAAGGGCAGCCCCGGTACGGCGAGGTGGGCGGCCGGGATGCCGAAAGCGATGGCGCCCGAACTGGTTTCGGTGATGAAGCGCTTGCGCACGTGCTGCCGTGCGGAGAACACGTAGAGCGCCAGCGGCCGGTCCGCCTCGTTGACGCGTCGGATCGCTTCATCGACGTCGACCACCGGAAGGATCGGCAGGATCGGGCCGAATATCTCCTGCTGCATCACGGTGTCGTCCCAATCGACGTCGGCGAGAACGGTCGGCTCGATGTACCGGTCGCCGGCCGAGCCGGTGCCGCCGATGACGGCACGTCCGGAAGACAGCAGCGGCTCCAGCCGGGCGTACTGCCGGTCGTCGACGATGCGCCCGTAGTCGGCGCTGAGCTCGGGACGTTCGCCGTAGAGCTCGCGCACCGCATCGGCCAGGTGCGCCTCCAGTCGCGCTGCGACGTCGGCCGGAGCCATCACATAGTCGGGTGCGACGCAGGTCTGCCCGGCGTTCATGTACTTGCCCCACGCGATCCGCCGGGCCACGGCGGCCAGGTCCACACTCTCGTCGACGTAGACGGGCGACTTGCCGCCGAGCTCGAGCGTGACGGGAGTGAGATTCTCGGCGGCCGCCCTCATCACGATGCGGCCCACGGCGCCGTTACCCGTGTAGAAGATGTGGTCGAACCGCTGCCGCAGCAGCTGGGTCGACTCATCGACTCCGCCCTCGATCACGGCGAACGCACGTGAGTCCAGGTAGCGCGGCACCAGCCGGGCGATGGCGGCACTTGTCGCCGGAGCGAGCTCGCTGGGCTTCATGACGACGGCGTTGCCCGCCGCGAGGGCGCCGACGACGGGCGCCAGCAGCAACTGCACCGGGTAGTTCCAGGGTGCGATCACCAGCACCACGCCGAGCGGCTCGCGCACGATCGAGGCGGTCGCCGGCATGACGGCCGCCGGTACCCTGACACGCCTCGGGCGTAGCCAGCGCTTCAGGTTCTTCAGCGTGTGGTCGATCTCTGCGACCACGAAGCCGATCTCGGCCAGTTGCGACTCCGTCGGATTCTTGTGCAGATCGGCGTGCAGCGCTGCCTCGAGTTCCGGACCGTTCTCGGTGAGCAGGTCGCGCAGGGCCCGCAGATTGCGGACGCGCCACACGATCGGCTTCGTGCGGCCTGCCGCGTGTGCCGAACGGAGCTCTGCGACGATGCCGGGGATGTCTGGCGTGGTCATGCTAGGCATCCTACGGTCGCCGCAGGAACCGGGTGCACCAGGGCGGGAGAGCGCTACCAGAACAGGTGGATCGGCAGCAGCACTAGCCCGATCACGCCGGCCACCAGGGCGAAGATCAGCGAACCGGCGAGCACCACCGTGTTCAACACGATGCCCCAGAGTGACATCGTTCGACTGCCCGGCTCGCGACGGAGCGCCACCAGGCCGAGGACCAGCCCGATCACAGGGACCAAGAACGTCCAGCCGGCGACGATCGAGACGATCCCGAGCACCAGACTGGTGACCGACAACCCCTTGCTCTCGGCCGCCTGATAGCCGGTCTGCTGCGGCGCGCCGTCGACGTGCATGGTGGACATGGCTGATCTCCTCGAATCCTGCACGACCGACTGCCGCGCAGCATCAAGTCAACCCTGCGACCCGCGGCGCAGCCATCGGGGAATCCCCCGATTTCCGTTCCTGCCGCCCCTGAACGGCACGCAGCGGGAGTCTCCCGCGCGCCTGTCTTCGATCGACACCCTCAGTGTGCGAACAACACCTCGATGGGGCCTCGCGCGAAGTAGATCGCGAAGCCTGCGGCCACGATCCACAACAGCGGGCTGATCTGCCGTGCCTTGCCCGCGAACGCGCGGATCACGACCCAGGCGATGAATCCCACGCCGATGCCGTTCGCGATCGAATACGTCAGCGGCATGACCACGACGGTCAGGAACACCGGCAGCAGCAACGTGAAGTCGCGCAGATCGATGCTGCGGATCTGCGCCATCATGAGGGCTCCCACGATCACCAGTGCCGCGGCTGCGACTTCGGACGGCACGAGCTGCGCGATCGGGGTGAAGAACATCGCCAGCAGGAACAGCGCGCCCGTGATCACATTCGCGAAGCCCGTGCGGGCTCCCTCTCCGATGCCCGCGCCCGACTCGATGAACACGGTGTTCGACGATCCGGAGGTCAGACCGCCCGCCACGGCTCCGACACCTTCGATGATCAGCGCGCTCTTCAGCCGTGGGAAGTTGCCGTGCTTGTCGGCGAGTCCCGCTTCCTCCGACAGGCCGGTCATGGTTCCCATCGCATCGAAGAAGTTGCTGAAGACGAGTGTGAAGATCAGCATGATCGCCGCGAGCGCCCCGATGCGCCCGAAGTCGAAGCTGACGTGCCCGATCAGGCCGAGGTCGGGGACCGCGAACCAGTTCCCGGTGATCTGCGGAACCGACAGGCTCCAGCCCGCCGGGTTCTTCGGCTGGCCGCCCAGGTGCAGGACGGCCTCCGCGATGACCGCGACGACGGTGCCGGCGATCAGCCCGATCAGGATGCCTCCCTTGACCTTGCGCGCGACGAGAACGCCCGTGATCAGCAGGGTGATGACGAAGATGAGCGTGGGGACCGTGGCGATCGACCCGTTGCTGCCGAGGCCCACCGGCGGGGAGCCGAGCCCCGTCGACTTGACGAACCCGGCATCCACGAGCCCGATGAAGGCGATGAACAAGCCGATGCCGACCGTGATCGCGATCTTCAGTTCATAGGGCACCGCGTTGAAGATCAGGCGACGCAGTCCGGTCGCCGATAGCAGCACGATGATGAGGCCCTCGATGACCACCAGGCCCATCGCCTCCGGCCAGGTCACCTGGCCGACGACGCTGACGGCGAGGAACGAGTTGATGCCCAGCCCCGCCGCGAACGCGAACGGCAGCCGCGCGATCACGCCGAACAGGATCGTCATCACGCCGGCGGTGAGCGCCGTGACGGCGGCGACCTGGTTGAACTGCAACGACTGGTGCAGCACGTCTTTGCCGCCGGAGAGGATGATCGGATTGAGGATCACGATGTAGGCCATCGTCACGAACGTGACGAGTCCGCCACGCACCTCCGTTCCCCACGTCGAGCCGCGCTTGCTGATCTCGAAATAACCGTCGAGACGGCCGCGCACGGTGGATCGGGTCTGAGTGTCTGTCATCGACGGAACTCCTGGGTTCTCGGATGTCGGGCGGTCGGGGATGCGCTCAGGGCGCGTGTCGATACTGTCAGCCTATTGCCAGGCTCCGCTACGATCGCCAGCAGGCGTCGTTACGACTCCTCCGCGGCACTCCGATCCCCCGCGAACCGACCTGAGACGAGCATCCATGCCCCTCCCCTGGACACTGCACGCCGACGGCAAGACGATCAATCCGAGCACGGTCGTCGCGCCCGAGGAGCGGTTGAGTTGGCCGCGCACGATCGGCATCGGCGCCCAGCACGTCGTCGCGATGTTCGGTGCGACGTTCCTCGTTCCGCTGCTGACACATTTCCCACCCTCGACCACCCTGCTGTTCTCGGGCATCGGAACCGTGCTGTTCCTGTTGATCACGCGCAACCGGCTGCCCAGCTACCTGGGGTCGTCGTTCGCCTTCATCGCTCCGATCACCGCCGCCACTGCGGCCCACACCATGGGCAGTGCGCTGTTCGGCATCGTCGCGGTCGGCGTGCTGCTGGCCATCGTGGGGCTGGTCGTGATCGCGACGGGCACCGGCTGGATCGATGCGCTGATGCCGCCGATCGTGGCCGGCGCGATCGTCGCGCTGATCGGCTTCAACCTGGCGCCGGCCGCCGGGGCGAACTTCGGCAAGGACCCTCTGACCGCGGTGATCACGCTCGCTGCGATCCTGCTCAGCACCGTGCTGTTCCGTGGAATGCTCGGGCGCATGTCGATCTTCGTCGGGGTGGTGATCGGCTATCTCGCGGCGGTGATCACTGGAAAGGTCGACTTCTCCTCCGTCGGCCAGGCAGCGTGGATCGGCCTACCCGCCTTCCATCTGCCGGCGGATCCGTTCGTGGATGCCGCTGCCACCTGGGGTCTGCTGCCCACCTTCCTGCCCGTCGTGCTCGTGCTGGTCGCCGAGAACGTCGGCCACATTCGCGGTGTCGCCCAGATGACCGAACGCGAGGAGGTCAACCGCCTGACCGGCCGGGCGCTGCTCTCCGACGGCCTGGCGACGACGATCGCCGGCATGTTCGGCGGGTCGGGCACGACGACCTACGGCGAGAACATCGGCGTGATGGCCGCCACCCGCGTGTACTCGACCGCCGCATACTGGGTGGCCGGGATCGTGGCGGTTCTGCTGGGTCTCTCCCCCAAAGTCGGCGTGATCATCTCCACCATTCCGGCCGGCGTGCTCGGCGGAGCCACGACCGCGCTGTACGGTCTGATCGGGGTGATCGGCATCAAGATCTGGCTCGACAACCGGGTCGACTTCGCCCGCCCGCGCAACCAGTTCACCGCCGCCGTCGCCCTCGTGATCGGGATCGCGAACCTGACCTGGACGATCGGCAGCCTCAGCTTCACGGGAATCGCGCTCGGCACCATCGCGGCGATCGTCGTGTATCACGTGATGAACGGGATCGGCCGCTGGCGCGGCACCGCCTGATCGACCGCGGCACCGGCCGGCCGTCCGCGGCTCCGGCCCACGGCTTCGCCGGGCGCGCCGCGAGCGGCTGACGCGTTCAGCCGTGCAGCGACGGGATGATCAGGTAGATGCCGTACAGGATGACAACACCGCACATCGCGAAACACGCGTAGGCGACCGTCAACGCGAGTCGCTTCTGCGTGTCGGAGAGCGGGCTGCGGGTCGACGCCTTGCGGATGCGTTTGGCCTCGGCAGCCGCTTCCGCGGGCGTCACGATCGTGATCGCGTCGGTGAACTCGGCGGGGATGACGTTCGGCGCACGGCCGGCGGTCGACAGCATCCGCAGCCCGAATGCGTAAAGAACGACGACCAGGCAGGCGGCGAGCAACGCCGCACCGGTGACGACGACGAACGAGATCCAATCGATCATGCTGCTGTTCGCTTCCTGCGCGGGCTCTTCGGCTTGACCTTGCGGATCTTGACGACGCGGCCGGACTGCGCCACCTCGTTGACGCCTTCGAGCGCGTTCTTCGCGCTCACCTTGCTGCGAGTGGAGATGACGAAGATCGCCACGATGACCGCGACCCCGAAGACGCCCACTGCGATGACTCCCCCGACGCCGAGCCCCGCGAGCCAGGCGGCGAGCGCACCGACGACCGCAGCGGCCGGCAGGGTCATCAACCAGCCCAGCCCGATCCTGCCGGCCGTTCCCCAGCGCACCGAGGAACCCCGACGGCCGAGCCCTGAGCCGATCACCGAACCGGACGCCACCTGCGTCGTGGACAGCGCGAAGCCGAGGTGGCTGGATGCGAGGATCGTCGCGGCCGTGCTGGTCTCGGCCGCGAAGCCCTGAGCGGGCTTGATGTCGGTCAGGCCCTTGCCGAGGGTGCGGATGATGCGCCAGCCGCCCGTGTAGGTGCCGATCCCGATCGCCAGGGCACAGGCCGCGATCACCCACAGCTCGGGTCCCGTGCCCGCGGTCTGCATGCCGGCGGAGATCAGCACCAGCGTGATGACGCCCATGGTCTTCTGCGCGTCGTTGGTGCCGTGCGCGAGCGCGACCAGTGCCGAGGAGAAGATCTGCGCGTATCGGAACCCCGCGCGTCCGTCGGGAAGCCGGTCGTAGCGGCGCGTTATCGCATACGCGAGCTTGGTCGCGCTGAATGCGACGAATCCGGCGATCAACGGAGACAGCAGAGCGGGGAAGATCACCTTGTCGAGCAACACGAGGTAGTCGACCGAGCCGAAGCCGGCGCCCACGATCGCGGCGCCGATCAGGCCGCCGAACAGCGCGTGGCTCGACGACGACGGCAATCCGAACAGCCACGTGATCAGGTTCCAGATGATCGCGCCGACCAGGCCGGCGAAGATCATCTCCGGCGTGATCTGCACGCCGCCATGACCCTCCTTGATGAGCCCGCCGGAGATCGTGCGCGCCACCTCGGTGGAGAGGAACGCACCCACCAGGTTCAGCACGGCCGCGACGGCCACGGCGACCCGCGGCCGCATGGCGCCGGTTGCAATCGGCGTCGCCATCGCATTCGCGGTGTCGTGGAAGCCGTTCGTGAAATCGAAGAAGAGCGCCAGTGCGATGACCAGCACGACGATCAGGGTGAGATCCACCGGCGTCTTTCTCTGCGAGGGAGCATGGATCTACGGCGTAGCGCCGACACTGTTTGGGTGCCGGAATTCACCGGTATTTCATGCAGCTGAAGTGGCGCTTGTTGTTGCCACGTCGATACTCACACGAGCGGGCACCGTGGTCAACTTCGGCAGCGGCGGGCTCGCGTGGCAAGGCGAGACGAGACGAGGCGAATGACGCACCCGCACTGCCGTAGTCTGACCCGGTGGAGATCGAGACGGCGCGACGCCGTGGCCTGCGCAGTTGGATGCTGGACGGGCTGGTCGACTCCAGCGGCGGGCATCAGGGGCCGCATGCCAGTTCGACCGAGAAGACGCACTCGTGGTGGAGCGTGATGTGCCTGACGGGCGTCGACTATTTCTCCACCCTGGGTTATCAGCCGGCAATCGCGGCGCTGGCCGCCGGGTTGATCTCGCCCTTCGCGACGATCGTGCTGCTCGCGCTGACGCTCGGCGGCGCCCTGCCGGTGTATCGGCGTGTCGCCAAGGAGAGCTTTCAGGGGTCGGGGTCGATCGCGATGCTGGAGCGGCTGCTGCCCTGGTGGGCGGGCAAGCTGTTCGTGCTGGTGCTGCTCGGGTTCGCCGCGACCGACTTCATGATCACGATCACGCTGTCTGCCGCCGACGCATCGGCGCACGCTGTCGAGAACCCGTTCGCGCCCAGCTGGTTCCACGGCGCGAACGTGCCGATCACCGTCGCACTGATCCTGTTGCTCGGCGCGGTGTTCCTGAAGGGATTCCGGGAGGCGGTCGGAATCGCGGTGGTGCTGGTCGGCGTCTATCTCGTGCTCAACGCGGTCGTGGTGGCCGTCGCGTTGGTCGCCGTGATCGATCATCCAGTGGCCATCACCGACTGGTGGAGCGCGTTGAACACCCAGCACGGCAATCCCCTGTTGGTCGCGGGCATCGCGCTCATCGTCTTCCCCAAGCTGGCGCTGGGGCTGTCCGGGTTCGAGACCGGCGTCGCGGTGATGCCGCAGATCACCGGCAGCGCCACCGACACCGTCGCGAATCCGGCCGGCCGCATCCGGGGCACGAAGCGCTTGCTGACCACCGCGGCTCTGATCATGAGCGTGTTCCTGCTCACGTCGAGCCTCGTCACGACGCTGCTCATCCCGCAGCGGGAGTTCCAACCGGGCGCACCGGCCAACGGACGTGCGCTGGCCTACCTCGCCCACGAGTATCTGGGCCAGGGCTTCGGAACCGTCTACGACCTCAGCACGATAGCCATCCTGTGGTTCGCGGGGGCCTCGGCGATGGCGGGCCTGCTGAACCTCGTGCCCCGGTACCTGCCGCGTTACGGCATGGCTCCGCAGTGGGCCAGGGCGGTTCGCCCGCTCGTCATCGTGTTCACACTCATCGCTTTGCTCATCACCTGGATCTTCGACGCGAACGTCGATGCGCAGGGCGGCGCGTACGCCACCGGTGTGCTCGTCCTGATCACGTCCGCAGCCATCGCCGTGACCCTCTCGGCCCGTCGCAGGGCTCAGCGAGGCCGCACGATCGCGTTCGCCGTCATCTCGCTCGTCTTCATCTACACGACGGTCGCGAACGTGATCGAACGACCGGACGGCGTGCGCATCGCGGGCCTGTTCATCCTCGGCATCCTCGTCGTGTCGATCCTCTCGCGGGTGCGCAGGTCGTTTCAGCTGCGCGCCAGTTCGATCAGGTTCGACGCCATGGCCGCCGGTTTCGCCATCGAGGACGCCGACGAATACGACTCGATCCGCATCGTCGCCCACGAGCCGGATGTCGACACCGCAGCGACCTACAGCGGCAAACTCCGGGAGGAACGCCGTGACGGCGGCATTCCGCAGCGCACGCCGATCATCTTCCTCGAGGTGCTGCCCTCGGACTCCTCCGATTTCGAAGAAGACCTCGAGGTGGTCGGCGTCAACAAGCACGGCTACCGGGTGCTGCAGGTCACCAGCGGCAACGTGCCGAACACGATCGCTGCGGTGCTGCTGCACATCCGCGAACTGACGGGAGTGATTCCGGATGTCTACTTCGAGTGGACCGAGGGCAACCCCATCTCGAACATGTTCAAGTTCCTGATCACCGGCGTGGGCGAAGTCGCTCCGGTCACCCGTGAGGTGCTGCGTGAGTCTGAGAAGGACCGCAGACGCCGCCCTGCGGTGCACGTGAACTGAGGAGCGTCAGCCGGCAGCCATCGAACGGCCGGTGACCCGCCGCACGAACTGCCGCAGCCGTCGGTAGACCTCCTGCGATTCCGGATAGCTCGCATCCTGCTGCCAGGTGTGCTCGGTGTTCTTGGACCCGAAGTCGTAGATCAGCACGTCGACGTGCACGCCGTGCGAGCGCAGTGACCTGATGAAGTTGAGGTTGGCGCCGTAGAAGAAGTCGCGCTCGCTGGTGGTCACGAACACCGGTACGAACCGTTCATCCAGCCATTCGATCGGTGAGAGCCAGCGCGACGCGCCGCGCAACGGCAGGCCCTTTCCGCGGCCGGGCAGGAGCATCCTGACGAATCCCATGCCCATGACGAAGCCGGGATCGAACATCACGGAGAAGTCCACGGCGCTGCAATGCAACGCGAGCCCTCGCAGGTCGCTGCGCCGGCACGACGGGTCGATGCCGTAATGCGCACCCAGTTCTTGGCGCGTGGTCATAGCGGCCAGCAGAGCCGCGATCTGACCGCCGGCCGAGTCGCCGCCGAGAACGATCGCGCCGGGGTCGCCCCCGAAGGCCGCGACGTTGTCGCGCACCCAGCCCAGCGCAGCATCGCCGTCGCGCAGCATGTGCTGCATGTGGAAGCGTCCGGCCGGACGGTAGTTGACGTTCACCACGACGATGCCGTGCTCGGCCTGACTGGCGCAGTATTTCGTGAGCGCAGCCTTGTCTCCCGAGGTCCACCCGCCGCCGTGGAAGTACACATACACCGGGAGCCCGCCATCACCCCTGCTGCGCGGGGCGACGACGTCGAGCAGGTGCGAGGGGATGCCGTCGCCGAGATAGTCGATGTCGTAGGTGTAATCGACGGATTCGATCGGCCGGCGGTTGAACCTGCGCCGCTCGTGCGGACCGAGTTGCGACATCAGAACCCGCCACAACCACACGGGTACCCGCGGAAGCGTGCGGCGCCTGCCCGACATGTGCGCCACGGTAGTGCGGGAGGTTTCGGATCGGCTGAGCGAGTGGACCGTTCGCGGAACCTAGTCGCCGACCGGTTGCGCCGCCTCGGCGATCAGTGCGAGCACGGCGACCGCGTAGGCGGATGCGGCGTCCGGAGCGTCGAAGGAGGATGTCCGGCCGTCGCGTTCGGTCTCCACCCGGTAGCCGTCGTCGGATCGCGAAAGCGTCCGGAAGGTTCCGCCGAGAATCTCGCGCAGCTGATCCTCCCGCGGCAGCCAGACGGCGTTCTCGATCGCGACCGAGTCGAGCGCCCACTCGGTCGTCCCGTTGAATCCGAGGATGGTCCCGGTGTCGAACTCGTGTGGTTCCACAGTCATATCGCTGACCGTGAACACCTCGGACTCGAACTCGCCGGAATCGATGCTGAACGCATCGCCCGACGCCGGATGCCAGCGCAGGCCCGCGCTGCGAAGCCGGCGGGCCAGACTCATGGAGATCATCACGCCATTATGCGTCGTGCTCCCTGTTGCGACCAGGGGCGTCGACGACGAACTCGGCGATCAGGCATTCATCGTGCGGCTCGGGATGCGTCCAGGTGATGTGCCGCGAGAGACGCATACCGCCCGCGCGCGCGAAGTCGGCGAGCGCATCCAGCGTTCCGAAGGCGAAGTGCCGAGCGGTCAAGGGACCGTGCGCCCCCGGCGCGGGCCGAGCACCCGTTGCGTCGGCGCGGAACACAGCGACCACGACGCGGCCGCTTTCGCGCAGGACCCGGCGCCACTCCAGTAGAGCGGCGATCGGATCGGCGAACAGGTGCAGGGCGGTCACGCAGGTCACGAGGTCGAAGGTGGCGGTCGGGAAGGGCAGTGCCTGGGCGTCGGCGCGCACGAACTGCGCGGCAGGCAGCGCCGATCGCGCGACCGCCAGCATCCCTTCGGAGACGTCGACTCCGACCAGTCGACGCGTGCCTTCGACCGGGAGGGACCGCAGCACGAGACCGGTGCCGGTGGCGACATCGAGCATCGCTTCGATGTCGGAGAGGCGCACGAAGCCGGCCACGGCGGCAGCCAGTCCGCGATGCATCGAACTCCTGTCGTACTCAGGCGCGCGGCCGTCGAATCGGGCGGCGATCTCCGCGAGTTCACGAAGCCGTTCGGACTGCTCTGCCATGAGCTCATTCTGACTCAGCGCAGCGCCGGAATGACGAAAATCCTCTTGGCACT
Organism: Humibacter sp.; assembly: GCA_035564555.1. Classification (GTDB taxonomy): domain Bacteria; phylum Actinomycetota; class Actinomycetes; order Actinomycetales; family Microbacteriaceae; genus DATMTS01. The sequence continues at coordinate 11,020 of DATMTS010000001.1, forward strand.
CCTGCATCGCGAGTGCTAATCTGGGCACATAGTTGAGCCGAAGAGGCTCAAGTCTAGAACGCGAAAGCGTGCTGGCCGCACGCAGAGAAAAGGAGTTGAAAAATGGCCATGAATTTCGACCCGTTCCGTGAGCTCGACCGCGTCGCGGGAGCACTCTTCGAGAACCGCGGACCCCGTCTGATGCCGATGGACCTGTACCGGGACGGCGACACCTACGTGCTGAACGCCGATCTGCCGGGCATCGATCCCGGATCGGTCGACATCGACGTTGACGGGCAGCTGCTCACCATTCGGGCAGAACGCACCCTGACCAGCGGCGACGGAGTGAAGTGGCTCTCCCGCGAACGCCAGTCCGGCTCATTCCTGCGCCAGTTGAACCTGGGTCAGGGCATCGACACCGAGCGCATCTCGGCCCACTACGACAACGGCGTGCTGAGCGTCACGATCCCGGTCAGCGAGCGGGCGAAGCCGCGCAAGATCGAGGTGGCGAACTCCGGTTCCCAAAAACGGAACACCGTGACCGTCGAAGAGAAGCACGGCGACAAGTCCGTCGAGGCCTAGTCGAACGG
>DATMTS010000002.1:0-87785 GCA_035564555.1 Humibacter sp.
CCGACGCGGCCGGTGGTCTCGATACGCGTCGCTCGTTCCTCGCGGCGCTACTCGACCAGCGGAGCGTTGATCGCGGTGCTCACACGAGCAGTTGGTGCTTGGCGAGATCGCGGTACAACGGGGTCGAGAGCACCAGTTCGGAGTGCGTGCCCGTTCCGATCACGCGCCCATGATCGATCACGACGATCTGATCCGAGTCCACGACGGTCGACAGCCGGTGGGCGATCACGATCATCGTGCGATCCTCCGCGACGGCATCGATGGCCTCGCGCATCAGTTGCTCGTTGCGCCCATCGAGACTCGAAGTCGACTCGTCGAGCAACAGGATCGGGGGAGCGGCGAGCAGCGCACGGGCGATCGCCAGACGCTGGCGCTCCCCGCCGGAGAGCATGACGCCGTCTTCTCCGACGGCAGAGTCGAGACCGGCGTCGGTGCGTTCCAGCACCTCGGTCAGATTGACCGCGTGCAGCACCTGCACGCACTGCTCGTCGGTCGCGTCGGGCACCGCGAGCGTCAGATTGTCGCGCAACGATCCCGCCAGCACCGGGGCATCCTGTTCGACGTAGCCGAGCTGTGCCCGCAGGTCGCGTCGGTCGAGCGAACGGATGTCCAGTCCGCCGAGGCTGATGGTGCCGCCGGTCGGGTCGTAGAACCGCTCGATGAGCGCCAGGATGGTGCTCTTTCCCGCACCGGAAGGACCGACCAGAGCCGTTCGTCTGCCCCGGGGCACCGTGAAGCTCACGCCGTGCAGCACGGCCGGGGCCCGGGTGCCGTCGTGTTCGGGGCGACCGAGACCGGCGGATGCCTCTGCTTCGGCGACCACGTCGAGACCCTCGACCGCGTCGCGCGCGATCCGCGCGACGCTCTGCGGTTGCGGCGAGCCGCTCGCGCGCGCGGCCACCACGGCCTCCGGGTAGGCGAACCGCACATCGTCGAACACGATCGCCGGGGCCGTCGGATTGGCCGCAGCGTTGGCCGCGCCGACGATGATCGCGCGCTGCGGCGACACCTGCGCATCGTGCTCGTCCTCCGCGGGCAGCGAGATGATCTCCTGGATGCGCCCGAGCGCGCCGAGCGCCGAGTTCACCGAGGTGATCGCGCCGAACGCGTTGCCGAGCGGCATGATCATCATGAACAGGAACAGGATGAACGCGACGAGGTTCGCCACGGTGATCGCGCCACTGGCCACCCGGAACCCGCCGACGCCGAGCACGACCAGGAAGGATACCTGCATCGCGATGCCGGCCACCGGCACGACGAGCGCGGAGATCTTCGCCACCTGGATGCCCATCTGCCACGCGCCTGTGGCGTCCTCGTCCACCGACGCGATCTCTCGATCGGTCGCGTTCGCGGCGCGGATCGTGCGCACCGAACTGATCGCCCGCTCGACGGCAGCGGCAAGGTCGCCGACCTTCTCTTGCGCCTTGCGGCTGGCCACCCGGATGCGGCTGGAGAGCGCCACGACCGTCACGACGGATGCCGCGATCACCAGCACCGTCAGACCCAGCAGCACCGGGTCGATGATGAGCATCGCGATCAGGGCGCCGACGAAGGTGATCGCGCCGCCGATGGCATCCACCAGGCCCTGCGTGAGCACCGCCCGCAGCAGCGTCGTGTCGCTGCCCACCCGGGAGACCAGGTCGCCGGTGCGTCTGGCGTCGAACTCGCTGATCGGAAGGTGCAGCATTCGCGCCACGAGACGTCGGCGGGAGGAGAGCACGACGCCCTCGCCAGTGCGCTGCAGCAGGTAGTGCTGGTATCCGGAGATCAGCCCGGAGGCCACCACGAGCGCGACGAGTCCCCACACCAGCAGGCCGAGCGGCTGCGCGCGTTGGACGACATTGATCACCTGACTGACCAGCAGCGGCTGAGCCAGTGATGTCGCGGCGCCGAGAACGCTGAGCCCGATCACCACGGAGAGCACCGCTCGGTGCTCGAGCAGATACGGCAGCAATTGACTGAATCGAGCGCGTGGGCCCGCGTCTTTCGAGCGGCGGCCGAACGGGCCGCGTCGGGTGCTGGTCGAGGTGGTGCTCATGGGTTCACTTCTGTTCGGGGTCGGGGTCGGCGGACGGCGTCAGGCCGCTACCTTCGACCGTACTTCTTGTGCACTGCTTGTTTGCTGACCCCGAGCGCGATCGCGATCAGCTGCCACGTCGCGTTCGCGTTGCGCGCTCGGCGCACGGCGACCGCCTCGATGCGATCGAGTTCGCGATGCAACTTCGCGATCGCGCGCAGTGCGACGATCGGGTCGTCGGAGCCGGCGTCACCGGTGAGCGTGCGTATCGTGCCGACATCCATGGCGTCAACCTTAATTGACCAACCTCGGCGGTGTCAACTAAGGTTGACCGCCCTGCGGAATGATGGGTCGGCCGTCGGGATCGGGATCGGGATCGGGATCGGGCGTCCGGCGTCCCGGGTCGGGGGTCGGGGTCTGGGTCGGGTTCGAAGGGTCGGGGGGCCTGGGTTCGTAGTGATCGCTGTCCGGCTGGGTGTGCACCGCGAGCCCGTACCGCGGACCCCGTATCCAATGTCGGGGGCCGGGGCTAATGTGAGAAACTGTGTCAGCCCCCGTCATCACCGCAATCGACCTCGTGAAGAAGTACAAGGATTTCGCCGCCGTCGACGGGATCTCGTTCGAGGTCGCGCCGGGGGAGTCGTTCGGGCTGCTCGGTCCGAACGGCGCGGGCAAATCGACCACGATGCGCATGGTGGGAGCGGTGTCCACGCGCACCAGCGGCGACCTGACGGTGCTCGATCTCGACCCGAACCGGTACGGGCCTGAGATCCGCTCGCAGCTAGGCGTCGTGCCGCAGAGCGACAACCTCGATACCGAACTGCGGGTGCGCGAGAACCTGATCGTGTACGGCAGGTACTTCGGGTTGCCGGGCGCGCACGTGCGCAGACGCGCCGACGAGTTGCTGGCATTCGCCCAGCTGGAAGACAAGGCCAAGGCCAGGGTCGACGACCTCTCCGGCGGAATGAAGCGCCGCCTGACGATCGCGCGCGCCCTGATCAACGACCCCCGTGTTCTGCTGCTCGACGAGCCGACGACTGGATTGGACCCGCAGGCCAGGCACATCCTGTGGGACCGGTTGTTCCGTCTCAAGGAGCAGGGCACGACCCTGGTGCTCACGACCCATTACATGGACGAGGCCGAACAGCTCTGCGACCGGCTCGTGGTCGTCGACAAGGGGCGCATCATGGCGGAGGGTTCCCCCGCCGCCCTGATCCGCCAGTACTCGACTCGGGAGGTGCTGGAGGTGCGGTTCGGCTCCGAGCGCAACGCGCAGGTCGCCGAGCAGCTCGGGCCGCAAGACGGCGGAGAAGCGATCGGCGAGCGCGTCGAGGTGCTGCCCGATCGCATCCTGATCTACAGCAACGACGGGGAGGCGTCGCTGGCGGAGGTCACCGAACGCGGGCTGCACCCGATCACCTCGCTCGTGCGTCGATCCAGCCTGGAGGATGTCTTCCTCAGACTCACCGGGCGGAGCCTGATCGAATGACCTCCGAGCTCGGCCGATCGGGTGCGCCGCGAGGCGCCGGTGCACCGATCAGGAGCGGCGGCTATGGAGCGCAAGCCATCGCCGCCGGAGCCAGGCCGCGCCGATTCGGCGGCTGGTACGTCGCGGAGCACCGGCTTCGGGTGATGCGCAGCTATCTGTCGACCGTCGTCATCACCGCCGTGGGCAATCCTGTTCTCTACCTGTTCGCGATGGGCGTGGGCCTGGGCAGCTTGATCAGTCACAACCTGGGTCCGAACGCGGTCGACGGCGTCAGCTACCTGGCGTTCGTGGCGCCTGCGCTGCTCGCGACCGCCGGTGTGACCGTGGCATCCGAGGAGTTCACCTACCCCGTGATGCTCGGCTTCAAGTGGAATCCGATCTTCTACGGCATGAACGCGGCGCCGATCGCGCCCGGTCAGATCATCGACGGAATGGTGATCTCAGTCCTCGCCCGGCTGACCGGAACGACCGTGCTGTATTACCTCTTCATGCTGCTGTTCGGCGCGGTGCCGTCGCCGTGGGGTTGGCTGGCCGTGGTCGTCGCAGTGCTCACCGGGCTGGCGTTCGGAACGCCGATCATGGCGTACGTCGCGACCATCGAGCAGGACACCGGCCAGATCGCCATGCTGATGCGCTTCGTGCTGCTGCCACTCACGCTGTTCTCGGGCACCTTCTTTCCGCTCACACTGATGCCCTCGTATCTGCAGTGGATCGGCTGGCTATCGCCGCTCTGGCACGGCACAGAGCTTTCCCGCGTCTTCGCCTACGGCTCGAACGAGCCGCTGTGGCTCACGATCGTGCATGTTCTCTACCTGGCCGCGCTGTTCATCGCCGGTTGGCTGTGCACCCGGCGCATCGCGGCGAGGAGGCTGAACAAGTGACCTCCACGCAGACCCCGCTGACGGCCTCCGTCGATGCGAACCGTCCCCTCAAGTCGTTGTACGCGGGCAACGCGCGCTCCGTCATGCAACGCGGTTGGCACGCGACACGCTCCACGAACTGGCTGGTCGTGGTGTCGGGGTTCTTCGAGCCGATCTTCTACCTGCTTTCGATGGGCATCGGGCTCGGAACGCTCGTCGGCACGGTCACCGCCTCGAACGGGCAGCACATCACGTACGCGGCGTTCATCGCGCCGGCCCTGCTCGCGACCGCCGCCATGAACGGTGCGATCTACGACTCGACGTGGAACGTCTTCTTCAAGATGAATTTCGCCAAGCTGTACGAGGGCATGCTGAACACCTCGCTCGGCCCGCTGGATGTCGCGCTCGGCGAGATCATGCTGGCACTCGCGCGCGGCGCGCTGTACGCGCTGGGCTTCATGCTCGTCATGCAGGCGATCGGCCTGAACCTCTCCTGGTGGGCGCTGCTCGCGCTGCCCGCCGTGCTGCTGATCGCCTTCGGCTTTGCGAGCTTCGGCATGGGCGTCACCAGCTACATGAAGACGTTCCAGCAGATGGACATCATCAACTTCGTGATGCTGCCGATGTTCCTGCTCTCGGCGACGTTCTACCCGTTGTCGGTCTATCCGACGCCGATCCAATGGGTCATCCAGGCGCTTCCGCTCTGGCACGGCGTGGAACTCGTGCGCGGACTGACGACGGGAGCGGTGTCGATCGTGCTGTTGTGGCACGTGCTCTACTTCGCGATCATGATCACCCTCGGCCTGATCCTCACCACGCGACGCCTGCGCGCCCTGTTCCTCGACTGACACTGCATTTCCCGCCCGGGGCGCCGCGCTCACGGGAGGGGCGAGGACGCTTGGATAGGCTTGCGGCATGGATACCCTCTTGACCGTTCTGCACGTCGTCGGCGCCGTCTTCATCGTGGGACCGATGGCGATCCTGCCGCAGACCGCGATGCGCGCCGTGCGCAGCGGCCAGGCCGGGCAGGTGCAGACCCTGACCACCTCGACGACGATTTTCACCTGGCTGTCGCTGATCGTCTTCGCGCTGGGCTTCGGGGTGATGGGCATGTCCGATCCCAAATACCACGTGTCGTTCGCCGACACCTGGATCTGGCTTTCGGCCGTGTGCTACGTGATCGCCTTCCTACTCACGATGTTTCTCGTGATCCCGACGATGCGCCGCGCCGCGGTTGCACTCGGCGCGGCGGATGCCCCCGGTGCAGGTGACGCCGGCGCCACGAACGGGGAAGCGGCCAAGCCCGGCTACCCGGCGATCGCGGCGGGCTCGGGCATCGCATCGCTGCTGCTGCTCGTCGTGGTGATCCTGATGGTCTGGAAGCCGTAGCCGCTCAGTTCGCGGCGGTGACCGAACCTCGCACGTCACGCACCTGACCGCGCAGCTCACGCAGGGTGAGCGCCGTGGCGAGCGCTGCGTGAGCCGCCTCCGCTCCCTTGTCCTCCTTCGAACCGCGCAGCCCGGCTCGGTCGATGCCCTGCTGCTCATCGTCGAGGGTGAGAACACCGAACCCGACGGGCTTGCCCGTTTCGAGCGCGACGCGGGTCAGTCCGTCGGTGGCCGCGGAGGAGACGTACTCGAAATGCGGAGTGCCCCCCCGGATGATCACGCCCAGCGCGACGACGGCATCCGCCCCGCTCTCGAGAGCTGCCTTGCTGACCACCGGCAGTTCGAAGCTGCCCGGTACCCGCACCACCGAGTACTCGGCACCGGATGCCGTCAGCTCGCGTTCGGCGCCGGCGATCAGCCCGTCGGTGATCTCCTCATGCCAGGTTCCTGCGACGACCACGACCCGCAGGCCGCTCCCGTCGACGTGCTCGGACTTCGGTGGCGCTCCGGCACCGCTCATGCTCGTGTTCCCTCCGTATCGACGGCAGCCGCAGCGGGTGCCGCATCCCCGCCGGCAGCGACGGCCGCATCCGCGTCGCCGTGCCGAGTCGCATCCGGGCCGGGCCCGTCACCGTTCGTGAACGGCAGGTCGTGGCCCATTCTGTCGCGCTTGGTGCCCAGGTAGGCCTCGTTGTACGCGCCGACCCCCACGACGAGCGGAACCCGTTCGGTGACCGCGATGCCGTGCTCCGCCAGCTGTCGCTCCTTCTCGGGGTTGTTGGTCAGCAGCCGCACCGACCGGATGCCCAGGTCGGCCAGGATCGCGCTTGCGGCACCGTAGTCGCGGGCGTCGACGGGCAGGCCCAGCGCGAGGTTCGCGTCGAGCGTGTCGAGCCCTTCCTCCTGCAGCTTGTATGCGCGCAGCTTGTTGATCAGCCCGATGCCTCGTCCCTCATGTCCGCGCAGGTACACCACGACGCCGCCGTCACGTTGGATCGTGTCGAGCGCGGCATCCAACTGCGGCCCGCACTCGCATTTGAGTGAGCCGAACGCCTCGCCGGTCAGGCACTCCGAGTGCACCCTCACGAGCGAACCGATCGGTGCCACGTCGCCGGCGATGATGGCGACATGGTCGGCGCCCGTCGTGCGGTCACGATACGCCCGCATCCGGAACGGGCCGTGCGTGGTCGGCACGGTCGTCTCGACTTCGAAGATCACCCGCGAGGTCTCCGGCACGGGCGTCACAGGCTCCAGCGGTGTGTCGCAGTGGAACTCCTGCAGGTAGGCGATCAGCGCCTCGATCGTGATCACCGGCAGGTTCTCGCGTTCGCCGAGTTCGATCAGTGCGGGCAGTCTCATCATCTCGCCGTCGTCGGCCACGACCTCGGCGATCACCCCGACGGGCGCCAGTCCGGCCAGTTTGAGCAGGTCGACGGCGGCTTCGGTGTGCCCGTCGCGTTCGCGCACTCCACCGTCAGCGGCTCGCAACGGCAGGATGTGTCCGGGGCGGTTCAGGCTCGCGGGCGTGGAACTCGGGTCGGCGAGCACCCGCACCGTGTGCGCGCGGTCGGCGGCGCTGATTCCGGTGGAGAGCCGGTCGGCGGCGTCGACGCTGACGGTGTAGTTCGTGCCGCGGGGGTCGGCGTTGTCGACGACCATCACGGGCAGCTCGAGCCGGTCGGCGATCTCGTTGGGCATCGGGGCGCAGAGGAATCCGCTGGAGACGCGGACCATCCATGCGATCCATTCCTGCGTCGCCAATTCGGCGGAGAGGATGACGTCGCCCTCGTTCTCCCTGCTCTCGTTATCGGCCACGATGACGGGTTTGCCCATGCGCAGCGCCTCGAGCGCCTCGGGGATGCCGGCGAGACTCATGCGTCGCTCCTTGCGTAGTATCGGTCGGCCTGAACGGTCGTTCCCGCCGGATCAGGGGTGTGCGCGCCCAGCGCGAGCAGCCGTTCGACATGGCGGGCCAGGATGTCGGTCTCCACGTTCACCCGATCGCCGACCTTCCGGTCGCCGAGGGTCGTCGCGGTGAGTGTCTCCGGAATCAGCGAGACCTCGAACCAGAGCATCGCCGAGCCCGCGGGGCCGCCCGAAGCCGCCGGCGCCTCACCGACCGCGCTCACGGTGAGCGAGACGCCGTCGAGCGCGATGGAGCCCTTGCGCACGACGAGCGGTGCCAGGTCGGGTTCGAGACTCAGGCGCACGACCCGCCAGGCGCTGCCGTCGGTTACCTGCAGCACTCTCGCGGTGCCGTCGACGTGGCCCTGCACGATGTGGCCTCCGAGGCGGTCGCCGACCCGGGCCGCGCGTTCCAGGTTGACGCGCGCGCCCACCTCGACGGCGTCCTGGGTGCTGACCGCGAGCGTCTCGGCCATCACGTCTGCGGTGAACCAGTCGGCTCCCTGATCGATGACGGTGAGGCACACGCCGCTGACCGAGATGGAGTCGCCGTGCTGCGCGTCGGCGACGGCGATCGGCGCGCGCACCGTGATGCGCGCAGCATCGCCGGTGCGTTGCACGGCGGTGACCTCGCCGACCTCTTCGATGATTCCGGTGAACATGGTTCAAACTCCTTCGGTGGCTGCGGCCGTAAGGTCTGCGGTCGTCACGGCTTCGGTCGTGTTTTCTGCCGTCGTGTCTGCTCGGATGCCGTCCGGCCGCGCGATGACGAGGATGTCGTTCCCGAGGCGTTCGAGTCCTGTCAGGGTGAGGCGACGTTGTTCGCCGATCGTGCCGACGCCGATGTCGCCGATCGCAAGCCGCGGCCCGCCCAGCAGCGTCGGCGCAAGGTAGACGCAGTACTCGTCGACCAGACCGGCGCTCACGAGCGCGCCGGCGATCGTGGGACCGCCCTCGACGTAGACGCGACGCACGCCGCGTTCGCGCAAGTCGTTCAGGATGCCTGCCAGGTCGTGCCGTCGCTCCAGCAGCGGAGGCCGCGGGTGCCGGAAGATCGCGGCATCCGCGGGGATCTCCCGGGTTCCGACCACGACGGGTAACGGCTGATCGGGCAACAGCTCGCCGGCGTCGCCCCGGGCGGTGAGCGCGGGATCATCGGCGAGCACCGTGCCCGTTCCGACCAGGATCGCGTCGTGCGCAGCGCGCTGCTCGTGCACGCGCTGCCGAGCCGCCGTCGAAGTGATCCACTTGCTGGTTCCATCGGATGCCGCCGTGCGGCCGTCCAGACTGCTCGCCCATTTGAGCGTCACGAAGGGGCGGCCGAGGCGCGCGGCCTCGAGCCAGTCGCCGATCAGGGCGGTCGCTTCGGCCGCGAGCACGCCGCCGATCACCTCGACACCGGCGGCCCGCAGTCGCGCCGCGCCTCCCCCCGAGGAACGCCCCGGGTCGGCTATCGCGTACACGACCCGACCGACCCCGGCTGCGATCAGTGCCTCGCTGCACGGCCCGGTTCGGCCGGTGTGGTTGCACGGCTCCAGGGTGACGACGAAGGTCGTGCCGCGCGCGGCATCCTGTCCCGCCGACTCGGTGAGCCGCGCGAGCGCATCGACTTCGGCGTGAGCAGTGCCCGCGCCGCGATGCCACCCCTCGGCGACGATGATGCCATCGGCGTCGAGGACGACGCAACCGACGCGCGGATTGATGCCGGTGGCCGGTCCCCGGGTCGCGAACTCGAGGGCGCGACTCATGGCGTCTGCGTACGCTTGCTCCCTCACCCGGTCTCCGTCCGTCTCAAGGACTCCGGGGCTGAGGGTGCGGTGCGGCGTCGCCGAACCTCGCGCCGACCACACACGACTGCGCAATCGGCACGCGTGCTGCCTCCCATCCGGACTGAGGATGCCTGTTGCTCGCATCCATTACCGTCGGTACCGGAATTCCACCGGATCAACCGCTGTCGTGCTTGCGCACGGCCGCGGCTCGCGGACTTTCACCGCCGGTTCGGACTCTCACCGACCCCGGAGCACGTTACTGCTGTCAGTGTACAAGGCGGGGGTGGCCGCTGGTATTCCCGCCCGTAGTGTAGAGACACGAGCATCGGGGCCCGGACGGGCCGACACGGAATGGACCGCAGTGAGCACGCACATCCTTGCGATCGATCAGGGCACGACGAGCAGCCGAGCCATCATCTTCGATCACGCCGGTGCCGTCGTCTCGACCGGCCAGCTTGAGCACGAGCAGATCCTTCCCCGAGCGGGCTGGGTGGAGCACGATGCCGAGCAGATCTGGCTCAACGTGCGCGAAGTGGTCGGGCTCGCCCTGGCCAAGGCGCATCTGACCCGTCACGACATCGCGGCGGTCGGCATCACCAATCAGCGCGAGACCACCGTCGTCTGGGACAGGAACACCGGCGAGCCGGTGTACAACGCGATCGTCTGGCAGGACACCCGCACGCAGGGCATCGTCGATGCCCTCGCCGCTTCCGGCGGCGTGGACCGGTTCCGCGACGTGACCGGCTTGCCGCTGGCGACCTATTTCTCCGGCACGAAACTGGTCTGGATCCTCGAGAACGTGCCGGGGGTGCGCGCGCGGGCTGAGGCCGGTGACCTGCTGTTCGGCACGACCGACAGCTGGGTGCTCTGGAACCTGACCGGTGGGCCGCACGGCGGCGTGCACGCGACCGATGTCAGCAACGCCTCACGCACTCTGTTCATGGATCTGCAGACACTTCAGTGGCGGCAGGACATCCTGGATGCCTTCGGCGTGCCGGCCTCGTTGCTGCCCGAGATCCGCAGCTCGTCGGAGGTCTACGGCACAGCCGAGACGAACAGCCTGCTGCGTGAGGTGCCGATCGCAGGCATCCTCGGCGATCAGCAGGCCGCCACTTTCGGCCAGGCGGGCTTCGAGGCGGGTGAGACCAAGAACACGTACGGCACCGGCAACTTCCTGATCGTCGCCACCGGTGAGCAGATCGTGCGCAGCGGCAATGGGCTGCTCACCACGCTGGGCTACAAGCTGGGCGACGGCCCTGCCCATTACGCGTTGGAGGGCTCGATCGCCGTCACCGGTTCACTGGTGCAGTGGTTGCGCGACAACCTCGGGATCATCGAGCACGCCTCGCAGGTCGAGCCGCTGGCGGCGAGCGTGGATGATAACGGCGGGGCGTACATCGTGCCGGCGTTCTCCGGTCTGTTCGCCCCGTACTGGCGCCCCGACGCGCGCGGCGCGATCGTCGGCTTGACGCGTTTCGTGAACAAGGCGCACCTGGCGCGGGCGGCGCTGGAGGCCACGGCGTACCAGACCAGGGATGTCGTCGAGGCGGCGCAGGCGGATGCCGGGGTGCGGCTGACCGAACTGCGGGTGGACGGCGGAATGACCGGCAACGACCTGCTCATGCAGTTCCAGGCCGACATCCTGGGCATCCCGGTGGTGCGGCCGATCGTGGCGGAGACCACAGCGCTCGGCGCGGCCTACGCCGCCGGGCTCGCGGTCGGCTTCTGGAGCGATCTCGACGAGTTGCGTGCGAAGTGGCGCGAAGACCGGCGATGGCAGCCTGCGATGCCGCAAGCGAAGGCGGATCGCCTGTACGGCGGCTGGCAGAAGGCGGTCACCAAGACGTTCGACTGGGTCGACGCCGACGCCGACGCCGACGCCGACTACCTCGACAGCGACGCCGACGCCGAGTGAATGGCGCGAGCGTAGTCTGAGGGCATGACCGCACGTCGCTTGTCGGTTCCGCCACCGGCGTGGTTCCTGCTGGCACTGGGCACGCAGTTTCTCATCGCACGCCGCCGTCCGACGACGACGTTTTCGAGGGCGGCATCCGCGGGGCTCGGCATGGCTGCCGCCGCGTTGGCGGGTTCGGCGTTCGCCACGTTCCGGCAGCACGGCACGACGGTGGATCCTGAGCATCCCGAACGAGCGTCAGCACTGGTCACCGACGGTCCGTTCCGTCTCACCCGTAACCCGATGTATCTCGCGCTCGGCTGCTTGCTGATCGCGCACGCCGTGCTGCGCAACTCGCTGCCGGCGCTGGCTCCGGTCGCCGGATTCGTGTTCGTCATCGACCGGGCGCAGATCCCTGCCGAGGAGCGCGCATTGAGCAGACGATTCGGCGCCGGCTACGAGCGCTACCGCAGCACCGTGCCGCGCTGGCTCGCCGTGCCGCGCAGGGAGGGGCCAGGCGGAGTCGGCTGAACCCGAGCACTGGCGCGGCCGGCTGAACCCGGGTGCCGCCGCCTCGCACGAGCCGGCCGACTCGTTCAGCGGGTCAGAACGGCGTGCAGTTCGGCCAGCGTCGCGATGCGGATGACACCCTCTGCGGATGCGGCGGCCATGGCAGAGGCATCCGCATGCTCGGCGGTCGCCTCGACGCGATCCAGCCACACGCCGGTCAGTCCGGCGCGAGCCGCGCCCAGGGCGTCGGTGGTCAGGCGATCGCCGACGTACACGGTCTGCGACGAGTCGACGTCGAACAGAGCGCAGGCGCTCTGGAAGATCCGAGCATCCGGCTTCGCCACACCGACGGTACCGGAGGCCACGATGTGGTCGAACCGCCCGCCGAGTCCGAGCCGTTCGACCTTGCGGCGTTGATGCGCCTCGTCGCCGTTGGTGATCATCCCGTATCGCACTCCGGGAAGAGCATCGCCGAGCGCGTCGAGGCAGGGCAACGCATCATCGTGCAGCACCCAGCTGTCGAGGTAGTGCTCGAAGAACGCGTCGAACCAGGCCGTGGCGCCGATCTCGTCGAGGACGACGCCGTGGCGGGCGGCGAAGTCGCGGGCTCGCGCACGTCGTTGGCCGGCGTAGTCCAGATCGCCGGCGAGGTAGGCGTGGTAATGCCGTTCCTCGATCTCGTGCCAGGCGGCTGTCTCGCCGCTGGGGTCGTCGAGCCGGTAGGGATGCCCGAGGCCGGCGAGGTGCGCCAGGAGCGCGGCCTCGACCGAGGTGCGGTGCGCGAACAGCGTGTCGTCCAGATCGAACAGCACGACCCGCACGCCACCGCGGAGCCCGCCGGAGCTGGGTCGCCCGGTCATCGAGCCGACACCGGAAACGTCTCGGACGGCCATCCTTCGGCCGGCGCTCGGGGATCCTCCGCGAGCAGTCCGGCCTGCCAGTCATCGACTCGGCGACCGCGTTGCACGCAACCCAGGCGAACGGTGCCTTCGAAGCGGAAGCCGGCACGCCGCGCCACCGCGGCGGAGGCCGTATTGCCGACGAACGCGTGCCATTCCACACGTTGCACCCGCAACACCTCGAACGCGTAGTCGAGGATCGTGCGTGCCGCCTCGGCCATCAGCCCGCGCCCGCGGAACTCGCGGCCCAACCAGTAACCGAGTTCGGCCTCGCCCTCCCCGATCCGGTGTAGGCCGCCCATGCCGATCAGTCGATCCTCCAGCCGCACACCCCAGTTGAGCGAGGTGCCGTCCGCCCAACCGGCCGGCACGACGATCGTCGCGAACCGTATGGCGTCCTCGCGCGTGTACGGGGCCGGCACGGTCGTCCAGCGCTGCACGTCGGAATCCTGGCACAACGTGGCCAGCGCGTCGACGTCGTGCTCGTCGGGCGCGCGCAACTCCAGCCGCTGCGTGCGCAACACCGCCGGTTCGCGGCCGCCCTTGCCGGCGGCGCTCACGCCGCCGGCACCAGGCACGGTCAGATCGGGCACGATCACACCAGGGGAGCCCGGCGTAGCAGGCCGACCCGCTCGTACGCCTTCGCGAGGGTGACCTCGGCGACCGCGGATGCCCGGGCGGCATTCGCGGCGAGCATCCTGTCGAGCTCGGCCGGATCGGCCAACAGCTCGAGGGCGCGTTCGCGAATCGGTGCGAACTCCGACACCACGACCTCGGCGAGATCCTTCTTCAGATCGCCGTAGCCGCGCCCGCCGTACTCGGCCTCGATCGTCTCGATCGAACGGCCGGAGAGCGCCGAGAAGATGGTCAGCAGATTCGACACCCCAGGCTTCTCGGCCCGGTCGAAGTGGATCGAGGCCTCGTTGTCGGTCACCGCGCGCATGATCTTCTTGCGGGTCAGCCCGGGGTCGTCCAGCAGCCAGACCAATCCCGCGCCCGAGTCGGCGGATTTCGACATCTTCGACGAGGGATCCTGCAGATCGTAGATGCGTGCGGTGTCTTTCTGGATGATCGCGCGCGGCACCACGAACGTCTCGCCGAACCGCGCGTTGAACCGCTCGGCGAGGTCGCGCGTGAGCTCGACGTGCTGCCGTTGGTCGTCGCCTACGGGCACGACCTCGGCGCCGTACAGCAGGATGTCGGCGGCCATCAGCATCGGGTAGGCGAACAGCCCCACATTGGTGCCCTCGTTGCCATAGCGCGCCGACTTGTCTTTGAACTGCGTCATGCGGCTGGCCTCCCCGAACCCCGTGATGGTGTTCAGGACCCAGGCGAGCTGAGCATGCGCCGGCACGTGCGACTGCACATACAGGGTCGACGCAGACGGATCGATGCCCGCCGCGATGTACTGCGCGGCGGTACGCCGCGTCTTGTCGGCGAGCTCGGCCGGGTCTTGCGCGACCGTGATCGCGTGCAGGTCGACGACGGAGAAGAACGCGTCGTGATGCTCCTGGAGTTGCTTCCACTGCAGCAAGGCGCCCACGTAGTTGCCGAGGTGCAGAGAATCCGACGACGGCTGGATGCCCGAATACAGGCGGGTCTTGATGGTCATGATCGTCCTAAGTAGAGGTGGGAGGAGCGAGATCAGATGGCGTAGTCGACTACGACGGGCGTGTGATCCGACCATCGCCGGTCGTACGCCTCGGCCCGGTCGACTGCGTAGTCGAGCACCTTCGCCGCAAGTTCGCCCGTCGCCATCTGATAGTCGATGCGCCAGCCGGTGTCGTTGTCGAAGGCCTTGCCGCGCCAGCTCCACCACGTGTACGGACCGTCGACCTCGCCGGCGTGCTTGCGGCCGATGTCGACCCAACCCAGCCCGGCACCGTCGTTGTAGTGGGGATCGCCCTCGGCTCCGAAGAAGCCGTCGAAGTAGGCGCGTTCCTCGGGCAGGAATCCTGCCCGTTTCACATTGCCCTTCCAATTGCGGATGTCGAGCGTACGGTGTCCGACGTTCAGATCGCCCATCACGACCGCCAGTTCGTTGTGCTTGCGCAGTTGACGCAGGCGCTCGGTCATCGCATCGAGGAACCGGTACTTCTCGACCTGTTTCGGCGTACCCGCCTCACCGGATGGCACATAGGTGCTGACCACGGTGACGACAGTGCCGTCGACGTCGTAGTCGGCCTCGAGCCACCGACCTGCCGAGTCGAAGTCTTCAGCACCCAGCTCCACCCGGTGGATGGAGGCCTTTCCGCGGCTGACCAGCGCGACACCGGCACGGCCCTTCGCCGTGGCCGGGTCGTGCAGGATGTTCCATTGCGGTCCGAGCAGGGACTCCAGATCTTCGGTGGAAGCCCGCACCTCTTGGATCGCGAGGATGTCCACGTCTCGAGTGTCGAGCCAGGCGCCCATTCCCCTGCGGAATGCGGCGCGCACGCCGTTCGTGTTGATCGTCGCGATCCGAAGCGGCTTGGAGGGCATGGAGCAAGTTTAGTTGGACCCTCCGACGTCGAATCCGCGTGCCTGCTCGCCGGGCGGACGGCGCGCCGGCTCATCCCGACGGCGGGCCTAGGCTTGGCACATGCGCATCAGCGGGATCGGCATCGGTCGCGGCGTCGCCGTCGGAGTCGTCGCACGCATGTCGGAGCCGCTCGGCGAGCCGGCGGACGTCGAGTCCGACGCCGATCCGGTCGAGGAGTACCGGCGGGTGGAACGCGCGCTGCGCGCCACGGCCGCGGAGCTCACCGAACGAGCGGGGCACGCCGACGACGAGGGGCGCGAGGTTCTCGCGGCGCAGGCGCTGATGGCGGAGGACCCGGCGGTGATCGAAGACATCGAGTCGCTCATCGCCGAGGGCAAGACGGCCGAGCGCGCGGTGTTCGAGGCGTTCCGCACCTTCCAGCGGGTGCTCGAGCCGATGGGCGGGTACATGGCCGGTCGGGTGGCCGACCTGCGCGACGTCGCGCAACGCGCGATCGCCCGGCTGCGCGGGGTACCGATGCCCGGCGTTCCCGCGCTCGATACGCCGTTCGTGCTGGTCGCACACGACCTCGCACCGGCCGACACCGCAATGCTCGACCTCGAGAAGGTGCTCGCGATCGTCACCCGCGACGGGGGACCGACGTCGCACACCGCGATCCTGGCCCGCTCGAAGGGCCTCGTCGCCGTGGTCGGCACCGCGGACAGCGACGTTCTGGTCAACGGCAGCACCGTGATCGTCGACGCCGGTGCCGGACAGGTCGTGCTCGACCCGGCCGAGGCCGAGATCGCGGCTGCTCGTGCCGCCGGCGGCCGGGTGCACGCCGTCGCCCCCTCGAGTCCGGGAGCTCTGAAAGACGGCACGCGGGTGGCGCTGCTGGCCAACCTCGGGGCACCCGACGAGGCGGCGGACGCGGTTTCGCTCGGTGCCGAGGGTGTCGGTCTGTTGCGCACCGAGTTCCTCTATCTGGATGCCCGGCAAGCCCCGAGTGTCGACCTGCAGCGGCAGCGCTACACCGAATTGCTGCGGGCGTTCGGTGGCAAGAAGGTCGTGGTGCGGGTACTCGACGCGGGCGCCGACAAGCAATTGAGGTTCCTCGGTCACACGCCCGAGGAGAACCCGGCGCTCGGCCGTCGCGGCATCCGGGCGCTGCGCGAACACGAATCGGTGCTGCGCGACCAACTGAGTGCACTGGCGCAGGCTCAGAACGAGACGGACGCCGATCTGCAGGTGATGGCTCCGATGATCGCCGACGTCGACGAGACACGGTACTTCATCGAACTCGGCCGCGAGATGGGCCTCGCCAAGGTCGGCATCACCATCGAGGTGCCGTCGTGCGCCGTACTCGCCGACCAGGTGGTTCCGCTCTGCGACTTCGTCAGCATCGGAACCAACGACCTCACTCAGTACACGCTCGCCGCCGACCGGTTGCTCGGCTCCGTCGCCGGCTATCAGGACCCGTGGCATCCTGCCGTGCTGCGACTGGTCGAACTCGTGGGGGATGCCGGATCGGCCGCCGGGATCTCGGTGGGGGTGTGCGGGGAGGCCGCAGCCGACCCGTTGCTCGCCGTCGTGTTCGTGGGGCTCGGCGTGACCGACCTGTCGATGAGCCCGACTGCGCTCGCCGAGGTACGCGAGACGCTCGCCGGCGTCACTCTGCCCGAGGCGCGATCGCGCGCGAAGGCCGCGGTTCACGCGACCAGCGCCGCGGGTGCCCGGGCCGCTGCCGCGGCGGTCCTGCCGCGGCACCGTTCCCGATAACGCCTAGCGCTTGCCGCGCATGATCGCCTGCTTCACCTCGGCGATCGCCTGGGTGACCTGGATGCCGCGCGGGCAGGCATCCGTGCAGTTGAAGGTCGTGCGGCACCGCCACACGCCCTCCTTGTCGTTCAGGATGTCCAGGCGAACCTGCGATGCGTCGTCACGGGAGTCGAAGATGAATCGGTGCGCGTTGACGATCGCGGCGGGTCCGAAGTACTGGCCGTCGGTCCAGAACACCGGGCACGACGAGGTGCACGCGGCGCACAGGATGCACTTGGTGGTGTCGTCGAACCGGGCACGGTCGGCAGCCGACTGCAGCCGCTCGCGACCCTGCGGCGGGGCGCTGGAGGCCTGCAGGAACGGCTGCACGTCGCGGTACGACGCGAAGAACGGCTCCATGTCGACCACCAGATCCTTCTCCAGCGGCAGACCCTTGATCGCCTCGACGTAAATCGGCTTGGAGATGTCGAGATCCTTGATCAGCGTCTTGCAGGCCAGCCTGTTGCGACCGTTGATGCGCATCGCATCCGAGCCGCACACGCCGTGGGCGCAGGAGCGTCGGAATGTCAGCGAACCGTCCTGCTCCCACTTGATCTTGTGCAGGGCATCCAGGATGCGGTCGGTCGGGTACATCTCGACGTCGAAGTCCTGCCAGTGCGGCTCGGAGTCGACGTCGGGGTCGTAGCGTCGGATGATCACCGTCACGGTGAACGACTGGATCGGTGCCTCTGCGGCGGGGGGAGTCTCCAGTACGGCGTTCGACATCAGTACTTCCTCTCCATGGGCTGGTAGCGCGTGATCACGACGGGCTTCCAGTCGAGCTCGATGTGATCGGCGGCATCCGACGAGTGCGGGTCGCCGGTCAGGTACGCCATCGTGTGCTTCATGTAGTTCTCGTCGTCGCGCTTCGGGAAGTCGTCGCGCATGTGGCCGCCTCGGCTCTCCTGACGGTTGCGCGCGGAGAACACGACGACCTCGGCGAGGTCGAGCAGGAAGCCCAGTTCGACGGCCTCGAGAAGGTCGGTGTTGAACCGCTTGCCCTTGTCCTGCACCTGAACGTTTCGGTAGCGGTCGCGCAACTCGTGGATGGTCTGCGTGACCTGGGCCAGCGACTCGTCGGTGCGGAACACCTGGGCGTTCTTGTCCATCTCGTCCTGCAGTTCCTTGCGGATCGCGGCGATCCGCTCGGTTCCGGTGGAGTTGCGAAGGCTGTCGAGCATTCCGGCGACCGCGGCGGCCGGGTTCTCGGGCAGCGGGGCGAAACTCGCGGTCTTGACGTACTCGACTGCGTTTCGGCCCGAGCGCTTTCCGAACACGTTGATGTCGAGCAGGGAGTTGGTTCCCAGGCGGTTCGAACCGTGCACCGACACGCACGCGCACTCGCCCGCCGCGTACAGTCCCGGCACGGTGGTGGTGTTGTCGCTGAGCACCTCGGCGTTGTTGTTGGTCGGGATGCCGCCCATCGCGTAGTGCGCCGTGGGCATCACGGGAACCGGCTCGACGACCGGATCCACGCCCAGGTAGGTGCGGGCGAACTCGGTGATGTCGGGCAGCTTCGTCTCGAGCACCTCGGCGCCCAGGTGCGTGCAGTCCAGCAGCACGTAGTCCTTGTTCGGCCCGGCTCCGCGACCCTCCGCGACCTCCTGCACCATGCTGCGGGCGACGATGTCGCGCGGTGCGAGGTCCTTGATGGTCGGGGCATAGCGCTCCATGAACCGCTCCCCGGACGCATTGCGCAGGATCGCCCCCTCGCCGCGTGCGCCCTCGGTGAGCAGGATGCCGAGCCCGGCGAGACCGGTCGGGTGGAACTGGAAGAACTCCATGTCTTCCAGTGGAAGGCCCTTGCGCCAGATGATGCCGACGCCGTCTCCGGTCAGCGTGTGCGCGTTCGAGGTGGTCTTGTAGATCTTGCCGAATCCGCCGGTGGCGAAGATCACGGCCTTGGCCTGGAACACGTGCAATTCGCCGGTCGCGAGCTCGTAGGCGACGACACCGGCGGGCTTCTTCTGCACCGCGCCGTCCGGGCCGACCTCCTCGCTCATGACGAGGTCGAGCACGTAGTACTCGTTGAAGAAGTTGATGCCCAGCTTGACGCAGTTCTGGAACAGCGTCTGCAGGATCATGTGCCCCGTGCGGTCGGCCGCGTAGCAGGCGCGGCGAACCGCGGCCTTGCCGTGGTCGCGCGTGTGGCCGCCGAAACGACGTTGGTCGATCTTGCCCTCAGGCGTGCGGTTGAACGGCAGCCCCATGTTCTCCAGGTCGATGACCGCGTCGATCGCCTCCTTCGCGAGGATCTCGGCGGCATCCTGGTCGACGAGATAGTCGCCGCCTTTGACCGTGTCGTAGGTGTGCCACTCCCAGTTGTCCTCCTCGACGTTCGCGAGCGCGGCCGCCATGCCTCCCTGGGCTGCCCCGGTGTGCGATCGCGTCGGGTACAGCTTCGAGATCACGGCGGTCTTCGCGTGCGGTCCTGCTTCGATCGCAGCCCGCATGCCCCCGCCGCCGGCCCCGACGATCACGATGTCGAACTGGTGGTAGTGCACGCCGTCGATGATGGTGGACTCGTTCGGTCCGGTGAGTGGCTGGTCGGTCACGTGGCTCTTCCGTTGATTCTCGAGTGGCGGTCGGTGGCGGCGCTCAGCGCGTGATCGTGGCGCAGAACTGGGGCACGAGATCGGCCGGTGCGCCGCTCGGGCACGGATCGAAGATCGTCACGGTGTAGGTGCCGATGATGATCAGGATCGCGACGGCGGCGAAGATCGCCCACTTCAGAATGCGGTTGATCATGCGGTTGTGGGCGTAGTCGTTCACGAGCGTGCGCATGCCGTTGCCGCCGTGGATGAGCGCGAGCCACAGCATCAGCCCGTCCCAGACGCGCCAGAACGGGTCGGCCCATTTGCCGGCAACGAAACCGAAGTCGACGGCCTTGATGCCCTGGCCGAGCACCAGGTTGACGAACAGGTGGCCGAAGATCAGGATCACCAGGATGACGCCGGATGCACGCATGTACACCCAGCCCCATTTCTCCCAGTTCACGCCCTTCGAGCGCGGACGGGACGGGGAACGGGGAGCCTCGATGGTCGTCATGGTCACGCCGCCCCTTCGCTGAACACGTTCGCCAGGTGGATCGGAACGAAACCGGCCATCAGTACGACCCAGAGCACGATCACGATCCAGAACATCGGACGCTGGTACTTCGCACCCTTGCTCCAGAAGTCGATCAGGATGATGCGGATGCCGTTCAGCGCGTGGAATGCGATCGCCATCACCAGGGCGGTCTCGCCGAGCCCCATGATGGGGTTCTTGTAGGTGCCGATGACGGCGTTGTATGCCTGCGGGCTGATGCCCAGAACCGCCGAGTCCAAGATGTGCACCAGGAGGAAGAAGAAGATGGCCAGTCCGGTGATGCGATGCAGCACCCACGACCACATCCCGGTATTGCCTCGGTACAGCGTGCCCCCGGGCCGAGACGTCGTCGGCTCCAGGGTCCCTGCCGCCTGATTTGGCACGAACACCCTCCCTGGTAGTGATCGGGCCTACTCTGACGTGGCCCGCCAAGACGCGCACACGGCGCGAAGACAGTCTACGACTCGGCGCATCCGGCTGCCTCTAAGGCCAGCCTAACTGTCTCGATGTCGAGATAGTTGCTCAAGCGGTCGCAACGACGGCACGCGCCTCACGACGCCCACCGGGCAGGGCTCGCCGCGGCCGTCACGCTCAGGGTGAACCCGCGAGGTATCGCGGCCGTGTCTCGCCCAGGCGGCCGGGGCTATCCTGGCCCGATGAGCACCCACGAGCGAACCATCGACGGCTTCTACAGCGTCATCCCGGCCGGCGGGATCGGATCCCGGTTGTGGCCGTTGTCGCGAGCCGACGCACCGAAGTTCCTGCACGACCTCACCGGTTCGGGGCAGACGCTGTTGCGCGACACCTGGGACCGGCTGGCGCCGTTGAGCGGTGAGCAGCGCGTGATGGTCGTGACGGGCAGGGCACACCGGGCGGCCGTCGAGGCGCAACTGCCCGCGCTCGCCGACGCGAACATCGTGCTGGAGGCCGACCCTCGCGAGTCGACCGTGGCGATCGGCCTGGCCGCGGCGATCCTGAACAGGCGAGAACCCGGCGTGGTGATCGGATCGTTCGCCGCCGACCATGTGATCCACAACCTGCGCGGCTTCCGCGAAGCGGTGAGCGAGGCCGTCGCAGCGGCGCATGCCGGCTACATCGCCACCATCGGCATCCAGCCAACCGAACCTGCGATCGGTTTCGGCTACATCCGGTGCGCCGAACCGTTGCCCGTGCAGGGCGCGCCGAGCGCGCGCTCCGTGGCCCGGTTCGTGGAGAAGCCCGACCTCGCGACCGCGCAGCTGTTCCTCGCCGACGGTTCGTATCTGTGGAACGCGAGCATGTTCATCACGCGTGCCGACCTGTTGCTGGAGCAGATCGGCCGCTTCGACCCCGAGTTGCTCGCGGCTCTGACCGAACTCGCCGAGGCGTGGGACGATCCCGCCACGCGCGGACCCGCGGTGGACCGCATCTGGCCTCGGCTGCGCAAGATCGCGATCGACTACGCGGTCGCGGAGCCGGCGGCTGCAGAGGGCAAGCTCGCCGTCATTCCCGGCCACTTCGACTGGGACGACGTGGGCGACTTCGCATCGCTGGCGAAACTGAACACCGGCGGACGCCAGACCGACCTCGCCATCCTGGGCGAGAACGCGCGCGTGCTCTCCGATTCCTCGAGCGGCATCGTGGTCAGCCAGAGCAACCGGGTGATCAGCCTGATCGGGGTGAAGAACATCGTCGTGGTCGACACGCCCGATGCCCTGCTGGTGACCACGAGCGAGAATGCGCAACGGGTGAAGGCGGTGGTGGACGCTCTCAAGCTCGCCGGCTCCTCCGACGTGCTCTGACGCCCCGAGGCGGCGTGCAGTCGAGCACGTGCGCGCGCATCTGAGCACGCGACGGTCGCCAACCGGTCGAATACGCCCGGAATATAACGGCAGAGTAAAGATCAAATCGCCATTTTCCGGGCGATCGTAACTTTCGGTAACGTGACGCCCAGAGCCTGCGCATTCGCGCGGGCGCGACCACGTGGAGGAAAACCGTGACAATCAAAGCCCGAAAGGCCGCGCTCGTCGGCGTTGCCGCCGCAGCGGTGATCACGCTGCTCGCGGCGTGCGGCCAGGCGCCGTCGACGCACAGCACGAGCACCTCGGCCAAGAGCAAGTTCGTGCCCTGCATGGTCTCCGACTCCGGCGGATTCGACGACCACTCGTTCAACCAACTCGGCTATCAGGGTCTCGTGCAGGCGGCGAAGGACATCGGCGCCAAATTCAAGACCGCCGAGTCGAAGACCGAGACCGACTTCGCGCCGAACATCAACAGCATGGTCGACAGCAACTGCAATCTGATCGTCACGGTCGGCTTCCTGCTCGCGGATGCCACGAAGGCGGCGGCCGCGAAGAACCCGGACACGAACTTCGCCATCATCGACGACAACTCGATCAAGGCCGACAACGTGAAGCCGATCATCTTCGACACCGCCCAGGCGGCGTTCCTCGGCGGCTATGCGGCCGCGAGCTACTCGAAGTCCGGCATCGTCGGCACCTTCGGCGGCATGCAGATCCCGACCGTGACGATCTTCATGGACGGCTTCGTCGATGGCGTCAACTACTACAACCAGCAGAAGAGCAAGAACGTCAAGGTCGTCGGCTGGAACGTCGACAAGCAGAACGGGGCCTTCACGGGCGGCTTCGACGCCAACGACAAGGCCAAGAACACGGCACAGGGCATCATCGATCAGGGTGCCGACGTGATCATGCCGGTCGGCGGCCCGATCTACACCTCGGCCGCATCGGCGATCCGCGATTCGAAGAAGCCCATCGCGCTGATCGGCGTCGACGCCGACGTGTACAACACCGACCCCTCGGTGCGCGACCTGTTGCTGACCAGCGTGATGAAGGGCATCAAGCCGAGCACCGAGGCAGTCGTCAAGCAGGCGGCCGACGGCAAGTTCAGCAATGCGCCGTACGTCGGCACGTTGAAGAACGACGGTGTCGGTCTCGCCCCCTTCCACGACTACGCATCGAAGGTCGACTCGGGCCTGACGGCCGATCTGGACAAGATCAAGCAGGGCATCATCGACGGCTCGATCCCGGTGAAATCGCCGGCATCTCCGAAGCAGTAGCACCCGAACGGGCTCGGGAGGTCGATGCGAATCGGCCTCCCGAGCCCGTCCTGCATTAATGCCCGATCGACGAACGTACGAGGCCACAGCGCGGTGGCACCCGGAAGGTAGATTGACCATATGAAGCTCGAACTTCGCGGCATCACGAAGCGATTCGGCAGCCTCGTCGCCAACGACCACATCGACCTGACGGTGGAACCGGGCGAGATCCACTGTCTGCTCGGTGAGAACGGCGCAGGCAAGACGACGCTCATGAACGTGCTCTACGGCCTGTACCAGGCCGACGAGGGTGAGATCCTGCTCGACGACGTTCAGCAGCACTTCTCCGGGCCGGGCGACGCGATGAAAGCCGGCATCGGCATGGTGCACCAGCATTTCATGCTCATCCCGGTGTTCACGGTCGCCGAGAATGTGATGCTGGGTCACGAACAGACCCGATTCGGCGGCCGGCTCGATGTCGCCGCCGCTCGTGAGCAGGTGCGCCGCATCTCGACGCGATTCGGCTTCGACGTCGATCCGGATGCCATCGTCGAAGACCTTCCGGTCGGTGTGCAACAGCGAGTCGAGATCATCAAGGCGCTCTCGCGCGACGCCAAGGTGCTCGTCTTCGACGAGCCGACCGCCGTGCTGACCCCGCAGGAGACGGACGAGTTGATGGCGATCATGCGACAGCTCAAGGAGCAGGGCACCGCCATCGTCTTCATCACCCATAAGCTGCGCGAGGTGCGCGAGGTCGCCGACCGCATCACGGTCATCCGTCTCGGCAAGGTGGTCGGCGAGGCGCAGCCGACGGCGACCAACGCCGAGCTCGCCTCGCTGATGGTCGGCCGGGCCGTCGAACTGACCGTGCACAAGGAGCCGGCGAAGCCCGGCAAGCCGGCGCTTGAAGTGCGTGACCTGAGGGTCATCGACCCGATCGGTCAGCTTGTGGTCAACAACGTGAGCTTCCAGGTGCGCGAGGGCGAGGTGCTGGCCATCGCCGGGGTGCAGGGCAACGGCCAGACCGAGCTCACCGAGGCGCTGCTCGGGCTCCAACCCAGGGTGACGGGACGCATCGAATTGCACGGCAAGTCCATCACCGGTGAGAGCGTGCGGCGCGTACTCGACGCGGGCGTCGGCTTCGTGCCGGAGGACCGCAACGAAGACGGTCTCGTGGGGGCGTTCACCATCTCGGAGAACCTGATGCTCGATCGCTCGAGCGGCGCGCCGTTCGTCAGCGGCGCCAACCTGCGGCTGGGCTACCTGCGGGAGTTCGCCGAACAGAAGGTGAAGGAGTTCGACGTGCGCACACAGAGCGTCGACGAACCGGTCGCCAACCTCTCCGGCGGCAACCAGCAGAAGGTCGTGCTCGCGCGCGAGCTCAGCCGAGATCTGCGATTGCTGGTGGCGGCGCAGCCGACCCGCGGGCTCGATGTGGGGTCGATCGAATTCGTGCATACCCGGATCATCGAGACCCGGGATGCCGGCATCCCGGTGGTCGTCGTCTCCACCGAGCTCGACGAGGTGGTCGCGCTCGCCGATCGCATCGCAGTGATGTATCGAGGCGGCATCGTGGGCGTGGTGCCGGGCGACACACCGCGTGAGGTGCTGGGACTGATGATGGCCGGCGAGCTGCCGGCCGGCTACCAGGATCCGGGCCCCGGCGCCGTCGGACGCGAAGGGAGCGTCGCGGCATGAGCGAGAGCGACACGAACGAGGCGCTCGGCGTACCCACCCAGCAGCCCGCTTCTGCACAGCCGCTGTCACCGAGCACGCAAGCGAGCCCGACGTCCTCGACGCCCGAACCGACGGCATCCGCACCCCAGCCGCCGTCCCGGTGGAACCTGGCGGCCCGCGAGATCATGGGCGGGGGTGCGATGATCTCGGTGCTCGCCGTTCTGCTCGCGCTCCTGGTCGGCGCGATCCTGATCGCGATCACCGATCCGGAGGTGCAGAGCACCGCGGGGTACTTCTTCGCCCGCCCCGCCGACATGCTCGGCGCGATCTGGAACGCGGTCGCCGGCGCGTATACCTCACTGTTCCAAGGGTCGGTCTACAACTTCGGGCGCCCCACGTTCCTGGCGGGCATCAGTCCTCTGATGGACACGCTGACCTTCGCTACGCCGCTGATCGCCGGCGGACTCGGGGTCGGGCTTGCGTTCCGCATCGGCATGTTCAACATCGGCGGCCAGGGCCAGATCCTGATGGCGGCAGCGGCCGCGGGGTGGGTGGGCTGGTCGTTCCACCTGCCGCCCGTGATCCATCTGATCGTCGCGATCCTGGCGGGCGTCGCCGGCGCAGCGGTCTGGGCCGGGATCGTGGGAGTGCTGAAGGCGCGCACGGGCGCGCACGAGGTCATCGTGACGATCATGCTGAACTGGACGGCGTTCTACCTGATCGCCTACATGCTGCGCACTCCCGGTCTGCTGCAGGCGCCCGGCACCAGCAACCCGAAGTCGCCGCCGCTGCTGCCGAACGCCATTCTGCCGCCGCTGTTCGGGCCGCGGTACTCCATCCACTGGGGCTTCATCCTGGTGATCGCCGCCACGATCTTCGTGTGGTGGCTGCTGAACCGCTCGAACCTCGGCTTCCGGTTCCGCGCCGTCGGTGAGAACCCGAGCGCCGCACGCGTGGCCGGTATCAACGTGAACAACATGTACGTGTACGGCATGCTGATCGCCGGGGCGCTGGTCGGTCTGGCCGGCATCTCGCTCGTGCTGGGCACCTCGACCTCCGGATTCGGCTCCGGTGTCGACGCAGGCATCGGCTTCGACGCGATAACCGTGGCACTGCTCGGCCGGTCGCGACCCTGGGGCATCTTCGGGGCGGGCCTGCTGTTCGGCGCCTTGAAGGCCGGTGGATATGTGATGCAGGCGGCCAACGACATCCCGATCGACATCGTGCTGATCGTGCAGTCGTTGATCGTGCTGTTCATCGCCGCGCCGCCGCTGGTACGAGCGATCTTCCGCCTGCCGACGCCAGGAACCGGCCCGCGCAGACCGCGCCCGATCGTCACGAAGGAGGTGGCCGCGAAATGAGCACCACAGTGGAACACGGCATTCCTGATGCAGCGCCGATCGTCTTGGAGAAGACGGTGCTGAAGAGCTGGAAGGTGCCGATCGCGCTCGGCGCGTTCGCGGTCATCGCGATCGTGCTCTTCCTCGTGCTGCACCGAGGCGGCACCACGACGTTCACCTTCTCCGGTTCCGGTACGGCTATGGCGTTGCCGAACCTTGTGGCGCCCACGACGGCGACGACCATCGTGCTGACCATCGTGCTGATCGTGCTCGCGATCATCAGCGCGATGCTCGTCGCCCGACGCGGGCGTGTGCCGCTCTGGTTCACGGGAGGGTACGCGCTGCTGTTCGTGATCGCGTTCCTCACCTGGGCGGCGGGCGGCGGCCACACCCTGCCGCTGCCCATCACAGGCCTGTTGATCGGCACGGTCGGGCTCAGCGTGCCGCTCGTGTTCGGCGCGCTGGGCGGCGTGATCGGGGAGCGCGCGGGCGTCGTCAACGTCGCGATCGAGGGTCAATTGCTCGCCGGCGCGTTCATGGCCGCGATGGTCGCCTCGATGACGCATTCGGTGTGGGCGGGCATGTTCGCCGCGGTGGTGGCGGGTGTGCTGGTCTCGTTCGTGCTCGGAGCATTCGCGATCAAATACTTCGTCGACCAGGTGATCGTCGGCGTCGTGTTGAACGTGCTCGTGCTCGGGCTCACGAACTTCTTGTACAGCGAGGTGCTCGCGCGCAACGCGCCGCTGCTCAATCAGCCGCCGACACTGCCCAGACTGCCGATCCCGGGGCTCAGCGCCATCCCGATCCTCGGCCCGGTGCTGTTCGATCAGTCGATCATCGTGTACTTCATGTACGTCGCGGTGTTCGCGGTGTGGTTCGCGCTCTTCCACACGCGCTGGGGTCTGCGGGTGCGCTCGGTCGGTGAGCATCCTCAGGCCGCGGACACGGTGGGCATCAACGTCGCTCGTACCCGGTTCTGGAACGTCGCACTCGCCGGTGCGATCGTCGGGCTCGGCGGCGCGTACTTCACGCTCGGCTCGGTCGGGCCGTTCTCGCAGAACATGACGGGCGGCCAGGGCTTCATCGCACTCGCCGCCGTGATCTTCGGCCGATGGGATCCGATCCGGGCGACGCTGGCCGCACTGCTGTTCGGATTCGCCACCAACCTGCAGAACGTGCTCGGCATCGCCGGTTCCCCCGTGCCGAGCGAGTTCATGCTCATGTTGCCCTACGTGGTGACGATCTTCGCGGTGGCCGGTCTCGTCGGCTACTCGCGCGCCCCAGCAGCCGACGGAAAGCCGTACATCAAATGACCGACGATCATCCCGAACCCGGCACCGGCTCGTTCACCGTGCCTTTCAGCGGCGAGGTCGACTGGGGCGGCCTGCGTGAAGCGGCTGTTCAGGCCATGTCGCACGCCTACGTGCCGTACTCGCACTTCCCGGTCGGTGCGGCGGCGCTCGTCACCGATGGCCGCGTGGTCTCCGGCTGCAACGTCGAGAACGCCAGCTACGGAGTGACGCTGTGTGCCGAGTGCGGTCTCGTCTCCGCATTGCATCTGAGCGGCGGCGGCCAGCTCGTCGCGTTCATCTGCGTGAACGGCGACGGCGACATCCTGATGCCGTGCGGTCGCTGCCGTCAGCTGCTGCACGAGCACTCGGTGCCGGGGATGCTGCTGGAGACCGTGTCGGGCATCCGCACGATCGACGAGATCCTTCCGGATGCCTTCGGGCCCCGGCAGCTGGAGGACTTCCGTGGCTGAGGGTTCCGTGTCCGGTGTCAACGCGGGACGCGTCGAATCGTTCGACACCGT
Source organism: Humibacter sp. (assembly GCA_035564555.1). Lineage (GTDB taxonomy): Bacteria > Actinomycetota > Actinomycetes > Actinomycetales > Microbacteriaceae > DATMTS01. The sequence goes on from DATMTS010000002.1 coordinate 27,966, forward strand.
CGACCTGATCCGCACCAAGCGCGATCGAGGCGAGCTGTCGACGGCGGAGATCGACTGGTTGGTCGACGCGTACACGCGCGGCTACGTAGCCGATGAGCAGATGTCGGCGCTCGCGATGGCGATCCTGCTCAACGGCATGACGCGTCGCGAGATCCGGGACCTGACGCTTGCGATGATCGCAAGCGGCGAGCGGATGAGCTTCGGCGCCCTGGGCAAGCCCACCGTCGACAAGCACTCGACCGGCGGGGTCGGCGACAAGATCACGCTGCCGCTGGCGCCGCTCGTGGCATCCTTCGGAGTCGCCGTGCCGCAGCTCTCCGGCCGTGGCCTCGGGCACACCGGCGGAACGCTCGACAAGCTCGAGTCGATCCCCGGCTGGCGTGCGAACCTCACGAACGAGCAGCTGTTCGCCCAGCTGCGCGACCACGGCGCCGTGATCTGCGCCGCCGGCTCCGGACTCGCGCCGGCCGACAAGAAGCTGTACGCCCTGCGTGACACGACGGGAACCGTCGAGGCCATCCCGCTGATCGCCTCGTCGATCATGAGCAAGAAGATCGCAGAAGGCACGTCGGCCCTCGTGCTCGACGTCAAGTTCGGCTCGGGCGCCTTCATGACCGACATCGGCAAGGCTCGCGAGCTGGCGCGCACCATGGTCGACCTGGGCACCGATGCCGGTGTCGCCACGTCTGCGCTGCTGACCGACATGAATGTGCCGCTCGGGTTGACGATCGGCAACGCCAACGAGGTGCGGGAATCGGTCGAGGTGCTCGAAGGCGGCGGCCCCGCGGATGTCGTCGAACTCACCATCGCGTTGGCCCGCGAGATGCTCGCGTCGGCCGGCCTGCCCGATGCCGACGTTGCGGCGGCGCTCACCGACGGTCGCGCGATGGACAGCTGGCGTGCCATGATCCGCGCGCAGCACGGCGACCCGGATGCCCCGCTGCCGCTGCCGCGCGAGACCCACACCGTCGTCGCCGAGCGTGCCGGAGTGCTGGTGGAACAGCTGGCCCTGCCGTTCGGCATCGCAGCGTGGCGGCTCGGCGCGGGGCGGGCCAGGCAGCAGGATCGGGTGCACCACGCGGCGGGCATCGACCTGCACGCGAAGCCGGGAGACGTCGTGGCGGCGGGGCAACCCCTGTTCACGCTGCTCGCCGACGACTCCGCGCGGTTCGAACGCGCCATCGAGGCGCTCGAGGGCGCATACCGCATCGGTGAACCCGCCGAGCACCGGCCACGCACGTCGATCGTGGCCGAGCGAATCGGATGACGGCACCCGGCCGATCGGCACCCCGAGCAGTGCCGATCGATCGCCGGAGGCATCCTCTCAGCGTGCCTCGCCCGGTACGCTGAGGGCATGAGCGCTGCGTCTGCCGAATACCTGACCACCGACGGCGTCGACATCGCCGAACTGCCCAAAGTGTCGTTGCACGACCACCTCGACGGCGGGCTTCGCCCGCAGACGATCATCGAACTCGCCGACGGAATCGGGCTCGAGTTGCCCGAGACGGATGCCGCCGCGCTCGGCACCTGGTTTCGGCAGCAGTCGAACTCGGGGTCGCTCGTCGAATACCTGAAGACCTTCGACGTGACGACAGCCGTCATGCAGACCGCGGACGGCCTGTCCAGGGTCGCGCGTGAGGCCGTCGTAGACCTGGCCGCAGACGGTGTCGTGTACGGGGAGCTGCGCTGGGCTCCCGAGCAGCACATCGCTCGCGGCCTGAGCCTGGACGACGCGGTCGAGGCGGTGCAGCAAGGCATCGAGGCGGGAATCGACGATGCGGCGACGGTAGGCCGCGACATCCGTATCGGTCAGCTGGTCACGGCGATGCGGCATGCCGAGCGATCGCTCGAGATCGCCCAACTCGCCGTGCGGCATCGGGACCGCGGAGTCGTCGGCTTCGACATCGCCGGGGCGGAGGCCGGCTTCCCGGCATCCAACCATCGCACCGCGTTCGACTATCTCGCCGAGCAGTACTTTCCTGTCACCGTGCACGCCGGGGAGGCGGACGGGCTCTCCAGCATCCGCAGCGCGCTGCTCGACGGTCGGGCACTGCGTCTCGGTCACGGAGTGCGGCTTGCCGAGGACATCGTCGTCGAGCGGCAGGACGACGAGAACACCTACGTATCGCTGGGCAGACTCGCGCAGTGGGTCAAAGACCGCGAGATCGCCCTGGAGGCGAGCCCCTCGTCGAATCTGCAGACCGGGGCGATCGCGGCGTGGGGCGATGAACTGGTCGATCACCCCTTCGACCTGCTCTACCAGCTCGGATTCCGCGTGACGGTGAACACCGACAACCGGTTGATGAGCGGAACCTCGCTGAGCCGGGAACTCGCATTGCTGTCGGACGCCTTCGGCTACGACCTCGACGACTTCGAGGCATTCCAGTTGAACGCGGCGGCCGCGAGCTTCCTGCCGCTGGAGGAGCGAGACGACTTGGCAGACGTGATCGCCAGCGGATTCGACATCGCCTGAGGCCCACTCGACCCGCTCGTACGCCTGGGGCGAACGTGCGCCGGAAGCCGCGGAAGCGGCGGCCGGATCTCAGGAACCGGCGATACGCTTGAGCCATGCCGCTGCCGCCACTGTCCGAATCCGCCGTGGACCTCTCCGCGCGGGCGTCCGACTGGCGCGACGCGGTGCGACTGGCGGGCGCCGCATTGCGCCGAGCCGGTAAGACGCGTGACAGCTACACCGAACGCATGATCCAGGTGATCGACGACTTCGGTGCATACATCGTGATCGCCCCGGGCCTCGCTCTGGTGCACGCCCGGCCCGGTCCGGATGTGCTCGCCGACGGTCTCTCCGTGGTCACCCTGGCCGACCCGGTGTCCTTCGGACATCCGCACAACGATCCGGTGCGGGTCGTCGTGGGTCTGGCCGTCGCCAATTCCGACGCGCACGTCACCTCCGTCGCGTCGCTCGCCAACATCTTCAACGATCCGGATTCCATTCCACAGCTGGCCGAGGCCGCCTCCGTCTCCGACGTGCGGCGCGTCTTCGGGCAACAGGATGAAGCGGCTCCGGCGGACGAGCCCGAAATGGAAGGGTCCCCTTCGTGAAGGTCGTCGCCATCTGCGGCGCCGGAGTCGGAACCTCGGCGATCCTCAAGGTGAACGCGGAGCGTGTTCTCGACCGCCTCGACATCGAGGCCGACGTGACGGCATCCGATGTGGCGGGCCTGGCGAGCGTCGCATCCGACGCGCAGGTGATCCTGACCTCGCCGGAGCTTCTGGATCGCATCGGCCCGACCAATGCCGACATCGTCGTGATCGAGAACTACTTCGATCTCGAAGAACTCGAGCGCAAGCTCGAGACCGCGCTCGGCTGAGGTCACGGGCCCCTGCTCGAAAGCCGGTTGTCGAAATCCAGGCTCCTCATTCGACGTGGTGATGAGGACAGGAAAGGACAGCACGATGCGATTTCAGATTTTGATCTACAACAACTCCGACGCTGCGGATGCCTGGGAAGGCGAGATGGCCGCCGAGTTCGACAGCGCGCACGCCGCGGTGCAAGCCGAGCTGCGCGCCTCGGGTGAGCTCGTCGACTCGAACGAGCTGAGCACGACGCAGGCGAAGGTCGTGCGGCTGGGCGCGGGTGACGCGCCGGCCGTCACGGATGGCCCGTTCGCCGAGACCAAGGAGTGGGTCGGCGGGTACTACACGGTCGAGTGCGACAGCGTGGAACGTGCCGTGCAGATCGCGTCGCGCTTTCTCGAGGGCCGGTTCTCTCCGATCGAGGTGCGGCAGCTCGTGCACGCCGAGGGCTGAGGAGCGCTCCCGCGGCCGTTGTGCCGGCGCACGCACCCGGCTCCTCGGCTCGGGGAGAACCGCTCCCGCTGCTACACGCCGAGCAGCGCGCTCATTCCCTCGGCGAGATCACGCACGCGTGCGGTCGCCGAGGCGCGACGCTCGGCGAGTGTTCCTTCATCGCTGGAGGCGTCGATGTAGATCTTGAGCTTCGGCTCGGTGCCGCTGGGACGTACGATCACCCGTGATCCGTCGTCCAGGTGGATGCGCAGCACGTCGCTGGGCGGGAGCGCTCCGAACCCGTCTTGCAGGTCGTCGATGCGTTCCACCCGGACCGCACCGACGGCGGCGGGCGGGTCCCGGCGCAGCCGCGCCATGGTGTCGCCGATCTCTCTCAGCTCTCGCACGCGTACCGAGATCTGATCCGAGGCGAAGTAACCGAACCGCTCCGCGAAGTCATCCAGTCGGTCGGCGACGGTGCGCCCCTCCGCATGCAGCCGGCAGGCCAGGGCGAGGAACGCGGCCGCGGCCGAGATGCCGTCTTTGTCTCGCACCGTCGCCGGGTTCACGAGGTAGCCCAAGGCCTCCTCGAACCCGAAGATCAACCCGGGAACCCGTGACACCCACTTGAAGCCGGTCAGCGTCTCGGCGAAGTCGAGGTGATGGGCGCGGGCGACGGCCGCCAGCGCCGGTGACGACACGATCGAGACCGCGAGCACCCCATCCGTTGCGGCTTCGGCCGCCGACCAGCCGAGCAAGGCGCCGACCTCGTTGCCGCTGAGCCGGCGGTACCCGCCCTCCGCCGCGGCATCCGGGATCGCCACCGCCAGCCGGTCCGCGTCGGGGTCGTTCGCGACGACCAGATCCGCACCCGCCGCTCGCGCCGTCGCGAACGCCAAGTCCATCGCGCCCGGCTCCTCCGGATTCGGGAACGAGACGGTGGGGAACGCGGCATCCGGTTCGATCTGTGCGGCAACGAGCGTCGGTGACGGCAGCCCCGCCGCTTCGAACACGCGCTTGGCCGTCTGCCACCCCACGCCGTGCATCGCCGTGTACGCGACCGTCGGCGCCGGCCCGTCGGCGGCAGGCGCACCCGCAACCGAAGCCGTGGCCGCCACGTACGCGTCGATGACCGATTCGTCGGCGAGCTCGAACTCGTCCGAGCGCGGCAGCAGGCGGATGTCGCCCTCGGACACCCGAAGGATCTCGGCGGAGATCTCGGCGTCGACGGGCGGCACGATCTGAGACCCTTGATCCGCGCCACCCAGATACACCTTGTAGCCGTTGTCCCGAGGCGGGTTGTGACTGGCGGTCACCATCACGCCGGCCGTCGCATCGAGATGACGCACCGCGAACGCGAGCACCGGCGTCGGCAGCAGCCGCGGCAGCAGAACCGCTCGTACTCCCGCTCCCGCCATCAACTCGGCGGTGTCGCGGGCGAAAACATCGGAATTCGTGCGCCCGTCGTAACCGATCACGACCGAGGGGCGATCCCCGGCAGAGCGGGCGAGGAGGTAGGAGGCGATGCCGGCGGCGGCCTGCGCGACGAGCACCCGGTTCATCCGGTTCGGTCCGGCGGCGAGTTCGCCGCGCAGCCCGGCGGTTCCGAACGCCAAACGCGTGTCGAAGCGGTCGTGCAGTGCGGCCAGCGATTCGCCGTCGCCTGACTGTGCGGCTTCGATCAGCCGGGTCAGCTCGGCCGTCGTGACCGGGTCCGGGTCTTGTGCCAGCCAGTCGCGTGCCGCGGCGAGCACCGCGTCGTCGTCGAGGGGCGCGTTCACAGGGCGGCCACGATCGCGGCGAGCAAGGCGCCGATCACCGGTTCGGCCGACCGGCCGGCTTCGATCACCTCGTGATGGCTGAGCGGGGTCTTCTGGATGCCTGCGGCCAGGTTCGTGATCAGCGACAGGCCCAAGACTTCCATGCCGGCCTCCCGTGCGGCGATCGCCTCCAACGCCGTCGACATCCCCACGATGTGGCCACCGATCGTCTTCGCCATCTGCACCTCGGCCGGTGTCTCGTAGTGCGGCCCCGGGAACTGGCAGTACACGCCCTCGTCAAGGGTGTCGTCCACGCCGCGCGCCACATCGCGCAGCCGGCGGGAGTACAGGTCGCTGAGATCGATGAAGGTCGCACCCTCCAGGGGCGAAGCGGCCGTGAGGTTGATGTGGTCGCTGATCAGCACCGGGGTGCCCGGAGCCCAGTGCTCCTTGATACCGCCGGCGCCGTTGGTCAGGATCATGGTCGTGGCGCCGGCCGCCGCCGCGGTGCGCACGCTGTGCACCACCCTCCGTACACCGTGGCCTTCATAGAAGTGGGTGCGGGCGCCGATCACGAGCGCGCGCTTTCCACTCGGCGTCAGGACCGACCGCAGCGTTCCGATGTGGCCGGAGAGCGCGGGCGCGCCGAAGCCGACGATCTCCGTGGCGGGAACCGTCGCGGTGGTCTCGCCGATCAGCTCGGCGGCCCTGCCCCAGCCGCTGCCGAGCGTGAGGGCGAGGTCATGACGATCGACCCCGGTGGCCTCGGCGAGTTGCGCCGCGGCTTCACGCGCTATCTCGAACGGGTCTGCATCCGGGGCGTCCAGCGGGTTGGGTGCATGAGACATCCCCCCACTTTATGCGGACCGCGCGGTTCGGCAGTATGTCGCCGAGTCCGCGCTCCCCAGGATGCTCGTTCGAGCGGCGGCGCCCGTTTTGTTCCGCGTCCCGCCCATGCGGGACAATGGCCGCATGGCCTTTGAGTTCGAGCGCAAACAGAGAATCGCTGTACTCGGAGGAGGCCCTGGGGGATACGAGGCGGCGCTCGCCGCAGCACAGCTCGGCGCGGACGTGACAGTCGTGGAACGCACCGGCGTCGGCGGCTCCGCCGTGATCACCGATGTCGTGCCGTCGAAGACGCTCATCGCGACGGCCGAGGCGGCGAACGCGATCGGTGAGGCGGCCGACCTCGGCGTGCAGTTCTTCACCAGGACGGATGCCGGAAAGCCGGTGCGTCCGGAGGTCGCGGTGAACCTCGCCGCGGTGAACAAACGCCTGCAGGGCCTGGCCAGGCAGCAGTCGGAGGACATGCGCTCGGAACTCGTGCGCTCCGGCGTGCGCATCGTCACGGGCGAGGGCAGGCTCGATGGCTCGTCGGCGCTGATCGTCTCCACCGCCAAGGGGGATACCGGAACGGACTTCGACCGTGTCGAGGCCGACACCATCGTCGTATCGGTGGGCGCCGGCCCGCGACTGCTGCCCTCGGCGATGCCGGACGGCGAACGCATCCTGACCTGGACGCAGCTCTATTCGCTCGACGCCGTGCCCGAGCATCTGATCGTCGTCGGGTCCGGTGTCACCGGCGCCGAATTCGCTTCCGCCTACACGGCGCTCGGCTCGAAGGTCACCCTCATCTCCAGCCGCGAACAGGTGCTGCCCGGCGAAGACGCCGACGCCGCCGCGGTGATCGAGAAGGTGTTCAAACGCAACGGTATGACTGTGCTCTCCAAGTCGCGTGCGGCATCCGTGGAACGCACCCCGACCGGTGTCGTGGCCACGCTCTCCGACGGGGGCACCGTCGAGGGCAGCCACTGCCTGATGGCCGTGGGATCGATTCCGAACACCTCGGGGATCGGCCTGGAGGAGGCCGGGGTGCAGCTGACCGCCTCACGTCACATCCGGGTGAACCGGGTGGCGCGCACCTCGATCCCGAACATCTACGCGGCCGGCGACTGCTCGGATCTGCTGCCACTGGCATCCGTCGCCTCGATGCAGGGGCGCACGGCGGTGTTCCACGCGATGGGCGACGCGGTGAACCCGATCGAGCTTCGCAATGTGACCTCGAACATCTTCACGCAACCCGAGATCGCGACCGTCGGGTGGAGCCAGAAGCAGATCGAGGAGGGCGTGGCGCAGGGCGACATCTACAAGCTGCCGCTGAAGTCGAACCCCCGAGCCAAGATGCTCGGCCTGAAAGACGGATTCGTGAAGCTGTTCGCGCGCACCGGATCCGGTACCGTGATCGGCGGAGTGATCGTCGCCCCTCGGGCCAGCGAACTCGTCTTCCCGCTTGCCCTCGCGGTGGAGCAGCGCCTGACCGTCGACCAGGTGGCCCGGGCGTTCACCGTGTACCCCTCGTTGTCCGGCTCGATCTCCGACGCCGCCCGGGCGATGCACATCGTGCTCTGAGACCGGCCGCGAGGCTATTCGGTCGATTCATACGACCGTTGGGCGATCTGACGAGTAACGTGAAAATCGAGTTCGCCTGCGCCTTGTGCGTGTCGGGGCGATCTCGTTCCGCGATCCGGGATGGATCCCGACCCCAAGGAGACAACGATGTCGAGTACCACTGAACAGGCGAAGCCAAGGCCGCATCAGGCGAAACTCAAGCGACATGTGGGCCCGATCGGCCTGCTGTTCGCCGCGATCGGTTCGATCATCGGGTCGGGATGGCTGTTCGGAGCCTTCAACGCGTCGGCGATCGCCGGACCTGCCGCGATCTTCTCGTGGCTGATCGCCGGGGTCATGATCATCCTGATCGGCCTCTGCTATGCGGAACTGGGCCCCATGTTCCCGATCTCCGGAGGCGTCGTGCGGTACCCGCACATGGTGTGGGGTTCCTTCGGCAGTTACACGATGGGCTGGATCACCTGGATCGCCTCGGCTGCGGTGCCCGCGATCGAGGTCGAAGCCGCGTTGACGTACGGCACCCAGTATGCGCCGTTCACCGTGCTCGCCGTGGAGAAGAACGGACCTTCCGCGCACGTCCTGACGCCGCTCGGCATGGTGGTGGCCATCATCCTGCTGGCGCTGTTCGTCGTGGTCAACTACTTCGGCGTGCGACTGTTCTCTCGGGTCAACAACGTGCTCGTGTGGTGGAAGATCTTCGTGATCGTCCTGGTCATCGTGGTTTTCATCGTCTCGGCGCTCACCGTGTCGAGTTCGCAGGCGCTGGGGAACTTCGTCTCTCACGGTTTCGCGCCGAAGGGGTTCGCCGGCATCTTCGTCTGCATCGCCACCGCAGGCATCACCTTCTCGTTCCTGGGATTCCGTCAAGGCATCGAGTTGGCGGGCGAGACGACGAACCCGAAGCGGAACATCCCGTTTGCCGTGATCGGGTCGGTGGGCATCACCGCGATCCTCTACGCGCTGCTGCAGATCGCGTTCACGATGATGGTTCCGGCATCTGCGCTGACGCATGGCGGATGGGCGGGGCTGGCGTTCAAGAACGACTTCGGCCCGCTCGCGGCACTGGCACTGATCGCCGGTATGGCGTGGCTGGCATATGTGCTCTACTTCGACGCGATCGTCTCGCCCCTGGACACCGGGCTCATCTACACGACGGTCACCTCGCGCGTGTCGTATGCGGTCGGCCGCAACGGCAACGGGCCGCGGTGGCTGGCCATGAACAACCGATTCGGGGTGCCGGTCTGGAGCTTGATCCTCTCGTTCCTGGTCAGCATCGTGCTGCTGCTGCCGTTCCCGAGTTGGCAACAACTTGTCGGCTTCATCACCAGCGCGACCGTGCTGTCGTTCGGCACCGGACCCTTGGCGGTTGCCGTCATGCGACGCAAGCAGCCTGACCGCGTGCGCCCCTTCAAACTCCCCGGCGGCGACATCATCCCGTTCCTGGCGTTCTATTGCACGAACATGATCGTCTACTGGGGCGGGTGGGCCACCAACTTCAACCTGATGATCTCGATCCTGATCGGGTACGTGTTCCTCGTGATCTACCAGATCGTCGCACGGAACCGCGCGGACAAGCCTCCGCTCGACATCAAGGCCAGCTTCTTCTGGGTGATCCCGTGGCTTGCGTCGATGTTCCTCGTCAGTTGGCTGTTCGACCCGGCGAACCCCGTGGTCAAGGGGATGTTCTTCTGGGTGTTCCTGATCAACGCGGGGATCGCGCTGGTGATCTACTACATCGCCGTGCGCTTCACGTTGCCGAAAGAGACGATCGACGCGTACATCGAGGAGACGGTCGGGGAATCCGAAGAGGAGGAAGCGACACTCGCGGGAGGGCACATCGGATAGCCGGCGCTTCACTCCCGAAGAACGCCCGGTCCACCGTTCCGAAATCAGGTGACAAGAGTGCTCGACCGGATTATCCAGCCGGAGGCGCCTCTCACCTGATTTCGGTACGGGGCTCGGTGGCGGCAGCGTGTGGCTGGAGGTGCCGTGGCTAGACGATGTTCAGCAGTAGGTGACCGCTGGAGACGGTGGTGCCGACTTCGGCATTGAGGCTGGCGACGGTGCCGTCCTTGTGCGCCGTCAGAGGCTGTTCCATCTTCATCGCCTCGAGCACGAGTACCAGGTCGCCCTTGACGACCCGGTCGCCTTCGCCGACTGCCAGTTTCACGATGGTCGCCTGCATCGGCGCGGTGACCGAGTCGCCGGTCGCCGTCACCACGGCGTGCGTTCCGTTCTTTCGTCTCGGCGCGGGGGTGGATGCCCGCTGTCCCGCAGGTCCGTCCGCCGCCAGCAACCGGGTCGGCAGGCTCACCTCGACGCGTTTGCCCTCGACCTCCACGACGACGCTGTGCCGGGCCTCGGCGGGCGCCGCTTCGGTCGCCTCTCCGCTCCATGGCGCGATGTCGTTGACGAACTCGGTCTCGATCCACCGGGTGTATACGCGGAACGCCTCGCCGTCGGCCGGGGCGAACGCGGGGTCGCGCACGATGGCCCGGTGGAACGGCAGCACCGTGGGCAATCCGGCGACCTCGAACTCGTCGAGCGCGCGCCTGGCGCGGTCGAGGGCCTCCTCACGGGTGGCGCCGGTGACGATCAGTTTCGCCAGCAGCGAGTCGAACGAACCCGAGATGACGTCGCCGGACTGCACGCCCGAATCCACTCGCACGCCCGGGCCGCCGGCTGGCCGGAACACGTGCACCGGACCGGGAGATGGGATGAAGTTGCGCCCGGCATCCTCGCCGTTGATCCGGAACTCGAAAGCGTGACCGACGGCGACCGGGTCGTCGTAGTCGAGCACGCCGCCCTCCGCGATCCGGAACTGCTCACGCACCAGGTCGATGCCGGTGACCTCTTCGCTGACCGGATGCTCGACCTGCAGGCGCGTGTTCACCTCGAGGAACGAGACCGTGCCGTCCTGGCCGATCAGGAACTCGCATGTGCCGGCGCCGAGGTAGCCGACCTCGGCGAGGATCGCCTTGGACGCCCGGTATAACTCGTCGCGCTGCTCGTCCGTGAGGAACGGCGCCGGCGCCTCCTCCACCAGCTTCTGATGGCGGCGTTGCAGGGAGCAGTCACGCGTGGAGACCACCACCACGTTTCCGTGGGCGTCGGCCAGGCACTGGGTCTCGACGTGTCGCGGCTTGTCCAGGTATTTCTCGACGAAGCACTCACCGCGGCCGAACGCGGCGATCGCCTCGCGTGTCGCGGAATCGAACAGTTCGGGGACCTCTTCGCGCGTGCGGGCGACCTTGAGTCCTCGGCCGCCGCCGCCGAAGGCCGCCTTGATCGCGACCGGCAGTCCGTGCACGTCGACGAATTCCAGCACCTCGGAGGAATCCGCCACCGGATTCAACGTTCCCGGCGCCAGAGGGGCACCGACCTTCTCCGCGACATGCCGAGCCGACACCTTGTCGCCCAGCCGCTCGATCGCCTCCGGGCTCGGTCCGATCCAAACGAGCCCGGCACCGATCACGGCGCGCGCGAAGTCGGCGTTCTCGGCCAGGAAGCCGTAGCCCGGGTGCACAGCATCCGCGCCGCTGCGGCGCGCCACCGACAACAGCTTGTCGATCACCAGATAGGTCTCCGCGCTGGTGGTGCCACCGAGCGCGTAGGCCTCATCGGCCAGCCGCACGTGCAGAGCATCCCGATCCTGGTCGGCATAGACCGCGACGGACGCGATTCCCGAATCCTTGGCGGCGCGCACGACGCGCACGGCGATCTCGCCTCGGTTCGCGATGAGGACCTTCGTTATTGCTGGCACAGTTCCTTAGCCTATTGCCGGGCCGGAACGGCGATTGGAGCGGCGGTCACAAATCTGAGCCGGAGGGCAGTGGGATGTCTACAAGGACGTCCGACTATCGGTTCCAGAGATCGGTCCAGTCGACGCCGAGCGTGCGCACCAGCGAACGCAGAGTGGCGAGCGAGAGGCCGACGACGGTGCTCGGGTCGCCCTCGACGCGCTCGATGAACGGGCCGCCCAGACTGTCGATCGTGAAGGCGCCGGCGACTTTGAGCGGTTCACCGGAGGCGACGTAGGCGTCGATCTCGTCGTCGGTGATGTCGGGTGCGAATGAGACGGTGGCTGCGGCGACGGCACCGGCGGCACGCACGGCGCGTCCGCCGCGGTGGTCGATCAGCCAGTGTCCCGAGTACAGCGTGCCTGTTCGTCCGCGTTGCATGCGCAGCCGCTGCCGCGCCACAGATGGCTCGTGCGGTTTGCCGTAGCTGACGCCGTCGAGCTCGAACGCGGAGTCCCCGCCGAGGATGAGGCCGTCGATCGGCTTGCCGTCGACCACTCGGCCGACGACGGCCTCGGCCTTGGCCTTGGCCAGCAGTTCGACCATCTGCGCGGTTCCGGCCGGCCCGTTCTGCCGTTCGTACTCGTGCACTGCGGCGGCCTCGTCGACCTCCGAGGGCTCGACGACGGGTTCGACGCCGGCTGCGCGCAGCAGCGCGAGCCTGGCCGGTGAGGTCGACGCGAGATACAGACGCATGTGCTCGTTCCTCCGATCGGTTCGGCCAGGGGGCGCGGCGCCGCTGGGACGGGCGGCGTGTGCGATGCTCGAAGGATGACCTCCCTCGAACTCGCGATCACCAACGTAGCCCACGGGGGAGTCTTCGTCGCCCGGCACGAGGGCCGCGTGGTCTTCGTGGCCGACACGCTGCCCGGCGAACGCGTGTTGGCGCAGGTAACTGACGACGCGCACGACTCGTTCTGGCGCGCAGAGACGCTCGAGGTGCTGGATGCCTCACCGCAGCGGGTTGCGCACGTCTGGGACGCAGCGTCGATCCACCGCGACCCCGCCGAACGCGCCGGCGGCGCGGAGTTCGGCCACATCGCGCTTGCACACCAACGCGAACTGAAGAGGCAGGTGATCGCCGACGCGTTGCAGAGGATGGCGAAACTCGATCTTCCCGTGCAGGTCGAGGCGGCGCCGGGTGATGACGCGAACGGCGGAACCGGATGGCGTACGCGGGTGCGGCTGCACGTCGACGCCGACGGTGTCGCCGGGCCGTACGCCTCGCGGTCGCATCGTGTGGTGCGCGTCGACGATCTGCCGCTGGCGACTGCCGAGGTGGCGGCCGCCGCGCCGATCCGCGAAGTGACGCCCGGAGCGGCATCCATCGACATCGTCGCGCCCCGGGGCGGCGCGGCACGAGTGCTCGTCTCCGATGCGCCGAGCGAGGACCTTGCGCCGGGAGAACCGGCGGCCAGGGCAGCGGCCCGCGGAGGCAGGAACAACCGCGGCGGCCGGGGAGCGCCCCGTGGCCGGGAGGCACGAAACGGCCGGGGGTCGACGGGCGCGCAGGGTGCGGGCGGGGCGCCGCGTGCGTGGCGGCATCGCGACGGAACCGGATCGCAGGTCCTCGTCGAACGCGTCGGCGATCGCGAGTTCAGCGTCGACGCAGACGGATTCTGGCAGGTGCACCGTGAAGCCCCTGGCGTCCTCACCGCGGCGGTGCAGCAGGCGATCGACGAGGCCCGGTTCGACCCGCGCGCTGCGAACCTCGATCTGTACGGCGGGGTGGGCCTGCTGGCCGCTGCCGTCGCAGACCGCTTCGGCTCCACGACGCGAATCACGAGTGTGGAGTCGGATGCCGGGGCGACCGACCATGCGGCCTCCAACCTCGCCGAATGGGTCGGCGCGGCCGCCTTGACCGCTCGCGTCGATCGCTACCTGGCATCGCTGGCGGCGCAGGCCGGATCGGCGGAGGCCGCCCGGCTGCGCGGCGGGACGGTCGTGCTGGATCCGCCACGCTCGGGTGCCGGTCGGGCCGTCGTCGGCGCCCTCGGGTCGCTGCACCCGGCGCAGATCGTCTACGTGGCTTGTGACCCCGTGGCATTCGCTCGCGATGCCGCACTCTTCGCCGACCGCGGCTACGCCGTGCGCTCGATTCGCGCGTTCGACCTTTTTCCGAACACGCACCACGTCGAGCTCGTCGCTTCCATCGTCCCGGCCGAGTGATCATCCAGCCGCCGCCGGGGGTGGGCGGGAGCGGCGACGTGCTGTGAGTACGATGAGAGCCATGGTGCGGGTGGCGATCGTCGATGACCACGAGTCGGTGCGGCTCGGGCTGCATGCCGCGTGCGAAGAGGCGGGATACGCCATCGTCGCCGAGGGGGCGAACGTGGCGGAGGTCATCGAGGGGCTGGCTGCCTCCGATTGCGACGTCGTCGTGCTCGACCTCTCGCTCGGAGACGGGTCGAGCGTGACCGACAATGTGAAGCGGCTTCAGGCGGCCGGGGCGGCCGTGCTGATCCACAGCATCGCCGACCGCGTCGCCAACGTTCGCGAGGCTCTCGCCGCGGGAGCCGCCGGTGTCGTGCCTAAGTCGGCGCCCACGGCCACTGTGATGGCGTCGATCAACACGGTGGCCTCGGGGGAGGTCCTGAACAACCTCGAGTGGGCGAGCGCCATCGATGCGGACAACGAGTTCGCGAAGGCACAGCTCGGCCGGCGTGAGCGCGATGTGCTGCACCTCTACGCATCCGGACTGCCGCTGAAGGCCGTGGCCGAACAACTCGGCATCGCGCACTCCACGGCGCGCGAGCACCTCGACCGGGTTCGCGCGAAGTACGTCGAGGTGGGCCGGCCCGCACCGACCAAGGTCGATCTGCTGCGACGCGCCGTCGAAGACGGAATCCTACCGTCGGTCGCCTCGGACCTCGCGGACGAGAGTGGCTGAACCGGCCGCGTCGCCACCGCACTTCGCGACGTCCGACCCGCGCAACCCGCTCACCCGGGCGCGCACCGATCGACTCGCGAGCAGGGTGATCGCCGGCTTCGGGCTGCTGTTCAGCGCCCAGGTCGTCCCCGTGCTCGTTCAAGGGCTGCCGAGCCTGGCCGAACCGTGGGCCGGGCTGGTCGCGGGGCTGTTGTTCGGCACCCTGGTCTGGGTGGCGATCGCGGCCGTGCTGCAGCGCACCGTCTCGCTGGCCACGAGCGTGTTCGCCGTGCTCTACATCGTCGCGCTCGCCACGTGGCCGCTGTTCACCAGCGCGAACGCCGCCCTGCTGGATGCCCGGCCGTGGCTGTGGTACCTGTGCAGCGTGGCGACCGCATATGCGGCGATCGGAATGCCTCTCGTGCCCGCCGCCGTGTACACGGTTCTGGCCCCGCTGGTCTACGGTCTCCTTCGCGGCAGCAGCGGAGGTGCAGGCAGTTGGGAGTCCGCTGCCCTCGACAGCGTGTACGCGCTCGTGCTCGGCGGGGTCATCCTGGTGATCGTGACGATGCTGCGGCAGGCGGCATCCAATGTCGACGCGGCCCAGTTCGGCGCGCTGCAACGCTATTCGCGGGCCGTTCGGGAGCACGCGCACGAGGCGGAACGCGTCGAAGTCGACGCGATCGTGCACGACAGCGTTCTCACGACGTTGCTCGCGGCCGCGAATGCGCGCAGCGCCGAGACCAGGAAGCTCGCGGCACGGATGGCGCGCGACGCGATCGGGCACCTCAATGCGCCGACCGAGCCGATCGGCGCCGATGACGCCACAACAGACACCGGAGTGCTGCGGGACAGACTCGTGGAGGCGGCGCGTTCGGTGCCGGTACCGTTCACGATCGACGCCGATCCCGGGGTGGTGACCATTCCACTGCACGCAGGCGAGGCGCTCTACGCTGCCACCGTGCAGGCCATGGTGAACAGTGCGCAGCACGCGGGCAGCGGCGCGCTGCGACGCCGGGTGCAGGTCATCCCCGAACCGCCGGCCGACGTCCGCATCGTCATCGGAGATGACGGCGACGGGTTCGACCCGTCGGAGGTACCGCCCGAGAGGCTCGGCGTGGCCGTCTCGATCATCGAGCGGATGATGCGGGCAGGGGGCGTCGCCGAGGTGCGATCGGCACCAGGAGAAGGAACGGAGATCTCGCTGCGCTGGCCGGTGCGGCAGGATGATCGGCCGGATCAGAACGTCGAGCTCGGCACGATGTTCGATGACGCCTCCACCGACGGCGCAACCGTGCGGGAAGCGGGCGAGGAATGATCAATCCCTCGCGCGCCACTCTGATCGGGCTGGGCGCTTTGTTCTCCGCCTATCATGTCTTCCTCGGGGTGGTCTCGCTCGATATTCCGCGGCATCCGGGGCCCGCGATCGGCTCGCTCGTGCTCTACGCCGTCGCCACTACGGCGAGCCTGTGGGCGGTGCGTCGCGCACGGATGCCGATCTGGCTGGCGGCGTTCGACCTGGCGGTGAGCATCGCGATCCCGCTACTGGTCTCCAGCCAGCTCGATGCGAAGGCGGAGAACGGCTACGCCACCTGGTACATCGCGGCCATGGGCGCGTTGATGACCATCGTCGCGGTACGCAGGCAGACGTTGTTCGCCTGGCTCGGTGCCGGGTTCCTCGCCGTGCACACCGTCTTCTGGGCGGGACTGGGATCGATCGTCTCGCTCGGGGTGCTGGGCAGCGTGGTGTGGGTCGCGGGTGCCGTCGTCGTGATGCGCACGTTCACGAGAGCGATCCGCGATACCGATCACTTCGCCCGTGCCGAACGGCAGGCGGCCGAATGGCAGGCGGCGCAGGAGGCGCACGTCTCCGAACGCCAGCATCGGCTCGCCTACACATACCGGATGGCAGAACCGCTGTTGACCGAGATCGTGCGGTCGCGAGGCGATCTCACGCCCGAGCAGCGCGCCGAGTGCCTGCTGCTCGAGGGGGCCATGCGGGACGAGATCCGAGGACGCGCGTTGCTGAACGACGGCGTGCGGGCGGCGGTCGGGGCGGCACGAAGACGCGGGGCGACGGTGAGTCTCCTCGACGAGGGAGGCTTGGACGGCATGGATGCTCCGTCCCGTCAGGTCGTACTGGATCGGCTGGCTCAGGCGGTACGCGACTCGACTGCCGACAAACTGATCGTGCGCACGGTTCCCCGTGCATCCGAGGTCGCGGTCACCGTCGTTGGCTTGCGTGCTCCCGAGCGCACCGAGAACGCCGACAACGATGCAGACACCGATACCGACACCGACACCGACGACGAGGTCGAACTGTGGCTGGAGATCCCCCGCGCGCCACGCTGACCCGGCTGCACTCGGGGCGCTGACCCCAAGCGCGCCGCAGCGCGAACGACGGGGACGGGTCCACCGGCACGAGACGAGGGTCCCGGTACGACGACGGGTCCACCCGTGCGAGACGGGGCTCGCCGGCACGACTGGATCAGGGGGACGACGAAGGGGCGCCGGTTCGATGACCGACGCCCCTTCGTGAAGCCCCGAGTCGGGACGATAACCCGAATATCGTCCCGACTCGCCCCCAAAGCACTCGCCTGCTTACCCTAGTCGACGAATGATTGGCGGTGTAACTCAAAGAGAGACACCTAGCACTATCTATAGTGCACCCCGTCGTGCACTGGCACAGTCGTCATTTTGGAGGACAATGGGGGACAATTTCCTCCGGTCGCCCGCCGATCTGATGCGATTGATCCACAAGGGAGCGCTGGTTCCACCCCCGAGTCGGGGTACAGCGGAGGTGGGCCTCAGGCATGCATCGGTCTACCCTCACGACGTTTCCAAGAAGCTCCGAGCGCTCGCCGGCAGGCGACAGGATGCACGTCGTCGACACGTCAGAGACCGGCATTGCGCCACGCACCCGGGCCCGGCGTGAGTGGCATGCGCATGGGTCGCGCGCTGAGTTGCCAGGCCGAGACGGCCGGTTCCGCGATCTGGGCTTCGTCGTTCGCCTGCTCATGCAATGCTGCAGTGATCACGGCGGTCACCGCCGCGATCTCGGTCGCGCTCAGGCCACGCGTGGCGAACGCGAGATCGAGGGCATCCGTCTGCCCGTTCGCTGCGTGCTTGCCCATCGTGACTCCTCACCGTGATGCAATTATCCGCCGCGCTCGCCTTGGGCGCACCGCCGCAAATGCGCGGTCGCCTCCAGCGGGCCGGCTCCGTTCAGAGCGGGATGTTTCCGTGCTTCTTGGGCGGCACCGTCGCCCGCTTCGTGCGTAGCGCGCGAAGCGCCTTGATGACCGAGATGCGCGTCGCCGCCGGCTCGATCACACCGTCGAGCTCGCCTCGCTCGGCGGCGAGGAAGGGACTGGCCACGTTGTAGGTGTATTCGTTTGCGAGCTTGGCGCGCACGGCGGCGACGTCTTCGCCGGCCTCTTCGGCTCGCTTTATCTCGCCGCGATAGAGGATGTTGACGGCGCCCTGGCCGCCCATCACCGCGATCTCTGCGGTGGGCCAGGCGAGGTTGATATCGGCGCCGAGCTGCTTGGAGCCCATCACGATATAGGCGCCGCCGTATGCCTTGCGGGTGATCACCGTGACCAGTGGCACGGTGGCCTCCGCGTACGCGTAGAGCAGCTTGGCGCCTCGCCGGATCACTCCGGTCCACTCCTGATCGGTTCCCGGCAGGTATCCGGGAACGTCGACGAGGGTCAGGATGGGGATGGAGAATGCGTCGCAGAATCGCACGAACCGGGCGGCCTTCTCGCCGGCATCGATGTTCAACGTTCCCGCCATCGCGTTGGGCTGGTTGGCGATGATCCCGACCGAACGCCCCTCCATGCGGGCGAACCCGATCACGATGTTCGGCGCGAACAAGGGCTGCACCTCGAGGAAGTCACCGTCGTCGACGATGTTCTCGATGATCGTGGTCACGTCATACGGCTGGTTCGGCGAATCCGGGATGATCTCGTTCAGCTTGCGGTCGGAGTCGGTCACCTCGAGTTCCGAATCGCTGAGGTACAGCGGCGGCTCCGCCAGGTTGTTGTCGGGCAGGAATCCGATCAGGGTGCGCGCGTAGTCGAGGGCGTCCTGCTCGTCGCTGGCCAGATAGTGACTCACCCCGGAGATCTTGTTGTGCGTGAGCGCTCCACCGAGTTCCTCCATGCCGACGTCTTCTCCGGTGACCGTCTTGATCACATCGGGACCGGTCACGAACATCTGCGAAGACTTGTCGACCATGATCACGAAGTCGGTGAGCGCGGGTGAGTACACGGCGCCGCCCGCGGCGGGCCCCATCACGATCGAGATCTGCGGGATCACGCCGGAGGCCTGCGTGTTGCGGCGGAAGATCTCGCCGTACTTGCCGAGTGCGACGACGCCTTCCTGAATACGGGCGCCGCCCGAGTCGAGGATGCCGATGATGGGCACCCCGGTCTTCAGTGCGTGGTCCATCACCTTGATGATCTTCTCGCCGGCCACCTCTCCGAGGGAACCGCCGAAGATCGTGAAGTCTTGCGCATAGACGGCGACATTGCGTCCGTGGATGGTTCCGACGCCGGTGACCACGGCGTCGCCGTACGGACGTTTCTTCTCCATGCCGAACGCGTGGGTGCGGTGGCGCACGAACTCGTCGAATTCCGTGAAGGTGCCGGGGTCGAGCAGAAGCTCGATGCGTTCCCGCGCCGTCATCTTGCCTTTGGCGTGCTGCTTCTCGATCGCTGCCAGCCCGCTGGCGGTCACGGCCTCGTGGTACCGCTCCTTCAGATCGGCGAGCTTTCCCGCCGTCGTCATCAGATCAGGGCGTGGCTGCGTTGCGTTCTCGGTCACGTCGTTCACTCTACCGGCAGCACATCTCGCGGAGCCGTTGACGGAATCCCACAAAGCGTGCTGCCGAATCGGTGCGTCGCGCGAGCGACTTCATCCGCACGGCAGACTGTATTCATGCAGCTACCACGCAGCGCAGCCCTGGTTCCGAGGCTGGAGATCCTCCAGCACGCGGGTTCGACCAACGACGAACTGGCGGGTCGCGCGGGCGCGGACCCGGACGACTGGCCGGATCTCTCGGTGCTCGTCACCGACGACCAACGCGCGGGCCGGGGACGACTTGGCCGGGTCTGGGTCGCACCGACGGGAAAGACGCTGGCCATCTCCGTGCTGTTGCGTCCGGTCACCGAGGACGGGGCGCAGTTGGAGCGCGACGCGTTCGGTTGGTTGCCGTTGCTGGCCGGCGTGGCGATGGCGCGCGCGGCGCAGAGCTTGGGCGTGGAGGCGCGAGTCAAGTGGCCGAATGACGTCTTGATCGCCGATCACAAGGTCTGCGGCGTGTTGTCCGAGTTACTGCCGGCATCCGCGTCGGAGGCGCCGGGTGCGGTCATCGGCGCCGGGGTCAACTTGAGCCTGGCACCGGATGAACTCCCGGTCGACACGGCGACCTCGTTCACGATCGCCGGCATCGATCCCGATCCGGATGTGCTGTTGGCGGCCTACCTCATGGAGCTCAACCGGCTCTACCGGGGATTCCTCGCGGCGGACGGCGATGCGGTGGGCAGCGGAATCGCGGATGCTGTGCGGGACGCCTGCGAAACCCTCGGTCGCGCCGTGCGGGTGGAACTGCCCGGGGGAGACGTTCTCGTGGGCACCGCGGCCGACATCGACGAGACCGGCAGGCTGGTCGTCGAAGCGAATGGGCGCCGCACGGCGGTCGCGGCCGGGGACGTCACCCACCTGCGGTATTAATGGTGCATGAGCATCCCCGCCGCCGCACCGCAGGCGGAGCGCGTGATCGCGCGTCTGCGTCCGCATGCGCGCGCGATGTTCTGGCCGAGCCTCGCCCTGATCGCCGGCTGCGGCGGGGTCGGCTACTTCGGTTCGTCGCTCACTGAGACCTGGGCGCCGTTGCTCGTGTGGGCCGGTGGCGCCCTCGTCGTGCTCGTGGTGTTCCTGCTGCCGCTCGCGCACTGGCTGAGCATTCGGTACACGATCACCACCCGTCGCATCATCCTGCGTTCCGGATTCTTCGTGCGCACACGGCATGAGATCCTGCACAGTCGCGGCTACGACATCACGGTGACCAGCACGTGGCTGCAGAGCGCGTTCCGAACTGGCACCCTTCGGCTCAAGCGGGGCGCCGACGGCACGATCGTGGTGCGAGACGTGCCGCACGTCGAGATCGTGCAGGCCGCGCTGCACGATCTGCTCGAGAACGCGCGCAACCTCACCGCGGCACTGCCCAGCTCGTCAGCCCTCGCGGATCAGGCCGCGCTGCGCGACCGGCGCTAGCACGGCGCGACGGCGGTGAGGTGCGAACACCCACCAACGGTAGAGCGTGAAGCGGAACGCGGTGCCCAGCGCGAGTCCGATGACGTTGTTCGCGATCGTGTCAGACACGACCGAAGTGAAACCCAGCACATAATGGGACATCCACACACAGGCGAGCGGAATGGCCATGCCGACAAGACTCACCGCGAAGAACTCCGCCGCCTCGCGTCCCCGGTTGGGCCGACGCTCGGCCGCGAACGCCCAGTAGCGGTTCCCGATCCAGTTCACCGCGATCGCCACCAGCGTCGCCGCGATCGTGGCATACAGCGGGCCGTGCGCGACGACCGTCGGCTCGAAGACCGTCAGCCGCAGGGCTTCGAATACCGTGAGGTTCACGATCACGCCGACCGCCCCGATCGCGGCGAACTTCAGCAGTTGGCCGAGCAGCGGCGGCCGATCCACTGAGGCGGTGTCGGGTTCGGTCATGCGGCCACTGCTTCCATGGGCGAAGATAGACGTGCGTTGGCGAGCATACTTCGTCGCGCGCGTGCACTGCCTGTGAGTCCGCAGCGACCGGGTATCGATATTGGTGCGAACACTCGGGAGGATCGGATGGCGCTCACCACGGTCGGCGTGATCGGCGGCGGACAGTTGGCGCGGATGATGATCCCACCGGCGCTCGCCCTCGGCATCCCGCTGAAGGTTCTCGCCGAGGCCCCGGGGATGTCCGCCGAGCTGGCGGCGACGGCGGTCGGGGACTACCGCGACCTCGACACCGTAATGGCGTTCGCGGAGACCGTCGATGTGATCACGTTCGACCACGAGCACGTGCCGCAAGCCGTGCTGCGAGCGCTCGTCGATCGGGGCATCCCCGTTCGGCCGGGTCCTGATGCGTTGCTGTACGCGCAGGACAAACTCGCGATGCGGCAGAAGCTGAGCGAGCTCGGCCTTCCCGTACCCGACTGGGCCGCGGTGCAATCCGCGGACGAGGTCGCCGCGTTCCTCGCCCTGCACGGCGGTCGCGCCGTCGTGAAGACCGCGCGGGGCGGTTACGACGGCAAAGGAGTTCGCGTCATCACCGAGCCGCACGGCGCGGACGACTGGTTCACGGCGCTCGCCGAGGATGGACGCGGCGACTCGCTGCTGGTCGAGGAACTGGTCGACTTCCGACGCGAACTGGCTCAGCAGGTGGCGCGCCGGCCCTCGGGAGAGCTCGCAAGCTGGCCGGTGGTCGAGACGGTGCAGCGCGACGGGGTCTGCGCCGAGGTCATCGCGCCCGCCCCGGATTCCGCGGTCAGGGTGGCGGCCGTAGCGGAGGACATCGCCGTGCGGATCGCGGAGGGGCTGGAGGTCACGGGCGTTCTGGCCGTGGAACTCTTCGAGACCACCGACTCACGGTTGCTGGTGAACGAACTGGCCATGCGGCCGCACAACAGCGGCCACTGGACGATCGACGGCTCAACGACCAGCCAATTCGAACAGCACCTGCGGGCGGTGCTCGACCTGCCGCTCGGCGCGACGGGCGCGCGAGCGCCGTGGTCGGTGATGGTCAACATCCTCGGCGGCCCGGTCGGTGTTCCGCTGGCGCAGCGCTACCCGGTCGCGCTGGCGGATCATCCCACCGTCAAGGTGCACGGTTACGGCAAGGAGTCGCGCGCCGGCCGCAAGGTGGGGCATGTGACGGCGAGCGGCGACGATCTCGACGACGTCGCCTACGACGCGCGCAGCACCGCGGGACACTTCGCCGGCTGAGACGCTCGGACTTCGAAAGCCCGGGTGCAAGCCTTCCGCCGGCGCCGACCCGCGTGCCGCATCGGGCACTGGAGGTCGTGACTCGTACTATCGACGAGTGAGTACCGAGACCAACCAGGAGCGCCTGCAGCCGCGCGTCGCGATCATCATGGGATCCGACTCAGATTGGCCCGTGATGAGTCAGGCTGCCGAGATCCTCACCGAATTCGGCATCGCATTCGAGGTAGAGGTGGTCTCGGCCCATCGCACTCCGGAGAAGATGATCGCCTTCGGCAAGACCGCCGCCTCGCGGGGCGTCAAGGTCATCATCGCGGGCGCCGGCGGCGCCGCCCACCTGCCGGGCATGGTGGCATCCGTCACCACGCTGCCGGTGATCGGCGTTCCCGTTCCGCTCAAGTACCTCGACGGGATGGACTCGCTGCTCTCGATCGCGCAGATGCCGGCCGGCATCCCCGTGGCGACGATGGCGATCGGCGGCGCGAAGAACGCGGGGCTGACGGCTCTGCGAATCCTCGGCACGTGCGACGAGGGCATCACGGCTCGGCTCGCCGAATACGCGCAGTCACTGACCTCCATGGTCGAACAGAAGAACGCGGACCTGAAGTCCCGGCTATGACCATCGCGCATCCGATTCGCTATCCCGACGCGACATCGCCGCATTTCATGACGAAGCGCGGCTGGTGGCTCGTCGCGTTCAACGTGCTGATTCCGGGCTCGGCGCAGATCCTCGCCGGCAACCGCCGACTGGGACGCTTCGGCCTCACCGCGACCCTGCTGCTGTGGACTCTCGCCGTCGTGACCGGTGTCGTCTACCTGTTGTGGCCGCGCGTGATCTACTCGATCTTCACGCAGACGCTCGCGCTGTTCGTCGTGCAGGCCCTGCTCGTCGTGTACGCGGCGATCTGGATCGTGTTGACCTTCGACACGCTGCGTCTCGTGCGCCTGGTCAAGGCCGCGCCGCGAGCCCGGCCCGCGATCGCGGCGTTCTCGGTGATCCTGCTGGCTCTCATCGCCGGAACCGCAGGGTACGGTGCGGTCGTCGCCGGCAGCGCGAGCGGTGCGCTCTCGGGGATCTTCGCATCCGGTGCGCCCGTTCAGCCGGTCGACGGACGGTACAACATAATGCTGCTCGGCGGAGACGCCGGTCCCGGCCGTGATGGCATGCGGCCGGACTCGATGTCGGTGGTGAGCATCGACGCGGAGACCGGCAAAGCCGTGACGATCGGTCTGCCGCGAGACCTCGACCCCGTGCCGTTCTCCGCCGGTTCGCCGATGCGCGCCTCGTACCCGCACGGCTACGGCTACGACGACACCTGCGCCGTCGACGTGTGCCAGCTCAACTCGATCTACACCGAGGTCGAGCTCTACAAGCCGAAGCTGTACCCCGACGCGACGAAGCGGCACAGCGAACCGGGCATCGAAGCGATGCGGGATGCACTGGAAGGCGCGACCGGCCTGACCATCCAGTACTACGTGCTGATCGACATGGACGGGTTCTCCGACCTGGTGGACGCCCTCGGCGGCGTGACGATCGACGTGAAGCAGAAGCTGCCGATCGGAGGCGACGAGAGCCTGAACCACGTCGACGGCTGGATTCTGCCGGGCAAGCAGCACATGAACGGCTACACCGCGCAGTGGTACGCGCGCTCCCGACACGGCACCAGCGACTACGACCGGATGGCACGGCAGCGGCAGCTGCAGGATGCGATCCTGCAGCAGGTCAATCCGATCAACGTGGTGACCAAGTTCCAAGACATCGCCAAGGCGGGCAAACAGGTCGTGAAGACCGACATCCCCCAGTCGATGCTCGGCTACTTCGTCGACTTGGGGCTGAAGACCCGCAAGCTGCCCGTGACCAATCTCGAACTGACGCCGCCGCTGATCACGCCCAGCGAGCCGGACTACACGCAGATCCACGCCCTGGTGAAGCATGCGGTGGCGCCGACCACGCCGACGCCGTCTGCCGGTTGAGCGCTACAGATCGGCGTGCAGCTGCCAGACCCGTTCGGCGGCGTCCCGCCAGCTGAAGGCGCGCGCCCGATCCGATCCGGCGACGGCGAGCCTATCGGCGAGCGAGGCGTCGTCGAGGACCTCGGCGATGGCCGCCGCGAGCCGACCGGGATAGCCCGAGGCGTCTTCGCGGGCCACCGTGATTCCAGCGCCGGAAGCCACCTCGAGCAAGGCAGCATCATCGGAGTGCACGACGGGTGCGCCGAGCTGGAACGCCTCGATCATCGGCAGTCCGAATCCCGACGCCAGGCTCGGATAGACGAAGACGGCCGCCCGGCTCAGCAGCACCGCGAGGTCGGCGTCGTCGAGGACGCCGAGTGCCCGCACCCTGCCTTCCGGCAGGCCCAGCGCCATGGCGACGTCGCTGATGCGCTCGTCGCCATAGGCGTCTTCTCCGGCGATGACCAACGACACACCGTCCAGCTGGGGCAGCGACATGGCTTCGATCAGAGCGCGGATGCCGCGGCGCGGCTCGAGCGTGCCGACGGTCGCGACGTACCGGTCGGGCAGCCCGAGGCGGGCGGCGCGCCCGGCGGCGTCCATCGGGACCTCGAGGCTGGCCGTCGGCGCCCCGCCGATGACGCGGATGCGATCGCCGAAATCCACCGCTTCTGCCAGTTGCTCGGCGACGGCATGCGTGGGCACGATGATCGCATCGGCGTGTTTGCGGGCCCGCTTGGCCATCGCCTTCTGCCACAGCACCTCCGGCGCGCTCAGCGTCTCCGGCGCGGTCCAGGCGGTGATGTCGTGCATGGTGACCACGACCTGGGTACCGTCGGTGCGGCGATCGTGTCTACGCAGCGGCGCGAGCAGGCTGGGTGAGTGGATCATGCCTGTCAGAGCGGGCAGCCGAGCGCCCATCTGCCAGGCGAGCGTCAGCTCACGTCTGCCCAGCGGCAGAGCGTTCACGCCTGCCAGTCCGGGCAGCAGCCGAGTGAGCCTGGCCTCGTCGTTCCCGGCGTGAGCGGAGACGACGCCCTCGACGTCGCATCCGGCCGGAGCCGTCGCGATCAACTGCGCAGTCAGTTCCTGCGCGTAGCGGGAGACACCGTCGGGCGTTTCGGCCAGCACCGGGTCGACGATCACTCGCAGCGTTGTCATCGACCCTCCTCGTGATGGCCGCGTTCCCGCTCGCGGCGACTATGTCGAGAGTAGCCGGTCAGGCGCCGCGGGCCGATTCGATGATCCGAGGCGCAGCTTGCCGCAACGCCTCCCGCCAGTCGCGCATCGGCTTCAGGCCGGCACGCGCCCAGGCGTCGTGGCCGAGCACCGAATAGGTCGGCCGCGGCGCCGGCCGCGCGAACTCGGCGCCGGTGGTGGGGAGCACGCGGTCGGGGTCCAGCCCGGCCGCGGCGAAGACGGCTCGCGCGAACCCGAACCACGTCGTCTGGCCTGAGTTCGTGCCGTGAAAGAGGCCGGACTGAACGTCCGCGTCGAGCATCGCGACGATCTGCCGGGCCAGGTCACCGGTCCAGGTGGGTTGTCCGAGCTGATCGTCCACGACCGTCACGGTCTCGTTGCCCTGCGCGAGTCGCAGCATGGTCTTCACGAAGTTGGGACCGTGCTCGCCGTACAGCCAGGCCGTGCGCACGATCATCGTGCCGCTGGGATGCTCCGCGAGGGCCGACTCCTCCCCGGCGGCTTTCGTGCGGCCGTACGCGTTGATCGGGTCCCGCGGCGCGTCCTCCGCGTACGGCTCATCGGCTTGCCCGTCGAACACGTAGTCGGTGGAGATCGTGACCAGTCGGGCGCCGTTCTCCCGGGCGGCGACGGCGAGATTCTGCACGCCGAGTGCGTTGACCGCGTAAGCCTCTGCCTCGTGCGACTCGGCGTCGTCCACCTTGGTGTACGCCGCCGTATTGATCACGACCGAGTGCCCCGCGACCGCCGAGATCACGGCATCCCGGTCGGTGACGTCGAGGTCGGCGCGACCGAGAGCCGTCACCTCCCGCCCGCCCAGCACGTTCTGGAGGTCGCGGCCGAGCATTCCGGAGGCGCCGGTGATCAGGTAGCGCATCATGCTTCCAGCGCGGCGCGTGCCGTCAGTGGCTCCCACCAGCCACGGTTGTCGCGATACCACTGCACCACGTCGGCGAGGCCCTGCTCGAACGGCACGAGCGGCTCGTAGCCGAGTTCGGATCGGATCTTGCCGATGTCGACCGAGTAGCGCAGGTCGTGCCCCAGCCGGTCGGCGACCGTGTCGACGTACGACCAGTCGCGGTCCGTGGCATCCAGCAGCCTCTGGGTCAGCTCCCGGTTGGTGAGCTCCGTGCCGCCGCCGATGTTGTAGACCTCTCCGGCGCGCCCGCCGGCCAGCACCATCGCGATGCCGCGCGTGTGGTCGTCGACGTGCAGCCAGTCGCGCACGTTGTTCCCCTCGCCGTAGAGCGGCACATGCTTGCCGTCGATCAGGTTGGTGACGAACAGCGGGATCACCTTCTCGGGGAAGTGATACGGGCCGTAGTTGTTCGAGCAGCGCGTGATCGAGACGTCGAGGCCGTGGGTGCGGAAGTAGCTTCGGGCCAGCAGATCGCTTCCCGCCTTGCTCGCCGAATACGGCGAGTTCGGTTCGAGCGGGCGATCCTCGGTCCAGGAACCCTCGGCGATCGATCCGTAGACCTCGTCGGTGGAGACATGCACGAACCGTCGCAGGTCGTTGCGCAACGCGGCGTCGAGCAGGCGTTGCGTGCCGAGAACGTTCGTCTCGACGAAGATCGACGCATCCCGCACCGATCGGTCGACGTGCGATTCGGCGGCGAAGTGCACCACCGCGTCCAGGGAGGGGAACAGCTCGTCGAGCAGAGCGCCGTCCCGGATGTCGCCCTTGACGAAGGTGTAGCGCGGCGAGTCGGCGATCGGGGCCAGGTTTGCGAGGTTGCCGGAGTAGGTCAGCGCGTCGAGCACGATCACCTCGGCGCCCTCCAGGCCGGGGTAGACGTCTTCGATGGTGCGGCGGACGAAGTTGGACCCGATGAAGCCGGCGCCGCCGGTGACGAGGATTTTCACGAAGACGAGCCTATCGGCGCGAGTCCGGCATGAGATCGAGTCAGATGTCCGTCGTCGTCCAGTGCGTAGCGACATGCGCCGTCCGCTGTGCCCATCGGCGCGATTGCTAGACTCCGACGCGTGCAGATCCGTGAACTGGCCATTCCCGATGCCTACGAGGTGACGCCGCAGCAGCACTCGGACGAGCGCGGGGTCTTCTTCGAGTGGTATCGCTTCGATCGGCTGGAAGATGTGGTCGGCCATCCGTTGAACCTGCGGCAGGCGAACACGTCCGTGTCGCGCCGCGGTTCCGTGCGTGGCATCCACTTCGCGGATGTCCCCCCGAGCCAGGCCAAGTATGTGACGGCGCCGCGCGGCGCGGTGCTCGACTACGTCGTCGACATCCGGGTCGGATCTCCTACGTTCGGCAGCTGGGATTCGGTGCTGCTGGACGACGTCGATCGGAGGGCGATCTACGTCGCCGAGGGCCTCGGGCACTGCTTCGTCGCGCTCACCGACGACGCGACCGTGAGCTACCTGGTGACGGATGTCTACAATCCCGGCCGCGAGCACGGCATCAACCCGCTGGATGCCGACATAGCGCTGGAGTTCCCGGCCGCAGCAGGCGAGCTGCTGCTCTCTCCCAAAGACACCGAAGCTCCCGGGCTGGCGGATGCGCAGGCATCCGGTCTGTTGCCGACGTGGGGCGCTGCACGCGCGTTCTACGCTGAACTCGACTCGAAGGGCTGAGAATGCGCGGGATCGTACTGGCCGGAGGCAGCGGCACCCGGTTGTGGCCGGTGACCAAGGGCACCTCAAAACAGCTCATGCCGGTGTACGACAAACCGATGATCTACTACCCGCTGTCGACACTGATGATGGCAGGTATCAACGAGGTGCTCGTGATCACGGCTCCGGAGTATCGCTCGCAGTTCGAAGCCCTTCTCGGCGACGGTTCGCAGCTCGGGATGCGCATCGACTACGCCGTTCAGCCCTCCCCGGACGGGCTGGCTCAGGCATTCATCATCGGTGAGGAGTTCATCGGTGCCGAGTCGGTCGCGCTCGTGCTGGGAGACAACATCTTCCACGGCTCGGGCCTGGGCACGGCGCTGAACGGTCACTCCGACATCGACGGGGCGCTCATCTTCGCCTACCCCGTGGCGGATCCCACGGCGTATGGCGTCGTGGAGTTCGACGCCGACTTCAAAGCGGTCTCGATCGAGGAGAAGCCGACGATCCCCAAGAGCGAGTACGCGGTGCCTGGCCTCTACTTCTATGACAACCACGTGATCGAGATCGCCAAGTCCATCACGCCCAGCGCCCGCGGGGAATTGGAGATATCGACCGTGAACGAGGTGTATCTGGGCAGGGATCGGCTCTCGGTGCAGGTGCTCGACCGCGGAACGGCGTGGCTCGACACGGGAACGTTCGAATCGATGATGCAGGCCGGGGAATACGTGCGCGTGATCGAGAGCCGTCAAGGCTTGAAGATCGGCTGCATCGAGGAGATCGCCTGGCGTGCAGGCTGGATCGACGACGCCGGGCTCGCCGACCTCGCGACACCTTTGCTGAAGAGCGGATACGGCGAGTATCTGCAGCGACTGCTCGGACGCTGACGGCCGCGGGCACGCAGTCTTCGACCGCACAGCCTGCGACGCCCGCGCTCAAGTAGAGTAATCAGTCATGCCCCCTGCCGACTCGCCCTCCGTGGTCGTGGTCGTCGTCGCATACAACAGGCGTGAACTGCTGCTCGAGGTGCTCGATGCGCTCGAGGCGCAGACCCTCGCCCCGACGCGCGTCGTCGTCGTCGACAACGCGTCCGACGACGGCTCGGCCAGCGCGGCAGCGACTCACCCGAGCGGCGTCGATCTCGTGAGCCTGGCCCGCAACACCGGGGGAGCAGGCGGCTTCGCCGCGGGCGCCGCGCATGCACTTCAGGCAACGGATGCCGAATGGGTATGGTTCATGGACGACGACACGGTTCCGACACCCGATGCGCTGGCCGAGTTGATCGCCGCAGTGCATGACGACGAGCGCATCGTGATCGCCGGTTCCCGTGTGGTCTGGACGGACGGCAGCGATCATCCCATGAACACGCCGAGGCGCAAACCGTTCGTGCGCCGCTCGGAGAATCGGTCTGCACACGAGCACGGAGTGCTCCCGGTTCGCAGTTCCTCGTTCGTGTCGATGCTGGCGCGCTCTTCCGCCATTCGGGAGCGTGGGCTGCCGGCCGCCGACTATTTCATCTGGAACGACGACTTCGAATTCTCCACACGCCTGCTGCGCGGCAGGCGCGGTGTGTTCGTCCCGTCGAGCGTGGTCGTGCACAAGACGGCGAAGCTGGGCGCCACCGATATCGACCCCGGCCCGCGCTTCTACTACGAGGTGCGAAACAAATTGTGGATGCTGCGGTTCTCCCGCGGACTCAACCCGGCCGAGAAAGCCGTCTACGGTGCATCCTCGGTGCTGCGGTGGGCTCGCACCGCACTGCGTTCGCACGACCGGGCGACGCTGCGCGACGGTTTCCGTCGCGGATGGCGGCACGGCTGGCAAACCGCTCCGCGCGACAACACCCGAGCGCTCGCCGACCTGGGACCCGCCTCCCAGGAGGTCGCGGAGTTCGAAGCGGGACGCCCGGGCCGGGCAGGCGCGGACGCATGACGCCCGTGCCGTTCTCGCTGCTGCTGCCGGTCTACGCCGGAGATCGTGCGGAGTTCTTCTCGCGCGCCTTCACGAGCGCTGTCACCGACCAGACTCTTCGTCCCGACCAGGTGGTGATCATCCAGGACGGCCCGGTGGCCGAGGGCCTCGCCGCCGCGGTGGCACGGGCCGTCGAAGGATCGCCGGTTCCGGTCGATCACGTCGTGCTCGAGCACAATGTCGGCCTGGCCCAGGCCTTGACCCGCGGCCTCGAGCACTGTGCGCACGACGTCGTGGCGCGCATGGACGCCGACGATGTTGCGTTGCCGCAGCGTTTCGCGCGGCAACTGCCGTTGATCGCGGAGGGCTACGACCTGGTCGGATCAGGCATGTACGAGTTCGACGGCGTCGGACGCATCAACTTCACGCGCACACCGCCGAGCGGCTCCGACGAGATCGCGGCGGCAGCGCGCTTCAAGGACCCGTTCAACCACCCGACCGTCGTCTACCGCAAATCGATCGTCGAGGCGGCCGGCGGGTACCGGGATCTGCCGTTGATGGAGGATTACTGGCTGTTCGCCCGCATCATCGCCACCGGGGCGCGCGTCGAGAACGTGCCGGAGGCGCTCGTGATGTACCGCGTGGATGCCGGCGCATACTCCAGGCGCGGCGGATCGCGCCTCTTCCGCAGCGAACTGCGGTTGCAACGCGAATTGCGCAGGGAAGGTTTCGTCACGCGCCGGGAGTACCTGCGCAACGTGTTGGTACGCGGCGGATACCGGTTCGTCCCGGTCGCGGTGCGCAGGTTGGCGTACCGCGGATTCAGCAATGGCGGCAGGCGACCCGCGGCTCAATAGACCCACCCCAATCGGGGCCGGCGCGCGTGGCAGACGCGACAGGCGCTCCCTCGGTGCCTAGCATGACCACGACGGCTGCGCGCCTAAGATGCGCGGGCACAGGGGACGAGGGCATGCGACACGGGTTGAGTTTCGGCGTATTGATGACGGCTGCGGTACTGGCGGTGACGCTCGGGGTGCAACCGGGCAGCGCCCACGCGGAGTCGTCGGCGACGCCCACCCCGTCGGCGGCAGTCAGCGCGACACCGGCCGCCACGCCCACCCCGAGCCCGACGGCGGCATCCGGGCTGTCGGCGGACCCGAGCTTGGCCGAGATGAACGCGACAGGCAACCACACGATGGGCTCGACGATCAGCACATTCGATCCGAACTCCTCCGATGTGACGATGAACCAGCAGGCTCGCACCCTGATGGCGCCGCTCACCACCAGTGTTCCGCCCGGCGTTCCCGGACTCGACGTCAGTTCATATCAGACGACCACCGCGGCGACCTGGCGCAGCGTTTATGCCAACGGCGGCCGCTTCGTCTACGTGAAGGCTACGGAGAGCACCAACTACACCAGCGACACCTTCTCTGAGCAGTACAGCGATTCGTACAACGCCGGGCTGATCCACGGCGCCTATCATTTCGCCCACCCGAACAGCACCTCCGGGGCGACGCAGGCGAACTTCTTCGTCAACAACGGCGGCGGGTGGAGCAACGACGGGCGCACGCTTCCTCCGCTGCTCGACATCGAATACAACCCGAGCGGCGCCACCTGCTACGGGATGAGCCAGAGCGCGATGGTGTCGTGGATCGCCGACTTCTCCAAGACGGTCCAATCCCGAACGGGCCGCCTTCCGGCGATCTACACGACCACGAACTGGTGGACCCTCTGCACCGGCAACACGGGCAAGTTCGCCGCGAACCCGTTGTTCATCGCGCGCTACCCGATCCGCGTCTCCGACGGGCCGGGCACCCTGCCGAACGGCTGGTCGCAGTACACGATGTGGCAATGGGCGGATGCCGGTACGTTCCCGGGCGACCAGGACGTCTTCAACGGCACGCTGACCGACCTGCGGACCTTCGCGCGCAATGCGACCGGCGTGCTGCCGATGGTCGGTGGATGCGACCTGACGGGGGACCGCGTTCCCGACCTTGTATTGTCGAAATCCGACGGCACGCTCTGGCTGGCGGCAGGCGACGGACGGGGCGGATACGGCAGCGCGACGCAGATCGGAACAGGTTGGGGCGCCTTCAACTCACTCTTCTGTGCTGGACGCTTCGACACTGGCACGACTGACGACCTCATCGCGCGCAAGACCGACGGCACGCTGTGGTTGTACTCGGGAACCGGGAAGGCAGGGGGACTCGAACCCGGCGTCCAGATCGGGACCGGTTGGCAGAGCTTCACCCAGATCCTTTCGCCGGGAGACATGAGTGGCGACAATATTCCCGACGTCCTGGCGGTGAAGCCCAGCGGCGCCTTGATGCTCTATCGCGGTTCGGGCACCGGGCGAACGACGGGACCGGCCACGCAGATCGGGTCGGGATGGACCTTCTCCTCGATCATCGGAGCGGGGGACATGAACGCCGACGGTCGCGCAGACTTGCTCGGCTTGACGTCCGGCGGCGCGCTCTGGCTGTATCCGCAGGCTTCCCCGGGACGGTTCGCCCCACGCGTACAGGCACGGTCCGGTTGGTCGGTATTCGATACCGTTGTTGCCGGTGGTGACACGAACGGTGACGGAGCACCCGACATCGTCGCGCGTAAACCGGACGGAAGCCTGTGGGTGAGTTCCGGCCAAACGATCTTCTTCTCGTCCGCGCGCCAGATCGCGACAGGCTGGGGCGCTTACAACGCGATAGCGAGTGTGGGCGACTTCAATGGGGATGACCGAGCCGACCTGATCGCTCGAAAGGCGGACGGGACGCTGTGGCTCAACGCGGCGACCGGATCCGGCGGATTCTCGCCTGCGCAGCAGATCGGTCACGGCTGGAACGCCCTGAACTCGATCGTCGGTGTGGGCGATTTCTCGGGTGATGGTCGCGCTGACGTGATCGGGCGGCGGGCGGATGGGACGTTGTGGCTGTATCGGGGTGACGGATCGGGTGGGTTCATTCCGGGCGCGCGTCAGATCGGTCATGGCTGGGATGTGTTCAACACGATCATCGGCGCCGGCGATCTCACGGGTGACGGAAACGTGGGCTTATTGGGCAGAAAGCGAGACGGATCACTGTGGCTGTACCCGGGCACCGGCGCGGGCGGGTTCTGCGGTGCACGCCTGGTGGGTCATGGCTGGGATGTGTTCAACACGATCGTCGCGGGTGACCTGACCGGTGATGGCCATCAAGACCTCGTAGGTCGCCAGAGTGACGGCACGCTTTCGCTGTATCCGACTACTCCTGCCGTGGCCGGCGGTCTGGCGACCCCGGTCAACGTAGGCACCGGATGGAACCTCTTCGGCTGATCGCCACTCGGTAGGCTTGCTGGATGGCCGTTCTCGTCACAGGTGGCGCCGGATACATCGGCGCGCACGTCACCCGCCTTCTGCTGGAGCGCGGAGACGACGTCGTCGTCATCGACGACCTTTCGACAGGGGCTGCTGCGCGGACAGGACGAGCACGACTGGTCACCCTGGACATCGCCGTCGACGCCGCCGTCGCGGCGATCGAGCGCACGATCCTCGACAACGGGGTGGATGCGATCGTCCACTTGGCGGCGAAGAAGCGCGTCGGGGAGTCCGTCGATCGGCCGACTTGGTACGCCCAGCAGAACGTCGGTGGTCTCACTAACGTATTGGTCGCCGCCCAGCGCGCTAACGTCGACCGCCTGGTGTTCTCATCCTCTGCGGCGGTGTACGGCATGCCCGACATCACCACGGTGGCAGAAACGACGCAGCCCAACCCGATCAACCCGTACGGTCGCACAAAGCTCTTCGGCGAGTGGATGGTCGAAGATGCGGCGAACGCCTGGGGACTGCGTGCTGCGAACTTGCGCTACTTCAACGTCGCCGGCGCTGGGTGGCCCGATCTCGGCGACCCTGCGGCCCTGAACCTCGTGACGATGGTATTCGAGCAGATCGATCGCGGCGAGCATCCGCTGATCTTCGGGGACGACTACCCGACCTCGGATGGAACCTGTATCCGCGACTACGTTCACGTGCTCGATCTCGCGCAAGCGCACATCGCGGCACTTGACTACCTTTCCGGTCCGCGGGAATTCATGAACTTCAACGTCGGAACCGGATTCGGTCACAGCGTACGCGAGGTGATCGACGCCATCGCGACTGCCAGTGGACGCACGCTTGAACCCGTGGTCGTTGCTAGGCGCGCGGGCGATCCGCCTCAGTTGGTGGCCGACGTGGCTCGCATCCACGAGGTGCTCGGCTGGCGAGCGGAGCACTCGCTGCCCGGAATCATCCAGTCGGCTTGGACCGCACACCTCCGTACTATGGAGGAACGCGTCCGTTAGGGGCGGGCGCGAAGAGGGGGCCTGATCACAGTGCAGCTGACTCGGCGTTTCGTCGCAGGGCTTGCCGTGCTGTGCTGTGTCCTGGCAGGCGTCGGCGCATTCGATCAGACGTCCGCACCGACGGCCGCCGCCGCGGACGCTGCGAACTTCAAAGCCGGGAACATCATCAGCGACACCGTGTTCTACAACTCCGCGGCGATGTCGTCCGCCCAGATTCAGTCCTTCCTGAACGCCAAGGTGCCTAGCTGCCGGTCGGGCTACACGTGCCTGAAGGGCTACCGCCAGACAACTGCGACTCGTACGGCCGATGCCTACTGCGCCGCATACAGCGGGGCGAGCAGCGAGACCGCGGCCACGATCATAGCCAAGGTCGCCTCGGCGTGCGACATCAACCCGCAGGTCATTCTCGTGACGTTGGAGAAAGAAGAATCCCTCGTAACCGACACCTGGCCGGGAGCGCGCCAGTACAGGAGCGCGATGGGGTTCGGATGCCCGGACACCTCCGGTTGCGACGCCACGTACGACGGCTTCTTCAACCAGGTGTATTCGGCGGCGCACCAGTTCCAGGTGTACCGAGACCACCCCACGTGGTTCAACCACCAGGCGGGCAGAACCGAGAACATCCGATACAACCCCAATGAGGCATGCGGATCCAAGTCGGTCACGATTGCGAATCAGGCCACCGCCGGCCTCTACAATTACACGCCGTACACGCCGAACGCCGCCGCACTGAACAACCTGTACGGTGTCGGCGACTCCTGCTCGGCATACGGCAACCGCAACTTCTGGGTGCTGTTCACCGACTGGTTCGGTTCGACGCAGGCCTACAGCGTCGCCACGCAACTCTCGGCACTCTGGACAAGCACGGGTGGTTCCACTGGATCTTTGGGGTATGCGGTCAACACGCCGCTTTCATTCAGCGGAGGCGGTGTCGGTCAGACCTTCCAGAAGGGGTGGGCGTATTGGGGGCCGACGACCGGAGCGTTCGCCACATATGACACCATCGGTCGTTCGTTCAACGCATTGAACGGACCGTCCGGAATCCTCGGCTATCCCGTCGCCTCAGTCAAATCCGAAACGGGAAGCGGCCTGAGCCAGGCCTTCCAACGTGGATCGTTGTACTCGCCGTCGAGCGGTCATGTGCATCGTGTCTTGTCTATCTTGTTGGCGGACTATCTGTCGACCGGCGGTCCCGAAGGGCCGTTGAGGTGGCCCACGGACAGCACAGGAACCTTGCCGGATGGCGGCGCTGCACAGCCGTTTCAGGGTGGCAACCTCTATTGGTCCAAGTGGACGGGCGTGTTCAGCGTCACGGGATCGGCGCTCAATGCGTACATCGCCGCGGGCGGACCCAGCGGAAAACTGGGCTACCCGATCACCGACGTGACGAAAGACCCCGGAGGCATCAGCACCCAGAGTTTCGAGTACGGCTCGCTCTCCTGGTCTGGAACGGCTCCCGCGACGGCAACGATGCGCCCCATTCCGAATGTCGGGCGAATTGCCGGTGCCGACCGCTATGCGACTGCCGTTGCGATCTCACAGGCGCAGTTCACGACTACCGCTCCGGTCGTCTATGTCGCCACCGGTCAGGACTTTCCCGACGCGCTCTCCGCGGCCGCCTCAGCAGCGAAGCAAGGCGGACCGCTGCTGCTGACACCGACCGCGAAACTGCCAACGAGCGCCTTACGAGAAGTGCAGCGGCTGAAGCCCCAAAAGATCATCGTCGTCGGAAGTGTGGCTGTCGTATCGGACAGCGTCGTCTCGGCGCTGCGAGCCGTCGCGCCCGTTACCCGGGTCGGAGGGGCCGACAGATATCAGACTTCCCTCGCTCTCGCGAATTACGCATTCGGCGCTGTCGGCTCCGCCTACGTCGCGACCGGCGCGAACTACCCCGACGCCATCTCCGCTGCAGCGGTCGCAGGCGCCGTCGGCGCTCCCGTCATCCTGGTCGACGGCACCAAAGCAACCGTGCCGACCGCAACCCTCGATTCGATCTCGGCGCATCACCCTTCCTCGGTCATCGTCGCCGGGAGCAACGCCGTCGTCAGTGACGGCATCGTTCAGCAGCTCTCCACGCGTGCCTCCACGACGAGGCTCTTCGGTTCCGATCGCTACGCGACGAACCGCGCGCTGAATGCTTCCGCCACCCGCGGCGCGTCATCGTTCCTCGCGACCGGTTCGGACTACCCGGACGCTCTTGTCGGTGCGGTGCTGGCGGGCAGATCGAAAGCACCGCTGTTCCTGGCGAAGTCGACGTGCGTGCCTGCCCCGACCTGGATCTCGATCGCATTGACCGGCTCACCGTCGGTCACGCTTTTCGGGAGCGTCGCGGTGCTGAGCGCCGGCGTCGCCGCCCTCGAACGCTGCTCATGAACAGCGCTGCCGCTCAGCGCGAACTGACCGCGGCGTAGTGTTGCTCCAGTTCATCGGCACTTCGCGCCAGGCTGCGCTGCTCTACGACGAATCGGCGAGCTGCGACCCGCATCGCGGAAAGCGAACCGGCGTCGAGGTCGAAGATGGAACGGAGGGCTGAAGAGAGCGCACCACGGTCTTTTTCTGGCACGACAAGCCCGGTGCTGCCCTCCTGAAGCATCTCTGGGGCACCGCCGCTGCGATAGGTGATCACCGGAGTGCCGCACGCTTGAGCTTCCAACAGCACAAGACCCGCGGCCTCCCGCCATCCATTCGTCTCCTGAGTCGGAAGCACGAGAACGGTGGCGTGCCGCAGGTACTCCCTGACGCCCGCCCGGTCGATGCTGCCCTCCACGGTCACGTTGGGTGCCGCGGACCTCGTCAGTTCGGCCCGCAGGGACCCATCGCCGATGATGACCAGATCGTGCTCGCGGCTCGTACCCAGGGATTCTGACGCGATCAACAGGTCGCGGACTCCTTTGCGCGCTTCGAGAGCACCGACGAAAACGATGAGGGGCCGTGCGTCTTTCGCAGCGGTCACCTCCGCCGGCGTGTAGTAGTCCGTGTCGATGCCCTGGTAGTGAACATCGATGCGAGCCGCATCGAATCCCGCCCGCACTGCCTGGCCCGCCAGGTATTCGCTCACGGCCAGGAAACGGCTGCTTTGACGCTGTGCTCCAGCGATGTTGCGGTGGTGCCAGCGCTGCATCGCGGTACGCGAGCGCGCGAGCGCCATCACCACGTCTGCCCCATGCAGAGTCGTGATGAGGGGCAGTCGCCCTCTTCGCGAAGCCGATGTCGCTGGAACGGACCAGGTCGCGAAGTGCTGGTGGATGACGTCGGGATCGTAACGGCGAATTGCACGGCTCATGGCGGGCATGAACAACGGGATGAACTGCTCTCTTCGCCGAAAGGACCAGCCACGCATGGGAACGAAGTCGTGCACCGGAGTGACGATGCCGGTTTCGCGCACGTCGGCGGCCAGCGTGAACATCGCGAACTCATGCCGGGCGGCCAGTAGTTCGGCGTGGCTGAGCGCAAAATACGTCGGGGGAATCCGCAAGGTGCTCTTTGCCAGAGCGACACGCACGGCTACGGCTTCCCGATCACCCGGTACGTCACGCCGTCCCAGTTCTCCGGAGAACTGATGCTACGGCCGTCGATGATCACGCGGATGCCAGGCAGGTCGCCCGATGTGAGCGAGCGGTACTCGGCATGGTCGGCCTGAATCACCGCTGCGTCGACGGAGGAACCCGCGGGGTACGGCGTGAACCCGAGCGACATCAGCTCGTCATCGGTGTACAGGGGATCTTGCACCGTCACCTCGGCTCCGCGCAATTTCAGCGCTTCGACGGTTGCGAAGACTCCCGAGAACGCCGTCTCCTTCACGCCGCCGCGGTAGGCGGCACCGAGCACTACGACATTCGCTCCGCCGAGGTCTCCGTACGCGCCCTCGAGCAGCGCGACCGCGTAATCCGGCATCGCGGCGTTCGCGTCGCGCGCCGCTCGCACGACGGTCGCATCGGGGTCGTTCCACAGGTAAAGACGCGGGTAAACGGGGATGCAGTGCCCCCCGACCGCAATGCCCGGCTTATGAATGTGGCTGTAAGGCTGCGAGTTCGATGCGTCGATCACCTGGTAGATATCGATTCCGGTGCTTGCCGCATAGCGCGCGAACTGATTGGCGAGGCCGATATTGACGTCACGGTAAGTGGTCTCGGCGAGCTTGGCGAGTTCGGATGCCTCCGCGCTGCCAAGATCCCACACACCGTTCGCGCGCGGTAAGTCCGCGCGATCATCGAAGTCGAGAACGCGCTCATAGAACTCGACGGCGCGGGCGGCCCCCTCTGCGGAGAGGCCGCCGATCAGCTTCGGGTACTTGCGGAGGTCTTCGAACACCCGGCCAGTGAGCACTCGTTCAGGCGAGAACACCAGGTGGAAGTCTGCGCCTTCGGTGAGGCCGGATCCCTCTTCGAGCATCGGCTTCCAACGCGTTCTCGTCGTGCCGACCGGCAGCGTCGTCTCGTAGGAGACAAGGGTCCCCGGCGTCAGATGTTCGGCGAGCGAGCGGGTTGCGGCATCCATCCAGCCGAAGTCCGGCCGTGCCTCGTCGTCGACGAACAACGGGACAACGAGTACCACCGCGTCGGCGCCCGGCACGGCATCCGCGTACTCGGTCGTCGCGCGCAGCCGTCCCGAGGGCACAAGCTCCTCGAGCTTCTGCTGCAGGTGCGCTTCGCCGGGGAAGGGTTCTCGTGCTGCGTTGACATGCTCGACGGTCTGCGGGTTCACGTCCACGCCTACCACGTCGTGGCCCTTGCTGGCGAACTGTACGGCGAGCGGCAGGCCGATCTTGCCCAGCGCGATAACGGCGATCTTCATGCTTACGGTGTCTGTTCTTCCGTTGTTCGGCGGGCGGGTTTCCGCACCGAATTTAGCACGCCGAGATCGGGGTACATCAGCCCGCCCCAGACCAGGAGGAATGCCGCGGTTGCGAGGATGTCACCGAGATAGCCCCATTCCAGAGCCTTTGCAGCGACAGCGAGGAGGACTGCAACGAGAGCCCCAACCAAGAAGCGCAACCAGAGTCCGGACCAACGCAACCCCTCCTGGCGCCAGACCACGACGATCGGACCGAATCCGATGATCGCGGTGCCGACCAGGTACGACCAGGCGACGCCGATAACGCCGGTGAGGGGAATCAACACGACCATCGCCACGAGTCCGAGCACCATTCCGGCGACGCTGAGGATGGCCGGTATGCGCACGCCGGTACTCGTTGACGTGCTCAAAGCATTCACGGCACCCACGTTGAGCGTGACCAGAAGAGCGGCGACAAGCAGAATCGGCAAGATCGTCGCGGCATCCGCGTACTTCTGGCCATAGACGACGCGCACGATCGGCGCGCTCAACAACGCGATCGTCCCGAAGATCGCGCCCATCACGACTATGAGAGCGCGCGTGGCGAGATCGGTCTGCCTGCGCACGCTCTCGAAGTCGCTCTGTCCCGTCGCCTTGGCCATGGAGGGGAACAGCAACAAGGAAAACGATCGCGCCAGCATCGAGGCCGGTGTCGCGAGGGTGAGCGCCGCAGCGTACATGCCCGATGCGTTGCCCGGACCGACCGCGTGCGCGACCACCATCGTCAACTGCAGAAATCCCGTGCTCGCCAGCGTTCCGATCACGGTCCACGTGGTGAAACTGTTGATCTCGCGGGCGAGATCCCGCTCGAGGCCGGGATTCGCGGGTCGACGCGGCCACCCGATGATCGCGTAGAGAAGATAGCCGACCGTGATCGGCAGCAGGAGCACAGCGTCCCAGCGCAGCATCACCACACCGACCAGCAGTCCGACCGACACGGACGCTGAGATCGTGTCCCACACCAGCGCGCGCCCGATTTGGCCTACGGCGAAGTAAGCGCCGCGCACGTAGGTGTAGCCGGCCCACGCGATGACCAGCACCATCACGAGCACCGCCGTGACCAGATCTCCCCGAGCCTGGAAGAAGAATGAGAAGAGACCGGCCGGGATGGCGAGAGCGACGGCGGCAACCGTCGTGACGCGTGCTAGATGGGATGCCACGCGAGCAGCCAGATCGTGATCGCCGGCACCCTGAGAGCGCGCGATGAATTTCGTTGCAGCGGTGCTCGTGGCCGTCGGCCACAGTAGAGATATGAACAGCGCAAGCGAGATGGCGCTGTTGGTCGCCGATAGGATCGCCGGAGTGAGAACGCGCCCGATGATCACGCTGTAGGCGAACCGCACGATGCCCTGCACGCCGACGCTGGCGGTCGAAAGCACGCCTTTGCGAGCGAAGCTCGTATTCTCCGAGTGGTTCAGGTCGAGCCGGCCGAACGGGTTCATTGGACCAAGGCTACTGCGCGGATCGATGCGGCTCTCTCAGGCGTTCCCAGGAACGGCGCGACCGTCGCGTTACACTTGTCGATGGTCTGCTCTGGTCCGAAAGAGGGCTGTGCTCGGCTGCGGGCCGAAGCCCTCAGGACCGGCCCGAGAGAAAGCACGGGAACCATTTTGACTGCACTCGAGTCAACCGACTTGGCGGAGTTCCAGCGACCCGGACGAAGCCACGGTCTCGTCGACGTCCTGCGCAAGCGGTATTTGCTGCGGTTGCTCGTGCGCAAGGGCACGGCGACGCGCTATCGCAACTCCGCGCTCGGCTGGGTGTGGTCGTACATCAAACCGCTCTCGCAATACGTCATCTACTACTTCATCATGGGTGTGATCCTCGGCAACACCAGGAACATCGACAATTTCCCGGTGTACCTGCTCTCGGGCGTCATCGCCATCAACTTCTTCAACGAGGCGTTCAGCAACGCCACCAAGTCGATCACCGACAACAAGGCGCTCGTGAAGAAGATCTATCTGCCTCGCGAGTTGTTCCCGGTGGCATCCGTGATTGTGGCGTTCATCCACTTCCTTCCCCAGGTGGTCGTGCTGATCGCCGTGGCCCTGCTCTCCGGCTGGCTGCCCTCGCTAGCCACCCTGGGATGCTTCGTGCTCGGCGTGGTCCTGCTGACGATCCTCGCCACGGGCCTCGGATTGATCCTGGGTGCGGTGAACGTCGCATACCGGGACGCGCAGAACCTGGTGGAGATCATCCGGATGTTCGCCACGTGGACCGCGCCCGTGCTGTACAGCTGGCAGCATGTCGCGGCGCACTTGCCGGGTTGGGCGGCCGAGCTGTACATGCTGAATCCGCTCACCTCCGCGGTCGAGCTCTTCCATCGCGCCTTCTGGTACACGGGTGCCTCGGAGAATATGGCGATGCCGCCCGAGCTGTGGCGCAACGTGTTCATCTCCCTCGGGTTCTCCGCCGTCGTCCTCGTGATCGGCCAATTCGTGTTCCGCAAACTCGAGCGCGGTTTCGCGCAGGATCTGTGAGGAACGGGCATCCATGACCGACACCACCAAGACCTCTGAGAGCGCAGTGGCGACCACAACTCGACCGAGCATCATCGTGCACGACGTGCACAAGAAGTTCCGACTCAAACACGCGCACTCTTTCAAAGAGGCATTCGTCTCCCGGATCAAGAAGAAGAAGACGGTGAGCACCTTCGAGGCGCTCAAGGGCGTCAGCTTCATCATCAACGAGGGTGAGTCCGTCGCGATCATGGGCAACAACGGCTCGGGCAAGTCCACCATGCTCAAGCTCATCTCGGGCGTGCTCGAGCCGGATCAGGGCGAGATCCTGATCCGTGGCCGCGTCGCCGGTCTGATCGAGGTCGGCGCGGGCTTCCACCCTGACCTCTCCGGCCGGGAGAACGTCTACCTCAACGCTGCCATCCTGGGCATGAGCAAGAAGGAGATCGACGAGCAGTTCGACGACATCGTCGCCTTCAGCGAGATCGAGGAATTCATCGACTCGGAGGTCAAGCACTACTCCTCCGGCATGTTCATGCGCCTCGCCTTCGCCGTCGCGATCCACGTCGAACTCGACATCCTTCTGGTCGACGAGATCCTCTCCGTCGGCGATGCGCCGTTCCGCGCGAAGTGCCGCGCGAAGATCCGGGAGCTGGCCGAGGCGGGCAAGACGATGGTGATCGTCAGCCACGATCAGTCGATGGTGCGCGAGCTGTGCGAGCGCGGCATCGTGATCAAGCGGGGCGACATGATCTTCGACGGGCCCGTCGAAGAGGCCATCGAAGCCCTCACGAATCAGTGACGGCGGCAAGCGTGAACGCCGACCTGCTGGTGGTCGGCTCGGGCTTCTTCGGGCTCACGATCGCCGAACGTGCGGCATCGGAACTGGGCCTGAAGGTGCTCGTCATCGACCGCCGGGACCACATCGGCGGGAACGCCTTCAGCGCGCCGGAACCGCAGACCGGCATCGAAGTCCATCGTTACGGCGCCCATCTCTTCCACACCTCCAACGAGCGCGTCTGGCAGTACGTCAACCGCTTCACCTCGTTCACCGACTACGAACATCGCGTGTACACCACCTATCGCGGTGAGGTGTATCCGCTGCCGATCAACCTCGGCACCATCAATCAGTTCTTCCGCAGCGCCCACTCGCCGACCTCCGCCCGGGAACTGATCGCCGAGCAGGCATCCGAGTTCGACACCAAGAAGGCGGCGAACCTCGAAGAGAAGGGCATCTCGCTGATCGGACGCCCGCTCTATGAGGCGTTCATCCGCGACTACACCCAGAAGCAGTGGCAGACGCCGGCGAACGAGCTTCCGGCGACCGTCATCTCCCGGCTGCCGGTGCGCTACACGTACGACAACCGGTACTTCAACGACACGCACCAGGGCCTGCCCGTGGACGGC
Source organism: Humibacter sp. (assembly GCA_035564555.1). Lineage (GTDB taxonomy): Bacteria > Actinomycetota > Actinomycetes > Actinomycetales > Microbacteriaceae > DATMTS01. The sequence continues at coordinate 71,209 of DATMTS010000002.1, forward strand.
TACACCGCCTGGCTCGAACGGCTTGCCGACCACCCGAACATCGAGGTGTGTCTGAGCACTGACTTCTTCGACCTGTCGCAGCCGGTCAACAAGGATGCGGTCGGCTCGGTTCCGATCGTCTATACGGGACCGATCGACCGGTACTTCGACTACGCCGAGGGCGAGTTGTCGTGGCGCACCCTCGACTTCGAGCAGGAAGTGCTGCCGGTCGGCGACTTCCAGGGCACATCGGTGATGAACTACGCGGATGCCGCGGTGCCGTACACGCGGATCCACGAGTTCCGGCACTTCCACCCGGAACGGGACTGGTACCCGGATGACGCGACGGTGATCATGCGCGAGTTCTCGCGCTTCGCGACCCATGCCGACGAGCCGTACTATCCGGTGAACCGGTCGCAGGACCGCGACGCTCTGTTGCGGTACCGCGATCTGCAGGGCGGCGAGCGCAACGTGTTCTTCGGCGGCCGGCTGGGCACCTACCAGTACCTCGACATGCACATGGCGATCGGGTCGGCGCTGTCGATGTTCGACAACGAGCTCGCTCCGCTGTTCGCAGTCACCTCGTAGAGGCCGTTCACGCCTCGAACGTGCGCCGCCACTCCTCGACCGAGGTGATCTCGGCAAGCGCAGCGCGGTACTCGTGCTGCAGCACGCGCCAATGCCGTGCGAGCCGCCTGTGCAGCCGAAGGCTCTGCCGCAGCCGGCGACGGAACTGGGCACGGTCCCGGGTGTACCAGGATGCCCCGCTGCCGTCGGCCGCGTCGACCAGCGCACTGTCGAGCCCGGGCAGCCGCCACCAGGTCGCGTCCCGCTTGGCCAGTTCCCGCTGTGGAGCGGCCGTGAAGCGGGGATCGGGTTTCGTGAACCAATGGCGCAACGTGGCGCGGGCCATGAACGAAAGCAGCGCCGTGCCACGCGGACCCTTGCCGTCGGTGGGCGGATAAGCGACCCGGCCCTCAACCGCGGTCGGAGCATCCTGCTCGGAATACGACCGCAGTTCCGGAAAGTCGGCGCCGATCGTGCGCAGCCGGGTGAAGATCGTCGGAAGGTTCGCCCGGAGCCGCCTCGGTCCGTCCAACACGTCGCGGATGGCCTCGTGGCGCAGCTCTACCGGGTAGTACTGCATCGACAGCAGATGCTTCAGGTCTTGCTTGCGGCTCTCGTTCAGCAGCGCTCCGCCACCGGGAGCCTTCGAGTGCAGCAGTGCGGCGACGAGGCGGTTGCGCGCGTGAAAGTACGCCTGCCACCTGATGGTGTCGTCCTTGTCGAGCCACGAGATGTGCCACAGCGCCGCTCCGGGGAACGCGACCGTCGGGTAACCGGCTGCCGCGGCCCGCAGGCCGAATTCCGCGTCGTCCCACTTGATGAACACGGGTAGAGCAAGCCCGATCTCCCGGAGCACCGAGGTGGGGATCAGACACATGAACCAGCCGTTGAAGTCGCTGTCCTCCCGGCGATGCAGCCAACCCGTCTCGCGCAGGCCCCCGTCCTTGAAGTCGTGCCGTTCGTGGTCACGATCGGGTGGTCCCCACATGAAGGTGCGCGGCTCGACGATCTCGCTGTACGCGTGCAGCACGGTCGGCTCGTTCAGATCGAACATGTGGCCGCCGACGATGAGCGGCCTCGGGCAATGCCTGGCGAAGCGCAGTGCACGCAGAATCCCCTCCGGTTCGACCTGCACATCGTCGTCCAGCAGCATGATGAATGCGGCGTCCGGGCGCTCGAGCGCCTCCGCCATCCCGCGCGAGTAGCCGCCGGCCCCGCCCAGATTGCCCTGCCGGATGATCCGCAGCTTCGCGCCCAGTCGGTCCGAAACTCCCTCGAAGCCGGGCTGGTCGGCGACCAGGCGGGAACCCTGATCGACCACGAACACGGTGTCGAGCTCCGCCAGCAGTTCGGGTGCGTCGGCAAGCGTGTTGAGCGTCGCGATGACGTAATCCGGCTTGTCGAGCGTCGTGATGCTCAGGCACAAAGCGCCGGGCTGAGTGACGGGTGCTTCGGTGGTCCATCTTGCGGCGGCGATCTCGACGTCGTCCTCGGCCTCGACCTCGAACCAGTACCAGCCGCCTTCGTCGAAGCCGCTCAGCGGTAGTTCGAAGGTGCTCGCGCCGCTGCCGGTCACTGTCACCGTCTGAACGGGATGTGCCGTTCCTGCCGCGTCGGAGCGCACCACCCGTAGTGTTCCGTCTCCGGTGGTGCTGATCGACAAACGCACCGCACCGATGCCGCACCAGTGCTGCCAGTACGAGGCGGGAAAGGCGTTGAAGTACGTGGCGAACGACGCAGTCGAGCCACCGCGTACCAGCGCCGAACCGCGGGTGAGCGGGGTCGCGCCGGTTTCCAGGTACAACTGCGCCGCATCGGCTTGTTCCGGCTGCGGCGAGACGAACGTCTGCAGAAGCGTCTGGGTCATGCGCGCGGCGTACGACGTCCGGCCGCGCGCCACTCGCGTAAAGTTGGGGCGGAACACGAGCGGGCGGGTGCAGCGAACGGGAGAGCCATGGCCGGAAGTCTAACGGCGACTCGGCGCACCCTCGCATATCAGGCGCCCGCCGACAGGGCCGGCGCCGTGGATGTGCTGCTCGACGGCCATCGGGTCTGGTCCACGGTTCCCTCGTCACCGGACCCGAACGGAATCGTGCGTCTGGCCTGGCCTGCCGCGCTTCGCCCCTACCTGCGCGGTGCCGGCGAACTGAGCGTGCAGCGGTCGGACTCCGGCGAGGTGCTCGCGCACGGCAGGGTCGCCTTCGGTTCCGGCAAGACGCCGTTGGCGGTACGCGACGGCCAGGGCCGACGGCTCACGCTCAACAAGTGGGGCCGCATGGGTGCATCCATCGAGGGCGACGATTCCGGAATGCGGGAACGGCTGGTCGCACGCACCAAGGTGCTCACCGACCAACTGGAGGGCCTCGGGTACGCCACCTACATAACGGGGGGGACGCTGCTGGGGGCCGTGCGCAACGGCGACCTTCTGCCGCATGACGACGACACCGACCTGGGCGTGCTGTTGGATCACTCGCATCCGAGCGATCTCTCCCTCGACAGCTATCGCCTCGAAGACGAGCTCATCGAGTTGGGTTACACGGTCGTGCGTCACAGCACATCGCACCTGCAATTGATGTTCTTGCACGATGACGGCCGAATCGACCACTACATCGACATCTTCAGCTCGTTCTACCGGGGGCCGCACGAGTTCTGTCAGCCCTTCCATGTGCGTGCCGACGTGCCGAGATCCTCGATACTTCCGATCGAGCGCCTGCAACTGGCCGGCCGCTCCTTCCCCTCCGTGCACAGGCCGGACGACTGGCTCGCCGCCTGTTACGGACCGAACTGGCAGACGCCGGATCCGTCGTTCCGATTCGAGACGCCGCTGGCGACGAGACGTCGTTTCGAGAACTGGTTCGGCAGCCAGAACAAGAGCCGCGTCTACTGGGAGTCCGTGTACGCGAAGACCGAGACGGCCGCGATGCCGCCGGGTGCCGCGCAGCACACGCGGGCTCTCGCCCGTGTGCTGCCGAAGGGTGTGCCGGTACTCGATCTCGGCTGCGGAACCGGCGCGGTGACCCGGGTGATCGCGAGTCACGGCCACTCGACGATCGGGCTCGACTACAGTTATCGCGCCCTCGCGATCGCGCGGCAGGCAGCCGGCTCGGAGGTGGAGTGGCGCTACGGCAACGTGAACGATCGACGGCGCCTGCTGGAACTCGGCGCCGATCTCGTGCGCGACGGCCGGGCGTGGCACGTGAGCCTGAACCACCTGCTTGAAGGCATCACCGAGGAGGCGCGCGCCAACGTCTTTCTCTTCCTACGTCTGATACTGCGGCAGGAAGCCGTCGCCGTCGCCACCGTCGACACCAACTTCATCACGCGCCGCTATCACGGCGACGACCCGCAGAGCTGGCACCTTCCGCTCGACTGGCTGCAGCGCGAAGCCGCCGAGCAGGGGATCGAGGTGGGCGTCGTCGGCCGAGCGCACCGGCGCACCGAGATCGGGCGACGCGCGACACTGACGGCGGTGCTCAGACGCCGCGGAGAGGATTGACATGGAGAACTTTCTCGGCAGGCTGCTGACGCGATTCGCGCCCCGTACGGCGAAGGTGCTGACCACGCTCATCCACGCAGGTGAGGAGGAGGAGGGCCTGATTCCGCGCGTGCTCTCCTACGAGAACGAAGTGCGCGAGCTGCGCAAGGAGATCGATGAGCTGCGCAAAGACAGCCTGCGTATCGCCGAGCTCTACGACCTGGTCTTCGAGCGCCTCACCTCGGAGAAGTCCCTGTAGTGCCATCCCGCGGGGAGGGGCAACGGCCGCGTCGTCGTCGCCTTCTCAGCTTCTGCCCATAGAGTGATTCGCGCGCAGCCGGCACGCGCAGAGGAGTTGATGTGAGCATCGGGTTGACAGCGACCAAGCGCGCTCTCGTCATCGCATCCCCCGCTCCGCTTCCGGCAGGCACGGTCGACGTGCTCATCGACGGGCGGCGCATCTGGTCGACTGCCGCGCCCGACCCGGATGAGAAGGGACGGGTTCGGCTGGAGTGGCCCGAGGCGTTGCATCCCTATTTGAAGGGTTCGGCGGTGATCACGGTGGCGAGATCGGCGACGGGCGAGACTCTGGCGGAGGCGCCCATCTCGATCGGGAGACGCAACGCGCCGATCGAGATCCGCGATGCGCAGGGTCGCTGGCTGGCGATCAACAAGTGGGATCGGCTCGGTCCATCGTTCGAAGGCAACGACACCGGCGTGCAGGGCAGGCTGCTTGCGAGCGCGCGAAACCTCGTCGACGATCTCGAAGATCTGGGCTATCCGGTGTTCGCCGTCGGCGGCACACTGCTGGGTGCGCTCCGTTCCGGCAATCTGCTTCCGCATGACGACGACATCGATCTCGCCTGGGTCTGCGAGGAGACCAACCCGCTGGACATCGCCCGTGCGAGCATGAAGATGGAGCGCGAGCTCGTCGAGCGGGGCTACACCTCGATCCGGCTGAGCATGGCGCATCTGCAGGTCACGTTCTTCGACGGGGACGGGCGCACCGATCACTACGTGGACATCTTCACGGGCTTCTTCATGGACGGCGTCTACGGGCAACCGTTCGCGCTCCGGGGAGAACTCGCGGTCGCCGACCTGTTGCCGGTGAGTTCGGTCGATCTCAACGGCATCGAGTTACCGGCTCCCGCGCGGCCCGAGGCCTGGCTCGAGTTCGCATACGGCCCGAACTGGCGCATCCCTGACCCGTCGTTCACCTTCGAGGTCGCGGCGTCGACATTGCGCCGGTACGAGAACTGGTTCGGCGTGTTCAACCGCGGCCGAGTCTTCTGGGAGAAGCATTTCGAGAAGCTCACGATACGACCGGACAGCACAGAGGACTTTCTCGAGGCGGACCGGTTCAACGCTCTGATTCCGGCAGGTGCGGAGGTCGTCGATTTCGGCTGCGCCGACGGGCGGCTCACGGGCAGGATCGCCGCCGAAGGCCATCGGGTGCTCGGCGTGGACTACAGCTACGAGGCGCTTCGGCTGGCGCGCACCGCACAGCCTGACGGAGCCTCGTTCGAATACCTGAACGCGAACGACTCGCACGCGATGATGCGGTTCGCCTTCGATCTGCTGGCGGCGCGGCGATCACCGTACTTCTTCATCAATCATCTACTGGAGGGCGTGCCGAGGATCGGCCGCGCCGACGTGTTCCTGTTGCTGCGCGCGGTACTGACCGAGGAGACCTTCGCCTACGTCACGGTCGACATCGACTTCAGCAGGCACTACGTGCGGGGCCGGCCGGACAGCTGGCACCTGCCGGTGGAGTGGTTGATCCCGGAGGCACGCGGCCGGGGCCTCTCCGCCGAGGTCCTCACCACAGGCAAGCGCCGCTCACCGTACGGCGTGCGCTCCACTGCCACCCTCATCCTGAGACGCGATGAGACCTTGCCGATTCAGCACGAGGAAGTCAGAGTGCAATGAAACGCATCATCAACAAGCTGATCAAGCGACTTGCCCCGCGCACCTCGGAGAACCTCGTCTACCTGACGCGGGCGAGCGTGAAGGGCAACGACATCATCGACATCGTCAGGGCCTACGACGAGGAGCTCAACGAGCTGAAGGCCGAGATGAACGAGATCCGCCGCAACGAACGCCGGATGGCGGAGTTGTACGACCTGGTGTTCGAGCACGTCCGGGAGCGCGCGGCGATCGAAGACATCGAGCGGGCCGCCGAATGAGCGTGAAGGTCAGCGTGATCGTCGCGGCCTACCAGCCCGGCGACGGCATCGACCGCGTGATCGGATCTCTCGACCGGCAGACGATGCCGGCCGACGAGTTCGAGTTGATCGTCATCGACGACGGCTCACCTGACGACACCTTCAAGCGTCTGCAGGCCTTCCAACAGACCCATCCGAACCTGATCATCGATCGCATCGAGAACTCCGGGTGGCCGAGTCGTCCGCGCAACATCGCGTTGGAGCGCGCTCGAGGCGAGTACGTGCTGTTCATGGACCACGACGATTTCATCTACCCGCAGGGGCTCGAGCGGGCCTACGCGTACGCGGCCGCGAACCGGGCGGATGTCCTCAGCCCGAAGGAGTCCAAGACAACCGACGTCGCCTGGGGCATCGACAACTACAACGAGAACGTCCCGAACGCCCGCGAGAGCCGCGGCATCTCCGCCCTGATGCCGATGATGCCCCACAAGTTCTACCGCCGTCAGTTCCTGCTCGAACACGGCATTCGCTTCCCCGAGGGACGCAGGATGCTGTGGGAGGACATCTACTTCAACGTGGAGGCGTACCGGCACGCATCGGTGATCTCGATTCTGTCCGACACGCCGGTCTACAAGTGGGTGCACACCGGATCCAACAACTCCGGCACGTACGGACCCGCCGACAGCGAATTCTGGGACAAGCTCGATCGGCTCTTCGCTTTCATCGTCGAGGCGCTGCCGGGGGACGAGTTCCGTGCCGCGCGCGAGACCATGATCATCCAGCTGTACCGCACACGCGTGCTCGGCCGGTTCTACTCCTGGTTGGGAGACAACGATCCGCGCGAAGTCACCACCGCACTGCGCCGGGCTCGTGCGATCGTCGACAAGCATGTGCCAGAGGTGCTGGAGTCACGGATGGGCAAGAAGACGCACGGCGAATCGGTGTTGCTGCGCTCCGGCGACACCGAGGCCATGCGAACGTTGAAAGCGATCGACCGTGCGGTGATCGGGTTGACGCGCACCGAGCGGGTCATCTGGCTGGATCGTTCCCTCGTGATCGAATCCGTCACGACGTGGGACGGAGTCGAGGGCACCCGGATGCCGCTGGAGAAAAAGGACGGACGGATTCTTCGGGCTCTGCCTTCCCGGCTGGCGGAGTCGATTCCGCCGGCGGCCCTCGACGTGACCTCCGACCTGGAGCGTGCGCGCACAATCATCACCGCCAGGGCCCGGCACGACCACACGACCTGGGCCGTGCCCACGACCGACGAGGTGCTGGTGGACGACACCGATCCACTCGCCGTGACGGTCACCGTGCGATCGCGGGCCGCGGTCGACCTCGAGTCGGCGGCGATGGGCAGTCCGCTGCGCGATCCCGTGTGGGATTTCCATGCTCGCAACAAGCTCATCGGCATCACCAACCACCGCTCGCTGCGTACCGAGACCGCCGCGCAGGTGGCGTTCATCGACGGCACAGTCGCCATCGCGTACCGCAACAAGAGCGCGCATCTCAGCCTCGACCTGGCGCAGCAGGTTCGCACAGCGGTCGGCGACGGAGGACCGGATCTGGTCAACGCGACCGCGACGCGTTCCGCGCCCCACGAGTACACGATCTCCATCCCGTTGACCCGCGTGCACATCGTCGGTCGCACCGAACTGACCGGAGAGCTCGAGCTTCGGCCCAAGCTGCAGCATTCGACCCGTCGGTACGTCGACGCGATCGCCCGCCGGCTTCGCCTCTCTGCACCGCAACCCAAGTCGCGTCCGACCGGACCGTGCCTGCTCGTCGCCGACGAGAACGGCGCCCTATTGACCGGCAGCATCCGTGGTCGGGCGGGCAACTACCTGCTCGCGACCAGGTTCGGAGAGCACACGACGGTCTCGACGGTCGGTGTGCGCATCGGGCGAACCGGGCGGGTGCGGCTCACGGTCGGCTGAGACGACCCGAATCGCGAGTCGGAACGACGCTCGGCTACGTCCAGAGCTTGTCGGCGATCTGACCGGCGACGAAGATGTCCATCGGCGTGGTGATCTTGATGTTGTTCTCGTGCCCGCGCACGATCTTCACCGAGTGGCCGGCGTACTCGGCGACCAGGTCGGCGTCGTCGCTGACCCGCTGATACCTGTCTTCGAAGGCCTTGGCATAGGCCGTCTCCAGCAGTTCCCGCCGGAAGACCTGCGGAGTCTGGCCGAGCCAGCTGTGCGCCCGGTCGAGGGAGCCCTGGATGAACTCGTCGTCGGACACGAGCTTCACCTGCACGGTGCTCGGCAGACCGAGCATCGCGGCGCCATGCTGGATTCCCGCGCGTAGGGCATCCTCGATGAGCTCGCTGGAGACGAACGGGCGCACGCCGTCGTGCACCAGCACGATGTCCCCGCTGGTCGCGGCAAGACCGCGCATCGCCGACAGGTGCCGTTCCTCCGCGCCGAGCACGAGTTTCACCGGAAGACCGGCATCCTCGATCAGGATCTTGCGGTACTCGTCCTCGTAGTCCGCATTGACCGTGACGATGATCTCGTCGATGTACGGCAGCAGAAAGCAGCGAACCGTGCGTTCGAGCACCGTCATCCCGTGCAACGTCGCCAGCAGCTTGTTGCTGCCGAATCGCACACCCTTGCCCGCACAGGTCAGGATCGCCGAGATGCGATGCGCCTGCAGCGCGTCGTCGCTCATGCGTTCGCATCCTGGAGTCCGGCGACGAAGGACCGGATGGAGGCCAACTCCTCGATCTCGCCGATCAGGTAGCCGTCGTCGCGGCCGAAGAGCCCCGAGTGGATCGTCGTCATGTTGCGCGTGTACATGCGCGAGAACGGCGATTCCGGCTCCGCGGGCACCTGAGAGGAGATATCGATGTCGAAGCATTCGGCGGCGACCCGCGCGTTCGAGATCGGCGGTGTCGCGACGTTCAGCACGCTGAGACCGTTGCGCAGTGCGACCTCGGCGTCATTCCACAACCGGTCGAGCCCGTAGTACTGGAACCGGCCTTCGGGCCTGATGTGCTCGACGCGGTAGGCGTTGGCGAGGTCGTACACGATGCCCTTCTTCAGACCGGACCCGAACAGCTGCGGCAGCCGCAGGATCGTTGTGCGGAATCGGTCGGCGAGCACCTGCTCCAGGTGGAAGCGGTTGCGGCCGTACGGCGTGATCTCGTCGGTCGTGATCGGCGTGTTCTCGTCCGATCGTTCAGACTCGGCATAGACGCAGACCGTGGAGATCAGCACGAGTGTGCCGATCTCGGCCTGCGTCACGGTGCCGGCGAACGCGTCGATGCTCGCAAGATCCTCATCCGGATGCTGGTTGATGCGGTACGAATCGGCGGCGTTGGCTGCGCTGACCACCAGGTCGTATCGTTTGCCGGCGAACTCGCCGATGTTGGACGAGTTGTACAGGTCGTCGAACGCCCGGGCGGCGAGAATGTTCGAGCCGACGAAGCCGGTGTATCCGATCAGAGCTGTTTTCACCGTTGACGGGCTCGCATTCTGTGCAGGTCGTTGTCCGGAAGGGCTGTCTGACCTCAGTTCGAGGGGCAGCGGGTCACTTTGTACAGTTTGGCAGTCCCGTGCTGTGCGACGAGTGTGAGCGCCGGGGATGTCGCAAGGTGGTCCAAGCCCGGATATTGACGGGTGCGCGGGTTGCCGGGGGTCAGGTAGCGGTCGCCGAAGTCGAGCACGTAGCTCACGCCGAGCCGTTCCACCGCAGCGCAGACCTGCGGAGTCGCCGACGCGAATCCCCTCGCCAGCAGCAATTGATCGGGCGTCCAACTTCCGCGGATGTGCGGGAACAATGCACGACGATCCGTGTAGGCGTAGACCAGAGCACTCCCATTCCACGGATTGCCCGCGATGACTGCGTCCTCAGGGGTTTTGGCGGCGACGATATCGAACATCGCACGCTCATCGGGGCTGAGCAGTGCGGAGTTACCACCGAACCGGTAAGTCGCGGCGATCACATTGCGCACAGCTGCGATCGACGAGCCTTGAGTAAGCGGTATGAGCGCGACGATCAGGACGGCGCTTGCCGCGGCAGGCAACCACGGGGTGTGCGGGACGCGGCGTAGAAGGCGCTGCAGCCATCGAAGGAGAAATGTCGCTCCCAGCACAGCGAGCGGAACAGCCAGGAGTACGAGCACGGATGCCAGGCGCGAGGAGGTGTTGTAGTAGCTACCCACAACTGTCGAACGCAGTTTGCCCACGTACCAGCCGGCGACGATCATGTACATGACGACGCTGACGAGCCAGGATCCGACCAGCCACGCGTGGCGCCGGTATGCGATCGCGACCGCAATGCCGACGAGCATGAGGACGCTTGCAGCGATAGCGGCCGGCCTCTGCAATGGGGCATTCAGCAGCGCTTCCCCGAGCGCGTGCCAGATCGTCTCATAGGGCACCGTGTAATTGGAGCCGGTGATCGCACTGATCTTGATCCAGGCAATCGCGATCAGCGCCCAACCGATCGCGAAGAGCACGACGGCCAGCACCCTTCGGCGTACCGGTCGACGCCCTCGCCTCAACCTCTCGATCAGAACTTGCGCGGTCAACGGAAATGCGAGGGCGGCGATCGTCATCACACCGCTCGGCTGGGCGACCGCGATACCGACGAACGCCCACGCGAGTACGAGCCACTGAGCCGGTCGTTCAAGTCCCTCGCGGTCGGCCTTGCCGAGTGCGGCGACGAGCAGACCGAACGCGATCGGTACCAGGGCGATCGCGAGCAGGTAAGGGTAGAGCACACCGTACTCGACCATCAGCAGAGGGAAAGCGGCGAACGCGGCACTGAGGATGCCGGTGAGAATCTGGGGCAAAGCAGCCGTGCCGAACAGTTGTCGGGAGAGGAACACGCAGCCGACCGGCCAAACGAAGCAGCAGATCACGAATGTCGACGCGTTCGCGGCGACCACCAACGGTGCCCCCGTGAGTTGTACAGCGCTAGCGACGATCGCGTGCCACGCATTGGGGTAGAAGACCGTCGTGACAGCGCGGGACGCGACGTTCATCGCCAGAGTCGATGCATCTCCGGTGTCCAGGATCTGGCGCACCGAATTCAGATGGAACGTCACGTCAGGCGTCTGGGCGATCGCCTCGGGCGAGTGGATTCCTTGCAACAGTGAGGCGCCGATGACCACACCCGCGACGACGATGCCGATCGCGGATGCGACGAGTGGGCGGCCCCACTCAGGCGTTCGCGCCGGCGCAATGCGGCGCAACCACCACCGCCGCAACAGCCATCCGAGGAGCGAGATCGGTAATGCCACGACGAGAGGCGTCCACGGCCGCCAAGGAATGTGCAGGTAGGGGGCGGCGAGAGCCGAAGCGGCGACCGCCGACACTGAACTTGTCACGCTCACCGCCACGAACGTGATGCCTCGTGCCCCGAGAGCGACGGCGACCGGAATACCGGGGACGAGTAGGACTGCCAATATGGCAAGTGTGGGCGGGACCGCCTCGAACCAACTCAACCAATGCCTCCGTCTCGGTGTTCCCGCTGCAATGGGCCGTTCACAGGGTAGCGGATCGACTTTTGGCCGACTCCTCGTGCATTGTTCATAAGCTTGAGGCGAACGTGGGGGTTGGGATGCCGAAAATCAAAGTCAGCGTCATCGTGCCGACATACCGGTCCGGTGACGGCTTGAGGCGTGTCATCGAGTCGCTTGACTCGCAGACCCTCGACCAGGCCGAATTCGAGTCGATTTTCATCGACGACGGCTCACCGGACGACACCTATGAGCGTCTGCTCGGCTTGCAACGGGATCGCCCGAACATGTCAGTCGACCGCATCGAGAACTCGGGCTGGTCCAGTCGCCCCCGCAACGTGGCGATCGAGCGCGCACGGGGCGAATACGTGTTGTTCATGGACCATGACGATTACCTGCATCCGGAGGCTCTTGCCGCAACGTACGCCTTCGCGCTGGCGAACGATTCCGATGTCGTCAACCCGAAGGAATCGAAGACGGGTGATGCAGGGTGGGGACTGGAGGGTTTCACTCAGAACGTCGGGAACGCCCGCGAAACTCGCGGCATCGACTCGCTCATGCCGATGATGCCGCACAAGCTCTATCGTCGGAGTCTTCTACTTGATCACGGCATCCGATTTCCCGAAGGCCGCCGGATGTTCTGGGAGGACGTCTGCTTCAACGTTCTCGCCTACCGTCACGCCTCGGTAATCTCGGTACTGGCCGGAACGCCCGTATACCGATGGGTGAACACGGGCGAGAACAATTCGAGCAGCTACGGCCCAGAGGACGACGAGTTCTGGGATCGGCTGGATGCGCTCTTCGCCTTCATCGATGACGCGCTGCCCGGTGCGGAGTACCGCCAGGCACGCGACGCCGTGATCGCGCACGTGTTCCGCACACGCGTGCTCGGCAGACTTTATCCATGGTTGGCGGAGGCGCACGATGCGGACCCATCGGCCGCCGTGGAACGAGCCCGGGCCATTGCCGCGCGACATGTCTCGGCGCCCGCGGAGGAACTCATGGGAATGCGGGCGCATGCCGAATCCGCCGTCCTGCGCGATGGCGACCTGGATTCCATGAGCGAACTCAGGGCCATCGATTCCGCGATCGTGGGCCTCAGCTACACCGACCGAGTGGAATGGGAGGGTCGTGCGCTCATGATCGGGGTGACGACCACCTGGGGCGGTCCGGAACGGACCAGGCTGGAGCTGGATTATCGCAACGGCGGGATCGTTCGACGACTGCCGGAGCGGCTAGAACGTATCGTTCCGCTCGCGGCACGCGACGTGACGGACGGACTGCGCAGCGGGGCGACGATGATCACCTTGCGCGCACGGCACGAACAGTTGACCTGGCCGATCGTCACGGAATCCGATGTCCGCGTATTCCCGGGGGAAGACCGCTCTGCGCAGGTCGTCGTGCAGGCGCGGGCCATCGTCGACCCCAAGACCGCGGCGTTGGGCGGGCCGCTTGCTGACTCCCTCTGGGACGTTCATGCGCACAACACCATGATCGGGGTGACGAACGATCGTGCCGTGCGCTCCAGCACCCCGCCGCGCGTGGCCTTCATCGACGGGATGGTGGCGATCGCCTACGCGAACAAGAGCGGGCACCTGAGCGTGGACCTCGCGCAGCAGGTGCGCAATGCCATCAGCGACGCCAAGCTGGACCTGACAACCGCTTCCGTTCGCCGCGTCCGGCGCCACGTGTACCAGTTCACCGTCGATCTGTTGAGTGCGCATGTCGTCGGACAGACCGAACTCCGAGGAAAGTTAGCACTGCGTGCCATCGAAGAACGTCACCACGGGGCGTCGAAGCGAGGTCCCCGGCGCTTCGGGATGATTCCCCGGAGGGTGAACATCACTGCCGATTCGACAGGCACGCTCTCGGCTGGGGCGGGAACGGCGCGACTGGCCGGGACGCTTCACGCGCTTCCCGGCGCATACGCACTCTCGGCGCGGTTCGGCAAGCGTATGCTGCCCACGAGCATCGGTGTGCGGATAAGTCGCATCGGTCGAGCTTCTCTGTTCGAGCTGTAGTCGTCGGTGCCCGAGACGACTGATTCCGACGGAAGGCGCGTTCTGGGCCCGGTAGGCTATGGCAATGCCTGACAGACCGAGGATCCTCTCGATCTCCTTCTCCGAATTCGTCAGCGATGCCCGCGTCCTGCGGCAGTTGGGTGTGCTCGCAGACTACGGAGACGTCACCACCATCGGGTACGGCCCGAAGCCGCCGGATGCCTCGGAGCACCTCCAACTGGTCGGGGAGCCCGCTTCGCTGCCGCAGACACCCGCCGGGGTGCTCATGCTCGCACTGCATCTGCACCGGAAGGCGGAGCTCGCCGCGCCGGCGAACGTGGCGGCACTCGCACTGCTTGCCGACAAACGGTTCGATCTCGTCGTCGCCAACGAAGCACGCGCCCTGCCGCTCGCCCATGCAGTCGCGCACGGCGCTCCGGTATGGGGGGACATGCATGAGTGGGCGCCCGAGGAGCGCACACAGATCCTTTCCTGGCGGCTGCTGGTGGCCCCTTTGATGCGCTCGATCTGCGCGCGCTATCTGCCCCGCACCGAGGCCGTCAGTACGGTCAACGGGTCGATCGCGGCGATGTATCAAGAGCAGTTCGGCTGCGAAGTGCGCGTCGTTCGCAACGCCATCGCCCTGCAGGATCTGGCTCCGTCTCCCGTTACGGGTGATCGCGTCCGGCTCGTGCACAGCGGCAGCGCCGTTCCCGGGCGCAGCATCGAGAGGCTCATCGAAGCGACCAGGCAGCTCGACGAGCGTTTCACTCTCGACCTCTTCCTCGTCGCGGCTCGAGACGGCGGCCGCTACCTCGACGAACTGCGGGGAATCGCCGGCGAGGATGACCGGATCGTCTTTCACGAAGCCGTCGCACCGGGCGACCTACCCCGTACTCTGAATGCCTACGACATCGGAGTCTTCGTGCTTCCCCCGCACACGGCGAACCACCGCTTCATGTTGCCGAACAAGTTCTTCGATTTCGTGCAGGCCAGGCTCGGTGTTGTGTTCAGCCCGGCCATCGAGACATCCGCCCTGATCGAACGCTACGACCTGGGCCGAGTGAGCCCGGACTTCACGGCGTCTTCTCTCGCCGAGACGTTGCAGTCTCTTACCGCAGACGACGTACGCCGTTACAAGCGCAACGCCGACAACGCCGCCGCCGCGTTGAGCTCAGAGCAAGACGAGCAGACTCAGCGCGATGTGATCGGGACGCTGCTGAAGCGCACGGTCACCTGAGGGCGCTATCGATCGCCCTCACCGCGGTTTGCGCGACTCTGTCGAGCGACGCGTTATCAGTCGCCCACTGTGCGAGCCGAAGCCGGTCGGCCGACGTGATCGGATCCGCCAGTGCAGCCTCCATCGCTTCGGCCACCTGAGCGGCATCCCAACCGACCGCCCAGCCGAGATCGTGGTCCTCGACCTCGTTCGCGACCGGGCCGACGCCCGCGTAGATCACTGGAGCGCCGCATGCTAGCGTGACAAGCGCCTTGGTGGCATATGCGAAGTCGTAACCGCGCTCGGGGCGCACCGAGGCCAGTCCGGCGCACGCTCCGCGCAACCATTCGGCGACGCGCTCTCCGCTCACCGTTCCCGGAAACTCGACGCGACCCGGCCCTGCCGCCGTGGCCTCTCGCTCGAGCCGCGCGCGCTCGACTCCCTGGCCCAACATGATCAGTCGGACACCAGGGTACCGGGTGGCGATTCGGCTGAAGGCCTCGACGAATACTCCTGCGCCTTGGATCTCGGACATGGTGCCTGCATAGACGAAATACTGGTACCCGGATGCCGCGTGGGGCCCGTCCGGATTGAAAAGCCTGGTGTCGATGCCGGTACCCACGGTGACTACGCGCGTGGCCGGTGCTCCGAGGTGCACCACCTCTCGAGCGACGTCATCGGAAATGGCCAGAACCAGTCGTGCTCCGCGCAATACCCAGCCCTCGACACGGCGCAGCACGGACACGATCGTCTTGGAGACACCGATGCCGGCGGCGGCTGTCGCAGCGACATCGGCAGAGAAGTACACGTATGGAATGCGCCGCATGCGGCAGATCATCCGACACACGACGCCTGTGGTGGGGGGCGGCTCGACGATGACGACGTCGCTGCGACGCGAGAACATCAAACGGAAGAAAAGCGGAATATCGAAGCTCGCGTATTGGACGTAACCGCGCACAGCGCCTGCGTGATCACGGAGCACCGGCCACCGACGCACCTCACGGGTGCTCGGCACCCGCTCGGGAACCCGAGAGGTGAGAACCGTCGTGCGGTAGCCGGCGGCGTTCAACGCCCGCACCAGAGCGGCCAATCGGAACGCGGCGGCCCCGCCTTCGGGTTCATAGATGCGCGTCGCCACGATTGCGGAGCGGTGCTCGCCGGCGCGCATCAGCCGTCTAGTGCGACGACGGCCGAATCCTGCGCGGACTGCAGGACGGCCTCCGCCACCTGAACCGTGCGCAGCCCCTCGGCCATGCTCACGACGTTGTCGGATATCCCGAGCACCGCGTCTCGGAACGCCTCGTGCTCCATACGCAGCGGCTCGCGCTTCTCGATGGCGAATCGCGTCATCGATCCCTCCGAGACACCTCGGAACGCCGCGACCGACTCCCATTGCGTGGTGTGGGTGCCGTTCTCGAAGAACGTCAGATCGCCGGAGAGCGTGTCTGCGACGAAGGCGCCGCGCTCACCGGTGATCACGGTCAGGCGCTCCTTCATGGGCGACAGCCAGTTGACCAGATGCGAGGTGATCACGTCATTGGCGAGCAACCCGGTGATGCTCACCATGTCTTCGTGCGGCCGCCCGCTGCGCGTCGTGGTGCGAGCGGACACCGAGACGAACGGGCTGCGCGCCAGCCACGAGGTCAGGTCGATGTCGTGGGTGCCGAGATCCTTGACGACACCCACATCGGCGATGCGAGCC
>DATMTS010000003.1:0-1843 GCA_035564555.1 Humibacter sp.
CCCTCCTCGTCTTTCGTGGCGTCGGGATACTTCTCGCTCTTGTCGAAGTCTTTGACCGTGATGAGGCCGCGGAGCTTGCCGTCCGCATCCACCAGGGGCAGCTTCTCGATCTTGCGCTCGGCGAAGATGGCGACCGCCGAGTCGGGATCGATGCCCACCGGCGCCGTGATCAGCGGCTGGCGGGTCATGACGTCGCGGACGGCGGTCGTCGACCGCTCGAACGGCGAGACGAAGCGCATGTCGCGGTTGGTGATGATGCCGACGAGGGTGCCATCGGGCTCGACCACGGGCAGACCGCTGACGCGGAACTGGCCGCACAGCGCATCCACCTCTTCGACGGTCGCGTCGGGCGTCGTCGTCACCGGGTTGGTGATCATGCCCGACTCGGACCGCTTCACCTTGTCGACGTGGGCCGCCTGGTCCTCGATCGAAAGGTTGCGGTGGATGATGCCGATGCCGCCCTGGCGCGCCATGGCGACGGCCATGCGCGACTCCGTGACGGTGTCCATCGCGCTCGAGAGCAGCGGTGTCGCCATCGAGATGCGCTTGGTCAGGCGAGTAGAGGTGTCAGCCTCGCTCGGGATGACGTCCGTATGCCCGGGAAGGAGCATCACGTCGTCGTAGGTCAAACCGATGAAACCGAACGGATCCGCCTGATCCATCTCACCCCTATCAAGGTTGCGCCACTGTGGATGCTCAATGGTAACGGCAGAACCTGGGCGGGTATTCCGCCCGGTCCGGCTCTAGTCGACGCTGGCGAGATCCAGCTCCGGCGCGCGCCTGCCCTGACGTGCCGCGACGATCAGGTCGACGCTGAGGATGAGCAGCGCCACCCACACGATCGCGAACCCGAGCCAGCGCTCCGGCGGCATCGCTTCGTGGAGGATGGCGACGCCCACGATGAACTGGATGAACGGGGCGAAGTACTGGATGAACCCCATGTAGACCAGCGGCAGACGGCGGGAGGCCGCGGCGAAGAACAGGAGGGGGACGGCCGTGATGACACCGGCGGCGGCCAGCAGGACGGTGTGCCAGACGCTCACCGTGCCGAGGGTGAGTCCCGCCGTGACGCCCACCACGATCAGCTGGATGACGGCCACGGGCGTGAGCCACATGGTCTCCAGCGTCAAGCCGGAGAGAGCATCCACCCGGCCGCCGACCTGCTTCTTGATCAGGCCGTACAGGCCGAACGAGAAGGCGAGGATGAGCGCGATCCACGGCAGCGAGCCGTAGCCGATCGCAAGGACGACCACGGCGATCACGCTGACGCCGACCGCCACCCACTGGGCGACGCGGAGGCGCTCGCGCTGCACGATGACCCCGAGGAAGACGGTCACGATGGGGTTGATGAAGTAGCCGAGCGCGGCCTCGACGACGTGCCCGCTCACGGTCGCGATGACGTAGGTCTGCCAGTTGACGTAGATCAGGGCGCCGGCGAGGCCCATCGTGAGCAGCACACGCCGGTCGGTCAGCAGCCGGCCGAAGGTGCGCCATGCGCGCATGACCGTCAGTGCGATCGCGCAGAAAACGAGCGAGAAGACCACCCGCCAGGCCACGATCTCCCAGGCTCCCGACGGCACCAGCGCCAGGAAATAGATGGGGAGGATTCCCCAGAGCAGGTACGCGGAGATCGCGTAGATCAGGCCCGAGGTGCGGTGCGCGGTGAGGTCGTGCTGTGGTGCTGTCACTTGCCTGACTCTACCTCCGGCCTCCGACACTCGCCGCGGCCACATCCGTCACGAATGTCGCCCCCACGAGCCTCCACGTGCACATTCGTGACGAATGTCGCCCACCGTCAGCGGACCCGGGAAACGACGACGGCCCGGCTGCGGGAAGCAGCCGG
>DATMTS010000004.1:0-12951 GCA_035564555.1 Humibacter sp.
ATGCCGCCGTCTGCGCTGACGGCGGCATCCTTGCGTCATTGTGCTCACACGTAGAGGTTCGCGCGCTCCAGATCCTCGGCGAAGTCGACCTCGACGGCGTACAGGTCGGAGATGTCGAGCGGCTCGACGAGCATGCCGCTTCGTTCGATCGCCAACTCGATGCCCCGTTCGAAGTAGTCCTGATCTGCAACCCGCTGCAATTGGAAGAGCAGTGCGGCCTTGTCGTTGCTCGACACGTAGTTGATGCCGACGGCTTCGCCGAGCCCGCCCTTGACCGTCTTCGAGAGCTTCTCGATGTAGCCCTCGGCGCTCGTGGTGTACTTGACCTCTTCGTCGGACACCTTGGCCGTGTTGACGGTGACGAACGACTGGTCCCGTGCGACGAGTGCCGCCGCCCTCTCCAGCGTTCGCGGGTCGAACACGACATCGCCGTTCATCCAGAGCACGCCGCCGGAAGCGGATGCCTGCAACGCACGCATCAAGCTCTTCGAGGTGTTGGTCTGGTCGTACTGCTCGTTGTAGACGAAGCCTGCATCGGGGAAGGCCTCGATGATGTGTTCGAGCTTGTAGCCGACGACGATCGTCACCTTGGCCTTGGGGCCGAATGCGCGGTGGATGTTGTCGAATTGCTGCTGCATGATGGTGCGGCCGTCACTGAGTTCGGTCAGCGGCTTCGGCAAGGAACGCCCGAGGCGGCTACCCATACCGGCGGCGAGAATCACTACCTGGGTGGTCACTTTCATCTCCTTGAGGTTGTGCGCAGATGACCTCTCGGGTGCGGCGACGATGCTTTTCGATTGCGTGTCGCCGAAGGTTCACTGATACGCGTGTGCAAAGACACGCCGTCGTGCCTTTAATAGCGTAAGGGCGTGCCTCCGACGGGGGTCGAGTCGTTGCGCGATCGTGACCAAGCTCACGGGTGATACCTAGGGATGGTTTTTCGCCGGTTTCCGGCCTGCACCGCGTTGCGCGCTGCCGCGCTTGATACGTTAGCGGGGTGACTTCCGAGCCCCGGGGAAACCGGAATCCGACGACAGTGGCAGCCGATATCGAAACGGATGCCGATGCCGCTGCGCCCGCGCCTCGCACGCCTGTAGCAAAGAAGTCGCCCGCACGAAAACCGGCCGCGAAGACGGCTGCCGACCGCGTCGCGCCGACATCCGTTGCCAAGAGTGCGGGCCCGGTCGATTCGGAGGCCACGGAGCGCGACGTTGAAGAAGGTGGGCCGATCCGCTCGGGCTCCGCCGCTGCGGCCGAGACCCACACTCGGGCACCTCGTGCCCGCACGAACCCGGCCGGCCGCATGGGGACAAGTGCTCGCGCCGGCCAGAGTCCGAGCCGGGCGGGGACGACTGCACGTGCGTCGGGTGCACGTGCTGCGGGTGCACGGTCTTCCGACAGCGCTCGCGGCAGTGTCACGGGAACCGACGCCGCCGAGCCGATCACCCGGGTGTTGAAACCCGCCCCGGAGAAGAAGGCCGCCGAGACGAGACCCGCCCCGGAGAAACCCGCCGCGAAGAAGGCTGCCGAGAAGAAGCCCGCCGCGATAAGCCCTGCCGAGAAGAAACCGGTCGAAAAGAAGTCCCCTGCGCCGAAGACGACGGCCAAGAAAGGCACGGTCGCAGAGGCACCGGCAAAGCAGGCGCCGACCGAGACATCCGCTGCGCAGACGCCTGATGCCGAGAGCGCGCTCGAACTTCTGTTGAGTGCTGAGGTCGAGCCCGCGCCGGCAGCGCAGACGGCGCGCGCTCCGCAAACCGAAACCCTGCGGCGGCCCGAACCCGCACTCCAACTCGAACCCGACCCCGAACTCATACTCCAACCCGTGATCGCGCCCGGGCTCGAACTCGAATCGCTGCCGGCCCACGTGCTGCCGCCCCAACCCGTCATCCCGCCGACCGCGCCCGATGCCGCGACAGCCCCCGTGGTGCTCTCGATCCGCGATCTGCACAAACGGTTCGGCTCGAACGTCGCCGTGGACGGTATTTCCCTCGACGTGCGTCAAGGGTCGTTCTACGGCATCGTCGGCCCGAACGGAGCGGGAAAGACGACGACCCTGTCGATCGTCACCGGGCTGTTGCGACCCGACGCGGGTCGGGTCGAGGTGCACGAGATCGACGTGTGGAAGAACCCGATCAAGGCGAAGCGAACGATGGGGGTGCTGCCCGATCACCTGCGACTCTTCGACAGGTTGACCGGCGCGCAGCTGCTCTTCTACTGCGGCACCTTACGCGGGCTCGATCCCGCGACCGTACGCCAGCGCTCTGCCGATCTCGCCGCCGCCTTCGGCCTCGAGGATGCGCTGCGCCGGCTCGTCGCGGACTACTCGGCCGGCATGACCAAGAAGGTGGCGCTCGCGTGCGCCATGATCCACTCGCCGCGACTACTCGTGCTCGACGAGCCGTTCGAATCGGTCGACCCCGTTTCGGCCGCGAATGTCATCGAGATCCTGCAACGCTACGTCGCCGGAGGCGGCACGGTCGTGCTCTCCAGCCATGGCATGGACCTGATCCAGCGCATCTGCGACAGCGTCGCGATCATCGTGGGCGGTGTTGTTCTCGACGCGGGAACCGTTGACCAGGTGCGCGGCGAGAAGAGCCTTGAAGACCGCTTCGTCGAACTTGCCGGCGGACGCAAAGCCGCGGAGGGGATGGAATGGCTGCACAGTTTCTCGGACTGAAACTGCGCTTGATGGGCAACGCGTTCCGGCGCAGCCCATGGCAGGTGTTCGGGCTGGCGATCGGCTTGCTCTACGGCGCCATGGTCACGGTCGTCGTCGTGGTGCTGCTGATCGACGCCCGGCTCGTCGATGACCTGGGACCGGTGCGTGACCTGGTCGTGATCGGCGGTGGCGTCGTGATGCTCGGGTTCCTCGTTCTGCCTCTGCTGTTCGGAGTCGATGACACGCTCGATCCGCGCGCGTTCTCGTTGTTCGGCATGCCCACCAGCCGTCTCGCCACCGGCCTGGCGATCGCAGCCCTGATCGGCATCCCTTCGATCGTGCTGGGCATCTGCTCGCTGGCCACCATCGTGACGTGGTCGAGGGGCGTGGTCCCCACGCTCGTCGCGATACTGTCGGCGGTCATCGCTACTGCCACCTGCACTCTCGGCGCACGCGTCACGACCTCGATCGCGGCGTTCTTTCTGGCGACGCGCCGGGCCCGTGAGGTCGGGGGAGTCGTCGCGATTCTGTTGATCGTGATGGTGTCTCCCTTGATCGTCTTCCTGATCAGCGTCGACTGGCGACGCGATGGCTTGCGCGTGCTGCACGCGATCGCCGACCTCGCCGCGTGGACACCGCTCGGTGCCGTCTGGGCGGCTCCGGCCGATGCGGCCATGGGCAACGGCGGCCCCGCCGTGATCCAGGTGCTGATCGCTCTCGCGTTTCTCGCCGTCATGTGGCTGGCTTGGCGGGCGCTGGTGGCCAAGATGCTCGTCACACCGGCCCGGGCGGCGTCCGCCAAGACCTACGCCGGGCTCGGCTGGTTCGGACGCATGCCGGGCATCCCTGCCGGAGTGGTGGCGGCCCGTAGCATCACCTACTGGGGCCGCGATGCCCGGTACTGGGTCTCCCTGGTGATGATTCCCCTCGTGCCCGCTCTGCTGGTGGTCGCGTTCACGGTCGTGCATGTGCCGATCGGGCCGAGTCTCGCGTTGCTGCCGTTACCGATCATGTGCCTTTTCCTCGGCTGGGCCATTCACAACGATGTCGCCTATGACGGAACCGCCGTCTGGCTGCATGTTGCGACAGGCACCCGCGGCGCCGCCGACCGGATCGGACGACTCGTACCCATCGTTCTGATGGGCGTACCGCTGATCGCGCTCGGCTCGGTGCTGACCGTGCTGGCATACGGCGATTGGAGCGCGTTGCCGGCGGTGGCGGGCGTGAGCACAGGGGTGCTGTTGAACGGCATCGGGCTCTCCAGCATCACCTCTTCGTTGTTCCCGTATCCGGCGCCGAAGCCCGGAGACAGTCCGTTCGCCCAGCCGCAGCACACCGGCGCGACCGCCGCATTCGTGCAATCGATCAGCTTCGTGTTGATCGTGCTGTTGTCCGCGCCCTCCATCGTGCTCGGCGTGCTCGGCGTGCTGCTCGGGGCCGGATGGTTCCTCGGCGCGCTGTGGCTCGGCATCGGGGTCGGCGTGGTCGTGCTGGCCGGTGGAGTCGTGCTCGGCGGGCTCGTCTTCGAGCGGCGCGGGCCGGAGATCATGGCGTCCGCGCTGCAGTCCGGCTGATCGCATCGCGACGTAGACTTAGCGCATGCATGAGTCGAGCATTTCGGAGCCCGGCGGCGCGCCCGACAGTGGCGGCACGACGACCCTCGACCGCGAGCTCGAAGAGCTGCTGCAGAACGAGGTCTTCGAGCCGGGCGATCACGAGCGTTTCGCGCACTACGTGAAGAAGGAGCAGATCCTCGAATCTGCGATGACGGGCAAGCCGGTCAAGGCGCTTTGCGGCAAGAAGTGGACTCCCGGCCGCGACCCGGAGAAGTTCCCGACCTGCCCCACCTGCAAAGAGATCTACGAGCGTCTCCGCGACGAGTGAACGCGCGTCACAGATAGAGCGTGGGCAGCACAGGGTCGCCTCGGCCCAGGCGGAACGCCTCTTCGGGCAACTCGTCGATGGCCCGAGCGCGGTGTTCGCGGGCGGCGGCCACTCCGGCGCGACCGAGGAACTCGGCGACCGGTACGCCGTCTTCCACCAGCGGCACCAGCAGGGTGCGGCCCGTGTCGTCGATCGTGCCGGAGGCATCCCGCACGATGTGAATCGCCTCTGCCACGGCGACGCCGGAGGAATCCAGCCGCCTGATCGGTTCCTTGCGGCCGCCGACGGATGCCTTGCCGTCCGACTTCTTCGCCACGGACACCCAGTCGCCGTTCTCGTCACGGTGCGCCACGAGTTTGTAGACCATTCCCGACGCCGGGGCGCCGGAACCCGTGACCACGGCAGTGCCGACACCGTAGGAGTCGACCGGCGATGCGGCGAGAGCGGCGATCGTGTATTCGTCGAGATCGTTCGTGACCGTGATCTTCGTGTTCACGGCCCCGAGCGAGTCCAGGTGCTCGCGCACGGAGACGACCAGTTTGGGAAGGTCGCCGGAGTCGAGTCGGACCGCGCCCAACTCCGGTCCCGCGACCTTCACCGCCGTCTCGATCGCAGCGTGCACGTCGTAGGTGTCGACGAGCAGCGTGGTACCGGAGCCGAGCGTCCGCACCTGCGCGCGGAAGGCATCCTCCTCGCTGTCGTGCAGGAGGGTAAATGCGTGCGCCGCGGTGCCCATCGTCGGCACTCCCCAGCGGCGGCCCGCTTCGAGGTTCGACGTCGCCTCGAAACCGGCGATGAACGCGGCACGGGCAGCCGTCACCGCGGCGTGCTCGTTGGCGCGACGTGAGCCCATTTCGGCGATCGGTCTGCCGACGGCGGCGGATATCATCCGCGCGGCGGCGCTGGCCACCGCCGAGTCGTAGTTCAGCACGCTGAGGATCAGCGTCTCGAGCAGCACGCCCTCGGCGAACGGAGCATCCACCACCAGGATCGGCGAACCGGGAAAGTACAGCTCGCCTTCGCGATACCCGCGCACGCTGCCGTTGAAGCGGTAATTCGCGAGCCAGTCGAGCGTGGCAGGCCGAACGACCCGGCTCTCGCGCAGCCAGTCGAGTTCCTCGTCGCCGAATCGGAAGTCCTCGATGAGTTCGAGCAGGCGCCCGGTGCCGCAGACCACGCCGTAGCGACGGCCGCCAGGCAGGTGTCGGGAGAAGGCTTCGAAGACGCACTCCCGCTCGTGCGTCCCCGCTTCGAGCGCCGCGTCGAGCATCGTGAGCTCGTACCTGTCGGTGCGTAAGGCCGAGGACGTCGAAGGCGCGGTCACGCTGCCAGCCTATCGATCACCGACGCCGGTAGGCTTGAGCACCGTGACGGACGCACCCATCGGCATCTTCGACTCGGGCGTCGGCGGCCTCACGGTGGCGCGGGCCGTGCGCGATCAGCTGCCGAACGAGTCCATCCTCTATGTCGGCGACACCGCACACTCGCCCTATGGTCCCAAGCCCATCGCCGAGGTTCGCGCGTATGCGCTCGAGGTGCTCGACCTGCTGGTCGACCAGGGCGTCAAGATGCTCGTGATCGCCTGCAACACGGCGTCGGCAGCCATGCTGCGGGATGCCCGCGAGCGATATGACATGCCGGTCGTTGAGGTCATCCAGCCGGCTGTGCGTCGTGCCGTGTCCACCACCAAGACCGGGCGGGTGGGCGTCATCGGAACCTCCGGAACCGTCAATTCGCGCGCCTATGAGGACGCCTTCGCGGCCGCCCCCAGCCTCAGGCTGTTCACTCAGGCGTGCCCGCGCTTCGTGGAGTTCGTGGAAAACGGCGTGACGAGCGGCGACGAGCTGCTCAGCACGGCATCCCGCTACCTGAGCCCGTTGCGTGATGCGCGCGTGGACACGCTCGTGCTCGGCTGCACGCACTACCCCTTTCTGAAGGGCGCCATCTCCTACGTGATGGGTGAAGACGTCGCACTGGTCTCCAGCGACGTCGAGACCGCCAGCGACGTGTACCGGGTGCTCGTCGAACGCGGTCTCGAGCGTGTCGCGACCGGAGCACCGAGCCTGCGTTACGAAGCCACCGGTACCGACACGGACGCCTTCCTGCGCTTGGCACATCGGCTCGCCGGACCCGAAGTCTCCCGCGTCGAGGTCGCCCAGACCGGCGTGATCGATCTGCCCACGGCATCCGCGCATAGCTGAACGCCCCGGCCCCACCTGCCCGAACGAAACGAGGAACACCGTGACCGACATCATCCGAAAAGACGGCCGTGCAATCGACGAATTGCGACCGGTCACGATCGAGCGAGGCTGGAGCGAGCAGGCCGAAGGCAGCGCGCTGATCTCGTTCGGGCGCACCCGAGTGCTCTGCACAGCCTCGTTCACCAACGGGGTTCCGCGCTGGATGAGCGGCAAAGGCAAAGGGTGGGTGACCGCCGAGTACTCGATGCTGCCGCGATCGACGAACGACCGGATGGATCGGGAATCGGTCAAGGGTCGCATCGGCGGCCGCACCCATGAGATCAGCCGACTGATCGGGCGCAGTCTGCGTGCGGTCGTCGACATGAAAGCCCTCGGCGAGAACACCATCGTGCTCGACTGCGACGTGCTGCAGGCCGACGGTGGAACGCGCACCGCAGCCATCACGGGCGCCTACGTCGCACTCGCCGACGCCTTGGAGTGGGGCCGTGAACACAGATTCATCGGACAGAAGTCGAGGCCGTTGATCGACTCGGTGTCGGCGGTCTCGGTGGGCATCATCGACGGTGAGCCCATGCTGGATCTGGCATACACCGAGGATGTGAGAGCCGAGACCGACATGAACGTCGTCGTCACCGGACGCGGACTCTTCGTCGAGGTGCAGGGCACAGCCGAGGCTGCGCCGTTCGATCGCTCCGAGCTCAACGTGCTGCTCGATCTCGCCATGGCAGGCAACGCGACCCTGTGCGCGCTGCAGGCCTCGGTGCTCGGGGCGTCGGCCGAGACGCGCGCGTCGAACACCGAAGCAGCAGCCGCGCTGTGACCGACATCGACCTCGTGCTGGCGACGCACAACGCTCACAAGGTCAGGGAGTTCCAGTCGATCATCGGCGACCGCCTTCCCGGCGCGCGGATCCTGCCGTACGACGGCCCGGAACCGGTAGAGAACGGTGTCACCTTCGCCGAGAACGCGCTCATCAAGGCCCGGGCGGCGGCGGAGCACACCGGTTTGGTCGCCCTCGCCGACGACTCGGGTATCTGCGTCAACGTGCTGGGGGGAGCGCCCGGAATCTTCTCGGCACGGTGGGCCGGCCGGCACGGCGGCGACGCCGCAAACCTGCGCCTGCTTCTCGATCAGCTCTCCGACATCCCCGATCCGCATCGCATCGCGCACTTCGCCTGCACCATCGCGGTGGTGCGCCCCGCCGCCGCGGGCATCGGCGCTGGAGCCGAACGCACCGTCGAGGGCATATGGCGCGGACGGCTGGCCGATGGGGCGAGCGGCGAAAACGGCTTCGGATATGACCCGATCTTCGTTCCGGACGGCGAAAGGGTGACATCGGCGCAGCTGTCGCCGCGACGCAAGAATGCGACCAGCCACCGGGCGCGAGCGTTCGAGCTGATGATCCCGGTGATCGCCGAGTTCACCAGCGGTGCGCGCGACAGGTGAGAACGGCACTCATTCCCATCAAGACCGGGCGCCTGGCGGGTCGCAGCGACGTGCGCCTAGCGTTGAACTGATGTCGCAATCGAAAGCTCCGCACGCTCACGACCACGCAGCCGGGGCGACCCGCTCGCGCCTGTCGGCCGCGATCGGCATCGTCGCCGGTGTGCTCGTGATCGAAGTGGTGGGAGCGTTGCTGAGCGGATCGCTCTCCCTGCTCGCCGACGCCGGCCACATGCTCAGCGACCTTGCCGGCCTGCTGATAGCGTTGGCGGCCACGATCGTGGCCGCCCGCCCGGCGACCGACCGTCAGACGTTCGGGTTCCGCCGTGCGGAGGTGTTCGGGGCGCTGATCAACGGAGCGATCCTGATAGTCGTCGCCGTCACGGTCACCATCGGCGCGCTCGGCCGCTTGATCGGCGCGCAGCACGAGGTGCACAGCATCCCGATGCTGATCGTCGCAGCGATCGGACTCGTCGCCAACCTCGCCGCGTTGCTGCTGCTGCGCGGCGGAGCCGAGCACTCCATCAACGTGCGGGGCGCCTACCTCGAGGTGTTCGGCGACCTGATCGGATCGACCGCCGTGATCCTCGCCGCGCTGGTGATCCTCGGTACCGGCTTCGTCGCAGCGGATGCCATCGCCTCGTTGCTGATCGCGGTCATGATCCTGCCGCGCGCGTTCGTGTTGTTGCGCGACGTGGTGCGCGTGCTGAGCGAGTCGGCGCCTGCCGACACCGACGTCGCCACCATCCGCAGGCACATCCTCGGCACGCCGGGCGTGATCGCCGTGCACGACGTGCACGTCTGGGCGATCACGTCCGGAGCCCCGGTGTTCACCGCGCACGTCGTCGTGGATGCGCACACCTTCGAGTCCGGTGAGGCGGGCAGGCTGCTAGACGACCTCGGCGTCTGTCTGGCCGAACACTTCGACGTTGCGCACTCCACGTTTCAACTCGAGCCGGCGGGGCACTCCGACCACGAGGAACCGTTGCACGAGTGACGCAGCCGCCTGGGCGGCCGGCAGCGAAGAGTCAGTCGGCGTCGCGCTTGGGCTCGAAGACGTCTGGTCGAAGCGCGAGCGATCCCGGTGCGGTCCCGCCCCTGCTGTCTGCGGCTGCCTCGCGCTTGGCCTTGCGGGATGCGCGGATGTAGTGGTAACCCGTGGGAACCACCGTGACGACGACGGCTAGCAGCAGGATCAGATCGATGTAGCGTTCGACGAAATGCGCCACCGGCGGAATATACCCCAGTAGGAATCCGAAGTAGGTGAGACCGGCGCCCCAGATCATCGCACCGATCAGGTTGTACACACTGTACTTCTTGGAGTTCATCCTGCCGACGCCCGCGGCGACGGGGGCGAAGGTGCGCACGATCGGCACGAATCGAGCGAGCACGACGGCAAGCGCGCCGAACCGCTCGAAGAACGCGTTGGTGCGTTGCACGTTCTTGACGCTGAACAGCCCGGTCTCTTTGCGCTCGAAGATGCGCGGCCCGGCCTTCCGGCCGATCAGATAGCCGGCCTCACCGCCCAGGAAGGCGGCGAACCCGATCGCCAGACACACCCACCAGATGTCGATGTGGATGCCGTGACCGCCCGCCTTGGCATGCGCGGAGAACGTGAGAATGCCGGTGATGACCAGCAGAGTGTCCCCGGGCAGCAAGAATCCGATCAGCAACCCCGTCTCGGCGAAGATCACCCCGCAGACCACCAGCAGCGCCCATGAGCCGGCGGAGTCGATGATGGTCGTCGGATCGAGCCAGGGAATGAGTGAGGTGTGGATCACAGTGCTCCATCAGGGGCGGCGGTGTGGATGTCGTTGCACGGCGGAGGCGGCAGCGAGAAGAAAGGTACTTGCTATGAAGTGTAGCGAGCGAGCCTGCGGATACCCTCGGTGAGCAGACAGGATCGTACGCCGGGCTGACTGAGTCGACAACACGCAGACATCGTCTTCATCGAAACAGTGGGCGCCGACCTCTGGCCGAGGGCGGGCCCGCTGACGCCCTGCGATCGGCGGCCGCTGCGGCCGCCGACACGTGGCACGCGACACGAGCGGAAAGCCCGAAGCTGCAAGAGAGTCGGACGACCCGAGGGGCTCAAGCCGCCCAACGTCAAGTTTGCGAGGCTTCGAGCTCGCCGTGGTCGTCTCGTGCGGGAGAGGGGACTTGAACCCCTACGCCCGAAGGCACAGGAACCTAAATCCTGCGTGTCTGCCGATTTCACCACTCCCGCGGGCGAGAACCAGCATAGTGGCGAGATTCGTCGCCACCGCTCGTGGCTCGTGCGTCGGTCGGATGGCGGGCCTGTGGATAACGGGCACGCGTCACCGGCGCTTCAGGGCATCATGCTGGAATGACCGATGCCGTTCGACTCATCACCGATCGAGTCCGTGAACGCGTACGGCGAGATGGGGTCGATGAAGCCGCCCCAGGTGGGGTCTCCGGGCACCGCGCGGCCGAATACGCCCGCGATGAGGTGCGCCGCTACAGCGAACGGGCCCTTTCCGGCACCCTGCCGATGATCGACGACGAGGTCGGCGCGGAACGACAGGTGGTGGCATCCATCGTCGGGTTCGGCGCTCTGCAGCCCTATCTCGACGATCCGCAGATCGAGGAGATCTGGATCAACTCTCCCAGCCGTGTCTTCGTCGCGCGCAACGGCATCCCGGAACTGACGCCGACGGTGCTGACCGCAGGCGAGGTGCGTTCGCTCGTCGAACGCATGTTGCAGTCCTCCGGGCGCCGCGTCGACCTGTCGTCCCCGTTCGTGGACGCCACCTTGCCGGACGGATCCCGGCTGCACGTCGTGATCCCCGACATCACCCGGCGCCATTGGGCGATCAACATCCGCAAGTTCTCCGCCCGCATCCGTGAACTGCACCAACTCGTCGCGCTCGGCTCGCTCACCCGGCAGGCCGCGGAGTTCCTGCGGATGTGCGTGCTCGCGAACCAAAACATTAAAATAGGGTCATGCCGAATCCCCAGGTGCGAGCCGCCATCTATGCACGCCAATCACTCGACGTGTCCGAGGGCATCGAGCGGCAGATCGCGCGGTGCCGGAAACTCATCGCCGACCGCGAATGGAGCGGCTCGGGGGAGTACATCGACAACGACGTGTCCGCGTCGAAGGCGCGAGGCGCTGGCACGGACTGGGCGCGCCTCCTTCGAGACGCCGAGTCCAGATTGGTCACGCACGTCGTCGCGGTCGACCTAGATAGGCTCATCCGCAGCACGCGCGAACTTCTCACCCTGATCGACCTAGGGCTGTCCGTCGTCACCGTGGACGGCGAAATTGACCTATCCACCGCCGACGGGGAGTTTCGCGCAACACTGTTGGCGTCGCTTGCCCGCTTCGAGGTACGGCGCAAGAGCGAGCGACAGGAACGCGCCAACGCGCACCGCGTGGCCACAGGCCGACCAGTTACGGGGCGGCGACCATTCGGCTTCGAGAGCGACCGCCTAACGCCGCGCGAGCCAGAGGCCGAATGGGTGCGCTGGGCGGTGCAGGCGATCCTAGACGGCTCGACCCTCTACGCCGTCAGGAAGCGCTGGAACGACGAAGGAGTGACGACGGCCACCGGTCGTGCATGGCTGACCACCACCGTTCGTCAGGTACTGATGCGCCCCTCGAACGCCGGGTTACTGCAGCACCGCGGCCAGGTCGTCGGTGAGGGTGGCACGCCGCTCGTCCCATTGGAGCAGTGGGAGGCGATGCGCGCTATCCTCGAGCATCCGGACCGGACGCCGAAGCGCGGTCCCAAGGTGGCACATGTCGCCTCCGGTGTCGTCGTCTGCTCGGTGTGCGGCTCGGCAATGCGCTTTCACACGCCCGGCAAGGATCGCGCACCGCGCTATACGTGCACTCGGGAGAAGCTTGCCGTGCGCGACAACCTGCAGCACCCGACGATCCTCCGTGACGACCTCGAGCGGCTGTTGGCCGAGGCGGTGTTTATGGCGCTCACGCAGGCGAAGGAAGTTGACTCCACTGAGGACGACGCCGCGCCGCTGCGGGTCGAGCGCGCCGAACTGGCCCGTAGACGGAAGGTCCAGCAGGATCTCGCCGAACTACCGGGCGCCGACCTTGAGGCAACCGCCAAGCGACTCCGTGACCTGGGCCAGCAGATCGAGGGTCTAGATGGGCGCATCGCTGAGTCCGTCGCCGCCGACTCTCGGGCATCACTCATGGCGACAGCCCGCGAGGCGTTAGATCCGCGCGAAGGCTTCGAAGCGGTGCATGGTGCGGCCGCCTTCCCGGCGTGGCTGCCGAAGTGGGACGGCATGCCCATCGAGAAGCGCCATGCGATCATCCGTGACCTATTCGGGCCAATCGTGCTCGGCTTCAAAGACCTCTACCTAACCAAGACTGACCAGCGCATCACACGAGAGAAATGGACACCAGAAACATGGAACCTCGAGCAAACGAGATCGTTTTGACTACCGACGATCTTGCTTTCGAGCACGCGCACGGCTACCACCTCACGAGAGCGGAGATCACCTGCGATCGGTGCCTTGCGGGGGATCTGCCGACGCGCACCGAACTGATGCGCGCGCTCGTACTCGACCGGTGGATGAACTGCCCGCCGCGCAAAGCCGCTGGGTACCGCGCCGAGTTGAGCGAGTGGCTTGAAATGGATGCCCGCTTGCGGAGTGTCGCTGAAAAGACGCAGGCGGCCAACGAACTTCCATAAACCCGGAAACACCCCCAAAACGGCCTTACGTTGGAATCACGGCATCGAGTCCAAACGTTCGCCGAACAACCTGCCCCGC
>DATMTS010000005.1:0-4803 GCA_035564555.1 Humibacter sp.
AGGGAGTTCGCCTCCTCTGCGTCGTCCGCACGGCGCACCCGGAGGTTGTGGGGCCGCAGCACGAGTGTCGTGTCCGTACCCTCCAGTCCCGGCCGGCCCACGGCGCCGCCTGATCCGAAAGACGGGGCAGCGATCCGGTAGAGCTTCTCACCGTGGTCCGCCGGCGAAAGGTCGGCCTCCACTGCGACGTCCAGCAGATTTGCCCGGCCGATGAAGTCGGCGACGAACCGCGTTCTCGGTCGCCTGTAGATGTCGCGGGGGGCGCCGAACTGTTCGATCAGCCCTCCGTTCATCACGGCGATCCGATCGGCCATGTCGAGCGCTTCGTCCTGGTCGTGCGTGACGAAGAGCGTCGTCGCGCGGGAACGCTGCTGGAGCATCCGGATCTCGGTGCGCATGGATTCGCGCAGCTTTGCGTCGAGATTCGACAGGGGCTCGTCGAGGAGCAGCAGTGTCGGCTCCACGACGAGCGCCCTGGCGAGTGCGATGCGCTGCTGCTGTCCTCCGGACAGTTCCTTGACCCGCCGCTTCGCCAGGTGCTCCAGCTTGACCATGGCGAGCGCCTCGCGAGCACGCTTCCGCTGCTGCTCGCGGTCGACCTTGCGCATCTTCAGACCGAACGAGACATTGTCCAGCACGTTCATGTGCGGGAAGAGGGCATAGGACTGGAACACCATCCCCATCCCGCGCTTGTGCACGGGAGTGGAGGTGATGTCGGCGCCGTCGATCAGGATCGAGCCGGAGGTGGGTTCCATCAAGCCGGCGACCATGCGCAGCGTGGTCGTCTTGCCGCATCCGGACGGACCGAGCAGAGCCACCAGGTGGCCCGACTCGATTTCCATGTTGAGCTTGTCGACGGCTGGATCGGTGCCCGCGCTGTACTGCTTCGTCAGGTCGACGAGCGACAGCTTCGCCTGCTCCCTGCGTGCGCCGGAGTCTCCGGTGCCTCGCGCCCGGGTGGGTGCAGAGCGCTCACTCGCGGCGATCGTCTGGTTCGTCTGCATGATGGTCCTCAGGTTCGGATTGATCGATGTGGAGGCCGGTCAGCCGCCGATGATCTCGCGCTTCCAGATGTCCGTCCACTGGGAGCGGACCGTGGCGAGCCAGTCCGGGTCGTAGGAGATGATCTTGACCGACCCGTCGGTCTTCACGATCCGGTCGGCGACATCCGCGGGCAGTGTCACATTGTCGACGGACGGTGCGTAGTAGAGCGCCTTGGCGAATGCGGTCTGAGCTTCAGCACCGAGGGCGTAGTTCATGAACAGCTTCGCCGCCGCCGCGTTGGGCGCGTTCTTGAGCAGGTTGATCGTGTTGATCTGGTACATCGTGCCCTCCTTCGGGAAGGCGATCCCCAGCTTTCCGCCGCTCTGATCGCTGTAGTACTGACCGCGGGCGTTCTGTCCGAGGTCGAGCACGGTCTGACCCGTGATGACGCTCTGGTACTCGTCCGGCAACGGAGCCCACGTCTGGACATTCGGGGCCAGCTGCTTGAGGCGGGCGACCGCCTTATCGATGCTCTTCGTGAAGTCCTCGCCTTGCATTTTCGCTGCGATCATCGTCAGGTCGATGCTCAGGGCAGAGGGGGGAGCGGTGATCCCGATCTTCTGCTTGTACTTGGAGTCCCAGAGCACGTTCCACGACGTGGGCGCCTTCGGGAACGTCTTGGTGTCGTAGAGGAGACCCACAGCATCCTCCTGAAGGACGGGACCAAAGCCCTGGGTGTCGAGGATATCCTTCTTGACGTGCTTGATGTTGGGAACATCCGTCGCCGAGATCTTCGCGAAGATCCCCTGCTTGTTACCGGTCTCGGCAACCGTGCTGTCCATGATCGCCACATCGGTCGACGGAGTGCCGGCCTCCGACTGGATCGCGGCGAGCATGTCGCCCGACGAGCGCTTGGATTGGTACTGGACCTTGATCTTCGGGTACTTCGCCTCGAACGGCTTGATCACGGCGTTCCAGTACTGGTTCTGCCAGATGTCCGCGTAGCCGATGATGCTGAGGTTCCCGCTCGGCTGCGCTCCGGCGGCCGAAGGGGTCGAACCGGACGAACTGCCGCTCGCGCATCCGCTGAGCGCAGCAAGCCCAACAGCGACGGTCGCCGCGGCGAGCACTCGCTTCCCATAACGACTGAACATCTGAGCTCCTTCTTCGGGGCGCGGAAGAGCTTCGATACAGGCCCTACGTCGCGCGCTGTGTTGTGGGGGTGGCGGCCGGGGTTATATACCGCCCAGTCGCTTGACGCGACTTGTTGCGATCACGGTAGCTTTCCGGCGCCAGCTCTGCCTCAAGAATTCACAGTGCGTGCCAACGTTGTGCGTATGTTCGACACAGAGGCTTATGGAGGAGCGAGGCGAAGCGAGAAGAAAAGGCCTGATCAAAGACAGAAAGAATAGCAGGATCGGCCCAGGGCGCGGAGGCTACTGCGGCAGTTGGAGAATTCCCTGATGGCAATATTTGTGCCATCGGTGTGCGACATTGACCACCGCAAAGCACCGCGCACGGCGCAGGTGGAGGAGCCCATGCGTCGGGAGCGACCGAGAATCACTTCTTCGGCGAGCCCGTCGACTCCCGGACGGTGAGATGAGTCGGGATCCGGTCCAGTCGATGCGACCGGTCCTTCGTCGTGAAGCTTCCGAGCAGGATGTCGGTGATCGCACGGCCCGCCTGCTCGCCGCCGGCGGTCACCGTGGTGAGCGGCGGATTGGTGAACGACGCCCCGAAGATGTCGTCGCAGCCGATGACGCTCATGTCGTCGGGAACGCGGATGCCGCGGTGCTCGAAGCGGCCGAGAGCGCCGATCGCGAGCGTGTCGTTGAAGAAGATCGCTGCCGTCGCTCGGGAGAGCTCGACGGCATCTGCCGCTGCGGCACCGGCGGCAAGAGTGGGACGAAAGTTGCCCACCGGGATCAACTCGACCTCGTGTTGACTCGCCGCCGTCCGCAAGGCCCGATAGCGGGCCTGGTCCGACCAGGAGGTTGCGGGGCCGCGAACGTACGCGATCCTCGTGTGGCCCAAGGAGACCAGGTAGTCGAGGCCCTGGGCGAGACCGGCGGGGGTGTCGATCACGACACCCGAGATCCAGGGGACTTCACGGTTGAGCACGACAAGCGGGACGCGTTCGGCGACCTGATTGAGGATGGGGTCCGGGCTACGGGGGGACGCGAGAACGATCCCGTCGACACTTTCGGCGAGCTCCACGAGCCACTCCGCCTCGACTTGCTCCGATTCATCGCTGGTGACGAGCAGCTGCATGAAGCCGGCCGCCTGCGCTTGTATCTGACTGCCGCGGATGAGGTCGAGGTTGAACGGATTCGTCAGATTGGGGAGCATCAGCGCGATCGTGCCGCGGGCGATGCGCTGACGGCTCGACGGCAGCGTTGCGGACT
The DNA here is from genome assembly GCA_035564555.1 of Humibacter sp. Lineage (GTDB taxonomy): Bacteria > Actinomycetota > Actinomycetes > Actinomycetales > Microbacteriaceae > DATMTS01. The sequence goes on from DATMTS010000005.1 coordinate 3,390, forward strand.
CGTAGCCCAGTTCGCGGGCCTTTCGCACTATTCGCTCGTACATTTCCGGGCTCACCCGGTTCGGGTTCGACATCGCGCGCGAGACGGTCGAGGGTGCCACTCCGACCGCCGTTGCGATCTCGGTCAACGTCACCCTTCGGTGGATTCGCCGTTCGGGAAGCGCCACCAGAGTCTCCTTCGTGCATGGAATATGGCAAGGATTTTGCCACTAGTGCCACGTCTGCATCCGAAGATCCGCGTTGTCACGACGATTCGCACCCGTAGTCCAGCACAAGCTTGGCACACCTAGTGCGACGTCGCGCGGTGGAAACGTAGTCTCTACGCATGCTGGTGACGACGCGAGCACAAGGAGCCGAAATGTCCAGGAGAGTCGATTTGGTCGCCGACCTCGGCGAGGGATACGGCGATTGGGCGATGGGCGACGATGCAGCTCTCCTCGAGGTCGTGACCTCCGCCAACATCGCCTGCGGCTTCCACGCCGGCGATCCGCGGATCATGGATCGCACGGTGGCCGAGTGTGTGCGCCGCGGTGTCGGTATCGGCGCCCACCCCGGCTTCCCGGACCTCGTCGGCTTCGGCCGTCGCGCGATGGACCTCACGGAGACCGAGGTCCGGACCGACGTCGTCTACCAGCTCGGCGCGCTCTCCGCGTTCGCCGCCTACCACGGCGCTCGCGTCGCACACGTCGCCCCGCACGGGCGTCTCGGCAACCTTGTCGCGACTCGCCCGGATTACGCCAGGGCGGTGGTCGACGCTGTGTCCCACATCGACCCGGGCCTGCGCATCCTCGCTCAGGATGGTGAGCTGGCCGATGCCGCCCGTGCCGCAGGGGTGGTCGTCGGCATCGTCGGGATCGCCGACCGCGCGTACGAGGACGACGGAACGCTCGTCCCGCGATCGCAGCCAGGCGCGGTGATCCACGATGCAGGGGAGATCGCCGAGCGCACCGTTCGCATGGTGACGGAGGGAGTGATCGACAGCCGCAACGGGGTCGCCATTCCGGTTGCTGTGGACACTGTCCTTCTCCACGGCGACACCCCGGCCGCGGTCGAGCTCGCCCGTCGCATCCGCACCGAGCTCGAATCCGCGGGCGTGGTCATCGCGGCGCCCACCGCTCTCGACGCGGAGGTGCGGCGATGACCGGAGTCGACCGCTCCGACGTGCTCATCGCCATCTGCGGCCCGGCTGCTGTCCGCGTCGGCGGTGTGTCGGGCGATCGCGAGCAGGACTGGCGCGTCGTGCATCAGATCGCCCGCCGCCTGGCGGCCCGCGGAGAGCTCGGTTTGACCGGCTCGATCCCCACGTACGAGGCGGTGCTCGTCGAGTTCGATCCGATGCTGATCACGATCGGAGCCGTGACGGAGCGGATTCAGGATGCGCTCGACGCTATCGATCCCGACGCTCCGCTCACCGC
>DATMTS010000006.1:0-100970 GCA_035564555.1 Humibacter sp.
ACGGTGTGGTGCGCAGCACCGGCCTGCAGCCAGGCGGTCGCCGATGTGGTGAAGTCGGGTTCGGGCTTCCACACGGCCCGACCGACCGGGAGCTTGGGCAGCGGCGCGGTCGGCGCGACGACCTCGACGACGTTGGCGACCAGGCGGAACCGGTCGCGCATGTCGGAGAGCGCGACCACGATACCGGGGCCGGCATCCGCCGTGAACACCAGGCGCACCGGGTCGTCCTTGCCCCCGATGCCGAGCGGATGCACCTCGAGGGTGGGCTTCGCGCTGGTCAACGACGGCGAGACCTCGAGCATGTGAGCTCCGAGGATCCGTTCGTCACCCGGCGTGAGGTCGTACGTGTAGTCCTCCATGAGCGATGCGCCGCCGGGCAGCCCGGCGCCCATCACGTTCGCAGCGCGCACCAGGATCGCGGTCTTCCAGTCGCCCTCGGCTCCGAAGCCGTAGCCGTCGGCCATCAGGCGCTGCACGGCAAGGCCCGGAAGCTGCTTGAGAGCGCCCAGGTCTTCGAAGTTGGTCGTGAACGCACCGAAGTCGCCGGCCTCGAGGAACGAGCGCAGCCCGATCTCGATCGCGGCACCGTCGCGCAGCGAGCTGTGCCGCTCCGCGCCGCGCCGCAGTTCTGGGGCCACGTCGTAGAGCTCTTCGTATTCGCTCACGAGCGCGTCGATCTGGGCGTCGGATGCCGCCGCGACGGCATCCGCGAGCTCGTTGACGCCCCAGGTGTTGACCTGCACACCGAAGCGCAGTTCGGCCTCGGTCTTGTCGCCCTCGGTCACCGCGACGAAGCGCATGTTGTCACCGAACCGGGCGAGCTTGAGGCTGCGGGTGGCGGCCCAACCCGCAGCGGCACGCATCCAGGAGCCGATGCGCGCGGTGACCGCCGGGTTCGACACGTGCCCGACGACCGTGGTGCGCTCCACACCGAGCCGGGTCTGGATGTAGCCGAACTCCCGGTCGCCGTGCGCGGCCTGGTTCAGGTTCATGAAGTCGAAGTCGATCTCGGCCCAGGGCAGTTCGACGTTCGCCTGGGTGTGGAAGTGCAGCAGCGGCTTCTGCAGCGCATCGAGGCCGGCGATCCACATCTTGGCCGGGCTGAAGGTGTGCATCCACGCGACCAGGCCGATCACGCCGTCGTCGGCGTTCGCCTCGAGGGCGATTCGGCGGATCGCGGCGCTGTCGGTCAGCACGGGCTTCCAGACGACCCGCACCGGGATGCTCGATGAGGCGCCCAGTTCGTCGGCGATCGCTCGGGACTGCTCAGCGACCTGCGCGAGCGTCTCAGGGCCGTAGAGGTGCTGGCTGCCGGTTAGGAACCAGACCTCGTAGTGGTCGAGGGATGTGGTCGGCTTGGCCATCAGCTCAGCGCTCCTTTGGGGTTCTGTCCATAGACGTTCTGGTAGCGGTCGAACAGCGCGTCGATCGCCTCCTGGGGAATGGGTAGCACGGCGCCGCCCTGGCGTGCGACGTGCACGGTGCGGGCGACATCCTCGGTCATCACCGCGGCCTTCACCGCATCGCGGGCGTCGCGTCCGATGGTGAAGACGCCGTGGTTCTGCATGAGCACGGCCCGCGAGCGGTGACCGGTGAGCGTGGCGACGATGCCGCGACCGATGGAGTCGTCACCGATGATCGCGAACGGGCCGACCGGGATCTCGCCGCCGAACTCGTCGGCCATCGCGGTGATCACGCACGGGATCGACTCCGCACGAGCAGCCCAGGCGGTGGCGTAGGTGGAGTGGGTGTGCACGACCCCGCCGACCTCCGGCATATTCCGGTAGACGTATGCATGTGCTGCGGTGTCGCTCGACGGTGACCGGTCGGAGCCGATCGAGCCGGGTACGACGTCGCCGTCGAGCGTGCACAGGATCATGTTCTCCGGTGCGAGATCGTCATAGGAGACGCCGCTCGGCTTGATGACGAAGAGATCTTCTCCGGGCACGCGGCCGGAGACGTTTCCGCCCGTCCAGACCACGAGGCCGTAGCGCACGAGTTCGGCGTGCAGCGCCGCGACCTGCTCACGGACGGCGCGGATGGACGGGGTTTCCAGGTCGCTTGTCACGACGTGGCTCCTTTCAACGAGATGGTCTGCACGGCGGTCTGCTCGACGGCCAGGCCGGCGCGGTAGCGCTCGAGGTAGGCGGCGAATCCCGCGACGTCGTCGGGATGCGGGTCGGTCGCCTCGAACTCGGAGTCGCCGAACACGCGCTCACGCAGGTAGGTGTCGAGGTCGACGCCCTGTTTCGCCGCCGGCAGATAGGCGCCGAGCACGGCGATGCCCCACGCGCCGCCCTCAGAAGCGGTCGCGGCGACCGCGACCGGGGCATCCAGTGCCGCGGCGAGGAATCTCTGCGCGACCCCAGCGGTTCGGAACAGGCCGCCGTGGGCGAACATCTTCTCGAGCGCGACGTCCTCTGCGGCGAGCACACGCATGCCGAGCGCGAGCGTGCCGAAGACGCCGTACAACTGCGCGCGCATGAAATTGCCGAGCGTGAGCCGGCTGTCGGGCGTACGCACGATGAGGGGCCTGCCCTCGCTCAGCCCGGCGATCGGCTCACCCGAGAGGTGGTTGTAGGCGAGCAGTCCCCCGGCGTCGGCGTCACCGCTGAGCGCCTCGGCGAACAGCGCGCCGTACACCGCGTCAGCATCGAGTTGGATGCCTGCCGCGGCGGCGAATGCGCCGAAGAGTCCGACCCATCCCGATAGTTCACTCGCGCCGTTGTTGCAGTGCACCATTGCGACGAGGTCGCCCGCCGGGGTGGTGACGAGATCGAGCTCCTCGTGCGGGCCGGAGAGCGGGCGCTCCAGAACGACCATGGCGAAGATGCTCGTTCCCGCGCTGACATTGCCGGTACGCGGTGCCACCGAGCTGGTGGCCACCATGCCCGTACCGGCGTCGCCTTCGGGCGGGCAGAACGGGATGCCGGGGCGCAGGGATCCGCTCGGGTCCAGCAGCGCGGCACCCTCGGCGGTCAGCTCTCCGGCCGGTCGGCCGGCCACGAGCACCTCCGGCAGCAGGTCGGCGAGCGTGAGAGCAGGTGCATGCTGGGCGAGGCGCGCGTCGTAACGCGCCAGCAGTTCCGCGTCGTAATCCTTCGTCGCCGGGTCGATCGGGAACATCCCGGATGCATCGCCGACGCCCAGCACCGGCCTTCCGGTGAGCCGCCAGTGCACGTAACCGGCGAGCGTCGTGACGAAGTGCAAGCGAGCCACGTGCGGCTCGGCGTCGATGATCGCCTGGTGCAGGTGGGCGATCGACCAGCGCAACGGGATGTTGACCCCGAACAGCTCGGTCAACTCGGCGGCCGCGGGCCCGGTCGTGGTGTTGCGCCAGGTGCGGAACGGCACGAGCAGTTCGGCGTCGGCATCGAACGCCAGGTAGCCGTGCATCATCGCGGACACGCCGATGGCGCCGTAGCTCTGCGGCCGCACGCCGTGCCGGCGCTCGGCGTCGGCGACCAGGTCGGAGTACGCGGCCTGCAGCCCCGACCACACCGCGTCGAGCGAATAGGTCCAGTTGCGGTCGGCGTATTCGTTCTCCCATTCGTGGGAGCCGATCGCGAGCACCGTCGACGGGTCGTCCGCGTCGATCAGGCACGCCTTGATGCGCGTCGAACCCAGCTCGATGCCGAGCGAGGTGCGCCCACCGATGAGCGCCTCTCGCGCCTGCGTGGCAAGGTCTGCCATGTTGTTCCCACCGCTCTGTGACCGGTCACAATTGAGCTTCCAGTATCGCCGGGGGCGGTGGGTGAAGTCAATCCGCGCGCCGCGCCCACATCTCGCGGTCGAGATTCCAGACCTCGCGGCTCGGCACATCCAGCACCACGTCGGTCAACCAGTAGGTGCGGTCGGGGCCCCAGCCCGCGAGCACCGTCGCAACGTCATCGTCGACCGGCACAGCGCGTCCCGCCGTACTCAAGTAGCCGGCGACCGTGAGATGCACGGCATCCACGTCTCGGGCGATGCGCGACCAGTCGGGGATGACCCAGCGGCCGACTCTGCCGGTCGTCCGATACCAGTCGTGGCGACGGGACGCGGTCACGTCGAGCGGGTGGCGCCGGCAGAGCTCTGCCAAGGCCCGCGGGCCGTCGATCTCGTAGACGCGCGCTTCGGGCGGAACCTGAACGCGTGTCGCCGTCGCCGACTGCCATCGCAGGCCGTCCTCGACGAGCCACAAGCCGGCCGGGCCGAGCGTGCCCAATGAACGCGTCGTGGCCGTGAGCCCGAAGTCGGGCGTCGACCACCAGGTTCCGGAATACGACGCGGTCGGATCCGACGGGCGGTCGCGCAGCGCGACCTTCTCCTGATCCGTCTGTGAGACCTGCCAGCGCTGCAGGACCTCCTCGGTGCCCGCTTCCGAAAACGCGTTCGCCGCTGCCGAAGACTCCGTCTTCGTGCGGTCGGGATCCAGGAATCGGACCACCCACTGCTGCGACCGGTCCCACGCCGCCGACCACCACGACGCACCGACGGATTCCGCAAGATGCGCCGCGACGCGGGAGACCGGCTCTCGCAGCACCGGCGAAGCCGCCAGGATGTCCTTGCCGTCAGGCTCCTGCCAGTAGCGCGCAGAGCGCGTCACCTCCGCCAGACAGAGCAGCATCTCCCGTTCGACCGGTTCCGCCAAAGGAACGGCGGCGAGCAGGCGCGCGACGTCTTCGACGGAATGGGACGGCACGCCGCGCTGATCGAAATCCGGGCCGTCGGCCGTGAGCCGGATGACCGGTGGTCGCTCGAGTCGGAGTGAGGCGTAGAACACCGCTTGGTACAACTCGAGGGCATCGACCGCACCGCCAGATGCGCCCGAGAGAGCGAACTCGAGGCAGACCCGCCGACCACGTGGTCCGGCAAGCAATGCCTCGGGGTCAAGGGTCATGCGTCACACTATCGCGACGTTCGGTGACGGCGGTTGCGGCGCTGCGCGACTTCGCAGAGATCGGCAATCATGCGCTAGAACTGCGATCTGCAGCCGAATCTGCCGCTGGACCGCACGAATGCCGGTCGATCTCGCGAGGGAAGGCCGTCAGATGACCCGACCACGCGGACACAACGCGGGACTGCTTCCAGTGGCTGCCTCACACCGAGCGGGCTGAGGTCGACGCGGGCGGGGCCGTCGACTGCCGCACGACGAGCCGCGGCTCGACGGCGGTATCGACCGACGGCTCCGAATCCTCGATCTCGGCCAGCAGCATCCGCACGCAGCGCCGGCCGAGTTCGGCGAAGTCCTGACGCACGGTCGTGAGCGGCGGAGCGAAGAACGCCGCCTCGGGGATGTCGTCGAACCCGACGACGCTCACCTCGCCGGGCGTCTCTCGTGCGGCCTGGCGGAACGCATGCATGACGCCCAGCGCCATCTGGTCGTTCGACGGGAACACCGCCGTGACCGAGGGATCCCGGGCGAGCTCCGCCCCGATCGCCGCCCCCGAAGCCGACGTCCAGTCGCCGGGCTCGGTCACGATGGCGCGGACGCCGGAGCCCTGGAGTTCGGCAAGGAATCCGTCCCGACGGGCATTCGCCTCGGCCCAGTCGGCCGGACCGGCCACATGTGCGATCGTGCGATGACCGAGGCCGATCAGATGGCGGGCCGCGAGCCGGGCGCCGAGCACCTGGTCGACGAAGACGCCTTCCGCGTCATCGGATGAGCCGCCGGCGACCCCGTGCAGCGTGACCGACGGCACGGCGATCGCGACCTGACGCATCGCATCCAGTACCGCCGCCTGCGGCGCTACCACGACGATGCCCTCCACCGCCTGCGCCATCAGGTGATCGAGCGCCGCGCGGATCTCGTCCTCCGTCAGCGTCGCGATGTGCGCGATCGTCACGAAGAAGCCGGCATCGCGCGCCGCGTTCTCCACCGCATCGATGCTGCTGGCCGGGCCGAACAGCTTCGACGCCGACGACGCGAGGATGCCGATCGTGTTCGACCGGCTCGTGGAGAGCATCCGGGCCGCCCGGTTCGGCCGGAACTGCAGTTCGTCCATTGCGGCCAGCACGCGCAGTTTGGTGCTCTCCCGGATGTTCGGATGCCCGTTGACCACCCGGGAGACCGTCTGCCGCGAGACCCCGGCCAGAACAGCCACCTCGCGCACGCCGGGCGCGCGTCTGGCCTGGTCGGGTGTCGTCACGCCACCAGCGTAGGACCAGCGGACGCGCGCCGGGCGATATTGCTCGCCGCTAGGCGGCTGATAGCCGCTTCCCAGGTTCCAAGAATGTGCTGACACCCGCTGCGTACCGTCGACCACATGAGCAGCACACTGGCCTCCAGCACCACGGGCGCGCACGCGGCCTCGGCGCGCACCGGAGAGAGCCGGGCTCGGCAACGGAGGCGACCGGGTCGCCATTCTGCACGCAGCGCCCGGGTGCTGCGCGCCGTGCTCGTGCTGGGGTTCGTCGGAGTGCTCGCGATGTGGTGGTCGGCGACGCCGGCGAGCTTTGCTTCCACGCCTTCTGCGCTGGCGGCGGCGGTGAGCGAACTGAGCGGCCTGCTCGGCGGCTATCTGGCCTGCCTGCAACTGCTGCTGGTGGCGCGGATGCCGTGGTTCGAGCGAGCCGTCGGCCTCGACCGGCTGATCGGCTGGCATCGGGTCGTCGGCCCGTCGACCCTCCTGCTCATCATCGGCCACGTCGTGCTGATCGTGTTCTCCACCGCGTTGGCCTCGCATGACACGGTCTGGGGCGGGCTCGTCACGACACTGCAGAGCTATCCCGATATGCTGACCGCCCTGGTCGGCACGATCGCCTTCCTCGCCGTCGGTTTCAGCAGCATCCGCCGGGTGCGCGCCCTGCTGCCGTACGAGCTCTGGTACTGGCTGCATCTGACGACGTATGCCGGCATCTTTCTCACGTTCTTCCATCAACTCAGCGCTGGGCCGGCATTCCTCGGTTCACCCTTCTACCGGTTCGTGTGGCTGGCCCTGTACCTCGGCACGGCCGCTGCGGTCATCACGTGGCGCTTCGTGCTCTCCGCTTGGGATGCCTGGCGGCACCGCATGCGTGTCGCGGCGGTCGTCGACGAGGGAACCGGCACGATCAGCGTGTGGCTGCGCGGCGAACGACTCGGCGACCGTGACGTCCGCGCCGGCACCTTCATGATCTTCCGGTTCATGGCGTGGGGGCACCTGCTCACGGCCCACCCGTACTCGATCTCCCGAACTCCGCAGGACGACCACCTGCGCATCACGATCGGTGGTCTCGGCGACCACTCGCGTGCGCTGCGCAACATCTCGGCAGGCACGCTCGTGTTCGCAGAGGGCCCGTTCGGCCACTTCACCGCTGAGCGGTCGAGCCGGAACAACGCGCTGCTGATCGCCGGAGGCGCGGGCATCGGCCCGATCTGCGCGCTGGCCAAGGAGCTCGCTGCTGCCGGGCGCGACGTCGTCGTGCTGTACCGGGCACGTTCGGCCGATCGCCTCGCCCTCGCTGCCGAACTCGCCGGCACGGGGGGCGTGCGGCTGATTCCGTTGCTGGGCGCCCGCGAACGGCTCGGCTTCGACCCGCTGGCCCCGGATGCCATCATGGCGGCGGTGCCGGATGCTCGCGACCGGGAGGCCTTCATCTGCGGTTCGCCGGGCATGGCCGATCGAGCCCATTCCTCACTGCGCCGCCTCGGCGTCTCGGCCCGTCACATCCACACCGAAGAATTGAGCATGTCATGAGACCCAAGAAGTGGCGCGGAACCGTGTTGTTCGCCGGCGTGCTGGCGACGATGGCACTGACCGTCGGCATGCGGTGGTACGCAGAGCCCGCCTCGACCGCGACCTCCGCGGTCGGAGGCACGTCCTCCACGGGCGCCGCGGATGCCGACGCCACGACCAGCACGCCCACCGGCGCTTCTGCCGCTCCTTCGGCATCCAGCACGCCCACGCCTACGACGAAGGCCTCGGCGACGAAGGCACCCGCGGCGACGACCAAGACCGTGAACGGGGCCACCGAGCAGACGCCGTATGGTCCCATCCAGGTGGCGGTGACGTTCTCCGGCACGCGCATCGTGAAGGTGGCGGAGCTGCAGGCGCCGAGCGGAGGCAGGAGCGACGAGATCAACTCGCAGGCCGCACCGCTGCTCGCCCGGGAAGTGCTCGCGTCGCAGTCGGCCCGCATCGACACCGTCTCAGGAGCGACCTACACCTCGGAGGGGTACACGCAGTCGGTGCAGTCGGCGATCGACAACCGATGAAAGCCGTCGTGGAGGTCATGGGCACGGTCGTCTCGATCGACGTGCGCACCCCGGACGTGGATGCCGCGGCGATCGAGACCGCGTTCGAGACGCTACGCGAGGCGGATCGCCGATTCAGCCTGTACCGGGAAGACAGCGAGGTCAGTCGGGTCGTCCGGGGTGAAGTGCACGCGGACGGATTCAGCCCGGACCTGCGCGAGGTGCTCGACATCGGGGCCCGATTCGAGCGCGCGTCCGGCGGAGTCTTCTCGCTGCACCCCAAGGGCCCGCTCGACACGAACGGCGTCGTCAAGGGTTGGGCCGTCGATCGGGCGGGCCGCGTGCTGCAGGCATCCGGAGCGGCCGATTTCTGCATCAACGCGGGCGGCGACGTGCTCGCGCGTGGTTCGGCCGACGAAGGGAGCTCTGAGCCGTCCGGGTGGAACGTCGGAGTGCGATCTCCCTGGCACCCGGAGCGGATGCTCGCCGTGCTCGGAGTGCGAGACGCCGCGGTCGCCACCTCCGGCGGCTACGAACGCGGCGATCACATCGTCAACGGCGTCTCCGGACTAGCCGCCTCCGCTCTGGCGAGCGCCACGGTCGTCGCCGACGACCTGACCACCGCCGATGTGCTGGCGACGGCCGTGTTCGCCTGGGGACCGGAGGGCGTCGACTGGGCGGCCTCCGCCTATCGCTGTTCGGTGCTCGCCGTGCTGCCCGACGGTGAACTTCTCACCGCCGGGCGTCTGCCGCTGGCAACCGGATCGTGACCACCGCGCCCGAGCCGCCGGGCACGTCGCTCGCCGTGACCGTGCCCGCGTGCCGCGCCGCGATCTCGGCGACCAAGGCGAGCCCCAGCCCGTAGTGGCGTCGTTCCGCCGCGTCGTCGCTCGAGCGCGACCGCACGAAGCGCTCGAAGACCCGGCCGGATTCCGCGCCGCCGGCACCCAGCCCGAAGCCCGGACCGTCGTCGCGTACGCTCACCGTCGCCTCCCGACCGGTACTCGCGATCGTGAGCGTCACCCGGCTGGTCGCGAACTCCTCGGCGTTGTCGATCAACGCCGACATCGCCCGGCGCAGTGCCACTGGATGCCCGCGCACTGTCACCGCTTCCTGGGCGCCGTCACGCCGCAGTTCGAGCCCACGCTCGGCAGCGCGCTGCCGGAAGGAGGCCACGACCTCGTCGGCGAGCGCGCACAGGTCGACGACCGTGTCGGGTTCGCTGCTGCGCGGGTCGGCCGCTTCCAGCAGATCCTCCAGGATCTCAGCCAGCACCCGAGCGTCGTCGACCAGTTCGTCGGCGTCCCTCACCAACTCGGGCGAGGTCGCGGACTGGTGTGCGATGCCGCGCCGCACGAGTTGCGCGCGCGTGCTCAGGATCGTCAGCGGCGTTCGCAGTTCGTGGCCGGCGTCGGCGACGAAGCGCTTCTGCGTCTCCAGCGCCTGCGCCATCGGTCGCATCACGCGCCGAGCGAACCAGGCGGCGATCACTGCGGCGAACACCACGGCCAGCGCGCTCGTGACGGCGAGCGCGGTGAGCAACCGGAGGAACGACTCCCGGTCGGCGCGCCCGTCGAAGACCGCCTGCACGATGCCGCTGTGCGCGATCTGGGTTCGGATCACGTACGAGACGCCCCTCACCACGACGGTCCGCTGAACGCCGTGGTCGGGTGGACCGGGGTGCGCCATGGCCTCCCGATCCGGCAGCCCCGCGGGCATGTCAGGCGAGACGTCGAGCATGCCGTCGTGCTCGATGGCGACCCAGACCCCGGCGGGAGCGTCGTGCGACGAATCGATTCGGTCGGCCGTCTCTGCAAGCAGCTGATCGCGCGCGGCGGCCTGCGTGACGCCGACGATCACCAATATCACCGCGCCGCTGATCATGAACAGAAGGAGCATCAGTGCACCCAGTCGCACGGCGAGCCCGATCGACGCGCGGCGCACGCCGCCGACATCGGGGGGCTTCCGGCGACGGGTCACGATCGGTTCCCCAGGGTGTAGCCGATGCCGTAGACGGTGCGCACGACGGACTTGCCGAGTTTTCGGCGCAGGTAGTGCACATAGGTGTCGACGACTCCCTCGTCGTCCGCATTGGAGAACACCCTCGCCAGCAGCTGGCCGCGCATGTACACCTGGTCAGGATGCCGTGCGAACTCCTCGAGCAGCGCGCTCTCCCGCGCCGACAACGTCACCGATTCGCCGGCATCCGTTCGCACCACGAACCCGGCCGGGTCGAATCGTCCGCCGGGAACCTGCAGCGTTCCCACCACACTCACACTGCGGCGTCGCGCCGCGCGCAGCCGGGCGAGCAGTTCGTCGATGTCGAACGGCTTCGCCAGATAGTCCTCGGCCCCGGCATCCAGACCCTCGACCCGGTCTGACGGGTTGCCGAGCGCGGAGAGCACGAGCACCGGCGTGGTGACTCCGGCCCGGCGCATGGCGGCGAGAACCTCGAGTCCTTCGACGCGCGGCAGTCCGCGGTCGAGCAACAGCACGTCGAACTCCTCGGTCAAGACGCGATGCAACCCTGCCTGGCCGTCGTGTTCGGTCGTGACGAGGTAGCCCTCGACCGTGAGCAGCCGTTCCAGCATGCCGCACAGTCGGCGGTCGTCCTCGACGAGGAGCAATCGAGGGGATGCCGGCATAGTCGCAGTATAGGGACGGCTGTGATGCGCATTCCGGGATCGGGTGGCGTGCCCACGTGTCGATGTGCGCGGCGCGAAGTCATGCGTCGCGTCCGGCGCGAAATGGCCGGAAGGGGTGCCGGTGGCGCGGCAGCGTGGTTGGCTGGGTGTATGACATTCGGCGAGGAACAGACTCCGCTGCAGCACCCGGACGAGCCGCATGTCGGTGGGGTCGCGCAACGGCTCAACTGGCTGCGGGCCGGGGTGCTGGGCGCGAACGACGGAATCGTATCGGTCGCCGCGGTCGTCGTCGGCGTGGCGGGGGCGACCGTCGACGCCGCGCCGATTCTGACGGCGGGCTCCGCGGCCCTGATCGGCGGTGCGATCTCGATGGCGCTCGGCGAATACGTCTCGGTCAGCAGCCAGCGCGACAGCGAACGCGCGCTGATCGCCAAAGAGAAACGCGAACTGGCCGAGATGCCCGACGAGGAGCTGGCCGAGCTCGCGGGGCTCTACGAGGCGAAGGGACTGCGCCCCGAGACGGCCCGGCAGGTGGCCGAAGAGCTGACGGCGCACGACGCACTGGGGGCACATCTCTCAGCCGAACTCGACATCGACCCGAACGACGTGGTCAGCCCGTGGCACGCCGCCTTCGCCTCGGCCGTCGCGTTCCTGATCGGCGGCATCCTGCCCTTCCTCGCCATCCTGCTGCCGCCGGCCGGGCTACGTGTGCCGGTCACGTTCGCGGCGGTGCTCATCGCGCTCGCCATCACCGGTGCGGTCGGGGCCCGGGTCGGGGGCAGCGGCGCCGGTCGCGCGACTGCGCGCGTCGTGATCGGCGGAGCCCTCGCACTGCTGGCGACGTTCGCCATCGGCCGGCTGCTCGGCACGACCGGCGTGGTCTGACTCGAGCCGGGATCGAGCGCCGTCTAAGACAGGCGGCGCTCCATGAGCGGTACCCACTCATCACCCGGTGGCGGCGAACCGGCAGCCGCTGACGCCAGCCGGCCGAGGAAGTGCGCCCAACCGTCGGCGTGACCCGGCATCCGTTCCTCCGGCAGGCCGTCGTGCACCAACTCGACGCGCGTTCCGGTCGGAATCGCCGTCAGCGTGAATTCGACGCGGGATCGTCCCGGGGGGAAATCGGAGCTCCCGGCCAGCCCCCAGGAGACGACCACCCGCCGAGGGCGATCCACCTCGAGGTAATGGCCTCTGATCGGATGCCCCGCGATGTCGACCGCGAACACCCCGCCGGGTGTCGGCTGCAGCCTCGCGTGCTGACCCATCCACTGCAGCAGGCCGTGCTCGGTGACGAGGTAGTCGAAGACGGTATCGGGAGCAGCGCCGATCTCGATCTCGGTGCGGAACTCAGGCATCGCCGAGTGCCGATCCGGCTTCTTCGGCTCGGCCCTCCACGGCTGCCTTGAGCGCCGCGAGGTGGCTTGGCCAGAAGTCGTCGAGATAGTGCTGCACGGCCTCGAAGCCGTCGGCGCGCACGGCGAACAGATGCCGCGTTCCCTCTCTGCGCTCGGAGACGAGCCCTGCGGTGCGCAACACTCGCAGGTGATGCGAGACGGCCTGTTGGGTGATGTCGACGCGCTGCGCGAGCTCTCCCACCGCGAGCGGCCGCTGCCGCACAGCGGCGAGTATGGTGCGTCGATTGCCGTCGGCGAGTGCGCGTAATGCCGCGTCGATCGTCGCATCTTCGGTTAGGGCTGGTCCCGGGTCGGACATGCATCGAACTTATCACAAACATTCACTTGTACAGATGTCGGATTGTGCCTAAAGTGTGAGCACCACCGACGATTCCGGTGACAACGAACGATAAGGAGTCGCGCATGAACACCACAGCTGGCACCACGGGTGCCGTGGATCCGGGCACGATCGCCGCCGCTTACGTGGCGGCCGTCGGCCGACACGATCTCGACGCCGTCGCCGAATTGTTGGCTGACGATGTCGTCGCCCGCATGGCCGCCGGCACCTCGACCAAACAGGAGTGGCTGGCCGCTTTGCGCCGGCTGCTGCCCGCGTTGCAGCGCAACGAGCTCCGCCACGTCTCCGCCGACGGCGCGACGGCGTGCGTGGTGTACGACTTCGTCACCGACACGCCTGCGGGTTCGGTGCCCTGCGTCGAGGTCATCACGGTCTCAGATGGACTCATCCACGGCATCGAGTTGATCTTCGACCGCGTGTCGTTCGGGCCGGTGAACCAGGCTCTGCAGGAGCGCGCTGCGGTCACGACGGTGTGACGAACAGAAGGACGCGGTCACGTTCTGCTCAGTTGCCGGCGATGGAACCAGAAGTGCTGAGTGGGGTAGCGGTACACGTCTTCGAGCGTCATGTGGTCGGTGAAGAACGGATCCCAGCGAGTGGGAAACGGCATCCACAACCCGAGTTCCGCCTCGGGTTCGGTGGCGAGGCGCGCCAACAGCGCAGCCGTGACGCGCTGCCATTCGCGGCCCATCCGTTGAGTGCCCATGATGCGAGCGCCCCAGCACGAGCCCCAGTAATTGACCGCGTCGAACGGCCGGGTGCAGACGTTCAGCGCAGCCGCGAAGGCACGGCGGAACGGCCGGGGCATCCGCCCGACGAAACGGACGATCACCAGCAGTCGCAGCACGACGAGGTAGCCGAAGAGCAGGTGGAAGAGCAGCTGCCGGTTGGTCCAGCGGGTGCCTTCGCTGCGAGCGTCGAGGTCGGCTGACGAGAGCGCGACGAGCAATCTGCTGAACTCGCGTCCGGTCTCGGCGTATTCGCTCGCGATGCCGGCACGATCGGCTCGAATCACCTGACGACCTCCCGCTCATCGTCAACGTTAGCCCCGGGGGCGCCGCACGGCGGGCAGGGGAGCCGCCGTGCGCCGGCGGTTCCCCTCGGGATGTCAGCAGCAGCCCGGCTCGCACAGTTCTGGCGGGCAGGTGCTCGGATCGCAGCAGTCCATGAAGTCACCCCCTCTCATCCAGCACGTCGCAGATGCGCGGCGCTACAGTCTTCGTACCTCGTGCTGGGACTCGGAGCCGGCAGAGAGGACCTCCACCGTCCACCTGACAAGGCGTTCAGGTAGCCGGCGGCCATCTGGGAGCGGCCCGCATCATGCACGCAGACGAAGAGGACCGTGGGCCTATCGGTCATGATGGACGCCTTCTTCTCGTGCTGCCTCGGTTCGATGCGTCGCTTCCAGCGAGCGAGTCGGCTCGAAGACGGGGTTCGCCGGTTCGTGACGGAACAGCCGGCCGCGCAGGAACAGGGCGACGTAGACGAGGCCGACCAGTGCGGGAACTTCGATCAGGGGGCCGACGATTCCGGCGAGTGCCTGACCACTGGTGGCGCCGAAGGTGCCGACGCAGACGGCGATCGCCAACTCGAAATTGTTGCCCGCCGCGGTGAAGGCGAGCGTCGCGGTGCGCCGGTACGCCAGACCGATGAGCCTTCCAAGCAGGAACCCGACCAGGAACGTCGCAGCGAAATAGACCAACAGGGGAATCGCTATGCGCGCCACGTCGAGGGGTCGCGCGAGCACGGTGTCGCCTTGCAACGCGAACAGCATCACGATGGTGAACAGCAGGCCCCACAACGCGACCGGACCGATGCGCGGAACGAAGGTCGTTTCGTACCAGACCCTGCCCTTGCTGCGCTCTCCGATCAGCCGGGACAGGTATCCGGTGAGCAGTGGGATGCCGAGGAACACGAGGACGCTGAGGGTGATGGCCCAGAACGAGAAGTCGGCACTGACCGTGGGCAGCCCCAGCCAGCCCGGCAGGATCTGCAGGTAGAACCAGCCGAGCGCCCCGAAGGCGACCACCTGGAAGACCGAGTTCAGTGCCACGAGGAGGGCGGCGGCTTCGCGGTCGCCGCACGCGAGGTCGTTCCAGATCAGCACCATCGCAATGCACCGAGCGAGACCCACGATGATCAGTCCGGCACGGTACTCGGGCAGATCCGGTAGAAATATCCAGGCGAGCACGAACATCAGTGCGGGGCCCACAAGCCAATTCATCACAAGCGACGAGACCAGAAGCCTCTTGTCGCCCGCGATGGCCGCGGCGTTCGAATAGCGCACCTTGGCGAGCACGGGATACATCATCACCAGCAGCCCGACCGCGATGGGGACGCTGATGGTGCCGACACTGAACGCGTGCAGCGCGCTGCCGAAGCCCGGGGCGGCGACCGCGAGCGCCAGACCGAGCCCCATCGCCGACAAGATCCACACGGGCAGGAACCGGTCGACGAACCCGAGCCGCACGGGATGCCGCGAATCGTCGCCTGTCACCCGGAACCCTTCGAAAGATTGACGTTTGTCGATGTTCATCGAACACGATACATCGACGTTTGTCAATGTTCGTGAGACGATGGTCGCATGCCCCTCACCGAACTGCTTCCGGTCACCGATGTCGCGGCGTGCTGCACCCCGCTCACTCGTGAGGCTATCTCTACCGAGAACGCGGCCAACCTCGCTGCATCGTTGCGCGCCCTTGCCGATCCGGCCAGGGTGCGATTGATCTCGCTGGTGGCGGCGCACGAAGACGCCGAGGCGTGCGTGTGCGATCTCACCGCACCCCTCGGCCTCGGCCAGCCGACCGTTTCCCATCACTTGAAGATCCTGGTGGATGCCGGGTTCCTCAGCCGCAGCAAGCGCGGCACCTGGGCCTATTACCGGCTGGTGCCCGGCGCGCTCGACTCGGTTGCGAAGCTGCTCACGACCGTGTGACTCCCGCTCCGAGAGTCCCGCCATCGGATTCATGAAATAATCTGCGTGTGAATGCAGATAAGAGGATATGCGGGCTCGATCCGGATTCGCCGTACGTGGAACTGGCCGTGGAAGTGTTCGCGATGCTCGCCGATGCGACCAGGGTGCGCATCGTGCTCGCCCTCCGCAACGCCGAGGAGTTGTCGGTGAACCACCTCGCCGACATCGTCGACAAGTCTCCCGCGGCGGTCTCTCAGCATCTGGCGAAGCTGCGACTGGCAAGGATGGTGACCACCCGGCAGGATGGCACCCGCGTCTTCTATCGATTGACGGATGAGCACGCATCCGATCTCGTCACCGACGCGATCAAGCAGGCCGAGCACGCGATCTCGACCGGGAGCACCCCGCGGCATCACCACGAGCAATCGCCGGCGGTATCGGCATGACGACGGCGCACGACCACGGGCACGGGCACGGGCATCCGCACGACGACCACGGGCATCCGCACGAGCACGGCCACGGGCACGACCACGACCACGACCACGACCACGACCAGGACCACGGGCATCCGGCGGGGTTCCGGGGCTTCCTGCACGACCTCTTCGTGCCGCACTCGCACGACGCGGCCGACTCGATCGACGACGCACTCGAGGCCAGCAGAGAAGGCGTGCGCGCGCTGAAGATCAGCCTCTTCCTTCTGCTCGGCACGACGGGGCTGCAGTTCGTCGTGGTTCTGTTCAGCGGATCGGTCGCACTGCTGGCCGACACCGTGCACAACTTCTCGGATGCGCTCACCGCCATACCGCTGTGGGTCGCGTTCATCCTGGGCCGCCGAGCTGCGAGCCGGCGCTACACCTACGGGTACGGCCGCGCCGAGGATCTCGCGGGGCTGTTCATCATCGCCGTCGTCGCGATCTCCGCGATCGTCGCGGCCTGGCAGTCGATCGATCGCTTCTTCACCGCACAACCCCTGCACAATCTGTGGTGGGTCGTCGTGGCCGGCTTGATCGGATTCGCCGGCAACGAGGCCGTGGCGATCTATCGCATCCGAGTCGGGCAGAAAATCGGCTCCGCGGCGCTCGTCGCCGACGGCGTGCACGCCAGGATCGACGGGTTCACTTCGCTCGCCGTCGTGCTCGGCGCCTTCGGCGTGATGCTCGGCTTTCCGCTCGCCGACCCGATCGTGGGCCTGTTGATCTCGGCCGTCATCATCGTGCTGCTCTGGGGCACCGTGCGCAGCATCGGGCGGCGCCTGATGGACGGCATCGAACCGCAACTCGTGCACAAGGCCGAGCACGTTCTGGCCGACACTCCGGGTGTCCGCGGCGTCGAACGGGTGCAACTGCGGTGGGTCGGACACCGGTTGCACGGCGCGGCGACAATCACGGTCGACGACGTGGCGCTGACCGCGGCGGACGCCATCGTAGTCAGCGCGGCCGAGAACGTGCGTGCCACGATGAGGAACGTCGACGAGTTCCAGATCCGGGCGACGGCACGTGCCGCGAAAGCCGAGCAAGGGATCGCGGGGGAACGATAACAGGAGAAATTCGTCACGGGCCGGCCGGTCGGTCCCTCCAGGCGGCGTGTTCCGAAAATCTCCTGCAATCCCGACCGGGCGCCCGCCGCATTTCGACCGGGGAATACGGAAGGGGGGTATGCTGTTGGATGGGTGTATACCCCTTCCCCGTATCGGAGGACAGAATGTCGACGACCGAATTCCAGGTGACCGGAATGACCTGCGGACACTGCGAGCTGTCGGTGCGCGAAGAGGTTGCGCAGCTTCCTGGCGTCGCTCAGGTGGAGGTGTCCGCCGCCACGGGACGGCTCGTCGTGACGAGCACCGGCGATCTGGAAGACGGCCGAGTGCTGGGCGCGGTCGAGGAGGCCGGATACACGGCGGTTCGGCTCTGAGATGACCACAAGCATCCCGACACCCAATACCCGTTCCTCGGCGATCGAACTCGAGATCGGCGGCATGACCTGCGCGTCGTGCGCGACGCGCATCGAGAAGAAGCTGAACAAACTGGAGGGCGTTTCGGCCACGGTGAACTACGCCACGGAGAAGGCGCACGTCACGGTGCCAGACGGCTTCAACCCCTCAGCGTTGATCGCTGAGGTGCGGAAGAGCGGATACACCGCCGTCCTGCCGGTCGTGAAACCCCCGGCGGAGCAGAAGGACGAAGCTCCGGATGCCGAGCTGGTCTCGCTCCGGCGGCGGCTCATCGGCAGCATCGTGCTCTCGGTTCCCGTGATCGTGCTCGCGATGGTCCCCGCGCTGCAGTTCACCTACTGGCAGTGGCTTTCGCTCACGCTGGCGGCACCGGTGGTCGTCTGGGCGGCGTGGCCGTTCCACAAGGCGACCTTGATCAACCTGCGCCACGGCGCGGCGACGATGGACACGCTCGTCTCGGTCGGCACTCTCGCCGCTCTGTTGTGGTCGCTCTACGCGCTGTTCTTCGGCACGGCGGGGATGCCGGGAATGCGGCATGGATTCGAGTTCTCCGTCACGCCGGGGAACGGCGCGGGCAACATCTATCTGGAGGTGGCCGCGGGCGTCACCATGTTCGTGCTCGCCGGGCGCTACTTCGAGAAGCGATCGAAGCGCCAGGCCGGCGCTGCTCTACGAGCGATGCTCGAACTGGGTGCGAAAGAGGTCGCTGTACTGCGCAGCGGGACGGAGTCCCGCATCCCGGTCGAGCAGCTGGCGCCAGGCGACGAGTTCGTCGTGCGGCCGGGGGAGAAGATCGCAGCCGACGGGGTGGTCATGCACGGCTCGAGTGCGGTGGATGCATCGATGCTCACCGGGGAGTCGGTGCCGATCGAGGTCCGCTCAGGCGACGAGGTCGTCGGGGCGACGGTGAACGCGGGCGGGCGACTCGTGGTGCGCGCCATCCGCGTAGGCTCCGACACGCAGCTGGCGCAGATGGCGCGCCTCGTCGAAGAGGCCCAGTCCGGTAAGGCCGCTGTGCAGCGCCTGGCCGACCGGGTCTCGGGCGTGTTCGTGCCGGTCGTGATCGGCATCGCCCTGGCCACCCTCGCCACGTGGCTCATCCTCGGGTTCCCTGCGCAGGCGGCGTTCACCGCCGCGGTGGCCGTGCTGATCATCGCCTGTCCCTGCGCCCTCGGGCTGGCGACGCCGACCGCGCTGCTGGTCGGCACCGGCCGCGGCGCGCAGCTCGGCATCCTGATCAAGGGTCCGGAGGTGCTCGAATCCACCCGCACCGTGGACACGATCGTGCTGGACAAGACCGGCACCGTGACGACCGGCAGCATGACGCTGCTGGGCATCCACGCCGCGGAAGGGGTGGACGAACTCGAACTGCTGCGCATCGCAGGTGCGATCGAGGATGCCTCCGAACATCCGATCGCGCGGGCGATCGCAAAGGGCGCCGCGCACCGCGTCGGTGCGCTCCCGGCCCCGGAATCGTTCCGGAATCTCGAAGGAAGCGGAGTGCAGGGTGTCGTCGACGGCCATCTCGTGCTCGTCGGCCGTGCCGGCCTGATGGCCGAATGGTCGATTGCGGAGGATGCCGCAGCGACCGCCGCCAAGCGCGAGGCCGAAGAGGCCGGTCGAAGCGCCGTGCTGGTCGCGTGGGACGGCGAACTGCGCGGCGTGCTCGTCGTGGCGGATGCCGTGAAAGACACCAGTGCGGAGGCGATCGCCCAGTTCAAGCGGCTCGGGCTCACCCCGGTGCTGCTCACCGGCGACAACCACGTCGTGGCGGGCCGGGTGGCCCTGGAGGTCGGCATCGACCAGGTCATCGCCGACGTGCTGCCGAAGGACAAGGTCGACGTGGTGGCCCGGCTACAGCGCGAAGGCAGGGTTGTCGCGATGGTCGGCGACGGCGTGAACGACGCTGCTGCGCTCGCCCAGGCCGACCTCGGCCTCGCCATGGGCACGGGCACCGACGTCGCGATCGAGGCCGCCGACCTCACGCTGGTGCGCGGCGACCTGCGCACGGCGGCGGATGCCATTCGGCTCTCCCGCCGCACACTGGGCACGATCAAGGTCAATCTGTTCTGGGCGTTCGCGTACAACGTCGCGGCGATTCCGCTGGCGGCGCTCGGACTGCTGAACCCGATGCTGGCAGGCGCGGCAATGGCGTTCTCCAGCGTGTTCGTGGTCAGCAACAGCCTGCGACTGCGCTCATTCCGGTCGTGGACATCAGGGAAGCCATCCCGATGAGCGACATGATCCGGTACCAGGCCGCCCCGCGGCACCTGGGAAGTTACCACAGGCCGCAGAACCTCACGCAAGGAAATGACCATGCACACAGCAACCGAAACCCCGCACGGCTACATCACCGACAAGGCGCGGTACCTCAACCGGCTCAAGCGCATCGAAGGGCAGGCGCGCGGCGTCTACCGGATGGTCGACGAGGAGAAGTACTGCATCGACATCCTCACCCAGATCTCCGCTCTCACCTCCGCCCTGCAATCCGTCGCGCTGGGCCTGATGGACGACCACTTGAAGCACTGCGTGACGGATGCCGTCAAGCTCGGCGGTGAGGAGGCGACGACGAAGCTCACCGAGGCCTCGGCGGCGATCGCGCGGCTCGTGCGCTCCTAACGCTCGGCTCTTCGGGTGCCGTTGCCGACCTCGGGGCCCAAGCACACCGGCGTTGCGAGCGCAACCCCTGACCCCCTTTCGGGGGTTTCAGAGGTTCTGTTCGTAACGTGGAGTGGATGCAGTCCTCAACGAGTTCCGGTCTTCGGCTCCACTCGCTCGACGGTTTGCGGGGGGTGGCAGCCGGTATAGTGCTGTTGCATCATCTGTCGATGACGGTGCCCGCGATCTCCAACGGCTACGACAATGCCGACAAGCTGGTACCGTTCTCGCCGGCGTGGTGGGCGGTGGCGAGCCCCCTCAAGGTGTTCGTGGCGGGCCCGGAGTTCGTGCTCGTCTTCTTCGCGCTCAGCGGCTTCGTGCTCACCCTGTCGCCGATCGCGCATCGCACCGGAGCGGCCCGCGCAGATGGGCTGGTCGCTGCCGGCTACGACTGGGTCTCGTACTATCCACGCCGCATCATCCGTCTGGGCGTGCCGGTCGCGGCGTCCATGGTGCTCGCCTACGTCGTGATCATGACTCTGCCGCACCCCTCCGACCCGGCGGACGGATCCTGGTTGACGCGCCAAGCCCACCCCGACACCAGCGCGCACAATCTGATCACCGAGACGCTGCTGATCGTCGACCCGAACCATCCGTCGGTCAATCCTCCGCTCTGGTCGCTCACCTGGGAGATGTGGTTCTCGCTGCTACTGCCGGCCGCCGTGCTGATCGCGCTGTGGAGCCGTCGCGTGCCCGTGCTGTGGGCGCTGCTGCTGTTGGGCGTCAGCATGTTCGGCTACATCGAACACGTCGACGGCGCCTCGTTCATGCCCGCGTTCGCGCTCGGAGCACTGCTCGGCGCCAACGCGCAACGGATCAGCGCATTCGCCACCCGATGTCAGTCGCATCGTTGGGCGACTCCGGCATGGTTCGCCGTCGCGCTGACCGGCGCGATGGCGCTCATCTCCTATTGGCTGTTCCGGTCGGTTCTCGGCCCGGTCGGCGATGAGATCCTGATGGGGCTGCGGGTGCCCGGTGCTCTGCTGCTGGTCGCGACCGCTGCCTTCTGGCCCGCCGCATCCACCCTGTTCACGCTGCGCCCGATCACGTGGCTCGGCAAGATCAGCTTCAGCCTGTACCTCGTCCATTCGCCCGTCGTCGTGGCGTTCGGCCTGATCTTCACCGGCCAGTACTGGTGGGTGGGCGCCTCGCTCTCCCTGGCCACGGCCTTCGGTCTCGCGGTTCTGATGTACGTGCTGGTCGAGAAGCCGTCGCGACGCCTCGCCTCCTGGACCGGGGCGCGCGCCTCGGCCTTGATGGCCTCGATCACAGGACCCATCGAGGTCGCGCTCGCCCTCGAAGAGCACCGGCACAGTGTCGAAGCGGCGGCCCGGACGACCGCCGCGAAGATCGGGACGACCGAGCCGGTGCTCGAGTCCGCGCAGGAGCCGTCTACGGTGGCGTCGTCTGCAGCAGCGTCGTCTGCAGCAGCGTCGTCCGTAGCAGCTTCACCTGCAGCAGCGTCGCCGCAGCTGCTCACCGGGCAGTGAACGTCCAGGTGAGCGGCCGGCTCAGGCGGCGGTGAGCCGCGGAGGCGCCTCACGCACCAGCGCGCGCAAGAGCAGCACGCCGGCTATCGCCGCTGCCGCCAGCGATACCGCCGACTCGGTGAACCACAGCCCGCGTCCCCCCGCGTGCTCGATCAACGCGTTGCTGAAGCCGAGCACGAAGAGGCCGGCGCCGGCGCCCAGGAACGCGGTGGCGGCGATCGCCGGGCCGAGGGCGCGAGGCAGCATCCGCGATGCCGGGCGCCGCACGCGGCTCACGACGAGGATGGCGGCCCCGAGCAGCACTCCGAGTACGCCGAGCGCACCGTGAAACAAGGTGATGTCGTCGGACGCCTCGAGAGTGCCGGCCTGGATGCAGGTCGTCGCACCGGGCTGCACCGCCAGCCAGTGGGCGCACGACGCTGCGGCCGGATGCGCCGAGGCGGGCAGCCCGAAGATCGCCGGCGTGCCGAGAAACACGGCGAGGGCACGGGCGATCACAGCGCTCGCGCCGATCGCGACCAGGCCGACGGCGACCAGCCGTGCGGCGAGGCCGGTCAGCTCCGTGGTCAGCGCCCAGCCCCAGCCGTCGGCGCGCCTGATCGCCCCGGCGATCTGCGCCGCCGAACCGAAGTCGGCGATGGCGTGCTGCTGTGCCTCATCAGCACTTACGCCCTGCATGCTCAGATGTTCTGCGGCATCCCTCAAGTGCGATTCCGCCTCCGCAAGCGTACGGCGCGTCTGCCGGCCGGCCGCGGGCAGGCGGTCGGCGAGCTCGTCGAGATAGGCGTCGATGCGATCGCTCATGACTGCACCCCCAGGATCAGGTTGACGCTGCGCACATGTCCGCGCCAGTGCTCCTTTGCCTGCTGCAGGTTCGTCTCGCCGGCGGCGGTGATGCGGTAGACGCGGCGCTTGCGGCCCCCGGAGTCCTCCCATTCACTCGCCAGCAACTGCTCGCGTTCCAGCCGGTGCAGCACGGGGTACACCGTACCCTCCGGCAGGTCGAACGCTCCGTCGCTGCGGTCCTTGAGCGCGCTGATGATCTCGTAGCCGTGTGCCGGGCCGGCCGTCAGGATGCCCAGGAGCAGGGATTCCAGTTGCCCGCGATTGAGTGCCGTGTTCATACCTCCAGAGTCTAGGCATAGATTCACGAGGTATCAATGATGATCGACCGTTTCGTGCGGCGACGGTATCGGCATCGCCGGGTCGATCGTGCGGCGGTTCGCGCCTCTAGCCGGCGAGCGGCAGGCCGCCGAGCCGCAACCGGCCGTCGCGCTGCAGCCAAACCACAGCCTCGCGCACGGCATCCAATGATGAGTACTGCGGCAGGTAACCCAGAAGCGCATTCGCCTTCTGCCAGCTCATCGACGGGCTGCGGCTGAGGTGGTCGTACGATGCGTCGAACGCCTCGGCGCCGATACCCGCACGGAACTCCTCCAGCTCGACGAAGCGCAGATTCGGCTCCCGATCGAACCATCCTGCGACGGCGCGGGCGAATCCCCGCAGGCTGATCGCCCGGTCGGAGACGACATGGAACGCCTGGCCCACGGCATCCGGGCTGCTCAGAGCGAGTTCGAACGCGAGCGCGACGTCGTCGGCGTGCACGTGGTGCACCGTCTCAAGCCCGAAATGCGGCATTACGACCTCGTCTCCGACGGCGAGTCTCTCCCAGACGTCGAGATCGAGATTGCCGACCGGATTGATCACGCGCCAACCGGGTCCCGAGATGTGCCCGGGATGCAGCACGATCGACGGCACTCCGGCCGATGACTGACCGAGCAGGTACTCCTCGAGACGGGCCTTGCCGAGACCGTAGTCGCCGAAGGCATCCCGGGCCTCGTCCTCCCGGGTGGGTACCGCGTCGCCCGGCCCATGTACCCAGATGCTGCCGCACGAGACGAGCAGCGGCCGCCTGGGCGACAGAGCCGAGACCAGTTGCTCGGCCGAGTCCCGATCGAAGCAGATCAAGTCGATGACGGCATCCGCCTCGAGGGCGGCGACCCGATCACCGAAGGTGCCCGCCCGGTCCTCGGCCTCCCGATCGACCCGGATCGTTGTGACGGCATCCCACGACGGATGCTCGCGGTACGGGGCCCGTTCGCCGCGGCTGAGCACGACGACCTCGTGGCCACGCTCGACCAGGCGCGGCACGAGATATCCGCCGATGTGTCCGGTTCCGCCGATGATGACGACTCGCATGAAGACCTCGCTCTCGTGAGCCCCGTCATGATCGTAACCGCGTGTGAATGCGGGCGCACCGGCGGGCGCCGTGCATCCGAACCGCTTTCATGCGTTCGAACCAAGAATGTACCCGGTTCCGTTGCACGAACGCGGTTCGGATGCGCGATTCACGGCAAGCCGGGCGCAGCCGGGCGCAGCCGGCAGGCCGCTACGTCAGTCGGCCAGGATGAGGTAGAGCGCGCGGCGGGTCTCGTCGAGCTTCTCGATCGCAGCGGAGCGCTGCTTCTCATCCGCGAACCGCAACTGGTGAACGACCCCCATCAGCTTGCCGATGCTCTCGAAGAGCGCCGCGTCGGCCTCGGAGTGCCGCGGAGTGGCCTCCCAGGCCTTCGCGAGCTCGTCCGACTGCTCGTCGACATACGCCCGGCCCGAATCGGTGAGCGTGTACTCCGTTCTGCGACCGTCGCCGACCGACGAGATCAGCTCCTCGTCGACGAGCTGCTGCAGGGTCGGGTAGACCGAACCCGGGCTCGGTCGCCACGCGCCGCCGGATTTCTCGGCGATCGCCTGGATCAGGCCGTATCCGTTGGCGGGCCCGTCGGCGAGCAGCGAAAGGATGGCGGCTCGAACGTCGCCTTTGCCGGCCCTGCGCCCGCCACGGCCGCGCATACCCGGGCCGAACCCGGGGCCGAATTCGCCAGGGAACCCCGGGAACCCGGGAAAGCCCGGAAGCCCGCCGGGTCCGAACCCGCGGCCCGGGCCGAAGCCACGGTGACCCAGGCCGTGACCGGGGTGCGACTCGTTCCCCTCGTGGTGACCACCGGCAGGGTCGTGGTGGAAGCGGGCGAAGCCCGCGGAGTGATCGAAGTGATGCGTTTTCATGTGCGTGTCCTGTTCCGGCGCGCCATCGCACGCCTTATCGATATTCAACGATGCGTTAACGATATATCGTTGAATATCGGTTGTCAACGCGTTCCATCCGCCTTCGGTGCAGCCCGACCGTCGAGACGTCGCCCTACCCGGCTTCTGCGCTCCCGGTCGGATCCGGAGCGCTCGCATCCTCGAGCTCCTCGCCACCGACCGGCTCGCCCGCCCAACTGGTCACTGTCCAGCCGTCGGCCGGTGAGCCGGTGACCACGACCATCGCGGTGTTCTCGACCGGATGCATCCTGCCGAAGTCCGAGGGCAGGTTCGAGGGCACCCAGGAGGCCCACGTGCGGATCGCCGCTCCGTGGGTGACCACCGCGACCGTGCCTTCGTGCCGGGCGGCGATGTCGTCGATGGTCCCGTTGAACCGGTCCAAGAACTCCCGGCCGCTCTCGCCGCCCGGGATACGGGCATCCGGGTCGGATCGCCAGGCGAAGATCGTGCCGATGTAGGCACGCACCGAAGCCGGGTCGGAACGTCCCTCGAGATCGCCGGCGCGGATCTCCCGCAACTCGTCGGCCACGTGAATGCGCAGACCTCGACGCAACGAGAGCGGTTCGGCCGTGAGCTGGGTGCGGATCAGGTTGGATGCGTAGATCGCCTCGATCGGATCATCACCGAGCGCACTCGGTACGGCCGCCGCCTGTTCCTGCCCGAGGGCCGTGAGTTCCGGACCGGGCGCCGACGTGCCGAGCCGTCCGTAGACGTTGTCGATCGTCTGGCCATGCCGGATCAGGAGGAGTCGCATCCGTTTCACCCTATGCCCGGCCGACGGCCACCCTCTGACCGGCCGACGGCCGCGATGCGGAGCGAGGCCTAGAGCACGACCTCGCGTTTCTCCGCGGCGGATCGGTAGCAGGCGTCGATCACCTGCGCGCGGCGCAGCCCGAGTGTTCCGTCGTGCTGTTGCCAGGTCTCGGGCCCGGATTGGACCGCATCGACGAAGCGACGCACAACCACGTCATGGCCGCCGTTGGCACCGGGCTTGGCGCGGTAGTCCGCGGGAACGCCGTCGAGGTCGCGATAGATGTGCAGGTCGCCGGGCTCGGCGTAGTCGACGACCCGCAACTCCGCGCCGCCCTCGGTTCCATAGAGAGTCATCCAGAACTCGTCGTTGTCTGCCCGGTACGCCGCCCAGCTCGTCTCGAGCACCAGGGTGCCGCCGCCGGCCAGACGAATGAAGGCGAGCGCAAGATCCTCCACCTCGAACGAGGCCCCGATCGAGTCGGCGGTGCGACCGCCGCGGCCGCGCGAGCCGAGCTCGGCATAGGTCGACGCGCTCACGGAGACCACCTCGGGCTCACCGAGCAGGTACAGCGCATAGTCGAGCACGTGCACGCCCAGGTCGATCAGCGGTCCGCCGCCGGCGCGCTCGCGGTTGGTGAACCAGCTGCCGTCACCCGGGATTCCCTTGCGCCGCAGCCACCCCGCCTTGGCCGCATACGCGGTGCCGAGTTCGCCCCGGTCGATGATGCGGCGCAATTCGGTGATGTCGCCGCGTTCCCGATGATTGAACACCACCTGCAGCACCCGCCCCGCCCGTTGCGCTGCGCTCACCATCGCCCGCGCCTGTTCCGTGTTGCCGGCGATCGGCTTCTCGGTGAGCACGTGGATGCCGCGGTCGAGCGCAGCGATCGCGATCGGCGCGTGCAGGTAGGTCGGAACGGCGATGCTGACGGCATCCAGTCCACCGGCTTCCAGCATGTCCTCCCACCGCGCGTGCGTCGCAGGGATGCCGTACCGCTCGGCAAGCTCGGCCACCCTGACCGTCTCCATACCCGCGAGCGCGACCAGTTCGACGGAATCGATGCGGGCGAAGGCGGCGAGGTGCTGTTGTCCCGCCCAGCCGACGCCTACGACGCCGACGCGCAGCTTCCGGGCGGTCATCGCAGCTGCTCCTTCTCATCCGACGCGTTCAGGAACCAGCCGCGCGCCGGGTTCTCCACCTCGGGCGTCACGCGGGCCGTCGCATCCGGGGCCGCCCAGCGCACGGCGTTCGCCAGCACCCGCCACACATCGGGGTGGTGATAGACGGGATACTCCTGGTCGCCGGGGCTGAAGTAGAAGACCTTTCCGAGGCCCCGTCGATAGGTGATGCCCGAGCGGAACACCTCACCGCCCTCGAACGAACTGATGAAGACCTGCTCGTCGGGCTGCGGCACGTCGAAGTACTCGCCGTACATCTCCTGGTGGTCGATGATCAACGGGGAGGGCACCGCCTGGGCGATCGGATGCCCCGGGTTGGTCGTCCAGACCAGCTCGCGCTCGGCTTCGTTCCGCCAGCGCAATGAGCAGGTCGTGCCCATCAGAGTGCGGAAGATCTTCGAGAAGTGCCCGGAGTGCAGCACGATCAGTCCCATGCCGCCCAGCACGGCGCGCTGCACCCGGTCGACGATCACGTCGTCGACCTCGTCGTGCGCGATGTGCCCCCACCACAGCAGCACGTCCGTTTCGGCGATCGCACGTTCGGTCAATCCGTGTTCAGGCTGTTCGAGCGTGGCCGTGCGGATCGCGGCATCGGGCAGCAACGCCGTGAGACCTTCGGCGATCGCGCCGTGGATGCCCTGGGGATAGATCGCGGCGATCGGCGGCTGCGTGCGCTCATGCACGTTCTCGTTCCAGACCGTCACGCGCAGGTGTGCGACTCGCTCGGCCGTCTCGGTCATGAGGCTCCCTTCGGGTACGGGCGGGCTTGGGCTCGGCTGCGGGGACGGCGTGGCCGGGTCAGCGCTCAGCCGCGCACATCCCAGAGGTGGTGCACCGGATCGTGAATGAAGTAGCGGGCCAGCGTTGTGACGGTGAAGACGGCGCCGTCGCTGCGGCGTCCGGTGCGCCCCAGCGCGTCGTCGGGAACCTGCGCGAACGCGTCCGCGATCGCGTCGGCCGCCTCGACGAGTTCGGCGGAAACCGTACTCGGATCCTGCTGGTCGTAACGGCCGGCCACGGCCGCGGCATCCTGATCCCAATTCTCGAAGGCCGGGTCGTCCTCATCCAGCATGCGGGTGAGCCGCCCCCGGAAGACTCGGAACACGTCTCGAACGTGCGCCGCGTACTCCAGTGCAGACCACGTGTCGTCGTTCGGGCGCAGGCGTACGTCGTCACGGCGCAGCACCTCCGGCCAGCGGGCGGCGTTCGCGCGTGTCAACCGCGGAATGTCCTGGTAGGCGACACTCGAGGCGTCGAATCCGCACTCCGGGCAGGCGCGCTCGAGCACCCACGTCCAGCTCTTGGTCTCGGGAACGATCGGCATGGGGCGATTGTATGTCCGCTCGCGGGTCAGTTGTTCGGCGGCGGCACAGGGAAGGCCGGCGTCGGCGTCGATGTCGGCGTCGGCCCGGGTGTCGACGTCGGTGTCGACGCCTTGGCCGGTTTCGGCGGGCACTGCACGACCGATGACAACGCGGTCGCCGCCTGCGCCGCAGACCAGGGCAGCGAGAGCGACGGCGCCGTCTTTCCCTGCACGGCCGGAGCCTTGGCTGCGATCGACGCGAGCTGCATGCCGAGCAGTTGCGCGAAGTCGGCTCCGGAGGTCGAGTTGTTCAGCATCACCACGACCGTCAGGCCCGACCTCGGGTCGCTGAGCATCGACGTGATGAAACCCGGCACCTCGCCGTCGTGCCCGCGCAATGGCCCCAGCTGCACCCCGCCCATGCCGTAGGACTGCCATGAGGAACCCGTGTCGGCCATCGGCGTGGTCGTCCACAGTTGCCGGGCGGAGGCATCCGAGAACGGGCGGCCCGCCGCGAACTCCTGGGCGAACGTCTTCAGATCGGCGAGGTTCGACACCACCCCGCCGGCTGTCCAGCCGGCCGACGGGGAGAGTCGCGTGTCATCGAGCCGCGTGCCGCATTGCGGCTCTGCGGTGGTCGGGTCGAGCGCTGTGGCGTAACCGTGCGGAGCGGGCGCCGGAAGATCGAGCGTCTGGCCACCGGGCAGGTTCGTCGCGCTCAGGTGCAGCGGCTCGACGAGGTATTTCGAGTAGAGCTCGTTCCAGCTCTTGCCTGCGGCCGCCTGCAGCGCCATGCCGAGCAGGATGAATCCCGGGTTCGAATACGACCACTTCTCTGCCGGCGCCCCCGCACCGGGCTGCGCTAGGCCGTCGCTCATCAACTCCATGGGGGCCCATTGCCGGGTCGGGTTGTCGGTGAACTGCGCGACGATGCCCGGTCCGTAATCGCCGATGCCCGAGGTGTTGCGACACAGTTGGGCGAGCGTGACAGCGTGCACTCCGACCACACGCGGCAGATATTTCGACACCGGGTCATCGAGTTTCACCACCCCGTCGTCGACCAGGCGGAGCAGCACCGCACAGGTCATCGGTTTGGTCAGCGAGCCGATCCGGAAGCTCATGGCGGGCGTCATCGGCTCGCTACCGTTCAGGGTCGTGGTGCCCGGTGAGGCGATCCACGACCCCGCCCAGGGCGCCCACACGCCGACGATCGCCCCGGATGCGCCGGCGAGCTTCATGGCGCCGGTCACGGCCGCATCGAGCTGATCCGCCGTCTGCTTGGGCAGATCGTTGCCGGATTGGGTCGGCGCGGCCGGCGCGCTCGATACGGTGCACCCCGCCAGGGTCAGTGCGGCGACGACCGCCATGGCGATCGCCGGGCCGAGCCGGGAGCGACGGCCGCGTGGCCGCTCTCCGGCCGTTGACACGGCGCGCATTCCCCGACCCATGTCCCATCCCCCGACGGTCTTGCGTTGCTTCAAGGGCAGTCTAATCGGCGGGTCTACCCCTGAAGAAAGGAGGTGCGCTTTGCGCCCGATTGTTGTATGACCGTGTTCTTGAGACGCCCTCACGCTCCCTCGGCCGGCGGTCTCCCTAGGCTCGGGCCCGCATGAACCGCTCGACCTCGGGGTCGACCATGATGTCGCTGGGACGCAACGGCCGGCTGAGGTACAACCCGTCGAGACTGGTGATGCGGCTCAGCGCCACGTACGTCTGTCCGGGGCTGAAGGCACGTGCGCCGAGGTCGACGATGGCGCTCTCGTATGTCTTGCCCTGCGACTTGTGGATCGTCACGGCCCAGGCGAGCCGCAACGGG
The DNA here is from genome assembly GCA_035564555.1 of Humibacter sp. Classification (GTDB taxonomy): domain Bacteria; phylum Actinomycetota; class Actinomycetes; order Actinomycetales; family Microbacteriaceae; genus DATMTS01. Next base: position 29,722 of record DATMTS010000006.1, read on the forward strand.
AACTGCGTGAACTCGGCGATGACATCCTTGCTGAGCTTCTTGGATGCCGGGTCGTAGGTGTACTTGTACTTCTCCCACACCGTCGGCTCGACCTCGTGCACCACGCCGTCGACCTCCACGTACACGGTGGAATCGATGCGGGTCACGATGCCGATCGAACCGTTCACCCAGCGGGGGCCGTCGTGCTGTCCCGTGTCGTTGCGCAGGAACATCACCTGCGCACCGACCTTGAGCTCGAGCGACTCGTCTGCCGGGTAGGTGCGCGACCCGAAGTCGCCGGTGATCTCTGCCTTGGCCGTGAGCGATCGACCCGGCAGCGCGCGCAGCGCCGAAGCATTGATGCGGTTGACGGTGTCGTTGCGGGTGGCCAACGTGATCGTTCCATCGCGGGGCGCCGGGCGTGCGCCTGCCTCGTTGAGCCGGTCGGCGATCTCCTTGGTGACCTGTCCGTGCCGAACCGCGTTCAGCATGTGCTTGAAGTCTGCGTCGTGCTGCCGGTGGATCTCCGTCAACTCGAAGATCTTCAGTTCCGCCTCACGCCACACCTTGGCGTCGAAGAACCACATCGACCGGTAGGTGTCGGCGAAGTAGGCCCGCTCGTCCGCGTCGCCCGGAACCGGTGCGAGTTGATAGGGATCGCCGAAGAGCACGAGCTGCACGCCTCCGAAGGGCTCGGCAGCCCGTTGCCTGGCTTGGCGCAGCGCCCGATCGATGGCATCCATCAGGTCTGCGTTGACCATCGACACCTCGTCGATCACGAGCGTGTCGATCGTGTTCAGCAGCTTGCGCAATTCGGCGCCCTGCTCGATCTCGTGGTCGGCGATCACGCCGATCGGCAGCCGGAACAGGGAGTGGATGGTCTGTCCGCCGACGTTGAGCGCCGCGACCCCGGTAGGGGCGCTGATCACGAGCTGCTTCTCGGTGTGCCAGGCGAGATGGTTCAACAGGGTCGACTTGCCGGTGCCGGCTCGGCCGGTGACGAAGACGTGCGCCCGGGTCTTCTCGATCGCCTCGAACACCGCGGTCTGCTCTGCGGAGAGTGCGAACGGGCTCACGGCATCCTTTCTACGCACAGTGCTGCCCTGCGGCGCATCCAGAGTACCTGCGTGCCGGCGGTCGGTGGTCTCGCGTCCTCGATCGTGTGCATGAGGCGATCAGCGCGTGCGCGCCTCGTCGTCCTGTGCCGCCATGCGTGCCAAACGCGCGTTGTAGGCGGCAAGCTCCGCGTCGCCGGTGCGGTCCGCGTTGCGGTCGCGACGTTTCGCCTCCCGCGTGTCGCTCGTGCTCCACTGAATCGCCACGATGATGGCCAGCGCGATGGTCGGAATCTCGCCCACGCTCCAGGCGATGCCGCCGCCGGTCTGCTGGTCGATCAACGGCGGCTGCCCCCAGGTGCGACCCATCGCTCCATACCAGTCGGCGAGCAGCAGCCCGTTGCTCGTCATGATCGACAGCCCGAAGAACGCGTGGAACGCCATCGTGCCCAGCAGAAGCACGAGCCGGAACGGGTACGGCAACCGGTACGGCACGGGATCGATGCCGATCAGGGACTGCACGAAGAGGTATCCGGTGATCAGGAAGTGCGTGATCATCCATTCGTGCCCGATGTGGTCGACAGTCGCCCAGCGGAACAGGGGCGAGTAGTAGAAGGCCCAGAGCGAGCCGGCGAACAGCACCGCCGCGACGATCGGATTGGCCACGACCTTGGCGAACCAGGAATGCACCGCGAGCAGGATCCACTCCCGAGGTCCGCGTGACCCGTCGGTCCGCTTGTGGATGGCCCGCACGGCGAGGGTCACGGGCGCGCCGGGCACCAGCAGCAACGGCACCATCATGGTGAGCGTCATGTGCGCCAGCATGTGGCTGGAGAACAGATACTTCTCGTAGACGTTCACCCCGCCGTTGGTGATGTAGACCAGAAGCAGGATGCCCGCGATCCAGGCGATCGTGCGCGCGATCGGCCAGCGGTCCCCGCGTCGGTGCAGCCGCCACACGCCGGCGAGGTAGAAGAACAGGGCGAACGCGCATCCGATCAGCCAGAGCGGGTCGACGTTGATGCCGAACAGGTACTGCAGCGGGGACAGCGGCGGCGGCAGCGGTTCCCCGGTGAGGATCTCCGCGGGCGTCGGAGCCGAACCGAGCGTCTGCTGCACCGGAGTCGCGGTACGCGCCAGCGCCGCGGCGACACCGGAGGCGATTCCCATGAAGCCGAGCTCGGCGGCGACGAGCCACCAGAAGACGCCGCGCCCGCCGCCGATGCGAAGACGGCCGATCAGATAGCGGCGTTGCAGCAGACCGAACAATCCGAGCGAGCACAATGCGGCGACCTTGATCAGCACAAGGATCCCGTACGGGGTCAGCAACTGGTCGAGGCTGCCGATGCGCAACTCGGCGCTGATGTAACCGGAGAAGGCCACCGCCACGAAGCAGACGATGGCGAGCGTCGAGTAGCGTTGCGCGACATCGACCAGGCGCTGGGCCGCCAGCGCGGGCCGGATCAGCACGATGGTGAGCAGGCCGCCGACCCAGATCGCGGCGAACACCAGATGCAGGCCGAGAGCGGTGATCGCCTGATCGTGGCCGGCGGTGCCCGCGGCATGGCCCTGCTGCGCGATCGGCAACAGCGCCAGCAGAGCGAGCAGGGTGACGAAGATCAGCGCCGTGCGGTTGCGCACGGCGAAGCACAAGACGGTCACCGCGGCGCAGACCAGGGTCGTTTCAAGCCACGCCTGGCCGAGCGGGATCGTCGTGATGAACGCGGTGATCCCGTCGCTGAACTGCTGGTCGAACGCGAACGGAAGTCCAGCGACGCTGAGGTAGCTGAGCACGCCCGTGATGCCGCTGGCCACGGTCATCACGGCGGCGGATGCCGCGGCCACGTCGAGCGCTCGGTCGAACTCGGGCTTCGCACTGGAGAGCGCGAAGCACACCAGCACGAGCGAACCGATCATGCCCGCAGCACCGAGATTGACGAACAGCTTCGTGATCGGCAGGCCCCACCGCACGAACACACCGGGATCGGCGAGCAGGGGTGCCGCAGCACCGCCGCCGAACGCCAGTGCAGCGAGGATCGCGACGAGCGCGGCCACGACGAGCGCAACCGGACCGGCGACGCGTTGGACTCTGCTCACCGGCCAAGCCTAAGCTGCCGGGCTGAGAGCGACGAAGGGGATGCCGGTCGAACCCGGCATCCCCTTCGTGCTGTCTCGAAATCGACTACTTGACAGCAGCCTTGAGCTTCGAACCCGCGGTCAGCTTGACCCGGTGACCGGCGGCGATCTCGATCTCCGCACCCGTCTGCGGGTTGCGGCCGGTACGCGCGGCAGTCTCGGTGCGCTCGGCGGCCAGCCATCCGGGGATGCTCACCTTGCCGCCCTTTGCCACGGTGTCTGCAACCGTGGTGAAGAATGCGTCCACGACGGCGCCGACGGCGGCCTGGCTCTGGCCGGTCGCAGCGGCGACTGCGGCAACGAGCTCGGTCTTGTTCAGCGACTTGTCAGCCATTGAGTGTCCTCCTCGGACCTTCTGCTGTCTCTACAGCTAGTGATTGAAACGTTGGCCGGCCCCCATTAGGCCGTTCGTTTGGTCTTTCGACCGCCTTGAATGTACCAGAATCCCGCGGAATATCGCGGATTTCCCGGGTTGGCCGCCCATATCCCGCGGCGTGTCGGCCGCAGAGACGGCCTCCGCGACGACGGGACGGCAGAAGGGGATGTCTGCCGGAGCAGACATCCCCTTCCGATGCGAACGTTCTACCAGCTCGACTTGGTGATGCCGGGCAGCTCGCCCCGATGCGCCATGTCGCGGAAGCGAACACGCGAGATGCCGAACTTGGTCAGCACACCACGGGGGCGTCCGTCGACGGCATCGCGGCTGCGCAGACGCACCGGCGACGCGTTGCGCGGCAGCTTCTGCAGGCCGACGCGCGCGGTTTCGCGCTCCTCGTCGGAGGCGTTCGGGTTCACGAGGGTCTTCTTCAACTCGAGGCGCTTGGCAGCGTAACGGTCGACGACGATCTGGCGCTGCTTGTTGCGCGCGATCTTGCTCTTCTTTGCCATGACTTACCGCTCCTCGCGGAATTCGACGTGCTTGCGCACGATGGGGTCGTACTTCTTGAGCACGAGACGGTCGGGGTCGTTGCGGCGGTTCTTCTTGGTCACGTAGGTGTACCCCGTGCCCGCCGTCGAACGAAGCTTGATGATCGGACGGACGTCCTGCTGCTTTGCCATTAGATCTTCTCCCCACGGGCCAGGATGTCTTTGACGACGGACTCGATGCCGCGGACGTCGATCACCTTGATGCCCTTGGCGCTCACGGTGAGCGTCACGTTACGGCGAAGCGACGGCACGTAGTACGTCTTCTTCTGCACGTTCGGGTCGAAGCGGCGCTTGGTGCGCCGGTGCGAGTGCGAGATGTTGTGACCGAAGCCGGGAACGGCTCCTGTCACCTGGCACACTGCTGCCATTGTTCCTCCATCGATACCGAAGGGCGGATGCCCTTCCCAAGATCTCTTGTCGGCATGCCTCGGCCGCCGATTCTTCGCAGAGGGTGGCTGTGCATACGATCTGAACGGAGGAGTCCGCTCAGCCAAAGAGCAAGCTTACGCGATGCCGGGCATGTCGGCAAACCGAGTTCAGGCCGAGACCGCGCACGTCTGGCAGAGCCCGAACACGTCGACCACGTGTCGGGCCTGGGTGAAGCCGTGCTCCGACGCGACCTGCTGCGCCCAGCGTTCGACAGCATCCGCCTCGATCTCCACGGTCAGCCCGCAGTTGCGGCAGATCAGATGGTGATGGTGACCGACCGAGGAGCAGGCGCGGTACAGGCTCTCACCGTCGGGGGACTGCAACGAGTCCGCGTCGCCTTCCACCGCCAGGTCGGCCAAGGCGCGGTATACGGTGGCGAGCCCGATCGGCGAGCCGGAATCCCGCAGGGACGTGTGCAGGCCCTGAGCGCTGACGAAGCCCTCGGCCTTGTCCAGTGCCTCACGCACTGCCTCGCGCTGCCAGGTGTTGCGTTTCATCGATCGGTCCTCCGCACGCATCGCGTGCTCGCTCAAGTCAAGGATACGTGCGCCTTCATGCCGCCCGGGCGACCGCCGCCTTTCGCCGCCCGGCGACGCCGCGGCGCAGCCGGACCGCCGCGATGACCCGGCAGACCAGGTAGATCAGGAACGAGATCGTGGTGACGTACGGACTGATCGGGATGCCGTTCCCGCCGATCGCGAGCATGATGCCGCCGACCATCGAGACCACCGCGAAGACGACGGACAACAGCGGCACCATGAACGGCGAGGCCGAGATGCGCAGCGCTGCCGCCGCCGGAGTGACCAGGATCGACAGCACCAGCAGGGCACCGACGATCTGCACCGACACTGCCACCGCGAGGCCGAGCAGCAGCATGAACACGATCGAGAGCGCGTTCACCGGCACCCCGCGCGCCGACGCCACGTCTACGTCGACGCTGGCGAACATCAGCGGTCGCCAGACGATGAGCAGGCCGAGCAGCACGATGACCGAGATCACCAGCAAGGCTCCGAGTTGCGGATCGTCGACGGCGACGATCTGACCGGTCAGCAGCCCGAACTTGTTCGCGGAGCGCCCGGGATACAGTGCGAGGCACAGGATTCCGATGCCGAGCCCGAACGGCATCAGCACAGCCGTGATGGAGTTGCGGTCGCGTGCTCGCGACCCGAGGATGCCGATCAGCAGCGCGGCGACGATCGAGCCGATCAGCGATCCCTGCACGACGCCGACACCGAAGAGCAGACCCGCTGAGGCGCCCGCGAAGGAGAGCTCGCTGATGCCGTGCACGGCGAACGCCATGTCGCGGGACATCACGAAGACGCCGATCAGGCCGCCGACCAGACCCAGGATCGCACCGGCCAGAATCGAGTTGCGCACGAGTGCGAGCAGCGCGCCGTAGTCGGAGAAGTCGAAGAGCTGCGACCACCAGTCCGCTCCGGTGTCCTGCCCCACCGAGGTGATGGCGGCCGCCGCGTGCGGCGCCGCGGCGAGGATCGCATCCAGCATCAGATCGGCCTCCGCTCGTGCGCGTGCTCGTGGTCGTGACCCGGGTCGTGCTGCTCGTCGTGCTGCGCGTGGGATCCGTCGGGATGCGCCTGCGGCCCCTCCGCCGTTCCGACGACGACGATGCGGCCGCGCGTGCGGATCACATCGACCTGCGATCCGTACAGGTCGCTGAGCACGTCGCTGCGTAGCACCTCGTCTGGCGTGCCGATGCGGAATCGGCCGCCGGCCAGGTACAGCACCCGGTCGACCATGTCGAGCACCGGATTGACGTCGTGCGTGACGAACAGCACGCCGAGTCGACGACGCCGCCGGCTCTCGTCGATGAGTTCGCTCACGCCGCGCTGGTTCGCGAGGTCGAGGGAGAGCAGCGGTTCGTCGCAGAGCAGCAACTGCGGATCCGCGGCGAGCGCCTGGGCGACACGCAGCCGCTGCTGCTCTCCGCCGGAGAGCAGCGAGATCGGAGTGTTCGCGTACTCGGCCGCGCCCACGGCCTGCAACAGCTCGTCGACTCGCGCGTGACGTCGCGAGGTCGGCAGGGCGACACCCCAGCGATGCCCGTCGAGGCCCAGGGCGACCAGGTCGCGCGCGCGAAGCGGCGTGCCCTCGTCCGCGAGCTTCTGCTGCGGGATGTATCCGATTCGCCTATTGCCGCGCGTGACGGGTTCGCCCAGCACCCGCAGGTCGCCGGCGGTCAGGCGGTACTGACCCAGGATGGCCTTGAGCAGGCTGCTCTTGCCCGATCCGTTCGCACCGAGCACCGCGATGAACTCGCCGCCGTGCACATCGAGGTCGAGGCCGTGCCACAGGGTGCGCTCCCCGAAGCGCAGGGCGGCATCCCGGATGCTGAGCACTCGCTCGCGGGATGCCTGCCTGCCGGAGGCATCCGCGCTGACCTCGATCACGGGGGAGAGACTACCGCGCAAGCGCATCCCCGACCGCCGTCAGGTTCGCAGTCATCCAGCCGATGTAGTCGTCGCCTGCCGGCATCGTCTCGCCGACCGGCACGACCGGGATGCTCTCGGCCTTCGCCGCCTTGAGCACCTGCTCGGTCTGCGGCCCCATGGTCTGATCGTTGTAGGCCAGCAGGTCGACCCGGTGCTGAGCGAACAGGGCGAGCGTGTCGCGTAGCACCGACGGAGGAACGTCGCTGTCGTTCTCGATCGCCTCGCTGAACTTGTGCGGAGTGCGGTCGACCAGGCCGATCGCGTCGAGCATGTAGAGCGGAACCGGCTCGGTGATCGCGGCGCCACGACCGGCGAACTTCGCCTTGAGGTCCGCCTCGGTGCGCTCCAGCGAACCGAGCTTGGCCGTGAACACGGCGACATTCTTCGTGAACAGCGCCGTGTCTGCCGGATCGGCCGAGGAGAATGCGGCGACGATACGGTCGGCGACCTTCTGCATGGTCGGGAAGTCGTACCAGAGGTGTTCGTTGAACGCACCGCCGGCGCTCTGGTCGTAGCCGGACGCGTCGGCGGCATTCACGACGGTCGCGGAGTCGTTGCCTGCCGCATTGCGCATCGTGGTCATGAAGTCGTCGTAGCCGCCGCCGTTCTCGATGATCACACGGGCCTTGGCGATCTCGAGTTGGTTCCGGGGGTCGGCTTGGTACTCGTGCGGATCTTTGTCGGGGTCGTCGATGATCGAGGTGACCCGCACCCGATCGCCGCCGAGCTGCTTCGCGATATCTCCATACACGTCGGTGGAGGCGACCACCGTGATCGGCCCCGCGCCATCGGCGGTGGCCCCGGGGGCAGGAGCAGCGGAGCATCCGGCGAGGGCGAGTACGCCGCCCGCGATCACGGCCGTTGACAGGATTGCGCGCTGAATTCTCACGACGACTACGTTAGCGCCTATTGATAATGATTGTCAAAACCAACACGGGTCCCGGCGCCTCGCTCTGGGGACCCCGTGACGTAGCCTGGCGGACATGACGACGCATCTGATCACGGGGGCCGGATCCGGCATCGGCGCGGCTCTCGCACAGCGTCTCGCAGCGCGCGGCGATGACCTGGTGCTTCTCGCGCGGAACGCCGGACGCGCTCGTGTTCTGCGCGAGCGGTTCCCGGACGCCGCCACGCTGGTCGCCGACCTCGAAGAGCCCGAGCGGATGTCGTGGGCCTTCGGGCAGCAGGAGGTGCCGGCATCCATCGACTCCCTCGTGCACTGCGCGGGGATCGTCGAACTCGGTCCCGTAGGCGACCTCTCTGCAGCCCTCTGGCAGCGCACCCTCGCCGTGAACACGATCGCGCCCGCCGAGTTGACCAGGCTGCTGCTTCCGTCGCTGCGCGCCGCGCGCGGACAGGTGGTGTTCGTGAACTCCGGAGCCGGGCTGCACGCGAGCGCCGACTGGAGCGCATACGCGGCCAGCAAGTTCGCCTTGCGTGCACTTGCCGATGCGCTGCGCGGCGAGGAGCAGCCCAACGGCATCCGCGTGACCACGGTGTATCCCGGCCGCACCGCGACCCCCATGCAGCAGAAGGTGCACGCGCAGGAGGGCCGGGACTACCGCCCGGCCGACTGGATCGACCCCGAATCGGTGGCGACGGCGATCGTCGCCGCACTCGACCTGCCCCCGGATGCGGAACTGACCGAGATCACGGTGCGTCCCGCACCACGCTGACCCGGCTCCCGGCCGCCTGCACCCGCCTGCACCCGCCTCGACCCGCCTGCCTACCGCTTCGACGCGCCTGTCTACCGCTTCGAAATCAGGTGACAGTGGGCGCCGACTGGATAATCCAGCCGAGCCGGCGCCTCACCTGATTTTGATACGGAGGTGGGAAGCCGGGGGACGCGCGGAGGTGGAAGGACGGAGGTGGAAGGACGGAGGTGGGATGCCGGATCAGTCCAGCAGGAGCGCGGGCTCCTCGATGATCGAGGCGACGTCGGCGAGGAACCGGCTGGCGACATCCCCGTCGACCACCCGGTGATCGAACGAAGCGCCCAGCGTCGTCACGTAACGCGGGCGGACCTCGCCGTCGACCACCCAGGGCTTCTGTTTGATGGTGCCCAGCGCGACGATCGCGACCTCGCCCGGATTGAGGATCGGGGTGCCGGTGTCCATGCCGAAGACGCCGATGTTGGTGATCGTGACGGTGCCGTTCGCCATGTCGGCGGGCTGCGTCTTGCCGTCGCGCGCGGTGATCGTGAGGTTCTCCAAGGCGCCCGCGAGTTCGAGCAAGCTCATCGCCTGTGCCTCCTTGACATTCGGCACGATCAGCCCGCGCGGCGTCGCCGCGGCGATGCCGAGGTTCACGAAATGGTGCACGACGATCTCGTCGTCGGTCCAGGTCGAGTTGACCATGGGGTTGCGACGCACCGCCCAGATGATCGCCTTGGCGATGATCAGCAGCGGCGACACCTTGACGCCGGCGAAGTCGGGCGAGGACTTCAGCCGCTTCACGAACTCCATGGTGCGCGTCGCGTCGACGTCGACGAACAACCCGACGTGGGGTGCCGTGAACGCGCTCGAGACCATGGCCGAGGCGATCGCCTTGCGCACTCCCTTGACCGGAATGCGGTCTTCCCGGTCTTCTGGCCACTGCGGCGTCTGGATGTTGCGGAACACGCTCGCCTGGCTCGCTTCGCGGATCACGTCGTCCCTGGTGATCTCACCGGCGATGCCCGTCGGGTTCACCATGGTCAGGTCGACGCCCAGATCTTTGGCCAGTTTGCGGATCGGCGGTTTGGCCACCACGGGAACCGCGGATGCCGCAGGCACCAGATCCGCCGTCGCGGGCACGTGTCGTCCGGCCCCGGCCGGCATCCGGGCGCCGCGCGCCCCAGCCGCGGCCTCCGAGCGGCCGACTGCCGACCCCTGCGACGAAGGCGCAGCACCCGCAGCGCCAGCACCGCCAGCACCCGTACCGGTCGCGGGCCGTGCAGTGCGGCGCCGACTGGTTCCGTGCCCGGCGGAGCCGTAACCGACTAACACGCTTCCGGACTTCTCCGGCTCGCCCTCGCGCTCGATCGCCGACGCAGCGGCCTCGTCGGCACCAAGCGATCCGCCCGAGACCTCCGCGCCGCCGACCGCGCCGCCGTCCGCGCCGCCGTCCTCCGCGCCGCCGCCGACCGCATCACCCGAGTCGACGACCGTGATGATCGGGGTTCCCACGTCCACCGTGTCGCCCTCGCCGACCAGCAGCTGCCCCACGACGCCGTCGAACGGCGACGGCAGTTCGACCAGCGACTTCGCCGTCTCGATCTCGACGAGCACCTGGTTCACGCTGACGCTCTCACCCGGCGCGACCTTCCACGACACGATCTCAGCCTCGGTCAGACCCTCCCCGACATCCGGCAGCAGGAACTGGGATTCACTCATGGTGTGGCATCCTTTCGGCGCGCATTGCAGCTCAGTGAGCGAGCGCGGTCAGTAGGCGAGCGCGCGGTCGACCGCTTCGAGCACGCGGTCGGCATCGGGCAAGAAGACGTCTTCGAGCTTGGCGGGTGGGAACGGGGTGTCGAATCCGCTCACCCGCAGCACCGGCGCCTCCAGGGAGTAGAACGCCTTCTCTGTCACCGTGGCCGCTATCTCGCTGCCGACGCTGACGAAGCCGTGCGCCTCCTGGGCGACGACAAGGCGTGTGGTCTTCCGCACCGATTCGAGGATCGGCGCGTAGTCGATGGGCGACAAGGAGCGCAGATCGACGACCTCGATGCTGGTGCCCTCCTCGGCAGCGAGCTCAGCGGCGCGCAACAGTGTCGAGACCATGGCGCCGTGGCCGACCAGCGTGACATCCGTTCCCGTGCGCACCACGCGACTGGCGTGCAGCGGCACGGCGGGAGCCGACAGATCGACCTCGCCCTTCGGCCAGTACCGGCTCTTCGGCTCGAGAAAGACGATCGGGTCGGACGAGGCGATCGACTGGCGCATCATCCAATACGCGTCGTTCGGCGTCGATGGGCTGACCACGCGCAGGCCGGGCGTGTGAGCGAAGTACGCCTCCGGGCTCTCCTGATGGTGTTCCACGGCGCCGATGTGACCGCCGTACGGGATGCGGATCACGACGGGCATCGAGATGGCGCCCTCGTGCCGCGCAGTGAGCTTGGCCAGTTGCGTCGTGATCTGATCGAAGGCCGGGAAGACGAAGCCGTCGAACTGGATCTCGCACACCGGTCGGAAGCCGCGCATCGCCAGCCCGATCGCCGTGCCGACGATTCCCGACTCGGCCAGCGGGGTGTCGAGCACTCGTCGGGTGCCGAATTCGGCCTGCAGCCCCTCGGTGACGCGGAACACTCCGCCGAGGGTTCCGATGTCCTCGCCCATCAGGATGACCTTCGAGTCATCGAGCATCGCCTGCCGCATCCCCGCGTTCAGCGCCTTGGCCATCGGCAGGTTCTGGATGCCGCGCTCCTGACCATCGGATGCGCCGGGCGTCTGCGCGGTCGCTGCTCCGGACGTCGGTCCGCCGCCGGGAGCCTCGGCCGCCGTGCCCGCAGAGGCCGCACCGTTCGGCGCCGCGTCGTTGCGTTCGATTCGGGTGCGCATCGTGTCGTTGATCACCGGGCGACCTCCGTCGGGGTCGCCGCTCCGCCGGCTTCCGGCGTCTCCAGCGACGATTCGTACCGTTGCAGCCAGGCCCGCTGCTCGCTCGTCACGGGATGCTGCTCGGAATACACGTGATCGAAGATCGTCTCCAGCACCGGCGCCTGCAATTCGAGCGTCCGACGGCGCACATCCGCAGCCAGGTCATCGGCGTCCCGTTCGGCGTCCTCGAACACGGATGCCGGGGCACCGCGCTCCTTGAGGTAGGCGCGGAAGCGCTCGATGGGATCGCGACCGGCCCAGTGCGACTCCTCGTCGCTGCCGCGGTATCGGGTCGGGTCGTCGCTGGTGGTGTGCGCTCCCATGCGATAGGTGACCGCCTCGATCAGGCTCGGGCCACGACCGGCGCGCGCGTCGTCGAGGTGCTTGGCACTCACCGCGTAGCTGGCGAGCACGTCGTTGCCGTCGACCTGCACCCCGGGGATGCCGAATCCGCTCGAACGCAGATAGAGCGGGGTGCGCGACTGGGTCGAAACGGGAACCGAGATCGCCCACTGGTTGTTCTGCAGGAAGAAGACCTGAGGGGTCTGGTAGCTGGCGGCGAACACGAACGCCTCGCTGACATCCCCCTCAGAGCTCGCTCCGTCGCCGAAGTAGACCATCACGGCGGCGTCCCGCTGCGGGTCGCCGGTTCCCACGGCACCGTCGAGGTTCATGCCCATCGCATAGCCGGTCGCGTGCAACACCTGGGTGCCCAGCACCAGCGTATAGATGTGGAAATTGCCGTTCGCGGGGTCGGTGGGATCCCATCCGCCGTTGGTCACACCGCGCATCACCCTGATGATGTCGACCGGATCGACGCCGCGGATCATGCCGGCGACGTGCTCCCGGTAGGAGGGGAAGAGGTGGTCCTGCGGGCGAGCGGCGTGCGCCGATCCGACCTGGGCGGCTTCCTGCCCGCGGCTCGGCGGCCAGAGTGCGAGCTGCCCCTGCCGCTGCAGGTTGGTCGCTTCGGCGTCGAATCGGCGCACGGCGACCATGTCGCGGTAGAACCGGGCATGGTCGGCGTCCGACAGCCGGTCGAGGTAGGGAAGGTACTCGGCGGCCGCGTCGGTGGGCTGGAAGCTGCCGCCCGCCGTGATCATCTGAATGGTCGGGGCCGTCGGGGTCACGAACGGCGGGAAGGTCTCGCTGGCGGCAGGCACCGTACTAACCTAACCGCCGGGCTGGGTGGTTCAGTGGTAGGTTCCGCACAATCTCCTCGCAGACGGCTAGGAGTTTCTCCACAGATTCCTCCTCGCCGACCGACACTCGGATGCCCTCGGGTGGGAACGCCCGCACCGCCAGACCGGCATCGAAGAACGCGTCGGCGGCGGCCGAGGTCTCATCGCCGGTCGCCAACCAGACGAAGTTCCCCTGCGCCTGCGGCACGTTCCAGCCCTGCTCGATGAGCGCGTCGCGCAGCTGGTCGCGGCGAAGCGCGATACGCGCCACGCGTTCGAGCAACTCGTCCTGCCGGTCGAGGGATGCCAGTGCCGCGGCCTGTGCCGCGTCGGTCACCGACATCGGTATCGCGGCCGAACGCGCCGCATTGAGGATGGGCTCAGGGCCGATCGCATAGCCGATACGCAAACCGGCCAGGCCGTACGCCTTCGAGAAGGTGCGCAGCAGCACCAGGTTGGGGTAGCGGTCGAGCAGCGGGGCGCCGTCGACGCGCTCGGGATCGGTGGTGAACTCGAAGTACGCCTCGTCGAGCAGCACGAGCCGGTCGCGCGGAACCTTCGACATGAAGTCCTCGAACTCCGCCCCGGTCACGATCGGCCCCGTCGGATTGTTCGGCGTGCACACGATGATCACCCGGGTGTCGTCGGTGATCGCATCCGCCATCGCGGCAAGGTCGTGGCCGCCGTCGGCACGATTGGGAACCCGCACGCTGGTCGCCCCGGAGACCGTCACCAGACCGGGATACGCCTCGAAGGAGCGCCACGCGTACACCACCTCATCGCCGGGGCCCGCTGCCGCGTTGATGAACTGAGAGAGCAGGGCGACCGAGCCCGCACCAAGATGCACCTGCGGCACCGAGACGTCGAACCGGTCGGCGAGCCTCTGCCGAACGGCGAGCGCCGCTCCGTCCGGGTAGCGGTTCAGTGCGTCGCTGGCGGCGACGGCCGCGAGCACTCCCGGAAGCGGCGGAAACGGGTTCTCGTTGCTCGAGAGTTTGAACCCCTGCTCGGACGGCGCGCGGCCCTGCTGGTACGCCGCCATCGCGGCGATCGCAGGCCGGAGCGAGACGGGTGTGCTCTGTTCGTTGCTCACAGGGTTAAACGTACTCGCGGCGGCATGTGCGCGCCCTCGTGCTGACGGGCCCCGCATGGAATAGTTGTCGCATGAGATTCCTGGTGAAGTTGATCATCAACGCGCTCGCCCTCTGGCTGACGACCTTCGTCGTGGCGGGCATCACCGTCGAGCCGTACGCAAACAACCAGTTCGCCACCATCGTCACCTATCTACTGGTCGCCCTCGTGTTCGGTATCGTCAACGGGGTCGTCGGAACGGTGGTGCGCGTGGTCGCATTTCCGCTCTACATCCTCACGCTCGGTCTACTGGCGCTGATCGTCAACGCGCTGTTGCTGATGCTCTCCGGATGGGTGACCGGCCTGTTCGGCTTCGGCCTGCACGTCGCGGGATTCTGGAGCGGATTCTGGGGCGCGATCGTGTTGTCGATCATCTCGTGGCTGATGGGTCTCCTCCTCCGTCCGCTGGTGCGACGCTGACCTCGACGCGGTCACCGCGCCACAGCGACACCTCAGCGGGAGCGCCGCCGGTCAGGGCGGTGACGCGTTCACGCATCGAGAGCAGCCTCGGATCGCTCGATGCATCCATCTGCTGCGCCGTCGCGGCGTAGTTCGACATCAGATGCGCCTGAATCGGTGACTCGCCCACCGGCAGAGGGCCGTCGAAGCTGACGCGGCGCACGACGACGCGTTGCAGCCCGCCGTCATCGGCCGACAACGGGTCTCCGCCCAGAGCAACGATGACATCGTCGCGATGTTCGACCGCGACGTCGTGCACCCCCGCAGGCAACGGCACCTGGCCGGTCGGGGAACCGAAGGTGACCAGGCCGTCGGCGTCAACGGCACCCGAGGTGACGAGCGACGTCGCGACGATGCCGCCCTGCGAGTACCCGACCGGCAGCACCGTATCGCCGGGACGTATGCCCGCCTGGGCCATCGCCTCCCGTGTCGCCCGCGCCGAGCCCGAGTCGACTCCCGCGATGCCGCGAAGGTTGGAGGTGTCATCCCACGGTTCCCCGTGCGGAACGAAACCGGTGTCGATGGTTCCGCCGACGTACACGATCCAGCTCGGCCGTGCGCCGCCGGTGTCGTATCGCTCAATGCGAACCTGAGGCGCGCCGGGCTCGCTGTGCGGGATGCGGGATGCCAGGTCGGCGAACCCGGCGGGGGCAGCCGCGGCGCCGGCAGACGCGCCCGCGACCGTCACCGGCGTCTCCTTGAGCATGCCGCCGGGCGCCAGAGCGGAGATCACACCTGCCGCTCCGCGCAATCCGAACAGGCCCGTCGCGCGGTCGTCGAGGGCACGGGCGACAGGATAGGGCATGCCGGCGAGGCCCAGGATGCCGTCATCGGCGCCGGAGACGACCTGCCGCACGAGCTCCACTGCACGGGGGTCGCGCAGTAGTCCTCGGTGGTCTGCCACGAAGCGGCGTCCGAGTTCGACGGTGCGCGCCGACGACCCGGTGACGAGGTCGGCACCCAGCAGGAACGACGCGACGAAGGGCAAGGCCCCGAGCAACTCGATCAGCAGAGCAGGAGCGAACGCGCCCGCCAGGTAGCCGAGCAGAGCGCCGCGGCGTTCCAGTTCGTCTGCCGCGGCGCGTTCGATCATTCCGTATCGCTGTGCCGCTTCGTGCAGTTGGTCGCGCAGGCGCACGGCGAGCGCCCTGCCCTGCTCGACCGCATCCTGGGCGATCGCGAGGTCGGTCGACGCGTCGAACGCGGCTGCCCCGGCGGCGGGCGGCGGGAACGCGAGCCCGTCGCGCAACGGCCCGAGGCGCTCGGCCAGGTCGGCGAGCCGCCGCGACGACTCGAGCATGCCGTCGGTGCCGACCATCGTCGAGCCGCCGCCTGAGATCGTGATGTCGCCCATGGCCTCTCACCCGTGCGACCCGGCCGCGAGCGCGTCGACGCCGCGCTGCATCGTCGACTGGGCGTCGTCGAGCACCGTTCTGGCCAGCACGAGCCGGTCAGCCAGGTCGGCCAGTCGCCGGGCGAACTCCACCTGAGCGCGCGAGCGCCAGAAGGCGGTGACGTCATCCGGAATCAGATGTAACGCGTCCGCGATGCCGCGATCGATGTTCGCCACCGCCTGCAGGCGTGCCTGCAGAGCCCCGAGCTCACCGGCATCCCCGTCGAGACCCTGACCGTTCATGATGTTCCCTCCGCCTGCGCCGCCGTCGGATCGAGTGTGCCTGCCCCCGGATCACAGTGTGCTGCTCGACCTCCGGAACTGGCAGAGCCCGATTCCGGCCGCCCTGTGGAGGCGGAGATGTGCACCAGAATGGATGCATGAGTTTCGCGCCGCTCTCCCGCACCGAACCGGCGCCGTTCCGAATCTGCTTCGTGTGCAGCGGGAACATCTGTCGTTCCCCGATGGCCGAGATCGTGATGCGGAACATCGCGGATGCCGCCGGCTATGGGGCTCAGGTCGTCGTCAGCTCGGCGGGCACCGGCGACTGGCATGTCGGCGAGCCGGCCGACGCGCGCACTGTTGCCGCCCTCGGCGCCGCCGGGCTCGACGCGAGCCGGCACCGGGCGAAGCAGTTCGAGACCGCCTGGTTCAACGACCTCGACCTGGTTGTTGCTCTGGATCGCAGCCATGAGCGCATCCTGAAAGGCTGGGCGCCCACTGAGGCCGATCGCAGCAAGGTGCAATTGCTGCTCGCGCTCGACCCGACGACACGCGGCACGCATGACGTACCGGATCCGTATTACGCCGATTCGGCGATGTTCGACGCGGTTCTGGCCACGATCACCTCCTCGTGCCGCGCACTCTTCGACCAACTCGCGCCCGCGCTGCGTCGTGAGCGAACGAACCACGAACGACGACAGGAAGCATGATGACCGCACTCGACAATCAGCCGATCAGCCCCCTCGACGGGCGCTACCGACACGCCGTCGCCGGCCTGGGCGCCCACCTGTCCGAGGCCGGCCTGAACCGAGCGAGAGTTCAGGTCGAGGTCGAGTGGCTGATCTATCTCACGGGCAACCGGATGTTCGGCTCCTCCCCGTTGACCGACGAGCAGATCGGTTCACTGCGCGCGCTCGTCGACGATTTCGGTCAGGACGAGATCGACGAGCTGGCGCGCCTGGAGGCGACCACGCGGCATGACGTGAAGGCCGTCGAGTACCTGGTTCGATCGAGACTGCACCGGCTGGGGCTCGACGCGATCGCCGAACTCACGCACTTCGCCTGCACGAGTGAAGACGTCAACAACCTCGCCTACGCACTGACGGTCAGCTCAGCGGTGAACGAGGTGTGGCTGCCGAAGGCGCATGGCGTGATCGCGAAGCTCGACGGCCTGGCGCGAGACCATCGCGCAGACGCGATGCTCGCGCACACCCACGGGCAGCCCGCGACGCCGACGACGATGGGCAAAGAGCTCGCTGTCTTCGTCTATCGCCTGAAGCGTGTCGTCAAGCAGATCGAGCGCAGCGAGTTCCTTGGCAAGTTCAGCGGCGCCACCGGCACGTTCTCTGCCCATCTCGTCGCGGAACCGAGCGCCGACTGGCCGCGCATCTCGCGTGAATTCGTGGAATCGCTCGGCCTGACCTGGAACCCGCTCACCACCCAGATCGAGTCGCACGACTGGCAGGCGGAGCTCTACGGCCGCGTCTCGCACTTCAACCGGATCCTGCACAACTTGGCCACTGACGTGTGGACGTACATCTCGCTCGGGTACTTCCGGCAGATCCCGCAGGCGGGCGCCACCGGCTCGTCGACGATGCCGCACAAGATCAATCCCATCCGCTTCGAGAATGCAGAGGCCAACCTCGAGCTCTCCTGCGCGCTGCTCGACTCGCTCTCCACCACGTTGGTGACCAGTCGTCTGCAGCGCGACCTCACCGATTCCACCACGCAGCGCAACATCGGCGTGGCGTTCGGGCACTCGCTGCTGGCGCTGGACAACATCGAGCGGGGTCTCGGCGAGATCGATCTCGACCGGGACGCGCTCCTTGCCGACCTCGACCGCAACTGGGAGGTGCTCGGCGAAGCCATCCAGACGGTGATCCGCGCGGAGGTCACGGCCGGGCGCTCCTCAATCGAAGACCCCTACGCGCTGCTGAAGGAACTCACCCGCGGCAAGCGCATCGGGGCGGCCGACCTCGCCGCATTCGTCGAGTCGCTGCAGATCGGCGACGACGCCAAGCGACGCCTGCTCGAGCTCACGCCGCAGACCTACACCGGACTCGCCGGCGACCTCGTGGAGCAGCTGCGCGACTGAGTCGCGTACTCGCATCCGGCGACTGTGATTCTGTCGTCGGATGCCGGGCGGCGTCAGTCGTGCGGGCTCCAGCGACCGGATGCCGAGCCGTCGTCACCGGCACCGTCACCGCCCGCGGCAGCGTCACCGGGCTGGGCGTGACCGGAGGGTGCATCCTCGGCGCGCGCAGTGGACGCCCGGCGATTCTGCTCCGCCAGATCCTGTTGTTCCGCGGCGTCGGGCTTGTACCCCAAAACGAACATGGCAAGAACGACGAGCACGATGATGAACGCGATGCCGAAGAAGATCACCGCGACCACCGGTTCGCGCGTGGCCATCAACACGACGAGTCCGACGAAGACCGACAGCACCGCGGCGATGCCGATCAACTCGACCGGTCGCAGCTGATCGCGCCTGCTCGGCGTGCGCGAGCCCGTTCGGCCCGCCTGATCCGGTCGCTGTTGGCGCGGGCTCATGCGTGCGTCTCCACTGTGTCATGCGCCACGGCGCTCCACTTCAGGCTGAAGGCCCCGATCGCCTGGTACACGCCGACCACCACCGCGTACGCCCCGAACAGTCCCACGGCCAGCACGGGGTCCGCCGGGATCACGAGATAAACGAGCGCCAGCACGGCGGTCAGACCGCCCACGATCAGCCAGTCGCGGCTCATAGCCGCGCGCCCGCGAGCACGGATTCCGCAGTAGAGCTCGGCAAAACCGGTCAACGCCGCCCACACGCTCACCGTGTAGAGGAGCACGCCGAGACCGCTCGAGTGCAGTACCAGCGCCAGGATGCCGCCCGCGACGCCGAAGACGCCCTGCACGAGGATCACGTTGCGCAGCACGCGGTCGGCCACCGTGAAGGCTCCGACGGCCGTGACGAGCCCGCTCACGAGCGCGCAACTGCCGAACACCAGCAATCCGAGCTCGGCCGAATGATCGGCGGAGAAGGTGATGAACGCCGCGGCTGCGAGTGCCACGACGGCACGCGCCAACGCGACGATCCAGTACCGCGTCGCGGAGACGGACGCGGAGACGGGGAGGGTCACACGTGACCTCTTTCAGACGCTGGTGGGAACCGGTCAAGTCTACGCGCCGAGCCTGAACGCAACCGCCCTGCTAGCGTTGAGCGCCATGCGAACGGCGAGGCACGGCGACGACCGCACCATGCGGACCGGGATGCTGCTGGTCGGGATGCTGCTGGTCGCCGCCAACCTGCGCGCCGGCATCACCTCCGTCGGCCCGGTGCTCGGCGATATCCGCGGCGATCTCGGTTTCACCTCGTTGACGGCATCCGTGCTGATCGCCATGCCGCTGGTCGCCTTCGCCGTCTTCTCACCGGTCGCGCCGCAGATCGCACTGCGCTTCGGCCTGGAGCGAACGCTCGGCGGGTCGCTCGTGGTGCTCGCTGCCGGCATCGTCGTGCGCTCCTGGCCGGGCGGTTTCACGATCTGGCTCGGAACCGCGCTGCTCGGCTTCGCCGTGGCATTGCTGAACGTGCTGCTTCCCGCACTGGTGAAGCGGGACTATCCGGATCGGGTCGGCTCGATCACCGGCGCGTATTCAGCCGCGCAGAGCGCCTTCGCAGCAATCGCCGCCGGTCTCGCCGTGCCGATCGCGGGCACCACCGACCACGGCTGGCGCCTCTCGCTGGGAATCTGGGCAGGCCTGGCGATCGTCGCGTTCGCGGTCTTCCTGCCCCAGTTGCGGGCGATCTCCCGTCCCGAGACGCAGGCGACCGGCGCCGCCCGGCGCTCGCCCTGGAACTCGGCGCTCGCCTGGCAGGTCACCCTCTTCATGGGTCTGCAGTCCACCGTCTACTACACCGTCGTGACGTGGTGGCCTTCCGTCGAGCAGGCCGCCGGGGCCTCGCCGGCCCTCGCCGGCTGGCACCAATTCGGCTACCAGGTGCTCGGAATCGCCGGCACCGTCACGTGTGCCGGCATCATCCACCGTCTGCGCGACCAGCGCGCGATCGCGGTGGCCGTCGGTGTGCTGATGTTCGCCGGCATCCTCGGTCAGTTGATCGCGCCGGCCCTCGGCCTTCTTTGGGTCGTGCTGATCGGTGCCGGCTCCGGCGGCTCGATCGTGCTGGCACTGGCGTTGTTCGGCTTGCGTACCAGGCATCACCAGCAGTCCGCGGCGCTTTCGGGCATGGCGCAGTCGGTGGGATACCTGCTGGCCGCGACCGGCCCGCTCGGCATCGGGATGCTGCACGATGCGACGGGCGCATGGGCATCGTCTCTGATCGTGCTGCTGGGCGTCGTCGTCGTCCAGGTCGTGTTCGGTGTGCTCGCCTCGCGCGCCCGCTACCTCTGACCGACCCGCGCTGCCGACTGCGACAACGTGCCGATGATGACGGTCGCCTCCAGCTCGTCGTCTTCGACGATCCGAGCACTCAGCCCGTGGTCTCTCATGATCGCGGCGCTGGTCGGCGCCTGGGCCCTGCTCGACTCCACGATCAGGCTCCCGCCTGAAGAGAGCCAACGCGGCGCCTGCTCGATGACGCGGCGCTGCACCTCCAACCCGTCGCCTCCACCGTCCAGCGCCGCTCGGGCTTCGTGGTCCCGCGCCTCCGAAGGCATCATGGCCACCTCGGCGGTGGGAACGTACGGCGCGTTCGCGGTGATCAGTCGCACGCGTCCCCGGATGCCCGTGGGCAGCACGTCGTAGAGGTCGCCCGTGAACACGCGGACGCCACCCAGGTTGGCTTCGGCGCAGTGCACGGCAACCGGATCGATGTCGACGGCGTACAGCTCGGTGTCGCCCCGCACGGCCGACAGCGCAGCGGCGACGGCGCCGACGCCGCAGCACAGATCGACCACAATGGGTGCCGCGCCTCGGGCCGGGCCGTCACCGTGGGGCTCGCACTCCAGAAGCTCGAGTGCCGCGCGAACCATCAGCGCCGTGCGACGCCGCGGAACGAAGACGCCGGGCTCCACCACGAGGCGGAGCCCGCAGAACTCCGCCCAGCCCACGACCTGCTCCAGCGGCTCACCCGCCTCCCGGCGGGAGGTCATGGCATCCAGCTGCGAGGAATCCACGGCCTCGCCGATCAGCAGGCGTGCCTCGTCCTCTGCGAACACGCACCCCGCGGCCCGCAGCCGGCTCACCAGTGCCGCCTCGGCAACCTCGTCGACGATCGGCTCCTGCGCTCTGCCAGCGCTCATCCGTGCACCGACGAGTGGCCCGGGCTCACTCGTCGGTATCCTCGGGTCGATCGCGCACCCAGTGTTCGCGCAGGAACATCCGGCCGAACCAGCCGGTCAGCCCTTCGGCGTATTCGTCCGGGTCCGCTTCGAGCACGGCGTCGCCCTGCGGCTTCAAGAGTTCGTCGACGCTCGCCACGGAGGTGCGAACCGCGTCGTCGGTGATCGCCTCGACGGAATCCGCCTCCACGAATCGCCGCCCCAGCGTTGTCTTCACGACGATTCCGTCGAACAGGTCGAGCGATGGGTCGCTCAGCACGTGTTCGACCGTTCCGAGCTCCTGACCGTCCGCCGCGAGCACCGGGGTGCCTCCGGTGAGCGTCAGGTAGGAGATCTGGTCAGCCATGTCCGCATGCTACCGCGGCGACGGTGCGAGCCGACGGTTCCGACGCCTCCGCACCGGTAGGTTGGGTGGCGGAGTTCGGGGTTGGGGGAAATATGGATGCGTGGATCTCCACGTTGGGATTGGTGATCGGGGTCGTGATCGATCTGTCACTCATCGCGCTCTGCATCTGGGTGGGTTATCTCGTCATCAGAGCCGCCGTGCGCAATGCGATGGACGACCACTTCCGCAAGGTGGAGTGGTATCAGCAGACGGGGCTCTGGTACGGCGGCCGCCCTCCCAAGGGCTTGCCCGGCGCATCCGAACTCAGTCGTGCGGAAACGAAGCGCCTGCCGAAAGACGAGCGGCCGGAGTAGAAGCGCCGTCGGCGTCGATTACACCGGAGCCATGTCGGTGAATCGGGAGAAGTGACCCTGGAAGGCGACGGTAACGGTGCGCGTGGGCCCGTTGCGGTGCTTGGCGACGATCAGATCTGCCTCGCCCGCTCGTGGGTTGTCCTTTTCATACGCGCTCTCGCGATGCAACAGGATCACGACATCGGCGTCCTGCTCGATCGAGCCCGACTCGCGAAGGTCGGCCAGCGCCGGCAGCTTGTCGGCGCGCTGCTCAGGCCCGCGGTTCAGCTGTGAGAGCGCGATCACCGGCACCTGCAGCTCCTTCGCGAGCAGTTTGAGCGCCCGGGAGAACTCGCTGACCTCCTGCTGCCTGCTCTCCACCCGCTTGCCGCTCGTCATCAGCTGCAGGTAGTCGATGACGACCATTTTCAGGCCGACCCGCTGCTTGAGCCGACGGCACTTCGCCCGGATCTCCACCAGGGTCATGTTCGGGCTGTCGTCGATGTACAGCGGCGCGTCGTTGATGCGACCGCGTGTCGCCGCGATCGTCGTCCAATCGCGGGCGTCGACCATTCCCTTGCGCATGCTCTGCAATGGGATGGCCGCCTCGGCGGACAGCAGACGCATGGCGATCTCGCTGCGGCCCATCTCGAGCGAGAAGAAGATCGTCGGCATGTCGTGCTTGATCGCCGCTGCGCGCGCGAAGTCGAGGGCCAGCGTCGACTTGCCCAGCGCCGGCCGTGCCGCGACGATCACCATCTGTCCCGGGTGCAGGCCGTTGGTCAACTCGTCGAGCTCGGCGAAGCCGGTCGGAACGCCCGTCATCGCGCCGTCTTTGTGCTTCGCGGCCTCGATCTCGTCGATCGCCGCTGTGACCGCCTCGGTCAGCGGGATGTAGTCCTCGCTGTCGGTCGAGCCCGTCACGGAGTAGATCTCGGCCTGGGCGTTGTTCACCAGGTCGAGCACTTCGCCTTCGCCGGCGTATCCCATCTGGGTGATGCGGGTCCCCGCCTCCACCAGTCGGCGCAACAGTGCGCGCTCTGCGACGATCTCGGCGTAGTAGCCTGCGTTGGCCGCAGTGGGCACCAGGCTGGTCAGGGTGTGCAGGTACTCGGCGCCGCCGGCGCGGGAGAGCTCGCCCTGTTTGGTCAGTTCGTCGGTGACGGCGATCACATCGGTGGGTTCGCCGTGCGAGTACAGCGTCAGGATCGCGTCGAAGACGATCTCGTGCTTGGGAATGTAGAAATCGGTGCCTCGCACGACCTCGACGACGTCGGCCACGGCATCCTTGCTCAAGAGCATGCCGCCCAAGGCGCTCTGCTCGGCCAGCAGGTCGTGCGGTGGAGTGCGCTCCGTGCTTCGGGTGTCGCCGGATGGCCGGCCATCCGCCAGTCCCAGGTGCGCGATCGACACTCGCAGCCTCCTTCTTCCCCCGCGCGCCAGCAGCCGCTGTGCGTCAGCACTCGCTGGATCGCTACGCCCGGTGCCGGCCGCATGCGCGGCCGCCATTCGGATCGATCACGATCCTGACAGCACCCCCCGACAGAGATGCTCACTCCCGAATCCCACCCCCTCGAATCGGGGGCGCTGCTCAACCATAGGGAGCCGGATGCCACCTCACAACTCGCCCTGTGGACAGCACTGTGGAGAATCTGCGCGAAACGCCGAGGGACGTGTGCAGAAGATGTGGGAAAGCCTGTGCAGAACTATCTAATTTCCGACCAGAATGTCCCTCTGATCAGGTACTTCAATCCGAGATCGTTGTGTGCAGAAACTAGTCTGCACCGGCCGTTGAGGGTTGATGCTCGTCTGCGCAAATCTGTGCATAAACACTAGCGTGTCGGCCTTAAACAGGTGTAGCGGCGAGCCGGAGCCCGCCGCTACATCGTGAGGTATCGCCTACTTCGCGGCGACCACCTGCAGTGTGATGATCGCGCTGAGGTCTTCGTGCAGTCGCACCGTGGCCTCGTGAGTACCGACCGCCTTGATGGGGTTCGGCAGTTCGATCTTGCGCTTGTCGAGCGAGCCGATACCGGCAGCTTCGACGGCCGCAGCGACGTCCCCGGTCTTGACCGAGCCGAACAGCCGGCCCTCTGCGCCCGCCTTCACGGTGAGCTTGACCTTGGTCGCCTCGAGCTTGGCCTTGATGTGCTGGGCCTCCTCGATCGTGGCGAGTTCGCGTGCGGTGCGCGCCGCCTTGATCTGCTCGATCTGCTTCTCGCCGCCACGGGTCCACGACACGGCGAAGCCCTGCGGGATCAGATAGTTGCGTGCGTAGCCGTTCTTGACGTCCACGACGTCACCGGCGGAACCGAGGCCGGTGACCTCGTGCGTCAGAATGAGTTTCGACATGGTGCGTGCTCCTAACGGCCCGAGCCGGAGTAGGGCAGAAGAGCCATCTCGCGGGCGTTCTTCACGGCCTTCGCGATCAGGCGCTGCTCCTGCACTGAGACACCGGTGATACGACGGGCGCGGATCTTTCCACGCTCCGAGATGAACTTGCGCAGGGTCGCGACGTCTTTGTAGTCGATCACACCGACGGTGATGGACTTCGCCGGGGCGGCGTTCTTGCCGTCCTTGCCCTTGCGGATCGGCTTGCGGCGGTCGCCGCTCGACTTTCCAGCCATTGGATTTCCTTTTTCGTTGATCGAGTGGCGCACGTGCGCGCAGCTCGAGGTCTTTGTTCTTAGAAGGGGGTCTCGTCGTTGAAGCTGCCGGGCGTGTTCCACACGTCCGACGAGGCATCCGACGAAGCCGGTGCGGATGCCGCCCACGGCTCTTCGGCTCCGGCGGAGGAACCGCCGCCGACGCCGCGCGAGGATTGCGCCCTGGTGACGGAGGCGGTCGCGTAGCGCAATGACGGGCCGATCTCATCGATCTCGAGCTCGACCGTGGTGCGCTTCTCGCCTTCCTTCGTCTCGTAGGAACGCTGCTTCAGCCGGCCCTGTGCGATCACGCGTGATCCCTTGGTCAGGGAGCCGGCGACGTGCTCGGCGAACTCGCGCCACACGCTCGCCCGCAGGAAGAGCGCCTCACCGTCTTTCCACTCGCTGGAGGCACGATCGAACGTGCGCGGCGTGGATGCGATGGTGAAGTTGGCCACCGCCAGGCCGTTCTGCGTGTAACGCAGCTCCGGGTCGCTGGTCAGGTTGCCCACCACGGTGATGATCGTCTCACCGGCCATGGCGTCAGGCGCTCTGCTTCTCGGCTGTGGCCTTCGAGGGGGCCGCGGACGCGTCGACCGACTCCGGGCGACGCTTGCGGGCCGCCTTCTCGTCGGCGCGCTTGGCGGCGGCTGCCACCTGGGCGATGGCCTCTTCGGCACGCAGCACCTTGGTGCGCATGACGGCCTCGGAGAGCTTCAGCTGTCGGTCGAGCTCGACGGTGGAGTCGGAGTTCGCGGTGAAGTCGACGACGGCGTAGATGCCCTCTGACTTCTTGTTGATCTCGTACGCCAGGCGGCGACGGCCCCAGATGTCGACCTTGTCGATCGTTCCACCGTCATTGCGAATGACGTTGAGGAACTTGTCAAGGCTGGGAGCAACGGTGCGCTCATCGATCTCGGGATCGAGGATGACCATCAACTCGTACTGATGCATGACTAACCCACCTCCTCTGGACTCAGCGGCTGCAGACGTTCTGCAGCAGGAGGGTATTGGCATCTCGTCGTCCCCCGCCGGCGAGCGCCGACGGGTATGGACAACCTGCACAGCATACCCGATGGGCCCCTGGTATGCCATTCATCGAACGGACGATGCACCGCCGCCGCGACCCGCGAGCCCCGCGCGGCCCCGCGCCTAAGCTTGAAGCATGCCTCAGAAGCCGCGACTGTCCGTTGCGGTCATCGCCCTGCACACCTCTCCCTATGCGACGCCGGGCTCCGGTGACGTCGGCGGCATGAATGTGCTGGTGCGCGCCACGGTCGAGCAGATGGTCGCAGCCGGGCACCGGGTTCAGGTCGTGACACGGCG
The DNA here is from genome assembly GCA_035564555.1 of Humibacter sp. GTDB lineage: Bacteria > Actinomycetota > Actinomycetes > Actinomycetales > Microbacteriaceae > DATMTS01. The sequence goes on from DATMTS010000006.1 coordinate 55,595, forward strand.
CTCATCGCGCGACGAGCCCGCGCTGCGCACGCTGTCGGACCGGCTGAGTCTGCGCGTCGTCGCCGCCGGTCCGCCCGAACCGCGGCCGAAGGCGGAGCACGAGGCATTCGTCGACGAGTTCCGGGCGGGTCTCGACGAGGTCGACGAGGTCGATGTCATCCATTCCCACCACTGGCTTTCCGGCATGGCCGCGCTGCCGTTCGCGCGGGAGCGCGGCATCCCGCATGTGCAGAGCTACCACAGCATCGCGGCGAACGCCGCCACTCCGCTGGCCGAGGGCGAGAGGCCCGAGTCGCCGGGGCGGATGGCCGGAGAGGCGTGGCTGGCGAAGTCGTCGGATGCGATCGTGGCGGTCAGTCACGCCGAGGAGCGCACGATCCTCGACCGGCTCGGTGCCGATCCCGCACGGGTCGGGGTCGTGCTGCCCGGCGTCGACACGCAACTCTTCCGGCCCGGGCGACGCAGCAGTCTCAGCCGTCCCTACGTCGTCGCCGCCGCGCGCATCGAGCCGCTCAAGGGCCTCGACCTCGCGGTTCGCACCATCGCCGAGATCGATGAGGCCGATCGGCCCGACCTGATCATCGCCGGTGGCCCCACCGTCGGCGCGGAACCGTGTCTCGACGAGCTCCGCGCGCTCGCCGACGAGCTCCACGTCGCCGATCGAGTGCGCTTCGTCGGTCCGCTCGGCCGGCAGGCCCTGGCCCGCCTGCTCGGCGACGCGAGCGCCGCCTTGATCCCGTCGCACTCCGAGACCTATGGGCTGATCGCCCTCGAGGCGGCGGCGAGCGGCACACCCGTGCTCGCCACGGCCGCCGGTGGCCTGTGCGAGGCGGTGACCGAGCAGACCGGATATCTGCTGACCTCCCGCCGGCCGCGGGAATGGGCGGCTCGCCTGCGTGCGTTGCTGGCCGATCCCGCCAGGGCGCAAAGGCTGGCGAGATCCGCCCGCGAGTACGCGCTGACGCGCAGCTGGTCGCGGGCGGCGCACGAGACGGTCGAGATCTACCGCTCGGTGCTGCAGGAGCCGTGCTGTGCGGCGGTGCACCGGGCGTCGGCGTGAGCCTGCTCTGCGACGTGCGCTTCGTGCTGTTCGCGCACGCCCACCCCGACGACGAGACCATTTCGAGCGGGTCGTTGATTCTCGAGCTGGTCGCACGCGGCATACGCGTCGCCCTGCTCACGGCCACCCGCGGCGAGCAGGGCGAGGTGGTTCCGGCACGACGGGGCCTGATCCGCGACGCGGAATCTCTGACACGGGTTCGCGAGGCAGAACTGCGTGACGCGGCGCAGTCACTCGGCGTCTCGAGCACCTATCTGCTCGGCGCCCCGCCCGCCCGCGCCGGTGCGCTCGCGCCGCGCCGGTACCGCGATTCGGGGATGCGCTGGATCCGGCCGGGACTGGCCGGGCCGGTGCCCGACGTACCGCCCGATGCGCTCTGCGCCGCACCACTGCCGGAGGTCGTCGCCGACGTCGGAGCTCTGCTGCAAACGGTGCGCCCCGATCTGGTGATCAGCTACGACGACAACGGAGGCTACGGGCATCCCGACCATCGAAGGATCCGCGCGGCCGCCGAGCGGGCCGCCGCCGAGCGGGGGCTGAGCTTCGCCGAACTCGTTCTGCACGACTCCTCGGGCGTCGAGTGGTTCGAAACGCCGAACCGGCTCGCTGAGGTGCGCAGCGCGTTGGCCTGCCATTCCAGCCAGCTCACGGTCGACGGGGACGAGATCGTGCATTCCGGCGGCCAACGAGAGCCGATCAGGACTTCGGTCGGGCTACGACGCCTTTCGACCTGAGGCCCAGGCGCGCAGCCGACGTTCGGCCTCCTCGGTGCCGAGCCGCCCCTCGTCGAGCCGCAACTCCAGCAGGAATCTCATCGCGGCCCCGACTTCTGGCCCCGGCTTCAACCCGAGGATGCGCATGACATCGGTGCCGTCGAGGTCGGGCCGAACGGCGTCCAACTCCTCCTGCTGCTGAAGGACGAGCACCCTCTGTTCCAGGTCGTCGTAGGCGAACCCCAGCCGGTCGGCCTTGCGGCGATTGCGGGTCGTGACATCTGCGCGCGTCAGCTCGTGCAACCTCTCCAACTGGTCGCCGGCGTCGCGCACGTAGCGACGCACCGCCGAGTCGGTCCAGGCGCCGTCGGCGTAGCCGAAGAAGCGCAGGTGCAGCTCGATCAGGCGAGAGACGGCGGCGATCGTCTCGTTGTCGAAGCGCAGAGCCCGCAGTCGTTTGCGAGCCAGCTTCGCTCCGACGATGTCATGGTGATGAAAGCTGACGACGCCGCCGGGCTCGAGCCGACGGGTCGCGGGCTTACCGATGTCGTGCAGCAGCGCGGCGAGCCGCAGCACCACGTCGGGCGCCTCACCCGGATGCCGCTCCCGCTCGTAATCGATCGCCTGTTCGACGACCGTGAGGGTGTGCTCGTACACGTCCTTGTGGTGATGATGCTCATCGATCTCCAGCCGCAGCGCCGGGATCTCGGGTAGCACCCGGTCGGCGAGCCCCGTGTCCACCAGCAGCCGGATGCCTTCACGGGGATGATCCGAGCTCAGCAGCTTCACGAGTTCGTCCCTGACCCGCTCGGCACTCACGATCTCGATACGATCGGCCATCTCGCGCATCGCGGCGATCGTGTCATCGCTCACGGTGAAGCCGAGCTGGGCCGCGAATCGCGCGGCGCGCAGCATCCGAAGGGGATCGTCTCCGAAGGAGACCTCCGGCGAAATGGGGGTACGCAGCACGCGTCGGAGCAGGTCGTCTACGCCGCCCGCCGGGTCGACGAGCACGACCTCAGGCAGGCGCAACGCGATCGCATTGACGGTGAAGTCGCGGCGCACCAGATCGCCGTCGAGGCTGTCACCGAACGAGACCTCGGGCTTTCGGGTCTCGCCGTCGTACCTGTCGGAGCGGTAGGTGGTGATCTCGACCGTCTCACCGTCGATGCGAGCGCCGATCGTGCCGAACGCACGCCCGATCTCCCACCATGCGTCGGCGACGGGCTTCAGCAGTTCCAGGATGCGATCGGGGCGGGCATCCGTCGTGAAGTCCAGGTCGTGCACCGACCGTCCCAGCAGCGCGTCCCGCACCGGCCCGCCGACCAGGGAGAGCTGCTGCCCGCCGTCGGCGAACGCCCCGGCCAGGCGTGCGACGACCGGTGATTCGGCGATGTCGCGCAGGCGGGCGAGCGAGTCGGCCACGGAGTGCATGATCCGCCCAGTTTATCGGCGCGGCGCGACCGGCCACCGCCGATAACGATCGGCCCTGAACCGCTCGCGCACGCCCGCGCCGCGGGGTTCACGCAGCGAGCGCACCCTAGAATTGGGCCCATGCCAGCCGAGGTGGATCCGTGCGTCGACGTACGCCGGTAGGCCACCGACCCCCGGATTCCGGAGCCGGTGGTCGTGTGCTTCGGGCGCAGGTCAGGATCGTTTCGGCCGCGGTCGCCGCCCTCGCGCTGATCGGCGTGGCAGCCGTGCCGGCGATCGCATCCCAGCGCATTTCGGATGCCGCCGTGCACTCGGCCGATCAGGCATCCGGTGCGGTCTCCGTGCAACCGTACGCCTCCGAAGACGGCGTACTGGCGCCGAAGACACCGCTCACCGTCACGGTCGTCGTCGGCAACACGACCTCCTCGCGCATCGAACGCGGAATCGTGAAACTCGCGATCACTCAGGAGCCCTTCGACACGCGCGCCGAACTCGGCGCCTGGCTGGCGCCATCCGATTCCCGTCCGCCGACGCGCGCCCTGCAGACCGCGGCGAGCGCTCCGGTGTCACCGGGCGGTTCGACCTCGGCCGCCACGATCGCCGTGCCCGCGGCGAAGGTGGGTCTGCCCGCCGCACGCGCGGGCGTATACGGCATCTCGGCGGAGTTGGTCGTCGGCGGGTCGACGGCCGCCATCGGTCGCAGCACGCTCGTGTGGAAGGCATCCGCCTCGATCAACAAGACCCGACTCGCCGTCCTCACCCCGATCACGGTTCCGGGCAACTCGACGGGCCTGATCTCCGCGGGTGACCTGGCGACCTACACCGGTCCCGACGGACTGCTGACGCGGCAACTGGATGCCGTCTCCTCGGCCCCGGACGTCGCGATCGGAATCGATCCTATGATCATCGCCTCCATCCGGCTGCTCGGCGACGCCGCGCCGGCGACCGCGGCCGACTGGATGCAGCAACTGGCCGAGGTCTCCAGCACCAATCAGATCTTCCCGCTGCAGTACGGGGACGCCGACGTCACGGCAGAACTTCAGGCGGGCGTGACGCCGTTACTGAAGCCGCTGTCATTCGACTACGCCCTCGACCCGGCGCGGTTCAAGACCGGCCTCACCATCGGCGAGACGCCGCAGCCCGGAGCCACCGGGTCGGCACCGCCCACGAGCACCGCGACGACCACGCCGACGGCGCCGTCGAACGTGCCGACGATGGAGGACCTGCTGACCTGGCCGTACACGGCATCCGACATCGCGTGGCCGGGAGACGACACCGCGCGCGTCGCAGACGTCAAGGCCCTCGCGAAACAAGGCTATTCGACGACGATCCTGGCGGAGGGGAACACGGATGCCGCGTCGCTGGCGACCGCGCCCAGCGCCCCCCTGCCGGTCGCAGACGGCAAGGCGCTCGTGGCCGACTCCGGCATCTCGGTAGCATTGCGCGCCGCGGTGAACGCAGACACGACCGATGCGCACAACGAAGCGATGGCCACACTCAACGCCCAATTGGCTCTGGTCGATGCACAGAGCGGCGCGACGAAGGGACGCGTGTTGCTCGCCACCTTGGACCGCACGCGCCCATCGAGCGAGTACCTCGCCTCGCAGACTTACGCCGCGCTGCGCACCTCCGACTGGTCCAGCCCGGCGTCGCTTACCGAAGCGCGTGAGGCGCCCTCGTCGCCCGGACTCACCCTGACCGACAAGCCGCAGGCCCAGAGCCGCATCGACCTGGTGCGCGCCTTGATCGGATCCGGACTGCCCTCCGGCTCCACCTCCACCGGCCCGCACCCGGGATCGGGTGGGGAGCGCGCCCTGACCGACTTCGCGACGATGCTCGCCCGACCTGCTCTGTTGACCGGGCCCACCCGCAACGCCCTGCTCACCCTGCTCGGCGTCGGCTGGCAGGACTCATCGGACGACTGGCCGACGGCGGTGCAGAAGAATCTCGCGAGCGCCCGCACGACGCTCGATTCCGTACAGATCGAGCGCACCGGCTCGATCACGGTGACCGCGGCACAGAGCCAGATCCCGATCACCGTGACCAACAGGTTCCGGCTTCCGGTGAATATCGTGCTGCGCGCGGTTCCGAGCAATCCGAGGCTCGAGATCGACGCGACGACGAGTAAGACGATCTCGGCTCGGTCCAGCGGCAAGGTCGTGGTTCCGGTGAAGGCCCGCGTGGGAAACGGCAAGCTGCGACTCGACCTTCAGCTTCTGAGCCCGCCGGAACCCCACAGCGGACACCAGTTCGCCGTCGGCGACGAGCAGTTCGCCCAGGTCGATGTGCACGCCGACTGGGAGGGCATCGGCGCCACGGTGATCGGGCTCGCCGCCGTGTTGTTGTTCGGGTTCGGCATCGCTCGCGCGATCGTACGAAGGCGTCGTGAGCGCCGAGCGGCCGACGAGCCTGCCGCCGAAGAAGCCGTCGCCGACGAACCTGTGCCCGATCGCTCCAGCCCAGCGGAGGAGCCCGAGCGTGGCGCCTAGCATCGGGCGCGCGAGCACCCTGCTCGCCTCCGGCACGCTCGTGTCGCGGGTGCTGGGGTTCGCCAAGTCATGGCTGCTCATCCAGGCCATCGGCATCCACGCGGGCGGCGACGCGTACACCACCGCGACGATCGTTCCGAACAGCATCTACGCCGTCATCACCCAGGGTCTGCTGAACGCCATCCTGGTGCCGCAGATCGTGCGCGCCGCCGCGCATCCCGACGGCGGCCGCGGCTACATCAACAAGCTCGTCACGCTCGGAATGACCATCTTCCTCGGGGTCACGGTCGTCGCGACGGTCTGCTCGCCCTGGCTGATGCACGCGTACGGGCTGCACGGCGAACAGGCCGCGTTGGCCACCGCTTTCGCCTACTGGTCGATGCCGCAGATCTTCTTCCTCGGTCTGTACACGCTCCTGGGGGAAGTGCTCAACGCGCGGGAATCCTTCGGCCCGTTCACCTGGGCGCCGGTATTCAACAACATCGTCGGCATCGTGATGCTCGGCGGCTTCATGCTGCTGTTCGGCGGCGACCCGAACAGCATGCGACTGCTGACCCACTGGTCGGTCGGCATGGTCGTGCTGCTCGCCGGCGGAGCGACCCTCGGCATCGCATCCCAGGCGCTCGTGCTGTTCTTCTTCTGGCGACACGTCGGCCTCCGGTACCGGCCCGACTTCGCGTGGCGCGGCGTGAACTTCGCCGAGGCGGGCCGAGCCGCGGGCTGGACCTTCGCCATGCTGATGGCGACGCAACTGGCCGGGTTGGTGGAGACCAACGTGGCCAACTCGGCCTCCGGTCGCAACGCCTCCGTCATCGTGATGACGCAGTCCTGGGCGATCTTCATCCTGCCGTACTCGGTCATCGCCCTGTCCATCGTCACCGCCTATTACACCCGGATGGCGAATCATGCCAGGGAGAACGACTACCGGTCGTTCCGCTCCGACCTGTCGGCCGCGCTGCGCTCGATCGCGGTGACTATCGCGATCTGCTCCGCCGTGCTGATCGTCACCGCCTATCCGATCGCCCGGTTCTTCACGAGCTCGTACGCGCAGATGGGCAACGTGCTGATCGCCTACCTCGTCGGTCTCGTTCCGCTGTGCCTGCTGTTCGTGCTGCAGCGGTCGTTCTACGCGCTCGGCGATACGCGCACGCCGTTCATCTTCACGTGCGTCCAGGTCGCCATCAATGTGTCCGGGTCTCTGGCCTGTCTCGCGGTGCCGATCGGGTTCCGTGCAGCCGCGATCGCTCTGGTCGTCTCGTTCGCCGGCACCGCGCAGACGATTCTGGCCGCGGTGCTGCTGCGCAGGCGGTTGCGTCACCTCGGCGGCAGGATGATCCTCACCAGTCTTGCTAAACACACCATCGCGGCGGTCGTGGCGGCGGCGGTCGGTTTCGGAACGCTCATCGCGCTGGGTGGAACCTCCGACGGGTTCGCCGTCTCCGACAAGATCCCCGCTCTGATCTCCGCGATCGCGATCGGCGCGGTCATGCTTCTGGTCTATCTGATCGGTCTTGCGGCGTTGCGCACACCGGAACTTCGGGATGCCATCGGCATGCTGAAGGCTCGGCTCGCGCGCTGAGCCGAGGGGAATAGCATCCGCCTAGGATGTGTTGTATCCGCCAGCGGGCAGGTGAGCCCGCGGACATCAAGGAGTTTAACGTGCGGCAGGTCATCATCATCGGCTCGGGACCGGCGGGCTATACGGCTGGGATCTACGCCGCTCGGGCCGACCTGAAGCCCCTCGTCATCGCCAGTTCCGTCGAGGCTGGCGGCGAGTTGATGAACACCACCGAGGTGGAGAACTTCCCTGGATTCCCCGAGGGCATCCAGGGGCCCGAACTCATGATGAAGCTGCAGGCCCAGGCGGAGCGTTTCGGCGCCGAGGTGGTGCTCGACGACGTCGTCTCGGTGTCGCTCGACGGTCCGGTGAAGAGCGTGAGCCTGGGTAGCGGCGTCACGCACGAGGCCCTCTCGGTCATCGTCGCCACCGGTTCCGCCTACCGCAAGCTCGGCCTGCCCGACGAAGATCGCCTTTCCGGACACGGCGTCTCGTGGTGCGCCACGTGCGACGGCTTCTTCTTCAAGACCAAGACGATCGCCGTCGTGGGCGGCGGCGACTCCGCGATGGAGGAGGCGACGTTCCTCACGCGCTTCGCCTCGAAGGTCTATGTGATCCACCGCAAAGACACACTGCGCGCGTCGAAGATCATGCAGGACAGGGCATTCGCCGATCCCAAGATCGAGTTCATCTGGAACTCCGAGGTGGCCGCGATCAATGGCGACGATGCGCTGTCTTCCGTGACGCTGCACAGCACGGTCGACGGCTCCGAGCGTGAGCTCGAGCTCGACGGCCTGTTCATCGCGATCGGCAACGATCCGCGCACACACCTGGTGCACGGTCAGCTCGACCTGACTTCGGACGGCACGATCGCGGTCGCAGGCCGCTCCTCGAAAACGAGCCTGACCGGCGTATTCGCTGCAGGCGACGTTGTCGACCCGACCTATCGACAAGCGGTCACGGCTGCCGCATCCGGAACCGTCGCCGCGCTGGACGCCGAACACTATCTCGCGGCGCTGCCGCAGACCGAGCCGGCCGAGGTCGGCAACCTCGAGCTCGCACGAGCGAACTGAACAGAATACAAGGAGAGCAATGTCAACCGCCAAGACCGTCACCGACGCCACGTTCGAACAGGACGTGCTGAACGCCGATAAGACCGTACTGGTCGATTTCTGGGCCGAATGGTGCGGTCCGTGTCGTGCCGTCGGGCCGATCCTCGACCAGATCGCCGCCGAGCACGCCGACAAGATCGACATCGTCAAGCTCAACGTCGACGAGAACCCGCAGACCGCGGCCAAGTACCAGATCACGTCGATTCCCGCGATGAAGGTGTACCAGAAGGGCGAGGTCGTCAAGACCGTCATCGGCGCGAAGCCGAAGCCCGCACTGGAGCAGGACCTCGCCGCGTTCATCGCGTAGTCGTCACCGAACGCCCGTCGGCTGCGAGCCGGCGGGCGTTCGTCGCGCGCCCAGTGTCTCTCGCTAAGGTGACGAGGTGATCGAGATCGAACCGGGAACGGCGACGACCCTACGCTGGCGCAAATGGGACGGCTCGCCGCACTGGGTGGAGCCGTGTGTCTACCTGGGCGAGGACGCAGCCGGCCATTGGTTCGGGCAGCATGCCGGAGCGGTGAGCGTGCGCCCGGGCCGCACGTTCACGAGCACCGTCGCCAGCGTCGCCCTGGTGCCCGGCGCTCGAATGGAAGGCGACTGGATCGCCAACTTCCATGCGCCCGGCCACCACGATCGGCAGCAGGTCTACATCGATTTGGCGTACGACGTGCGATGGGATTCCGCTGCCGCCGAGCTGACCGCGATCGACATGGACCTGGACGTGATTCGCACGGAAGACGAGCGGGGCACCTGGATCGACGACGTCGACGAGTTCGCCGAGCACCGCGAGTTGTACCGGTATCCGGATGCCGTCGTCGTGGCGATCGAGGCGGCGGCGACGGCCCTCGAGCAGGCCGTGCGCGGCGCTCTGCCGCCGTTCGACGGACGCGCCTCGGACTGGCTTCGGCGCCTGGACGACCTCGTGCCCCGTGAATCCCTGAGCTGACCTGATGAAGAGCAAGCGCATCCCGCAGTATCTGTTCGCGGCATCCGCCGTGCTGTTCGGCATCTGCGCGGCGCTGCAGTTCATGGCCGGCCATTTCGACCTGGGTCTGCTCTTCGGCGTGCTGGCCGTGGTCGGGCTGACGCTGTTCGGCCTGCTGCGATCCGGGCGCATCACCTGGTAGCCGCCGGACCGCGTCGGCCTGCTACGGCGCCGGATCGCGTTGGCGCACGCGCGCCCGATTAACCCGCGAGAATGGAGCGGTGCGTGAGATCAAACAGAGCCGGAAGCTGAAAAACGTCCGCTACGACGTGCGGGGACCGATCCTCGTCGAGGCCCAGCGCCTCGAGGCCGAGGGTCACCGCATCCTGAAGCTGAACATCGGCAACCCCGCCCCGTTCGGATTCGAGGCTCCGCAGGCCGTACTGGCCGACATGATCCACCACCTGCCCGAGGCCCAGGGCTACAGCGACTCGCGCGGCATCTATTCTGCGCGCACGGCGGTCGCACAGTACTACCAGAGCCGCGGACTCGACGCCAACGTCGACGACGTGTTCATTGGCAACGGGGTCTCCGAACTGATCAGCATGGTTCTGCAGACGTTCGTCGACGACGGCAATGAGATTCTCGTGCCGGCGCCGGATTATCCGTTGTGGACCGGGGCCGTGACGCTCGCCGGAGGCACCCCGGTGCATTACCTGTGCGATGAGAGCAACGATTGGGCGCCCGATCTCGAAGACATCGAGTCGAAGATCACGCCGAACACGCACGGCATCGTCATCATCAACCCGAACAATCCGACCGGCGCGGTCTATAGCGAAGAGATCGTCAGGGGATTCGTCGACATAGCACGGCGTCATGATCTCGTACTGTTCAGCGACGAGATCTACGAGAAGATCCTGTTCGACGGCGCCGTTCACCATCACACGGCGACGTACGCGGGTGCCGACGTGCTGTGCCTCACCTTCAGCGGGCTGTCCAAGGCCTACCGCGTGTGCGGTTACCGTTCGGGATGGGTGCTGATCACCGGTCCCCGTCACTTGGCGCGCGACTTCATCGAGGGCCTGACCCTCGTGGCGAACATGCGGATGTGCCCCAACGTGCCGGCCCAGCACGCCATCCAGACCGCGCTCGGCGGTTACCAGTCGATCGACGAATTGATCGTGCCGGGCGGCAGGTTCTACGACCAGGCGATGCTCGCGGATCGCCTGTTGAACGAGATACCCGGAGTCTCCTCCGTTCGACCACGCGGCGCGCTCTACTGCTTCCCGCGCCTCGACCCGGAGGTCTATCCGATCGCCGACGACCAGGAATTCGTGATCGACCTGCTGCGTGCCAAGAAGATCCTGGTGACGCATGGCACCGGGTTCAACTGGCCGGCGCCCGATCACTTCCGACTCGTGACCCTCCCCGACGTGCAACTGCTGGAGGAGGCGATCGGACGCATCGCCGAGTTCCTCGCCGAGTACCGGCATCGCGACGTCGCGCCGGCCTGAGCCTCGGCTGGCGGCCGGTGATCCCGGCCGTTCCGGTCAGCCGAACGCCGGCGATTCACCGAGTTCGCCGAGGATCCTGTTCAGATCTTCGATGGTTGCGAAATCGATGATGACCTGGCCTTTTCTGCTCGTCAGGTTCACTTTGACCCGCGTGTTCAAGCGATCTCCGAGACGCTCTGCGACCTCGTCGAGATGCCCTTGGCGCTTGCCCCGCGACGGCCGGGAAGAGACCGGCTTCGGGTTCGCCGACACGACGGCCTCTGCCGCGCGCACCGACAAGTCCTCGTTCACGATCTTGTCGGCAAGACGCTGCATCGCGGCGGCGTCGCCCGCGGCGAGGATCGCCCTGGCGTGCCCGGCCGACAGCACGCCGGCGGCGACCCGACTCTGCACCGCCTCGGGCAGTTTCAGCAGGCGCATGGTGTTGCTGATCTGTGGCCGTGAACGCCCGATCCGGTTCGCCAGCTCATCCTGCGTGATTCCGAAGTCGGCGAGCAGCTGCTGGTAGGCGGACGCCTCTTCGAGCGGATTCAACTGGGAGCGGTGCAGGTTCTCGAGCAAGGCATCCCGCAGCATGTCCTCATCGGCGGTCTCCTTGACCACCGCGGGAATGGAGTCCAACCCCAGTGCCTTGGTCGCGCGCAAGCGACGCTCACCCATGATGAGCTCGTACTTGCCGTCCTGGCCGGCGATCGGCCGCACCACCACGGGCTGCAGCACCCCGACCTCGCGGATACTGACCATCAGTTCCTCGAGCGACTCCTGGTCGAACTCGGTGCGTGGCTGCTGAGCGTTGGGGACGATGTCAGCCGGGTCGATGCTCGCGAGCCGCGCACCCGGAACGGCGACCAGTTGTGGTCCGTCGTCTTCGCGCAAAGCCACGGCGGTGCCGTGATCGGAGCTGCGATCTGCGAAGAAGACATCCACGGGCCGCTGACCGGGGTCGGCGATGGGGATCAGTGCTCCGATTCCGCGACCGAGTCCCGTGCGTCGTGCTGCCATCGTTGGTTTCTCCTTCGTACTCGCGTTGCCGCGGGGTCCTTGCCGTCTCGTTCGAGTCTGTCGTTCGCGCCTGTTCTTCGCGCCTGTGTCGTTCGCGTCTGCTTTGCTCAGCGCGGGATGCCGCGGCGTGCGATCTCCGCGGCGGCCTCGAGATACGACAGGGCGCCGGCCGACTGGCCGTCATAGCTGATCACGCTCTGCCCGTAGCTCGGTGCCTCGGAGATGCGGACCGAGCGGGGGATGATCGTCTCGAGTACTTCCTTGGGGAAGTGCGCGCGAACCTCATCGGCGACCTGGTGCGCCAGATTGGTCCGCGAGTCGTACATCGTCAGCATGATCGTCGAAACCGTGAGCTTCGGGTTCAGATGCTTCTCGATGAGCTTGATGTTCTTCAGCAATTGACTGAGCCCCTCGAGCGCGTAGTACTCGCACTGAATGGGGATCAGCACCTCGGTGGCTGCGACGAACGCGTTGATCGTGAGCAGCCCGAGCGAAGGCGGGCAGTCGATCAGCACATAGTCGATGCCCTCGTCCATCTCCTCCAGGAAGACCGCGAGAGCCCGGCTCAGCCGTTGTTCGCGAGCGACCATGGAGACCAGTTCGATCTCGGCGCCGGCCAGATCGATGGTCGCAGGGATGCAATACAACCCGGGGAACTCGGGGCTGCGCTGAACCACGTCGGTGATATCAGTGTCGTTCACGATGACGTCGTAAACACTCGGCGTGCCCTCGCGGTGCTCCACACTGAGAGCCGTCGACGCATTGCCCTGCGGGTCGAGGTCGATCACCAGCACGTGTGCCCCGGATCGGGCGAGGGCCGCCGCCAGGTTCACGACCGTCGTCGTCTTACCGACGCCGCCCTTCTGGTTCGAGATCGTGAACACCCTGGTTCGCGCCGGCAACGGAAGCGTGCTCTGCTCTACGGCCTGGCGCCTGCGAGTGAGATCGGCGATCTCCCGAGCCAGCGGCGTGCTCTCGTCGAAACCGACGGTTGCGGGGGCGCCCTCGCTGTCAGGATGTTTCACGTGAAACCTTGTCGCTCTCTGCTCACATCGAAGGAACGGTTGCTCGTCGAACGGGAACGCGAGGGCTCCCGGATGCCTATCTCACTGTAGCCCGGATGACGCGCGTGGCCGGGTCGACGACGCCGACACCGACGTCTTCGACACGTACGTCGCTCAATCGATAGCGGCGTGCTTCCTTCACCGCCATCTCGATCTCGCGCTCGGCGCTCGCGCCTTTCATCAGTACGAGCTCTCCGCCGTCCCGAACCAGGGGAGCGGTCAGCGGAATGAGTTTCTTGAATGCGCTCACGGCGCGAGCCGTGACCTGATCCAGTGGTGCGTCGAGGCGAAGCTCCTCGGCGCGTGCGCGAACGACCTGAACATTCTCGAGCCCGAGCGAATCTGCCTGCTCCTGCAACCACACGACGCGACGCTCCATGGGTTCGATGAGCACGAGCGACACGTCGGGGCGCACGATCGCGAGTGCCAGCCCTGGTAGTCCTGCGCCGCTTCCGACGTCGCCCACCCGACCCGGTCGCAGCAGAGCACCGAGCACCGCACAGTTCAAGATGTGCCTGCTCCATAGACGGGGTGGTTCGAGCGGGCCGATCAGCCCGCGCTCTTCGCCATGCTCAGCGAGGGACTTCGTGAACGCGCGCGCCTGCTCGATCCGTTCGCCGAAGACGATCGCCGCCGCAGCGGGTTCGGGCTCAAGCATGTTTCACGTGAAACTATGCGCGAGTGATGACGGTGTGGCGCTCTGAACCCTCGCCTTGAGAATTCGACGCGTAGCCGCGCTCGGCAACGATGTCGTGCACCAGCTTGCGCTCGTACGACGACATTGGCGGCAGCTCGGCTTGAGCGGCGCCCTCCTCGACGCGTGCGATCGCCCGATCGACGAGCACTCCGAGTTCCGCTTGGCGCGCGGCCCGGGAGCCGCCGATGTCGAGGATCAGCCGGGAGAAATCTCCGGTCTTGTTCTGCACCGCAAGCCGCGTCAGCTCTTGCAATGCGGTGACGACATCCGGCTTGGAGAGCACGCGAAGATCGGCGTCGTCCTCGGCACTGACCGAGATGTAGACCCGACCGTTGCGCGACTCGATGTCGATGTCACCATCCAGGTCGCAGATGTCCAGCAGTTCCTCGATGTAGTCCGCGGCGAGATCGCCTTCGTCATCGATGTTCGCCAAGGAATCATCAACGATCGGCGTAGCGGCGTCGGTCGGAGTGTCGGTCATGATCCCTGCTTCTTTCCCTCGGTCTGCTTCTTCGCGCGCGTCTTCGACAACGGCTGCACACGTTGCGTCGTCTTTCTCTCCGCCTCCTCGACGGTGAGCACGGTAGCTCCGCTCTCCGTCACGAGCTTGCCCTTACGGGCGAGCCGGGCCTCACGGGCCTTCGCCGCATCACTTCCCGGGGTCGGCATGTTGCGGATCACCAGGAACTGCTGTGCCATCGTCCAGATGTTCGACGTCAACCAGTAGAACATCACGCCGAGCGGGAAAGCCACGCCGGAGAATAGGAACACGAAGGGGAGCAGGTACAACAGGATGCGCTGTTGCCGGAACTGCGGGCTGGCTTTGGTCTCCGGCGACATGTTCTTCGACACGATCTGCAGCTGCGTGAAGAACTGCGAAGCAGTCATCAACACGACCATGGTCGCCGCGATCAACATGACCGAGAGGCTGTACTCCTTGCCGGCCACCATCAGCGTCCACTGGGAACCGAACGACGCGTTCAACGGGGCCCCGAACAGCTTCGCGCTCCGGAACGAATCGACCAGACCGGCTCCGTTCAAGAGACCGACGGTGTCCTGTCCGCCCTGCGCCTGACTCAGCACATGGAACAGGCTGAAGAACACCGGCATCTGCAACAGCAGTGGAAGGCAGGAACTCAGGGGATTGGTGCCGGTCTCCTTGTACAGGGCCATGGTCTCGCGCGACATGGCTTCCCGCGAGAACTGGTCCTTCTTGCCCTTGTACTTGTCCTGGATCTTCTTCAGATGAGGAGCGACCTCGAGCATCCGCCGTTGGTTCTTGATCTGGCGCACGAAGATCGGGATCAAGGCCGCACGAATCACGATCGTGACGCCGACGATGGAAAGAACCCAGGTGATGCCGCCGGCCGTGTCCAGCCCGATCGAGGTCCAGAGCCAGTGCCAGCCGATCAACAGGGCCTGAACGACCCACTCGATAGGCCACAGGATCGTGTAGATGAAATCCATCGTCGAGTACTCAAGCCTTTCCGTGGCCCGCGGCCACGACGAATCCAAAACGGGTCACCTGATAACGGCGGCTCCGCCGCTGCGGCACGTCGTCGATGCCGCCCGCCGCCCAAGGGTGACAGCGGATGATGCGCCGCACCGCCAGCACGGAGCCGACGATCACGCCGTATTGCTGCACGGCCCGCAATGCGTACGCGGAGCAGGAGGGGTAGTACCGGCAGACCTCGCCGTACAGTGGAGAGATCACCGCCCGGTAAGCGCGCAGCACCAGTACCGCCGCGTTGCGCGGCAATAGTAGAACGGTGCTCAGGGCGGTGCTCATCGGGCGCCTACTCGGTCAACGGCTCGGTGGATGTCTTCTTGCAGGGTAGTCCACGGTGCCTGCGCGGCGGCTGGCAGCGCCCGCACCACGACATCGGTACCGGGAGACAACCCAGCCACCAGTTCGAATGCGATCGCCTTGAGGCGTCGTCGCACCCGGTTGCGGATCACCGCGTTGCCCACGCCCTTGCCGACGATGAACCCGAATCGGGGCGGGCGCTCGTCCGCGACGCGTCGCAGATAGGTGATCGTGACGGCTCCGGTGACCCGCGTGCCGCGACGAACCGTGATCCGGTAGTCGTCGCCTCGCACAACCCGGTTCGCCTTGGCGAGCACCGTGAACGGCTAGGCGGAGAGTTCGGTGCGCCCCTTGCGGCGGCGGTGCGCGAGGATCGCGCGGCCGGCGCGGGTGCGCATGCGCAGACGGAAGCCGTGCACCTTGGCGCGGCGACGGTTGTTCGGCTGGAACGTTCTCTTGCTCATATCTCTTCTCCGGTGTCTGTATCGTTCGCAGGCCCGCACTGAGAGAAATGCCAGTGAGCGGCGGCCATGGATGTTCGCGGGCAGCCGAAACGGCTGAAGTCAACTGATTAAAGCTACGGCGTCGACCGCCGCAGGTCAAACCGATAACGACCGAAACGTCGATTATCCACAGAATCCCGATCATCCCAAGCACGACACGCCGAGCACCGGTCAGCCCATTCCCCGCGGGAGATTTGATGAGTACGGCGGGATTCGTTAGCGTGACATGCAAAGTTATCCCCAGGTCGGGGAGCCGGCGAAGAGAAAGCCCCCGGCTGCGGCTGACCAGCGGTGGATAACTCTGTGAATAACCACATCGTGTCCGCGATCCTCGCGGCTCGACGAGCTTCACAACGGGGTGGATCGGCTCAGACGTCGCCGGCCGACACAAGAACGCGGGGAAGAATGACTGACGGAGACGAATCTCTGAGCGAGGCATGGAGCGCGATCCTCGCGATCCTCGAAACCGACGATCGGGTCACTCCGCAGCTCTACGGTTTCCTCAGCCTGGTCGAGCCCAAAGGCATCATGGGCGGCACCTTCTATCTCGAGGTGCCCAACGAATTCACCCGCGGAATGATCGAGCAGCGAAGTCGCGTTCCGCTGCTGAGCGCGATCGGAGGGCTCGACGACTCGTATTCGGTCTCGGGTTTCGCCATCGTGGTCAATCCCGACATCGCAAACCAGGTGCTCGCCGTCGATCATGATCCCGTCGATCAGTCGTACATCGACACGCCGGCACAGGTCGCCCCCGTCACGGAGATCACAGCAGCACCGCGCACCAGCGACTCCCGGCTGAATCCCAAGTACAGCTTCGACAACTTCGTGATCGGCCAGTCCAACCGCTTCGCGCATGCCGCGGCGGTCGCGGTCGCCGAGGCGCCCGCCAAGGCATACAACCCGCTCTTCATCTACGGCGACTCGGGCCTCGGCAAGACCCACCTGTTGCACGCGATCGGACATTACGCAATCAGCCTGTACCCGGGCATCCGGGTGCGGTATGTGAGCTCGGAGGAGTTCACCAACGACTTCATCAACTCGATCGCGAACAACCGCGGCTCCTCCTTTCAGGCGCGGTACCGCAATATCGACATCCTGCTGATCGACGACATCCAGTTCTTGCAGGGCAAGGCAGAGACGCAGGAGGCGTTCTTCCACACCTTCAACACCCTGCACGACCACAACAAGCAGGTGGTCATCACCAGCGATCTGCCGCCGAAGCACCTCACCGGCTTCGAAGACCGGATGCGTTCGCGCTTCGAATGGGGCCTCATCACTGACGTGCAGGCCCCCGACCTCGAGACGCGCATCGCGATCCTTCGCAAGAAGGCGCAGAGCGAGCGAATCCAAGTGCCCGACGAGATCCTGGAATTCATGGCGACCAAGGTTTCCAGCAACATCCGCGAGCTGGAGGGAACCCTGATCAGAGTGACCGCGTTCGCGAGCCTGAACAAGACCCCGGTCGACCTGATCCTCGTTCAGACGGTGCTCAAAGATCTCATCACCCTGGATGACGACAACGTCATCGCGCCGGTCGACATCATCACGAACACAGCCGACTACTTCAAACTCAGCGTCGACGATCTGTACGGCTCATCCCGTTCGCAGGCGATCGCCACGGCGCGGCAGATCGCGATGTACCTGTGTCGCGAACTGACCAACCTTTCGCTGCCGAAGATCGGGCAGTTGTTCGGCAATCGCGACCACACCACGGTGATGTACGCCAATAAGAAGATCAGCGAGTTGATGAAAGAACGCCGCTCGATCTACAACCAGGTAACCGAGCTCACCAGCCGGATCAAGCAGAACCAGCGCTGACGACGCGATCTTCACACTGTGGATAACCATGTGGAGAATTAACGGATAACACCCTCGTCCATGTGAGGGAATGCCGTCGAACTGTGAAATCGTGCTCGCGAGAGCACCGACTTCAAGCACCCACCGAGTCGTTCGAACCACACGAACTGAACATCTCACACGCGTGTAGTTCCCGCTCGCCGATTGCGATCCGGTGAGTTATCCACACTGTCCACATCGGTTAAGACCATTAAGACTTGATTCTTGATTAAGTGGCGATCGACAACCTGAACCCGTCGCGCCGCCGGCGCAGCGGCGTGCCCCGGGCCACGCGCTAGCATGGTCACGATTCATCCGGCTCGTACGACAGGGGTGCCTTCGTGAGGTTTCAAGCCAACCGCGACGTGTTGAGCGAAGCGGTTTCGTTCGCCGTCAAGCTCCTGCCTCAACGCACCACACTGCCGATTCTGAGCGGCGTGCTGATCAAGACGACGGACACCGGAATCTCGCTGTCGTCGTTCGACTACGAGGTCTCGGCACAGACCGAGATCGCCGCAGAGGTCGAAGAGCCGGGCGTGGTTCTCGTGTCAGGCCGATTGCTCGCCGAGATCGCCGCGAAGCTGCCGAATGCGCCCGTGCGGTTCAGCACCGAGGAGTCGCGCATCACCGTGAGCTGCGGAACCGCCAATTTCACGCTTCTCTCCATGCCTGTGGAGGAATATCCGACGCTTCCGCAGATCTCCGAACAGTCCGGACTCATCCCGGCGGAGGACTTCGCGACCGCGGTGTCGCAGGTTGCGGTTGCGGCATCCCGGGACGACGTGACACCCGTGATCACCGGCGTGCAGTTGGAGATCGCCGACAACACGATCAGCCTCGTCGCCACCGACCGCTACCGCGTCGCGGTGCGCGAGATCGATTGGGACGGCTCGAACGGCGGTGTGCAGAACGCGACAGCACTCGTGCCGGCCCGCACCCTGCAGGAGATCGGAAAGACACTGGGGCACAGCGGAACCATCGGTGTGGCGATCACGAATAAGGACGACCGTGAGCTCATCGCATTCACTGCGGAGAAGAAGACCGTCACATCCTTGCTGATCAAAGGCAATTTTCCGCCCGTGAAACGACTGTTCCCCGAGACGGTGGACAACTACGCGGTGATGAACACGGCAGACCTGATCGAAGCGACGCGCCGAGTCTCCCTCGTGCTCGAGCGAGAAGCGGCATTGCGCTTCACGTTCACGGTCGACGGCCTCACTCTCGAGGCGATCGGATCCGAGCAGGCGCAGGCCTCCGAAACCATCGACGCTCTCCTGACCGGTCAAGACACCGTCGTCTCGCTCAAACCGCAGTTCCTGCTCGACGGCCTCGGTGCCGTGCACTCGGAATTCGTCCGTATCTCGTTCACCAAGACCGAGAACCCGAACAAGCCGGGGCCCGTGTTGATCACCAGCCAGACCAGTCGCGAACAGTCCGGCAACGACAACTACAAGTACCTGTTGCAGCCGAACCTGCTGCTGCGCTGACAGGCGAAGACGAGCAAGAAAGGCATCTCCATGCACATCGGTTTGGTCGGTCTCGGCAAAATGGGCAAGAACATGCGCAGCCGCCTCGAGAACAAGGGCATCGAGGTCACCGGGTACGACACGAATCCCGACGTGTCCGATGTGGCGACGTTGGCAGACCTGGTCGCGTCGCTGCCCGCTCCGCGCACGGTTTGGGTGATGGTGCCGGCCGGCAAGGTCACCGACGCGGTGATCGCCGATCTGGAGCCGCTGCTGGAGAAGGGTGATCTCGTCATCGACGGCGGCAACTCCCGGTTCACCGACGACTTCGCCCACGCCGCACAACTGAAGCCGAGAGGAATCGACTTCATGGATGCCGGCGTCTCCGGCGGTGTGTGGGGTCTGGACAACGGGTACGGGCTCATGGTCGGCGGCAGCAATGAGCAGGTGGAACGCGTGATGCCGGTCTTCGACGCCCTGCGCCCCGACGGACCGCGCGAAGAGGGTTTCGTGCACGTCGGCGAGGTGGGTGCCGGCCACTACGCCAAGATGGTGCACAACGGCATCGAATACGCACTCATGCAGGCGTACGCCGAGGGGTATGAACTGCTGGATACTCGCACCGATCTGGTCAAAGACGTCACGGGAACCTTCAAGGCGTGGCAACGTGGCACCGTCGTGCGGTCGTGGCTGCTCGAACTGCTGGTGCGAGCGCTCGAGCAAGACCCGGAGTTCGACCACATCGAGGGTTACGTCGAGGACTCGGGTGAGGGACGCTGGACGGTGGAGGAGGCGCTGAACAACGCCGTGCCGATGCCGACCATCAGCGCATCGATCTTCGCCCGCTTCGTCTCCCGCCAGGAGGACTCGCCGGCGATGAAGGCCGTCGCGGCTCTGCGCAATCAGTTCGGCGGCCATGCCGTGAAGGCCGTCGACTAGCCGTTGCATGTCACGCACCTGTCTCTGACCGATTTCCGCAACTACGAGCGGGCCGAGGTTCCGCTGGTTCCCGGCGCGAACCTGTTCGTCGGCAGCAATGGGCAGGGCAAGACGAATCTGGTCGAGGCGCTCGGCTACCTCAGCACGCTCTCCTCGCACCGGGTGAGCGCCGATACCGCGATGATCCGCCAGGGACGTGATTCCGGCGTGGTGCGAGCCCGCGTGGCGCACGGCGGTCGAGAGCTGTCGCTGGAACTGCAACTGAACCGCTCCGCGGTCAACCGTGCGCAGGTCAACCGCTCCCAGATCAAGCCGCGTGAGATGCCGCGGTATTTCTCCAGCGTGCTGTTCGCTCCGGAGGATCTGGCGCTGGTGCGCGGTGAACCGGGCGTGCGCCGCCGGTTCACGGATCAACTGCTCGTGCAGCGAACGCCTCGCCTGGCCGGCGTGCTCTCGGACTACGAACGGGCGCTGAAGCAACGGAACTCGCTATTGAAATCCGCTCGGTCATCGGGGGTGCGAGGGTCGCAGCTGAACACTCTCGACATCTGGGATGAACGCTTGGTCGAACTCGGATCGAAGATCATCGATGCCCGGCTGGCGCTGCTCGCCGACCTCGCCGAGCCGGTACGGCAGGCGTATCGTTCGGTTGCCGGTGACGACCACCATCCGGTACTGATCCCCCAACTGAGCATCCGTGGCGCCGCGGTCGATGATGACGATGCGCCGGCGATCCCTGCGATCGACTCGACGAACGGAGACACGGTGCAGGAGTTCCGCGCCGCGCTCGCGGCTCTGCGCCGGCGCGAGTTGGAGCGCGGGGTGACCCTTGCGGGCCCGCACCGCGACGACGTGCTGTTCGAACTGAACGACCTGCCTGCCAAGGGCTACGCGAGCCACGGCGAGTCCTGGTCGTTCGCGCTCGCCCTCAAGCTGGCATCGGCCGAACTTCTGCGTCACGAGGCGGCCGGCGGGGATCCGGTTCTGGTGCTCGACGATGTCTTCGCCGAATTGGACCAGAGCCGCCGGCGCAAGCTGGCCGGCGCGGTGGCCGGCTATGAGCAGGTACTGATCACCGCCGCCGTGCTGGAGGACGTTCCTTCCGAACTGACAGCGCACACCGTGCGCATCCGGGCCGGCCGGGTGTTGGATGAGACAGATGAGTGAAGCCGTCGAGGTCTACCTGCGCCTGAAGGTGCTGTTCGGCGGCGCCGATTCGGTTCCGAGAACCCGACGGCCCTCACGGGACCGGCCGTCGCGCGGCGGCGCCGATGCCGTGCCATTCGGACCGGGCCGCGATCCGCGCGGTCTCGGCTCGGTGATCGATTCGCTCAGCAGCGAACTCGGCTGGACCTCACCGCTCGCCCAATCGGAGTTGCTGCTGTCGTGGTCCGACCTCGTCGGCGCCGAAACGGCCGCGCACTCCAGCCCGGCGGGCATCACGGATGGCGTTCTGACGGTGCGATGCGACTCGACGGGGTGGGCGACGCAGTTGCGCATCATGCGCACGCAGATCCTGGAGCACATCGCCTCCCGGTACCCTGCCGCCGGCATCGACTCGATCCGTTTTCAGGGGCCCGACGTCCCGTCCTGGAAAAAGGGCCCCAGGTCGATTCCAGGGCGGGGTCCGCGCGATACCTACGGTTGAGGATGCTTTTCTGGTCACCGAGGCTGATTCATCGCGCCAGACGGGCGAATAGGCGGTTTTCACAGTGCGCTCTTGGTAGAATGGAAAGTCACATTAAGTGTGCGGTCAGGAGCCCGATTTTCAGATGACGATGGAACCGAAGACGGCCCGCGAGAAAAACCAAGAGAAGAACAACAAAGACTACGGTGCGAGCCAGATTCAGGTTCTCGAGGGACTGGAAGCCGTTCGCAAGCGCCCCGGAATGTACATCGGTTCGACCGGACCTCGGGGTCTGCATCACCTGGTCACCGAGATCGTCGATAACGCGGTCGACGAATACCTCGCCGGTCAGGGCGACCTCATCGTCGTGACGCTGACGAAAGACGGCGGCGTTCGTGTCGTCGACAACGCGCGCGGCATTCCCGTTGACATCCACGAGCCGGAGGGCATCTCCACGGTAGAGCTCGTACTGACGGTGCTGCATGCCGGCGGAAAGTTCGGCGGCGGGGGTTATGCCGTCTCCGGCGGCCTGCACGGTGTCGGATCCTCGGTCGTGAACGCCCTCTCGACTCGACTCGACGTCGAGGTCAAGCGCCAGGGTCATCTGTGGAAGCAGAGCTACCGCGACGGGACGCCGCAGTCGCCGCTGACGCAGGGCGAGGAGACCGACGAGACCGGAACCACGATCACCTTCTGGCCGAGTGCCGAGATCTTCGAGACCGTCGAGTTCGAGTATGAGACGCTGCGCACCCGGTTCCAGCAGTACGCGTTCCTGAACAAGGGCCTCACCATCGAGTTGCACGACGAGCGCGAGACCGAGTCGCTTGACGACGAGGGCGATCCCGTTCAGGGCCGCAGCGACGTCTATCTCTATCAGCGCGGTCTCGAGGACTACGTCGAGTACCTCAACAACACCAAGCGCGCCGAGGTCGTCAACGAGGAGATCATCTCGTTCGAGTCGGAGGACACCGATCGCAAGATCGCGCTCGAAGTGGCCATGCAGTGGACCACCGGCTACACCGAGAGCGTGCACACTTACGCGAACACGATCAACACGCACGAGGGTGGAACGCATGAAGAGGGGTTCCGCGCTGCGTTGACCACGCTCGTGAACCGGTATGCGCGCGAGAAGGGCATTCTGAAGGAGAAGGACGACAACCTCTCCGGCGAAGACGTGCGCGAAGGTCTGACGGCCGTGATCTCGATCAAGCTGGCCGAGCCGCAGTTCGAGGGCCAGACGAAGACCAAGCTCGGCAACACCGAGGCGAAGGCGTTCGTGCAGAAGGTCGTGGGCGATCAACTCGGCGACTGGTTCGACCGCAATCCGATCCAGGCGAAGGACATCATCCGCAAGGCACTGCAGGCGGCGACCGCGCGGATGGCGGCACGGAAGGCACGGGAGACCGCTCGACGCAAGGGGCTGCTGGAAGGCGGCGGGATGCCCGGGAAGCTCCGGGACTGCCAGTCGAAGGATCCGGCGGCGTCGGAGATCTTCATCGTCGAAGGCGACTCGGCAGGTGGCTCCGCCACCCAGGGTCGCAACCCGATGACCCAGGCGATCCTGCCGTTGCGCGGCAAGATCTTGAACGTCGAGAAGGCCCGGCTCGACCGCGCGCTGGCGAACAACGAAGTGCAGGCCATGATCACGGCGTTCGGTGCCGGAATCGGCGAAGACTTCAACCCCGAGAAGGCGCGCTATCACAAGATCGTGCTGATGGCCGACGCCGACGTCGACGGCCAGCACATCACGACCCTGTTGCTCACTCTCGTCTTCCGCTACATGCGGCCGCTCATCGAGATGGGCTACGTCTATCTCGCACAACCGCCTCTGTACCGGCTGAAGTGGTCGAACTCCGACCACGAATACGTCTATTCGGACAAAGAGCGAGACGCGCTGCTGGCCGACGGCATCGCCTCGGGCAAGCGCATCCCGAAAGACAACGGCATCCAGCGGTACAAGGGCCTCGGTGAGATGAGCTACCAGGAGTTGTGGGAGACCACGATGAACCCGGAGACCCGTACTCTGCTGCAGGTGACGATGGAGGATGCCGCGGCGGCCGACGAGATCTTCGCGACCCTGATGGGCGAAGACGTGGAGTCACGGCGGCATTTCATCCAGAAGAACGCGAAAGACGTGCGGTTCCTGGACATCTAGCTCGGTCTCGATAGGCGTGCGACTTCGTCGCCCGCCGGTCGGCCAGCGGATCCAGGCAACAAGCAGCACACGACAGAAGAGAAGTAGATGGCAGACGAAACGGACGACGTGACCGGCGAGACGGTCGAGGGCCCCGGCATCCACGGCAAGATCGACCAGGTCGACCTGCAGCTGGAGATGCAGCGCAGCTACCTCGACTACGCGATGAGCGTTATCGTCGGTCGCGCGCTTCCCGAGGTGCGCGACGGCCTCAAGCCGGTGCACCGCAGGGTGATCTACGCGATGTACGACGGCGGCTACCGTCCCGACAAGGCGTACTCGAAGTGCGCGCGCGTCGTCGGTGACGTGATGGGTCAGTTCCACCCGCACGGTGACACCGCCATCTACGACACCCTGGTTCGGCTCGTTCAGCCGTGGAGCCTGCGGTATCCGCTAGCGCTCGGCCAAGGCAACTTCGGGTCGCCGGGCAACGACGGTGCCGCGGCGCCGCGGTACACCGAGACGAAGATGGCTCCGCTCGCCATGGAGATGGTTCGCGACATCGACG
Source organism: Humibacter sp. (assembly GCA_035564555.1). Classification (GTDB taxonomy): domain Bacteria; phylum Actinomycetota; class Actinomycetes; order Actinomycetales; family Microbacteriaceae; genus DATMTS01. The sequence goes on from DATMTS010000006.1 coordinate 80,044, forward strand.
AAGACACCGTCGACTTCCAAGACAACTACGACGGGCGCACCCAGGAGCCGTCGATCCTGCCCGCCCGGTTCCCGAACCTGCTGGTCAACGGATCGGTCGGCATCGCCGTCGGCATGGCGACGAACATCCCGCCGCACAACCTCCGTGAGGTGGCATCCGGCGCCCTGTGGGCCCTGGAGCACCCGGAGGCCACGCGCGAGGAGCTTCTCGACGCGCTGATGCAACGCATCAAGGGACCGGACTTCCCGACCGGCGCGCAGATCCTCGGGGTGCGCGGCATCCATGACGCCTATCGCACCGGTCGCGGCTCGATCACGATGCGCGCCGTCGTGAATGTCGAGGAGATCCACGGACGCACGTGCCTCGTGGTGAACGAACTGCCGTACCAGGTGAACCCGGACAACCTTGCGATCAAGATCGCCGATCTGGTCAAGGACGGCAAGATCGGCGGTATCGCCGACATCGCCGACGAGACCAGCGGCCGCACGGGACAGCGCCTGGTGATCACGCTCAAACGCGACGCCGTCGCCAAGGTCGTGCTGAACAACCTGTACAAGCACACCCAGTTGCAGGAGAACTTCGGCGCCAACATGCTCGCCATCGTCGACGGCGTGCCGCGCACGCTCGCGCTCGACGGGTTCATCACGGCGTGGATCGACCACCAGATCGATGTCATCGTGCGCCGCACGCAGTTCCGCTTGAAGCGTGCGGAAGCGCGGGCCCACATCCTGCGCGGATATCTCAAAGCGCTGGACGCGCTCGATGAGGTCATCGCGTTGATCCGCCGCTCGCCGACGGCCGAAGACGCACGCAACGGGCTGATCGACCTTCTCGAGGTCGACGAGTTGCAGGCGAACGCGATCCTCGAGCTGCAGTTGCGGCGCCTGGCGGCCCTGGAACGCCAGAAGATCATCGAAGAACACGACCGCATCGAGGCGGAGATCGCCGACTACCAGGACATTCTGGCCAAGCCGGAGCGCCAGCGCACGATCGTCAGCGACGAACTGACCGAGATCGTCGACAAGTTCGGCGACGAGCGTCGCACGGAGATCATGTTCGGCTTCGACGGCGACATGAGCATGGAAGACCTTATTCCCGAGGAGGAGATGGTCGTAACCGTCACACGCGGGGGGTACATCAAGCGCACGCGCAGTGACAACTACCGCTCGCAGCACCGTGGCGGTAAGGGCGTCAAGGGCGCGCAATTGCGCGGCGAAGACGTCGTCGAGCACTTCTTCGTCACCACGACGCATCACTGGCTGCTGTTCTTCACCAACACCGGGCGCGTGTATCGGGCGAAGGCCTACGAACTGCCCGAGGCCGGTCGCGACGCGAAGGGCCAGCATGTCGCCAATCTGCTGGCGATGCAGCCAGACGAAGAGATCGCCGAGATCCTCGACATCCGCGATTACGAGGCCGCCCAGTACCTGGCCCTGGCGACTCGCGAGGGGTTGATCAAGAAGACCGCGCTCGCGGAATACGACACGAACCGCTCCGGCGGCATCATCGCCATCAAGTTGCGCGAGGATGACGAGCTGGTCTCCGCACTGCTGGTGAACGAGGATTCCGACATCCTGCTCGTCTCGAAGAAGGGCATGTCGCTGCGGTTCACCGCGACAGATGAGACGCTGCGTCCGATGGGACGCTCGACCTCCGGGGTGATCGGCATGCATTTCCGCGACGCGGACTCGCTGTTGGACGCCTCCGTGCTGCATGCGCCCGCGGGCGCGACGGAGGACGTCGCGGAGGCGTCACAGTCTGCCGATGCGTCGGACTCCTACGTCTTCGTGGTGACCGAGGGCGGTTATGCGAAGCGCACCGCGGTCGACCAGTACCGACTGCAGGGACGCGGCGGGCTCGGCATCAAAGTGGCCAAGCTGAACGACGACCGCGGGGATCTGGCAGGCGCGATGATCGTCGGCGACGACGACGAGGTTCTTGTGGTTCTTGCCAGCGGCAAGGTGGTACGCTCTGCCGTGGCCGAGGTACCGGCCAAGGGCAGGGACACCATGGGGGTCGTGTTCGCGCGATTCGCCGCGGAGGACCGCATCATCGCCCTGGCACGAAACAGCGAACGCAATCTCGACCGCGACGTTTCCGAAACCGAAGCGACAGGGGAGCAGAACGCGTCCGAGCAGGAAGAGACGGTAGATGAGCAGTAGCGTCGCAGACAAGCTGGCGAAGAAATCCGCGCGCAGACCATCCTCGAAGCAGGTTCGGCTGAAGCTCGTCTACATCGACTTCTGGTCGAGCGTGAAACTCGCCTTCCTGGTGGGCCTCTGCATCGGCATCATCGGCGTGGTAGGCATGTTCCTGATCTGGACGGTGCTGAACCAGACCGGCATCTTCAACGACGTCAACTCGCTGTTCAAGGACATCGCGGGGGCCGGCGGGAGCGACCTCAAATCGGTGCTCGGGCTCGCTCCGGTGATGAGTTTCTCGCTCGTGGTCGCAGTACTGGACATCATCGTCGTGACGGCACTGGGAGCGGTGTTCGCACTGCTCTACAACCTCAGCGTGAAGATCACCGGCGGCCTGCTCGTCGGGTTCACCAACAACTGATCGATCCACCTCGGGCGAGTCGGCTCGATTCGAGAAAGCGGCACAGGTCGGGTAGTCTTCTATCTGGCCAATTCGGGGATATAGCTCAGGCGGTTAGAGCGCTTCGCTGATAACGAAGAGGTCCGAGGTTCAAGTCCTCGTATCCCCACCAGATCCCTCCCGGGGCCTTAGCTCAGTTGGTAGAGCGCCTGCTTTGCAAGCAGGATGTCAGCGGTTCGATTCCGCTAGGCTCCACTCCTTCACGATTGGCCCGTTTAGGCTCGGACTGTGATCGTCTACACGATCGGCCACTCGACGCATCCGCTCGATGAGTTCATCGCGACTCTGCAGAGCTATCACGTCCGGCTGCTCGTAGACGTGCGAACCGTGCCCCGTTCCCGGCACACGCCGCAGTTCAACTCGCCCGAACTCGCCGCGTCGCTCGCCGAGCGCGACATCGACTACCTGCATCTGAGCGAACTCGGCGGCCTGCGGCACGCGCACCAGGACTCGGTCAACACGGGGTGGCGCAATGCGAGCTTCCGGGGATACGCCGACCACATGCAGACGGCGCAGTTCGCGGCCGGCGTCGACCGGCTCGTGCGACTGGCCGGCCTGTGCACGACGGCGATCATGTGCGCGGAAGCCGTGCCGTGGCGCTGCCACCGGTCGCTGATCGGCGACGCCTTGCTGGTGAGGGGCATCGAGGTGCGCGACATCATGGACGCGACGCACTGGCGTCCCGAGAGTCTCACCACGTTCGCCCGCGTGGCGGGCACCGACATCCGGTACCCCGCACCCGACGAACTGGAGCCGCCGGGCAGCGCGAAGCCGCCGGGCAGCGCGGAGTGAGTCAGCGCGGAATGAGCTGGATGCCGAACCATTCGAAGAGCGCCGGCATGCTCGAACCGAACCAGGCGTCGCCGAGGAGCCACCAGACCGCGAAGGCCAGACCGAACACGAGACCCATGCCGACGCATACGACGACGAGCAGCAGGGCCGACGAGGTGGTCTGATTCGTCGGCGACAGGACGTCGACGCCGAGGTTATCGACATCGAGAACGTCAAGATCGGTGTCCGTCACGCCCCCAGTGTATGCGGGCAGGTCACGGTATGGTGACGAGATGGACATCCGGGTAGCCGCATACGGAGTCATCGTCGACGGTGACCGGATGCTGCTCGCCCACTGGAACGAGAGCGGTCGCAGCGGCTGGACCCTTCCCGGTGGTGGCATTGAGCCGGGGGAGGATCCCGCGGACGCCGCCCGACGCGAGATCATGGAAGAAACCGGCTACGTGGCCGAACTCGACGAGTTGCTCGGCATCGACTCGCACCTCGTGCCCGGCGAACAACGGATCAACCCGTCGGGCCGTCCGCTGCACGCGTTGCGCATCGTCTACCGCGCGCACGTGGTCGACGGCAGCCTCGTCAACGAACTCAAAGGCAGCACGGACGAAGCTCGTTGGGTGGCGTTGTCGAAGGTGTCCGAACTGCAACGGGTGGGTCTCGTGGACATCGCCCGGCGCATGGCCGGTCTTCTGTAGCGTCGTCTACTCGGTTGCGGCGGGTGTCACGTCGTCGTCGGCGACCCAGAGTTCGTCGTCTGCCCGGAAGGTCTGCCAGACGGCGTAGCCGATGCCTGCCATCGCGGCGACCCCGATGCCGATGGCGAAAACGCCGCCGAATCCGAGGCCTTTCTTCTGCGGCTCGATGCGCTTCTTCACTCCGCTGAGTCGCTTGACCGCCGCCTGGACTCGGGCGTCCTTGGCAACGTCCATGACACTCAAAGCAGTGCCGAGTGCAGTACCTACGGCGGGGATCACCGAACCGGTGATGAGGTCGGTCGCCGTGTTCGCGGCCTTGCGGGAGAGTTCTCCACCACGGTCGATGCCGGGCCGCACGTAGGATTCATAGCCCTCGCGAACCCGCGGCGCCACCTCTTCGCGCGTGTAGTGCGTTGCCTCTTTACCCGCCTTCTTGGCCAGCGAGCTGGCGCGGTCGAGCACGGCCTGCTGCGCGTGCCAGAGGTCCTCGGCTTCGCTGCGCAGCCGGGTCAGTTCCTTCTGGCGCTTACGTGACAGACTCATCTGGACCTCCATTGCGTCGTTTACGGCGAACGCAATCCATCTTGCCACCGAATGCCCCGATCGGGCCCAGGCTCGACAACTCGCGGGGGATATGCAGATCAGGGCATCAGTGGGCGAGCGGCATCCGGCCGTCGCTTTCCCACTCCATCGCGCATGAGACAATTGACGACATGTCGAAGCACACCGCGGTTGCCACCCTGCACACCAACTATGGAGACATCGTTGTCAACCTGTATGGCAATCACGCCCCGAAGACCGTGAAGAACTTCGTCGGCCTCGCCACCGGCGAGATCGAGTGGACGAATCCCCGCACCGGCGAGAAGAGTTCCGGCAACTTGTACGACGGCGTCGTGTTCCATCGCATCATCCCCGGCTTCATGATCCAGGGCGGCGACCCGATGGGCACCGGAACCGGCGGCCCCGGCTACCAGTTCGACGACGAGATCAATCCTGAGCTCGATTTCACCCAGCCGTACATGCTCGCGATGGCCAATGCGGGCATCCAGATGGGTCATGGCACCAACGGCTCGCAGTTCTTCATCACGGTCGGAGCGACCACCTGGCTGCAGGGAAAGCACACGATCTTCGGCGAGGTCGCAGACGACGCATCGCGAAAGGTCATCGACAAGCTGGCCGAGGTGCCCACCGACGCACGCGACCGTCCGCTGGACGACGTCGTGATCGAATCGGTCACCGTCGAACAGGCGTAAGGCATCAGCGGTGACCCAGTCACCCGATCGGACCGATTACTGCTATCGGCACCCGAACCGGCAGAGCTACGTGCTCTGCCAACGCTGCGGGCGCACGATCTGCCCGGAGTGTCAGACGCAGGGTGCCGTGGGAGTCATCTGTCCCGAGTGCATGAGGGAGCAGCGCGGCAGCGCGCCGCGCACCAAACCTGAGATCCTGCGGCGAGCGACCGGCCGCGGATCGCCGTTGGTCACGTACCTCATCATCGCGGCCTGCGTCGCGGTGTTCATCGCGCAGTCGATTCCCGGGTTGGGCGATTCGGTGACCGAAGCCCTGCAGTACGCCGGCGCCTACTCGTATCCGGGATTCTTCCAGCCGTGGCGCATGTTCACGACCATTCTGGCGCACGGGACCATTCTGCACATCCTGCTGAACATGTACACGCTGTGGATCTTGGGCACGATTCTCGAGCCCATGCTCGGCCGCACGCGCTACCTCGTGCTGTTCCTGCTCTCGGGCTGGGCCGGTTCGCTCGGGGTGATGTTCATCGCGCCTCCGGACCAGGGCACGATCGGCGCATCAGGCGCGATCTTCGGGCTGATGGCCGCATTGCTGGTCATCCAGCGCAGGGTCGGCGGCAACGTCACGCAGCTACTCGTGCTCGTCGGCATCAACCTGGTGATCGGTTTCATCCCGGCGTTCGGCATCGCGTGGCAGGCCCATATAGGCGGCCTGATCGGCGGTGCCGTCGTCGGCCTGATCTTCACCGAAACGCGGGCGTCGTCCCGTCGTGGACTTCAGATCGGGTTGCTCGCAGCGGTGGCCGTGCTGCTGCTGGTGCTCAGTTTCGTGCACCTGTTCGCCTAGCGCTGGCCGCGCCGCCGCAGTTATCCACAGGGTTGTTCACAGTGGGGATAGTTACAGCAGTGTAATTGTCCTCACAAGTGAGGACAGTAGATTTCGGTCGAAGCAGCGCTCAACGCCAACGCGTGGTCATCAGGAACCCGATGAACGCGATGCCGAAACCGATCAGGATGTTCCAGGCGCCGAGCTGCGGGATCGGCAACTGGCTCTGGCTGACGTAGAAGACGACGATCCAGAGCAGTCCGACGATCATGAACCCCAGCATCAGGGGCTTGAACCAAACCGGGTTGGGGGCGTCGTCGCGCTGCACGGCGACGTCGCGCGTGCGCTTGGGTCGGGTCTTGGATGCCATAGTTTCCTCAGTTTAGCGGAGGTCGCCTGTGCGGTCGTTGCCCGGGTCGCGGCGGCGCGCCATCGCAGCGCTCCATCGCTGCGCTCCAATGCGACCGGGAACGGCGCATCGAGGCCGCTAGAATCGCGAACATGACCGAATCGGCCGAGCCGCCGGCATCCGACGGTCCTCGCCGGAGTGCCTCTGCGCGTCGGCGCCCTGCTTCTCGCATCTCTGCGATCGGGATGATCGGCGAACTGCTCGTCACCGCCGGCGTGCTCGTGTTGTTGTTCCTCGGCTGGCAGACCTGGTGGAACAGCGCGGTACTGGCCGGCCAGCAGACATCGGCGGCCACCAAGCAAGGCGAAGAATGGCTTCCACCCCGCCACGAGACGGTTCCTCGGGCCACGAGTTCGCCGACGCCGGTCGCGCCACCCGTGGAGAAGGCGCCAGCGCCCGCCCAACCTCTCGCGGTCATCTACGTGCCGCGATTCGGTGTGCATTGGAAGCGGATCATCCGGGAGACGGTCGACGTGCAGAGCGTGCTGAACAGCTACGACGCGGGCGTCGGACATTACCCTGGAACCGCGATGCCGGGCCAGATCGGCAACTTCGCGATCGCCGCGCACGACACGGGCTACGGCAACACCTTCATCGACGTGTCGAAGCTGCGCATCGGCGATGCCGTCTACATCCAGACCCCGCAGGGCTTCTACACCTACCGGTTCCGCAACTACGAGTACGTGCAGCCCGATGCGGTCGACGTGCTGCTGCCGGTTCCACGGCGACACGGGGTCGCTGCCAAGCAGCGCCTGATCACGATGACCACGTGCAACCCCCCGTATCACGCTCAGGAGCGAATGGCGGCCTACGGCGTCTTCGAGTCGTGGCAGCGCACCCCGCCGGCCGCCATCGCGGCAGAAGTGGGGAAGTGACGATGTACGCCGCGTTGTGGCGCATCCTGCCGGGACCGGCGTGGCTGCGCATCCTGATTCTGGCGGTGCTCGTCGCGGCGGTGCTGTTCGCGCTCGTCACCTGGGTCTTTCCCTGGGTCGACGGTCTGCTCACGTCGAACGAAGAAGGTACCGTAGCGGTATGACCCGCGTCCTCGTCATCGACAACTACGACAGCTTCGTGTACACCCTGAACGGGTACCTGCGCGAGTTGGGGGCGCAGACCGAGGTCATGCGCAACGACGCGTTCGCACCCTCGGATGCTGCGGCGCGACTGGCGGACTACGACGCGGTGCTTCTGTCCCCCGGCCCTGGGAAACCTGTCGACGCCGGGGTGTCGATACCCATCGTCAACGTCGTGCGCGAGTCGGGCATGCCGTTGCTGGGTGTGTGCTTGGGACATCAGGCGATCGCCGAGGCGTTCGGTGCGACGGTGACGAATGCCGACGAGTTGATGCACGGCAAGACGTCTCTCGTCACCCACGACGAGAGTTCGTTCTACGCGGGCGTGCGCCAGCCGTTCACCGCGACCCGGTACCACTCGCTCGCCATCGTCGAGGGCACGATGCCCGCAGAACTGATCGTGACGGCACGAACGACCGGCGGAGTGATCATGGGGTTGCGCCACCAGGATGCACCCATCTACGGCGTTCAATTCCACCCGGAATCGGTGCTCACCGAAGACGGCTATCGGATGCTGGGCAACTGGCTGGAGGCGGCCGGCCTGGAGGGCGCGCGGCAGCGGGCTGCGACGCTCGACCCGCTCATCTCGGTGTCATAGCGAGAACTTCGCGGCCGCCGGGCTCGACTGGGGACGCGTTGCCGTGCTCGTCGTGCTTTGTGTCTGGGGGCGTCGGTTCAGCCCGTGCAGTAGGTGACCGTGACGGTCGAGCCCTGCGGCACCTCGCCCGGCACGGGGTCCTGGTGGTTGATCGGAGCGCCCGGTTGGGTCGGACACGACGGGTCCTGCTGCGGGTCGAGGTTCAGCATCGTCTTCGGATCCTGCAACAGACTCTGCGCCGCCTGCACGGACTGGCCCGTCAGGTTGGGCAGTGCAACCGTTCCGGTGGAGACGACGAAGTTGATCTTCGACCCCTCGTGCGCCGCGCCATCAGCGGCGGGATCGGTACTGATCACCGTATTCGCCTTGGCGGTCGGTGAATCCTGGGTCGTGACATCGCCCAGTGCGAAGCCTGCCGCTTGCACGGCCTTCTGCGCGAGAGGCAGCGACTTGCCGGTGACATCCGGGACGGCATCCATCTTGGTGCCGCTGGAGACGTACAACGTGACGGTGTCGCCCTTGGCGGCCACGATTCCTGCGCCGGGGTCGGTGCGGATCACGGTACCCGCGGCGACCGTGGGGCTCGGTTCCTCGGTCACCGACGCCTTCAGGTCCGCATTCTTCAATTTCGTGGTCGCGGCATCCAAGGTCATGCCGGCGACGGCGGGAACCTTGCGCGAGAAGGCTGCGAGGTCGGTTGTGTGCGTCTGGTTGAACACCCAGAGCAGCAACGCGATCAGGATCACGGCCACGCCCATGATGCCCGCCCAGATCCAGACGACCGGCGGACGACTCTGAGTGCGCGGTGCCGCGCGGTCGTCGGAGAGCTGCCGCAGCGCGGCCTCGGTGGTCGAGATCGATCCGGTCGGGGTGCCGAACAGCGTCTCCGCGAATCCATCGCGCTTGTCGCGAACCGGAATCTTGCCGGAGGCCGCGGTCTCGAGTTCCATCCGGAACTCCGCTGCCGCCTGGTACCGCTGTGAACGGTCTTTGGTGAGGGCGTGCATGACCACGGAGTCGAGGGCGGGTGACACCCTCGGGTTGAGGGCGCTGGGCTTTCGCGGCGCTTCGCTGACGTGCTGGTACGCGACGGCGACCGCCGTGTCGCCGCGGAACGGCGGTCGACCGGTCAGCATCTCGAACAGCACGACCCCGGTGGAGTACAGATCGGTTCGGGCGTCGACCGTCTCGCCCTTGGCCTGCTCGGGCGAGAAGTAACCGGCGGTGCCGAGGATGGCGGTCGTCTGTGCGACGGTGGCCGAGCCCTCGCTGACGGCTCGGGCGATGCCGAAGTCCATCACCTTGACCTGCCCGTTGCGCGTGATCATGACGTTGCCCGGCTTGATGTCACGGTGCACGACCCCGGCTCGGTGGGAATACTCCAACGCGGTGAGGATGCCTTCGGCGATGCGTACGGCCTCGGGCGCCTCGAGCGGGCCGTCGGCGAGCATGTCGCGCAGCAGCCGGCCGTCGACGTACTCCATCACGATGAACGGCGACTGCACCTCATGACCCGACGCATCGCGCACGGTCTCCTCGCCGGCGTCGAAGACCCGCACGATCGTGGGATGCGCCATGCGAGCGGCCGCCTGGGCCTCCTGCCGGAATCGGGTGCGGAAGGCAGGGTCGGTCGCGAGTTGCGGCTTGAGCAGCTTGATGGCGACGGTGCGCCCCAAACGCGTGTCGACACCGCGGTGCACGTCGGCCATGCCACCACGCCCGATGAGATCGCCGACCTGATACCGGCCCGCGATCATGCGGGGGCCGGTTGTCACGGAAAACTCCAGTTCAGGCATCTTGCGCTCAGTGTACCGGGGCGTTCCTGGGTGTCGGCTATCCCCCACTACTGCACGTGCACGGCGAGCGGCGGCGACTGGGGCGATTCGATCGAGCCGTCGCCGCAGAACACGGTGTACGTGACGGCGAAGTCGGAATCCGGGGCGGTGACCGTGCCCTGCACCGCGTTCGCGGGCAACGGATCGCCGCTGCGCGAGTTGTTCACGTACAGCTGGTAACCATTGCGCGCCTGCCCGGTCGGGCAGCTCGCCGCCGTCCAATCCACCTTGACGGCGCTGCCGGCCGCCACCGGATCGGGGTTCGACGGGTCGAGCGTCGGTGCGCTGGTCGGTGCGCTCGGCGTCGTCATCGCATCGTAATAGGTCAGCACGACCTGGTCGGTGAAGTTCACGGTGCCCTGCGGAGTCACCTGAGACACGGTGTTGACGGCCTTCGACGTGGTGGCCGGAGCACCGAGCACCTTCGTCACGTTCTTGAAGCCGGCGTCGTGCAGGCTTGCGTATGCGACGTCGACGGGCTTGCCGAGGTAGTCGTCCTTATTGATCACCGCGCTCGTCGGAGTCGCGCTCGGTGTCGACGACGGCGTGGTGCTGCTGGACGGGGTCGTCGGCCTCTGCGATTGCGAGTGGGTGGTGGTGCTGATCGCCTTAGGCGGAGCGTCGCTGTTCTGCGAGAACAACGCGATCAGTGTGCCGACCAGCACGATCACCAGCAGCGCGATCAGCGCGATCAGCGGCCAGGTCCACGGGCTGCGCCTCTTACTCGGCTTCTCGTCTTCTTCGACCGGCCCCTCCTGAGATGAGGAGAGCAGGGTGGTCACGGCGGTCGCGCCGGCCGTGACCCCGGAAGGCAGCACCACCGTCGCGGCCACGGTGGGCAGGGCTGCTCCGGCGCTCAGCACGGCAGGCACGGCCGCGGTCGCCGCGGCGATGTCTCCGCGACGCAACGCCTGCGCAGCGCGCGCCAGATGCGCCGCCGACGCGGGTCGATCGGCCGGGTTCTTCGCGATGCATGAGAACACCAGATTGCGCACCGGCTCAGCAACCGTCGCGGGAAGCTCGGGCGGCGCCTCGTTGATCTGCGCCATGGCGATCGCCACCTGCGACTCGCCCGTGAACGGCCGTCGGCCGGCCAGGCACTCGTAGGCGACGATGCCGAGCGAGTAGATGTCTGTGGTCGGCGATGCCGGATGCCCGGATGCCTGCTCGGGTGAGAGGTACTGCACCGTGCCCATCACCTGGCCGGTCGCCGTCAAGGGCACCTGGTCGGCGATCCTCGCGATGCCGAAGTCGGTGATCTTGACGCGTCCGTCGGGAGTGATCAGCAGGTTGCCGGGCTTGATGTCACGGTGCACGAGGCCGGCGGCGTGCGCCGCGTGCAGCGCGGCGGCGGTCTGGGCGACGATGTCGAGGGTCTTGTCGGTGGAGAGCACACGTTCGCGCTCCAGGATGGTGGACAGTGCCTCACCCGGCACCAGTTCCATGACGAGGAACGCGCTGCCGTCTTCCTCGCCGTAGTCGAAGACGTTCGCGATGCCCTCGTGGTTGACGAGGGCGGCGTGCCGGGCCTCGCTGCGGAACCGTTCGAGGAAGGTGGGATCTCCGAGGTACTCGTCTTTAAGGATCTTGATGGCTACGGTGCGACCGATGACGAGATCGGTCGCCTGCCACACCTCTCCCATGCCGCCGATCGCGATACGAGACTGCAGCTCGTATCGTCCACCGAAAGTGAGCCCTGCCGTGGGTCTCATTTGTTCAGCACCGCCTCTAGTACCTTCTTGGCGACCGGCGCGGCGACGGTATTTCCGACGCCGCTCTGGCCTAGTCCGCCACCGTCTTCCACCACGACGGCGACCGCGTATTCGGGATTGTTCGCCGGCGCGAAACCGGTGAACCACAACGTGTAGGGATCGTCTGGTCCGTGCTGCGCCGTGCCGGTCTTACCGCCCACTTGGACCCCGTCTATTCTTGCATTGCCTGCGACGCCGTGATCGACGCCGTCGACCAGCATCTGCACCTCGCGGCTCGCGGTCTGCGTACTGATCGCCCGGCCGAACTCCTTGGGCGCGAAACGCTGCTTCACGTCGAGATTCGGGGTCACGATCGACTCGACGAGCGAGGGCTGCATGACGATGCCGCCGTTGCCGATCGTCGCCGAGTTCATCGCCATCTGGAGCGCGGTGGCGGTGTCGTCGGCCTGCCCGAACGAACTCATGCCGACCTGCGCAAGATCGTCGCCGTACCCGGGGTACTTGCTCGCAGACGCGGGCAGCGGCACGTCGAACCGGTGGTTGAACCCGAACTTCTCGGCCTGCGCCTTGATCGTGTCGCTGCCCAGCTTCATGCCGAGCTCGGCCATCGGGATGTTGCAGGAGAGGATCTGCGCGGTGGCGATCGACACCGTCGCCCCTGGTCCGCAGGTGCCGCCGGAGTCGTTGCGAACGACGGTGCTCGTGCCGGGCAGCGTCAACGCCGCCAGGTTAGGCAACTGGGAGTCCGGGGTGTACTTGCCCGACTCGAACGCGGCCGAGGTCAGCACCGGCTTGAAGGTCGAACCAGGGGGGTTGGTGTCGTTGGTCGCCTTGTTCACCAGTGGTTCTCCCGCGGCCTGCAGCAGCGCGTTATACCGCTTCTGCACCGTGTCGATGTCATGCACCGCCAGCGTGTTGGGGTCGAACGACGGCTTGGAGACCATCGCGAGGATGCGACCGGTCTTGGGCTGCAGCAGCACCACGGCGCCCTTGTAATCACCGAGCGCGTCATACGCCGCCTTCTGCGCAACGGGGTCGATCGTCGTCTCCACCGAGTTGCCCTGAGGGTGCTGGCCCGTGATCAGGTTCTTCAGTCGTTCCAGGAAATCCGAGTTTGAGGTGCCGCTCAGTTCGCCGTTCAGCGCGCCCTCGATGCCCGTCGGCGCCCCGTTGATCGGGTAGAAGCCCGTCACCGCCGAGTAGAGCGGGCCTTGCCCGTAGGTGCGCTGGTATTTGTACGCATCCGTGCTCGGCACGGACTGGGCCACCGCTTTGCCGGCGACCAGGATGGAGCCTCGTTGCACGTCGTATCCGTCGTACAGCGTGCGGGAGTTGTGCTGATTCGCGTTCAACTGGTCGGCAACGCCGACTTGGATCACCGAGGTGGAGACGAACAATGCGATGAACATCGCGAGCACGACGATGCTCACGCGCTTGATCTCACGATTCATCAGATCACCATCCTCGGCTGGTTGCGCACGGTGTCGCTGAGTCGCAGCAGCAGTGCAGCGATCATCCAGTTCGCCGCCAGCGACGAACCGCCCGCGGCCAGGAACGGGGTGGTGAGACCGGTCAACGGGATCACGCGGGTGATGCCGCCGATCACGATGAACACCTGCAACGCCACGGTGAATGCAAGCCCGACGGCGAGAAGCTTGCCGAAGTCATCCTGCCCGGCGAAGCCGATGCGGAATCCGCGGGAGACGAAGAGCAGGTAGAGGCAGAGCAGTGCGAACAACCCGATCAGGCCGAGCTCTTCGCCGAGGCTGGCGAAGATGTAGTCGCTTTCGGCCAGCGGCGTGAAGTACGGGCGCCCCTGACCGAGGCCGGTGCCCAGCAGTCCGCCGTGTGCGAGCCCGAACAGGCCGCTGACCAACTGCCCGCTGCCGCCGAACGCCCGGTTGTACAGCGTCGGGTCGAACGGGTTCAGCCAGATCTCGAAGCGGGCGTTGACGTAACTGAGCGCGCGGCTGGCCAGTACTGCGCCACCGACGAACAGCACGAGCCCGAGCAGCACCCAGCTGAGGCGCGCGGTGGCGACGTAGAGCATCACCAGGAACAGGCCGAAGTAGAGCAGGCCGGTGCCCAGGTCGCGCTGGAACACGATCACCGCCATCGAAGCCGCCCAGATCACCAGGATCGGGCCGAGGTCGCGCCACCGGGGAAACCGCATGCCGAGTACCTTCGTGCCGACCATGGACAACGAGTCGCGATGCTGCACAAGATAGCCGGCGAAGAACACGGCGAGGGCGAGCTTCGCGATCTCGCCGGGCTGGAAGCTGAACGGACCCACACCGATCCAGACCCGTGCGCCGGAGACCTCGCGGCCGATTCCCGGCAGCATGGGCAGTAGCAGAAGCACGATAGCGACGAACCCCGCGATGTAGGTGTAGCGCTGCAGCACGCGGTAGTTGCGAATCACGATCATCACCGCGATCGCGCACACCATGGCGATCGCCGTCCACACCACCTGCCGAACGCTCGCGGCCTCCCAGCCCGTGTCGCCGCGCGCGATGTCGATGCGGTAGATCTCGGCGATTCCGACCCCGTTGAGCAGGGTCGCGATCGGCAGGATGAACGGGTCGGCGTTCGGCGCCAGCACCCGCATCACGATGTGGAAGATGATCACCAGTGTCGACAGCCCGAGGCCAAGGCCCGCGATCGTCATGTCGATGCGGCCCAGGGCACCGAGTTGCACGAGGCCGATCGCGCTCGCGTTGACGACGCACGCGAACAGCAGCAGCGCCAACTCGAGGTTGCGCAGTTTCGCGGGAATCCTGATGCGCCGCACCGGGCCCGTGGGGGCCGCGACCGGGTTCGCCGTCGTCGGCTCAGCCATCGTTCGACCTCGTCAGCTGATCGACGATGCGTTCGGCATCGGAGAGCGAATCCGCGTTGATCGTCGCTTCGACCTGCTGCTTCTCGTAGTCGTTCAGCCCATCCACCGCGGTCGACGTCTCCCGGTACACATGCGAGAGTTCGATCGGGCCGAGGTTCTGCTGCACGCCCTGGAAGATCGCGACGTTTCCCTCGGAGGTCTCGCCGACGAAGTATCGGCTCTGCGTCCACTGGTAGCCGAAGATCACCGCCAGCACGATCGCGATCACCAGCAGGATGCCGCAGATCGCCCAGGTGAGCTTGCGTCGGCGCGTCCTGCGGGCGTCCTCTTCGATCAATTCGTCGAGGTAGTCCTCGGTCTGCGGCTCGAAATGCGTCGGCCCGGTGGCCGGTCGCATCGGGTGCAGGCGCAAGGTCGGGATGCGCGCGCCCCGGGGATGCGCAGCCTCGGGCTCGAAGCTCAGCGGCAAGGCGGCCGATCCGACCGTGACGGGAACTTTCACCGGGTCGCCGCGGTCGACGTCGACGACCACGGTCGTCACGTTGTCCGGGGCGCCGGCATCCAGGCTCTGCCGGATGAGGCGATCGGCCACGGCCTTGGGTGAGTCCTTCGATCGAAGCGTCGCCTCGATCGCGTCGTGCTTGACGACCCCGCTCAAGCCGTCGGAACAGATCAGCCAGCGGTCGCCCGGTCGGGTCTCCAGAACCCAGGTGTCGATCTCGGGAGAGGAGTCCACGTCGCCGAGCACGCGCATCAGCACGGAGCGACGCGGATGCACCGCCGCCTCTTCCTCGGTGATGCGACCGGTGTCGACGAGTCGTTGCACGAAGGTGTGGTCGGTGCTGACCTGCTTGAGCTCCCCGTCTCGGAAAAGGTAGATGCGGGAGTCTCCGATGTGCGCGAGGGCCACCTTCTCGCCGACCCGCACCAGGGCGCTCACGGTCGTTCCCATGCCCGTGAGTTCCGGATGCTCGAAGACCGTCTCGGCAAGCAGAGCGTTGGCCGCGATCAACGCGGACTGCAGAGCGAACTGAGCGTCTTCGGCCCGGTCGTAGTCGACGTCGGCCTCTTTTATGCGGTTCGTGGCGATCGCCGAGGCGACGTCGCCGCCCGCGTGGCCTCCCATGCCGTCGGCGACGATGAACAGATTGCGTCCGGCATAGCCGGAATCCTGGTTGTTGGAGCGGACCTTCCCGACATGGGAGACGGCTGCCGCCCGGCTGACCTGCGCCATGCGCCTACCGTCGCAGCTCGAACGTCGTCGTGCCGACCTTGATCGGGGTGTCCAGCGGAACCTGGGTGGGCACGTTGACGCGCGTGCCGTCGAGGAAGGTGCCGTTCGTGGAGTCGAGGTCTTGGATCATCCACTCGTTGTTCCAGAGCAGCAGGCGGGCGTGGTGCGTCGAAGTGTAGTCGTCGCGGATGACGAGGCCGGATTCACTGCTGCGGCCGATCGTGAGGGGCTCGCTGCCCAATTGCAGTTCGGTGCCCGCTCGCGGACCGGAGGTGATCACAAGCTTGCTCGCGGTGAGGACGGTGGCGCGGGGCAGGCTCGTCGTGACGGTGTTCGGTCCGACCGGATGCGACGACCGCGGCGCCGGTTGAACGCCGGGCGGGGGCGTGCGGGGCGCGACGGCCACCGCGGGAGCCGGCGTGGGCACCGTGCCCGGCGAGGCCGCGAAGGGTGCGCCCCCGGCATCCTGAGGAAGCTTGCGCACCCGCTGCCCGAACAGGTCGCTGCGCAGCGCATAGACGATGGCGAACACGAAGAGCCACAGCAGCAGCAGGAAGCCGATGCGCAGCACGAGCAGCGTGAGTTCGCTGACGTTCACTGTTCGCCCCAGAATCCGCCGATGTCGTGACGACGGGTGTTGTCGTCGACACGCGGGGCATTGGGGGCGGACGCCTGCGGCAGCACCCTGAACACGATACGCGTTCGCCCGATGGTGATGACGGATTCCGGTTCGAGTACCGCTTTCTTCACGCTGCGACCGTTGAGCTGCGAGCCGTTGGTGGAGCCCAGGTCGTGCACTTGGGCATGCGAGCCGTCCCAGAGCACCTCGACGTGCTTGCGCGAGATGCCGGAGTCGTTGACGGTGATGTCTGCATCGGAACCGCGGCCGATGACCGTGCGCGAATGGGTCAGGGGGTGGCGCTTGCCGTCGATCTCGAGCACGGGTGTCCAGGCCACGGACCCCTTCACGTTCTGCGAGTCGACCTGCAGGATGCCGGTGGACAGCGTGTCGTCTTCGCGCAGGTCGATGGAGATTGCGCCGGCGAACTGATACTGCTGCTTCTCCGCATGCTTCTGCACGAAGTAGACGAGTTCATCGTTGAGGGCCGGGCCCATCCGCGTCATGCGCTGATAATCGCTCGACGCCATGCGCAGGGTGAACGTGTTCGGAGCGAGAATGCGATCGCGCGCGACGACGGCGGCCTTCGTGTCGAGTTCGCGGCGCAGAGCGCTGGTGAGCTCGACGGGCTGAAGCCCCGAGCGGAAGGTCTTGGCGAAAGCGCCGTTGACGGCGCGCTCGAGACCCTTCTCGAAGTTGTCCAGTATGCCCACAGGTCTCCCGATCTGCCTCGTTACGACTACGTGCATGTTAGTAGGAGAGTGTGCGAGGAGCCCGGGGATGCCATGTCGGCACGCTGGATCGTGCCTCCGGCGGGTCTTGGGTCGCCTTGTCGGGAGGTCGGATTTGGGGTCGGTCTGCCGCCGGTCCGGGTCAGTGGGTCAGGACCGGCTCCTCGGACGACAGGTCGCCGTTCGGGCCGGCAGGCGGTTGGCCGGTGCTGGGTCGGTCGGCACGGGGTTGGTCGGTGCTGGTCAGGTCGGTGCGGGGCACAGCGGCTCCGCGACGGCGGAACAGCAGCGCGGACAGGATCGCTCCGAAGATGAAGAGCCCGGCGCCCCAGGAATACGCCGTGACGTAGCTGTGCACGGCCGCCTCGGCGGCGACGGCCGGGGTCGCCGGAAGGTGGGAGGCGACGTAGTCGGTCGCCGCGGTGGCTGCGAGCGTGTTCAGGAGCGCCGTTCCTATGGAACCGCCGACCTGCTGGCTGGTGTTGACCATGGCCGAGGCGACCCCCGCGAAGTGGCGATCGACCCCGAGGGTCGCCGTCTGGATGGCCGCGGGCATGATCGACCCCATGCCGAAGCCGAGGATCATCAAGGGTGCCAGGATGTCCGCTGCGTACGTGCTGGCGAGACCGAGATGCGTCAGGTAGATCATCCCTGATGCAGCAATCACCATGCCGAACGGAACCATGAGCTTCGGGCCGAACCGCGGCAGGAAGATGTTCGTCGAGAGTTGCGCGGCGGTGACCAGCATGACGATCATCGGAAGGAATGCGAGGCCCGTCTGGATCGGCGTGTATTTCAGCGTGGTCTGCAGATAGTAGGTGACGAAGAGGAAGATGCCGAACATCCCCGCCCCGGCGATCAGGATCGAGCTGTAGGCGGCGCCGCGATTGCGGTCGAGCACGATGTGCAGGGGCAGCAAGGGGTGCCCGGCGCGGCGCTGCCAGAGCACGAACGCGATCAGCAGCAGTCCGGATGCCGTGAGCATCCCCCAGGTGAGCCCCGATCCCCAACCGTCGGTCTCGGCGTTGGAGAAGCCGTACACCAGCGCGAACAAAGCCGAGGAGATCAGCACCGTTCCCGGGATGTCGAGCTTGGGCCGGGGGCCGTCGCGCTTCACCGAGGCGATGAACACCATTGCGCCGACGACTCCGATGATCGCGATCACGACGTTGATGTAGAGGTTCCAACGCCAGTCGAACTGCTGCGTGAGGAAACCGCCGAGCAGCAGGCCGATGCCGCCGCCCGCACCGGCGATCGCGCCGAAGACGCCGAATGCCCTGGCCCGTTCCCTGGGCACGGTGAAGGTCGTGGTGAGCACGGCGAGTGCGGTTGGGGCCAGCAGTGCGCCGAACGCACCCTGAAGCGCACGTGCGCCGACAAGCAGCCCGAAGCTCGTCGCGGCGCCGCCGAGCGCAGATGCTCCCGCGAAGCCGATCAGTCCGATGATGAAAGTTCGTTTGCGTCCGATCAGATCCGAGAGCCGGCCGCCGAGCAGCAGCAGGCTGCCGAAGGCGAGCGAATAGGCCGTGACGATCCATTGGCGATCGCCGTTCGAGAACCCGAGGTCGGCCTGGGCCGACGGCAGCGCGATGTTCACCACGGTCGAGTCGAGCACGACCATGAGCTGGGCGAGGCCGACGGTGACCAATGTCCACCATCTGCGGTTGGGCGCGGGAGCGGCGCCGGGAACGCCTACGGCGCGCGAAGTAAAGGAAGAAGTTCTGGGCATGACCGCCAGCATATACGAAACTGGAGAGTTTCGGATATAGCTAGTTCCAGAATTAATCTACAATGGAGGAAATGGACGACGTGAGAACGGAGATGGCCGCAATGGCGCAGCCCGATACCGCCACCGACAGCGACACTTCCCTGCCGGCGGTGCATGTCTCGAAACTCGGTCGCAAGCGGGATCATTCCCGCGACGGGCAGATCCTCGAGGCGGCGCTCGATGTGCTGGCCGAAACCGGATACGACGGCATGACGATCGACATGGTCGCCGCGCGCGCGAAGGCCGGCAAGGCGACCGTGTACCGCCGCTGGGCGTCCAAAGGCGAACTCGTCATCGACGCGGTCGCCTGCATGAAGAAGAGCGCCCTCGACCTCGACGCACTCCCCGACACGGGCACTCTGCGCGGCGATCTGCTCGCGATGATCAAGCCGCACACCATCGAGGACAGCGAGCGCAAGCTGCAGGTCATGGCGGGCCTGCTCTCGATGCTCACGCGGGATCCCGGCCTCGCGGATGCGGTCGAGGCCGCGATCGTCGAGCCACGGGCGGCAGCGAATCGCATCCTGCTGCGCCGAGCCATGGAACGCGGTGAGATCTCCGCGGATTGCGACATCGATGCGCTCGCGCTCGTCGCCCCGTCGATGGCGGCTTACCGCCTGCTGATGCTGAGGAAGCCCGTCGACCGGGCCTTCCTGATCTCCTTGATCGACGGCGTGGTGCTGCCGGCCGCGGGGGTCTCACGCCAACAGGAGGCCGCCCGCTGATCAGAGGCCGGGCACCCAGGCGCCGCCGAATGGCATCCACCGATGGGTCATGCTAATCTCGCTGGGTTGGCACGCACGCGTGCCGACTGGTGAGCGCGAGTGGCGGAATAGGCAGACGCGCACGGTTCAGGTCCGTGTGCCCGAAAGGGCGTGGGGGTTCAACTCCCCCCTCGCGCACAGCACATTCAGCGTCGAGGTGCGGCCGCGGTCAGTCGGCGTAGTCGCCGGTGGTTCGCTGATGGGGGGGCGGGATCCCGACGCGGTCGGGGTAGAGACCGCTGTCGCCGGACGTCTCGAAAGGGCTTAACTGTGTCGCAGATAGTGCTCTACACCCTCATCTCGCTCGACGGAGCGACCGAGGACCCGCATCGCTACTTCCCGGAGACCGGCCAGAAGCACGGCGCACCCGTCTTCGACCACGCCCTCGAGGAGCTCGAGTCGCAGATGATCTCTCGGCAAAACGCAGTGCTGCTCGGCCGCCACACATATGACCAGTGGTCGCGCTATTGGCCGACCTCCGACGAGCAGCCGTTCGCCGACTTCATCAACGGCGTGAAGAAGTACGTCGTCACCTCAAGCCCCCTGACCGGCGACTGGGCCGGCGCCGAGGCAGTGTCAGCGCCGGTCCGCGCAGTGGTGTCGGACCTGAAGGCGCGCACCAGCGGCGACATCGGAGTCCACGCAAGCGTCACGCTCGCCCAGTCCTTGCTGAGGGAAGGGCTGGTCGACGAGCTGTGCCTAGCCGTTGGCCGCGTGCTCGATCCAGTCGGTCCACGGCTCTTCGCGACGGTGGCCGAGCTGCAGGAGATGGAGCTGCTGGAAGCCACGTCGACGCCCAGCGGCAGCGTGTGGCTCCGATACCGGCTGCACGGCTGAGGTGCCGGCGTCCCCTGGGATGGCGGGAAGAAGGCGGCTGCCTCCCTTCCCCGTCGTCCAGCCAGTTCTCCGCGGCAGTTGACCTCCGCCCTGGCGGACAAGACGCCAAGCCGGTCAACGGCTGTAACGCAGCGCCGTGGCGGATTCCCGCGCTCGTGCTACTGGTGGCCATAGTGCGATGTCAGCGGCTCGGGGCGAGGCGCAGCTCAAACCCGACCTCAGCGCCCGAGTCAGTCTGTGGCGTTCCCGAGCTCTGGGGTCGCCAGAGCCAGGTGGTGACCTTCTCGAGTCCGGCGTCGGCCAGCGCGGCGCGGATCGCGCGTTCGGCAACGCGGGCCTCC
>DATMTS010000007.1:0-26959 GCA_035564555.1 Humibacter sp.
GCGCGCCGGCCTTGCATGGCGCTTACGCTCGCCGCGCCTTGCGTCGCGCCACTTTTCGCCGGAACCAGCGTTCCCGCCGCGCTTTTCGCGCCGAAGCCCTCCGGCCTCGTTGCCGTGCGCCACTTCTCGCGCCCTGCGCCACAAAATGTGGCGCGTCGCGTGAGAAGTGGCGCACGACGCGGGAAAACGGCGAAACGGGCGAAACGGGCGAACGGGCGAACGGGCAAAACGGGCGAAACGGGCGAACGGGCGAACGGGCGAAGCGGGCGAAACGGGCGAACGGGCGAAGCGGGCGAAGCGGGCGAACACGTGCGCACGCGCCACCACCGCCACGCGGCCCATGGCGCACCTCGCACCGCATGTGCTACGCTCGGGTAAGCGCTTTCCCTCGCCCTTCCTGGAACGAAAGAGAACCACGTGTCAGAGCAGACCAACGCCGCACCGCGCACCCTCGGGATCATCATGAACGGCGTCTCCGGGCGCATGGGCTATCGGCAGCACCTGGTGCGCTCGATCCTCGCCATCCGTGATCAGGGCGGCGTCGAACTCTCCGACGGCAGCCGCGTCCAGGTCGAGCCGCTGCTCGTCGGGCGCAACGAGGCCAAACTCGCGGAACTCGCCGAGCGCCACGGCCTCGAGCACTACACGACCGACTTGGATGCCGCGCTCGCCGACGACCGCTGGCAGATCTACGCCGACTTCCTCGTCACGAAGGCGAGGGCATCCGCCATCAAGAAGGCGATCGCGGCGGGTAAGGCGATCTACACCGAGAAGCCCACCGCGGAGAGTTTCGAGCAGGCGCTCGAACTCGCGCGGCTCGCTCAGGCGGCCGGCATCAAGAACGGGGTGGTGCACGACAAGCTGTACCTGCCCGGATTGCGCAAACTGCGCCGCCTGATCGACTCCGGATTCTTCGGCCGCATCCTCTCGGTGCGGGGCGAGTTCGGCTACTGGGTGTTCGAAGGCGATTGGATGCCCGCGCAGCGCCCCAGCTGGAACTACCGCGCCGAAGACGGCGGCGGCATCATCGTGGACATGTTCCCGCATTGGAACTACGTGCTCGAGAACCTGTTCGGTCGGGTCGAGTCGGTGTATGCACGCGCGGTCACCGAGATCCCGGAGCGCGTCGACGAGCAGGGTGCGACCTACCGTGCCACCGCCGACGATGCCGCGTACGCGGTCTTCGAACTGGCCGGCGGCATCACGGCGCAACTGAATTCCGGATGGACCACCCGGGTCAACCGCGACGAGTTGGTCGAGTTCCAGGTCGACGGCACCCTCGGCAGCGCCGTGGTCGGCCTCTTCGGGTGCAAGATCCAGCCCCGCAACGCGACGCCGCGACCCACCTGGAACCCCGATGTTCCCGACTCGCACGACTACTCGGGCGACTGGATCGAGATTCCGACCAACGAGGTCTTCGAGAACGGCTTCAAGGTGCAGTGGGAGGAGTTCATCCGTCACGTGGCCGACGGCGGCCCGAACGACTACGACTTCCTGGCCGGCGCGCGCGGAGTGCTGCTGGCGGAGAAGGGTCTGGAGAGCTCCCGCGAGGGGCGCCGCCTCGTACTGCCCGAGGTGGCGGTATGAGTTCGACCCTTCTGCTCATGGATGCCGCGGGCGCGACGTACATCGAGGAACTGGCCGCAGCCCCGGTCTTCAGCCGGCCGACGAGGCCGCTGCGCTCGCGCATCGCATACGCCGCCGCGCACGTGATCCCGAAGCCGTGGGCCGAGAACGTGCCGGGCGCCCCGGCCGACGTCGACTGGGATGCGACGCTCGCGTTCCGCCGGCACGTCTGGTCGTGGGGCCTCGGCGTCGCCGACGCGATGGATACCGCGCAGCGCAACATGGGCCTGGATGCCGCCGCCACCCGCGAACTGATCTCGCGCAGCGCCGCTGAAGCACGCGCCGCCGGTGGGAGCATCGTGGCGGGCGTGAACACCGACCACATCGACGACGAGTCGCTCACGCTGCAGCAGATCATCGACGCCTACGTGACGCAGTTGCAGTTCACCGAAGACGCGGGCGCGGGCGCCGTGCTGATGGCATCCCGCCACTTGGCGCGAACGGCGACCACGGCCGCCGAGTACGAGCACGTCTACGGTGAGGTGCTGTCGCGTGCAGCGGGGCCGGTGATCCTGCACTGGCTGGGCACGGCCTTCGACCCGCAACTCGCCGGGTACTTCGGCGCCTCCGACGACCTGAAGGCGGCGACCGACACGCTGGTACGCATCATCGAGAACAATCCCGATCAGGTCGTGGGCGTGAAGATGAGCCTGCTCGACGCGGATGCCGAGATCGCCGTGCGGGCGCGACTGCCGAAGACCGCCACGATGTACACCGGCGACGACTTCAACTACGTCGGACTCATCGACCCCACGCTTCCCGGCGACGAATCCGACGCGCCGCTTGGCGACGCGACGGAACCGACCAACGGCACATCGTCTGACACCGCCGACGGCACCTACTCGAACGCCCTGCTCGGGGCGTTCGCGACGATCGCGCCGAACGCGTCCGCGGCCATCCAGGCGCTCGATCGTGACGACCACGACGCGTACCGCGGCATCCTCGGTCCTACCGAGGCGCTCTCCCGTCAGGTGTTCGCAGCCCCGACCTTCTACTACAAGACCGGCGTCGCATTCCTCAGCTGGCTGAACGGCCACCAGGAATCCTTCAGCATGGTCGGGGGCCTGCACTCGGCTCGCAGCCTTCCGCATCTCTCCGAGATCGTGCGCCTCGCCAATTCCGCGGGTGCGCTGGAACGTCCCGAACTCGCGGCCGCGCGTTGGCACGGTCTGCTCGCTCTGAACGGCGTCGCGTCGTGACCGGCGCCCACGCCCGACTGTCGCTCAACCAGGCGACCATCAAATACGCCGACCTGGAGACCGCTCTGCGCGTGACAGGTGATGCCGGCATCCGCAGCATCGGGCTGTGGCGCGAACCGGTTGCCGAGGTCGGCCTCGCGACCGCCGTGCAACGCGTCGCCGACTCGGGGCTACGCGTCTCCAGCCTGTGTCGGGCCGGCTTCTTCACCGCCCCGGCAGGGCCCATCCGGCGGCAGGCTCTCGACGACAATCGTCGCGCGATCGAGGAGACGGCGGCGCTCGCCGCCGCCGGAGCGCCGGGTTCGAGCCCCGTTCTGGTGCTCGTCGCAGGCGGCCTGCCGCCCGGCTCCCGCGACCTGCTCGGGGCGCGTGAGCGCGTGCGCGACGCGATCGGCGAGCTTCACGGCGACGCGGAGTCCTCGGGCGTGACGCTTGCGATCGAGCCGTTGCATCCGATGTATGCCGCTGACCGCGCGGTCGTCTCGACGCTGGGTCAGGCGATCGACATCGCCGAACAGTTCGGCTCGTCGGTCGGGGTCGTCGTCGACACATTCCACATCTGGTGGGATCCGCAGGTGCTCGACCAGATCGCGCGTGCCGGGCGGGGCGGCAGGATCGCCTCGTATCAGGTGTGCGACTGGATCACACCGTTGCCTGCGGACGTGCTGCTCGGCCGCGGCATGATGGGCGACGGACACATCGACTTCGCGCCGATCACCCGTGCTGTGGCCGCGGCCGGCTACACGGGAGACATTGAGGTCGAGATCTTCAACCAGGAGATCTGGGATGCGTCGCACGCCGAGGTCGCGGAACGGGTCGCCGAGACCTTCGGCGCCTTCGTCGCACCGTCCCTGGCGTGAGACGCGCCCGCGCCGTGCGCGTGGCATCCTGCGGGAGGGGAAGATTGTCATCATGCGCGTCGTGATCGCACCGGACTCGTTCAAGGGATCGGCCACAGCTCCGGATGCCGCCCGGGCCATCGCCCAGGGGTGGCGTTCCGTGCGCCCGCACGACGAATTGCGCCTGGTGCCTATGGCCGACGGCGGTGAGGGAACGCTCGACGCATTCGAGGTCGCCGTGCCCGGCGCGCGGCGCATCGCCGTGACGGTCGCCGGACCGATCGGAACGCCGGTGCCGAGCTCCTGGCTGTTGCTTCCCGCGACGGATGCCGCACCCCGTGGCACAGGCGTCGTGGAGCTCGCCTGCACGAGCGGCATCACGCTGCTCGATGAGCTCGCGCCGTTCGCGGCGCACACGCTCGGTTTCGGCCAGGCGATTCTCGACGCCCTCGATCACGACGTCTCCGCCGTGCTGCTGGCGATCGGCGGCAGCGCGTCGACCGATGGCGGAGCGGGCGTTCTCGTCGCGCTCGGCGCTCGGCTGACGGATGCCGCGGGGCACCCGGTGCCGCTGGGCAACGCGGGGCTCGCGCACCTGGAACACGTCGACCTCAGCCGGATGCGCCCGGTTCCGCCGGGCGGGGCCCGCATTCTGAGCGACGTCACGAATCCGTTGCTGGGGGACAACGGCGCCGCGGCCGTGTTCGGCCCGCAGAAGGGCGCGACCCGTGCAGACGTGCCGGCTCTCGAACACGGCCTTCGCCGACTTGCGCGCTTCCTACCTGCCGATCCGGACGCCCCGGGTGCCGGCGCGGCGGGCGGAACCGGCTTCGGCCTGCTGGGCTGGGGAGCCGAGATGGCACCCGGGTCCGCCGCCGTGGGACTGGCACTGGGGTTGCCGGATGCCATCGCCACAGCGGATCTCGTCATCACGGGGGAGGGCCGCTACGACAGCCAGTCGGCTGCAGGAAAGGTGCCGGGTCATGTCGCGGCGCTCGCCGCGGCATCCGGAACCGAGGCGGCGCTGGTCGCCGGCGGCATCCAAGCTTCCACGGAACACTTCACGGCCGCGCGCTCGCTCGTCGACCTCGCGGGGGCACTGGATGCCGCCCTGGCCGAGCCGCTGCGCTGGCTGAGCGCCGCAGGCGCCGAACTCGCCGCCGCCTTGTAGCGCTCGGACGCCCGACCGGCGCGACGTGGGGCGCCCGGACCGGCGAACCGCAATGTGGATCAGGCGACCGCGGCTCCGGCCGCCGCCGCATAGCGCGCGTACTGCTCGCGAATCACGGGGCGGTGATCGATGCCGGGCTGCGCCACGATCTCAAGCGGCCAGTTCGGCCGGGATCCGGTGAGCACCCACGCCGCCTGTGCGGCGGCGCCATCGGCGACGTACTCGCCGGGCGCGGGCACGACGACCGGGGCGTCGAACACCTGGGCGGCGATCGCCTGAACGGCCGGATTCTGGGCGGCGCCGCCGATCACGAGCAGCCTAGTGGCGTGCACGCCGACCCCTCGTACCGCGTCGAGACCGGCACCGAGACCGCACAGCATCCCCTCGACCGCGGCGCGCGCGATGTTCTCGCGACGAGTGGAGGCGATTGAGAGCCCGTGCATGCTGGCACGGGCGTCGGGCAGGTTCGGGGTGCGTTCGCCCTCGAAATACGGCACGAGCACCACACCGTCTGCTCCGGCCTCGGCGAGCAGCGCCAGTTCACCGAGCAGGTCGAGGTCGACATCCAGCAGCCGGGCGATCGAGCCGAGCACGCGCGCCGCGTTGAGCGTTGCGATCAAAGGCAGGAACAGGCCGGAGGCGTCCGCGAACCCGGCGACCGTGCCACTGGCGTCCCGGGCCGGCGCATCCGCGACCGCGAACACTGTGCCGCTGGTGCCGATCGACACCACCACGTCGCCGGATGCGGCTCCCAGACCGAGCGCGGCGCCCGCGTTGTCGCCGGCGCCGGGGCCGACCAGGATGCCGGCCGGCAGCGCCGGGGAGGAGGCGTTCCCGGGTGCGCCGAGGTTCACGGTCGTGCCTGCAGCCGATTCCGGCTCGAGAACCCGGGGGAGCACCACCGGGGCCCCCTCGCCCCCAGCCGCGCCCGCGCCGGCTCCGGCTTCGGTGCCGTCGGCAGCGCGCCCGCCTGCTCCGGCGGCGGCGCGTCCCGTTCGCCCGAACGCGCGCTCGAACAGGTCGAGATCGTACTCACCGGTGGTGGGCGACCAGTATGCCGTCCCACTGGCATCCGAGCGATCGGTGACGAGCGCGTCGAGGTCGGGCCCGAGCGGCGACTCGTCCGCCGGCCCGTATCCCAGCAGTCGCCAGGTCAGCCAGTCGTGCGGAAGGGCGACGGCGGCGACCCGTGCGGCGTTGTCCGGTTCGGCGTCCCGCAGCCAGCACAGCTTGGTCGCGGTGAACGATGCCACCGGTACGCACCCGGTGCGCTCCGCGAACGCCGTTGCCCCGACCTCGGCGATCAGGTCGCGCGCCGCCTGTGCGCTCCGGGTGTCGTTCCAGAGCAATGCCGGCCGGATCACCCGCCCGGCGGCATCCAGCACGACCATTCCGTGCTGTTGCCCGGCGACCGAGACCGCCGCCACCTCGTCCAGCCCGCCTGCGTCGTCGATGGCGGCGCCCAGCGCGCGCCACCACGCCGCCGGATCGACCTCGGTGCCTTCCGGATGCCCGGCCCGGCCGGAGCGCACCAGAGCACCGGTCTCGAGGTCGCGGATCACGACCTTGCAACTCTGAGTCGACGAATCGACACCGGCTACGAGTGTCATGTGTGCACCTTTCGTTTGAGTCGGCCGCGCCACCCTTGCCCGGCGAAGATTGCAGGTGATCCTCTCAACACGCCGCGCCGGGATGCGCGAAACGCCGCTGAGCGCGAATTTCTCCTGCAATCGCGCGGCGGACCCGGACGGGCGCGCACCCGGACGGGCGGACCCGGACGGGGCGCGCGACCCGGAGGGCGCGCGGCCCAGGTGATGTCTAGCGGGCGCCGAGCAGGTGCTCGAGGGCGAGCTGCTGCAGGCGCACGAAGCCGAAGCCCTGGCCGCCGAAGTAGGGCTCGGGGTCGAAGTCCTCGAACGAGGCGCGATCCGCGATCAGGTCGTCGTAGCCCTCACCCTCGTTCAGCGTCGGAACCGACAGCTCCGGCACGCGTGAGGCCGCGAGCGCGTCCTGCACCTCGGGGTCGGCGCGGAACGCGGCGGCGCGCTCCTTCAGCAGCAGGTAGGTGCGCATGTTCGCTGCGGCCGAGTCCCACACCCCGGAGATGTCCTCGGTGCGTGACGGCTTGTAGTCGAAGTGACGCGGGCCGTCGTATGCGGGACCGCCGTTCGGACCGCCGTTCTCCAGCAGGTCGACGAGTGCGAACGCGTTCTGCAGGTCACCGTGACCGAACACGAGATCCTGGTCGTACTTGATGCCGCGCTGCCCGTTCAGGTCGATGTGGAACAGCTTGCCCTGATACAACGCCTGTGCGACACCCGCTGCGAAGTTGAGCCCCGCCATCTGCTCGTGCCCGACCTCGGGATTGATGCCGACCAGTTCCGGGCGTTCCAGCGTTTCGATGAACGCGAGTGCGTGGCCCAGGGTGGGCAGCAGGATGTCACCGCGCGGCTCGTTCGGCTTCGGCTCGATCGCGAACCGGATGTCGTACCCCTTGTCGGTGACGTACTGGCCCAGCAGGTTGACGGCCTCGCGGTAGCGTTCGAGGGCGGCGCGGATGTCTTTGGCCGAGTCGTATTCGGCGCCCTCGCGGCCGCCCCACATCACGAAGGTCTTGGCACCCAGTTCGGCACCGAGGTCGAGCTGGCGCAGCACCTTGCGCAACGCGAACCGGCGAACCGCGCGATCGTTCGAGGTGAAGCCGCCGTCCTTGAAGACGGGAGCGCTGAACAGGTTGGTCGTGACCATCGGCACGATGAGGCCCGTGTCGGCGAGAGCCTGCTTCAGCCGGTCGATTTGCGTCTGGCGTTCGGCGTCGCTCGAGCCGAACGGGAACAGGTCGTCATCATGGAAGGTGAGCCCGTACGCGCCGAGCTCGCTCAGCCTGTGCACCGCTTCGACGACGTCGAGCTGGGGGCGTGTGGGGCCGCCGAACGGGTCCGAGCCGTTGTAGCCGATCGTCCAGAGGCCGAACGAGAACTTGTCGTCACGAGTGGGGGTGGGAGCCATGGGAGTGCCCTTCAGCGTCGTCGGTGATTTGTTGTGCAATCAAACATATATCAGGATGGCGGCCGGGCGCAACGCGCCGCGTACACGGGTGCGGGCGTCCACGGTCGACCGCGCGGGCCCGCCCGCCCGAAGTGGAACCGGGCGCGCTCAGCGGCCCGCCGACCCGGCCCGCTCAGCGGCGCGCAAACGTCGCCCGCTCAGGGCTCGACGCCCTGACAGTTCAACGTCCGGCGAGCGATCCGCCGATGCCGCCGACGCTGAAGTAACGGTTGAGCACGGAGAAGATGATGATCGGCGGCAGCATCATCACGACGGCGACGGCCATGACGAGTCCCCAGTTGGTCTGGTTCTGTTGGAAGAACGACTGCAGACCGATCGGGAGCGTGTAGTTCTGGTCGGAGCGCAGGAAGACGACGGCGACGAGGTAGTCGTTCCAGGCCAGCAGGAAGGAGAAGATCGCCGTGGAGAGGATGCCGGGTAGAGAGTTGCGCAGCACCACACGGGTGAAGCTGCCGAACACCGAGCATCCGTCCATCCAGGCCGCTTCCTCCAGCGTGATCGGGATGGAGTCGAAGTAGGCGGCCATCATCCAGACCGCGACCGACATGGTCGACCCGACATAGATGATCGTCACGCCGACGAGGTTGTCGACCAGCCCGAGTTGGGCGAACAGGATGAACAGCGGGATGACGGCGGTCACCACCGGGAGGGACTGCACGATGAACAGGATCAGCGAGTAACCGGAGACCAGCTTGTTGCGTCCACGGGAGAGGACGTAACCGGCGGGTGCGGCGACGATCACGGCGACGACGACCGTCACCAAGGTGACGGTGAGGCTGTTGGAAAGCCAGGTGCCCACCGAGGTCTGACTGAAAACGGTGCCGAAGTTCTCCAGCGTCCATCCGGATGCGGTAGAGCCGAGGGATGGCTGCAGCGACAGGATCAACACGGCGATGATCGGTACCAGCACCACTGCGGTGATGACCAGGATCGCCAGGAAACGCCACCACTTGCCGCGTTCCTGCGTTTCGGTCAGCGTGCGACGTTTGCCCGAGGTGATGCCGACCTGAAGTTTGCCGGTGATCGGGACGTCTGAGATTTCGGCGCTCATTCGATGTTCACCTTTCGGATCTGGCGGTACAGCAGCACGGAGATGATCACGAGCACGATCGTCATGATGAACGCGATCGCGACACCGGGACCGGTCTGGAAGTTCTGGAACACGGTCGTGTATGCCAGCACGACCAGGGACTGGGTGGCGTTGACCGGGCCGCCGCCGGTGAGCAGGTAGATGGTCGGGAAGTCGTTGACGCAGAAGATCGTCATCAGAATCCAGCTGATGTAGGTCGACCGGGAGATCATCGGCAGCGTGATCTGACGGAAGATCTGCCAGCTGCTGGCGCCGTCGACCCTGGATGCCTCGTACACGTTCACATCCACCGACGCCAATGCCGAGGACATCATCATCATCATGAACGGGAAGCTGATCCAGACCTTGAACACGCACACCACGACCTGCGCCAGCAGCGGGTCGGCCAGGAACAGCACGTTGCCCAGCCCCAGGGCGTGCGCGAGCATCGGCAGCGGGGACTGCGGGGTGGCCACCAGCCAGTTCCAGCTCGCGGCGGATACCACCACCGGCACCACCCAGGGCAGCAGCAGCAGCACCTTGAAGAACCCGCCCACCGGGATCCGGGTACGCAGAAGCATGGACAGTGCCAAGCCGACGGCCCAACTGCCGAACACGCCGACCACGGTGAAGATCACCGTGAACAGCGCCGCGTGCCAGAACGCGGGGGACTGCAGCACCGAGAAGTAGTTCACCAGCCCGACGAACTCGCCCGCGCTGAGCAGGTCGCCGTTGCGCAACGACTGATACCCGGCGTAGAGCACGGGATACAGGTTCAACAGCACCAACAGGATCAGCGACGGCAACGCGAACAACACGAACGTCCACACATGCGAGTTGGCGCGCTTGCGCTGACCCGCACTGGGTGAACGGCCGGATCCGGCCACCCCGACCCCTCTCCGCGCCTTCTTCAGCGCTCCGGTCACGGAATCGGTCGACATGTGCTTCTCCCTTAAGTCTTCTGCGGTTGTGGAGCGAGGGGAAAAGGTGGTCCCAGCGAGCGCCGGGACCACCCGATTCCACTCGTTACTTCATGAGGCCTTCGATCTGGCTCTGCAGGGTCGTCAGAGCCGTCTTGGCATCCGTCTTACCACCGAGGATCGCCTGGGAGAAGGTGATCATCGGCGCGGTGGCGTCGACCGTGTTGGCGATGTTGTAGAACAGCCCGGTTCCGCCCGGCGCAGCCCAGGTCTTGAAGACCGGCTGCCACTCATTGACGATCTTCACGTTGTTCGCGTCCGACTTGAACTCGGGCGTGTCGGCGATCGACTTGAGCGGCGGCAGACCGATGCCGGTGTTCTTCGTCCAGAGCGGCTTCATGTTCTGGTAGTAGTACGTGAGGAACGCCTCCGAACCCTTCTGGCTCGGCGTGTTCTTGTACATCATGATGTTGTTCGGGAAGTACAGACCACCCTTCTTGCCGCTCGGGCTGGTCAGCGGGCTGCCCACCACCAGATCCTTCGCGACGTCGCCGACTGCACCGGCCGGAAGGCCTGCGCCGTCCCAGCCGAAGCCGAACTTCTTCGCCTTCCACTGCGCCTGAACGTTGGCACTGGTGTAGCTGGCGCCGGCCGGGTCGGAGTATCCGCTCTTCACGAGATCGAGAACGAACTGCATGGCCTCGATGTTCTCCGGGGTCACGCAGTCCGGCTTTTTGTCTGCGTTGAACAGGCCGCCGCCGTTGTTGATCATGAACGCGGTGAGGATGTGGCTGCCGGTGAAGTTACCGGCGCCGGCTCCGAGACCGAAGCCGTAGACACCGTTCTTCTTCAGCGCGGCGCAGACGTTGCGGTACTCATCCCAGGTGGTGGGCGGCTGGACGCCGGCCTGCTCGAGCAGGGTCTTGTTGTACCAGGAGATGCGCACGTCCAGGTTGTACGGCACTGCCGCGTAGCCCTGATCGGTCTTCATGGTGTCGACCAGGCCGTCGAAGAAGTCGTCGTAGATGCCGTTCTTCTTCCAGCTCTCCAGCAGATTGTCGGCGTAGGCGATCTTGTCCTGGTGGGCGAACTGGAACGCCTGCGTTCCGCCGCCGGAACTGACGGCAGGCCCGGTGTTCGACGCAACAGCCGAGGAGAACGTCTGGGTGAAGTTCGCCCACTGGATCTCCTGATAGGTCGCCGGCGGCAGACCGCTCTTCGGCTTGTATGCCAGAGTGATCTGCTTGTCGAGCGGGTTGAACTGCGTTCCGCCCCACGGCATGTTCCAGAACTTGATCGGCTTGCTGCTGCCGCCGCCACCGCCTGATCCGCCGCCGCTGGTGCACGCGGCCAAGAGTGTCGTCGCCGCTGCACCTCCGGCGAGGCCGATGAAGCCGCGTCGTGTGAAGGAAGCGCCTCTGGATTCCGATCCCATAATCAGATCCTTTCCTCCGGCCGTCGGGTCATCGATCGGCCGTTTCGTCATTGAATGGAAATTGGTGATGCTGGGCCCCGTACCGCTCTTGCGGAGGCGGGATAACGCCCAGTTTTCATTACTTTGTTGTCCTTGTCAACATTTGCGGGAGCCGGTGGATCCCGTCTGGAATCACATGCTACTTAACCGGTAAAGGAAGTGTCGCATCCGGAACCGAAATGTGACAATCCGATCACTCACCACCCCTCCGTCCAGGCCTGGCCGGCGCAGTCGATTCGCGCACGATGAGGCTCGTCGCCAACTCCTCGCGATTGCTTCCCGGCGCGTCGCCCGACCGCAGACGCAGCAGCATCCGCAATGCCGACGCCGCCATCTCGAACACCGGCTGACGCACTGTGGTGAGTGCGGGCACCGCCCAGCGAGCCTCGGGCAGATCGTCGAATCCCACCACGCTCAAGTCGTCGGGAATGCGGATGCCGGCAGCCGCGGCCGCCTCGTAGACACCCAGGGCCATCGCATCCGAACAGGCGAAGACGGCAGTCGGCGCGTCGGGACCCGCCAACAGCGGCATCACCGCGTCGAAAGCGCCGCGCCGCCGCCACTGGCCGAACACGATTCGATCGGCGCCCAGCGGAACCTGCGCCCGGCGCAACGCGGAGCGCAACCCGTCG
This sequence comes from Humibacter sp., assembly GCA_035564555.1. Lineage (GTDB taxonomy): Bacteria > Actinomycetota > Actinomycetes > Actinomycetales > Microbacteriaceae > DATMTS01. The sequence goes on from DATMTS010000007.1 coordinate 12,000, forward strand.
ATGCGCGCCTGGCTGTACAGATGGCCGGGGTGTCCGCCCACGATCACGAACCGGGTGTGGCCGAGCGAGAGCAGGTGCTCGCCCACCGCGTGCCCGCCTGCCCAGTTCGCGGCGCCGACGCTCGGGATGCCCCCGGACGGCTCGGCCGTCGGGTCGAGCAGGACCACGGGGATGTGCCCGGCGCGCAGAGTGGCGAGCTGGGCGTTCGTCGGCTCCACGAGAGCGACGACGGCGCCGCGCGAACGCCGTGCCAGCAGGCGCGCGACCCAGTCGTTCGTGCTCCGGGCGACCGTAACGACCACGTCCAATCCCGCCGAAGAGGCCGCGTGCTCCACACCGCTCAACGCGTGGTTGGCCCATGACCCTTCGACGCCGCTGATCACGAGGTCGATCAGACCGTCACCGATCGCCGTGCCCGCCGCGCCCCGCGATGGGCCGGTGCGGCGGCGATAGCCGGTCTCGTCGACCAGGCGCATCACGCGCTCTCTGGTCGCCGCCGAAACGTCGGAACGTCCGTTCAGCACCTTGGACACGGTCGGCACCGTCGTGCCGGCGCGCCGTGCTATCTCGGCCAACGTCGGCGCCGTCCCACCAGGCGCATCCATGGGCCTAGTATGCAGCAACTTGCGCAACACGTCGAGTGTTGCTGCCCACGAATCCGCCATGCCAGAATGACCAGGGGTCGCGCGCGGCATCATGAGTTGCGCAAGGTCACGCAGACGGGATCAGTGAGGATTGGGGCACGCGAAGGTGACAACTACGAAAGCACGCCTGGGCGTCGGAATGGTCGGCTACGCGTTCATGGGGGCAGCGCATTCGCATGCGTGGCGCACCGCGCACCGATTCTTCGACCTGCCCATGACGCCGGAACTGACCGCAGTGGCGGGCCGGAACGCGACGGCTGTGCAGGAGGCAGCGGACCGCATGGGGTGGCTTTCGGTCGAGACCGACTGGCGCCGGCTGATCGAACGCGACGACATCGACCTGATCGACATCTGCACTCCCGGCGACACCCATCGCGAGATCGCGATCGCCGCTCTGCAGGCAGGCAAACACGTGCTCTGCGAGAAGCCGCTGGCCAACAGCGTGGCCGATGCGGCCCAGATGACCGCAGCCGCGGCCTCCGCCGCCGGCAACGGAGTTTTCGCCATGTGCGGATTCACCTACCGTCGCACCCCCGCACTCGCGCTCGCCCGCCGGTTCGTGGAAGAGGGCCGCCTGGGCGGCATCCGGCAGATCCGGGCACAGTACCTGCAGGACTGGCTCAGCGACGAGAACGCTCCCCTCACCTGGCGTCTGGATCGGGAGAAGGCCGGCAGCGGGGCGCTCGGCGACATCGGCGCGCACGTGATCGATCTCGCGCAGTGGATCAGCGGCCAGTTGTTGACCGGTGTCTCGGCGCTGACACACACCTTCGTGACCGAGCGACCCGTCGGCGGAGAGTTCGTGGGACTCGGCGGCCACGGGGCCACCGGCGAAGACGTGCAACTCGGCCCGGTGACGGTGGATGACATGGCGGCGTTCACAGCGCGATTCGACGGCGGCGCCGTCGGGGTGTTCGAGGCCACCCGATTCGCACTCGGGCGCAAAAACGCCGTGCGGCTCGAGATCAACGGCACCCTCGGATCGATCGCGTTCGACTTCGAGGAGTCCAACGTGCTGCAGTACTTCGACGGCACCGATCCGGCCGACGCGCAGGGCTTCCGGCGCATCATCGTGACCGAGCCGACGCATCCGTACGTCGGCAACTGGTGGCCGGCCGGCCATGGGCTCGGATACGAGCACGGCTTCATCCACCAGGTCGTCGATCTGGTCACCGCGATCGCCGCCGGCGAACAGCCCAGGCCGTCGTTCGCCGACGCGCTGCAGGTGCAGCGAGTGCTGGCGACCGTGGAGGAATCCGCGGCCGACGACTCGACCTGGCATGAGATCACCAAGGAAGGAACGGAACGATGACGCGTCCGATCACGCTTTTCACAGGCCAGTGGGCCGACCTGCCGTTCGAGGAGGTCGCCCGGCTCGCCGGCGAATGGGGTTATGACGGCCTGGAGATCGCCGGCTGGGGCGATCACCTCGACGTGCAGCGGGCGGCCTCCGACCCGGCATACGTGCAGAATCGGCTCGACATTCTGGAACGCAACGGTCTGAAGGTCTTCACGATCTCGAATCATCTGGTGGGCCAGGCGGTGTGCGACGACCCGATCGATCAGCGGCACCGCGACATCGTGCCCGACCGGGTCTGGGGCGACGGAGAGCCGGAAGGGGTTCGCCGGCGTGCCGCCGACGAGCTGAAGGCGACGGCGCGCGCCGCTGCCGCTCTCGGGGTCAAGACCGTCACCGGTTTCACCGGATCCGCGATCTGGAAGACCATAGCGGGCTTCCCCCCGGTGCCAGCGGAGATGATCGAGGCCGGCTACCAGGACTTCGCCGACCGCTGGAACCCCATCCTCGACGTCTTCGACGAGGTCGGCGTGCGCTTCGCGCTCGAGGTGCACCCCAGCGAGATCGCGTTCGACTACTGGACGGCCAAGCGAACGCTCGAGGCCATCGGCGGTCGGGATGCCTTCGGCTTCAACTTCGACCCGTCGCACTTCGTCTGGCAGCAGCTCGACCCCGTGACGTTCCTGCAGGACTTCGCGGACAAGATCTACCACGTGCACTGCAAGGAGTCGGTGACGCAACTGAACGGTCGCAACGGCCGGATGGCGTCCCTGTTGCCGTGGGGCGACCCGCGACGCGGCTGGGACTTCGTCTCCGCCGGCCACGGCGAGGTGCCGTGGGAGCCGATCTTCCGCATGCTCAACGCGATCGGGTACGACGGACCGACCAGCGTGGAGTGGGAGGACGCCGGCATGGACCGCCTGGTGGGCGGGCCCGAGGCCCTCGCATTCGTGCGCAAGCTCGCGACGATCACGCCGCCGGCCGCGGCATTCGACGCGGCGTTCTCGCAGAGTCGCTGACGGCGGCGACGTCGGGCGCATCCGTACCATCATCATCGAAGGCAGGACATGACAGAGACAACCAGGAACGCGCTCATCGTGCGCGGCGGCTGGGACGGGCATCAGCCGGTCGAGACGACCGACTCCTTCATCCCGTTCCTCGAAGACAACGGCTTCGCGGTGCGTATCGAAGAAGGTCCGGCGGTGTACGCCGACGAGGCCTACATGGACGGGGTCGACCTGATCGTGCAGGTCAACACGATGAACACGATCGAGCAGTCCGAGCTCGACGGTCTCATCCGCGCGGTGCGCAACGGCACCGGAATGGCCGGATGGCACGGCGGGATCGCCGACTCGTATCGCAATTCGGCCGACTATCTGCACCTGATCGGCGGCCAGTTCGCCCATCACGCGTCGCGCGCCCCGAAGGGCGAGCTGGCGGGGGAGCAGGCGGACAACTACATCCCGTACACCGTGCACATCACGGAGCTCGGCCGCCGGCATCCGATCACCCAAGGGACCGACGACTTCGACCTGGTCACCGAGCAGTATTGGGTGCTCAGCGACGAATACAACGACGTGCTGGCCACGACGACACAGTCGGTGCGGCCGTGGGATGCCTGGAACCGCCCGGTCACGGCGCCCGCCATCTGGACCAGGCAATGGGGCGCCGGCCGGATCTTCGTCTCCGCTCCCGGTCACCGGCTCGAGGTCGTTCAGGACCCGAACGTGCGCACCATCATCGAGCGCGGCCTGCTGTGGGCGGCCCGCGGGTCGGATCAGCCGGCGCCGAGGGCGGACAGGCAGCAGGAGGACGCGAAGTGACCGCGGCTGGGTTGCGCGTCGGCGTGGTCGGCGTCGGCAACATCAGCGCGCAGTACTTCCAGCACCTGCCCCAACTGCCGGGTCTGCGCCTGGTGGCGGTCGCTGACGTGAACGAGGCCCGGGCCGCCGAGGTCGCGGCCGAGCAAGGCGTGGCCGCGATGAGCGTCGATGAGTTGCTCGGCTCCTCAGAGGTTGACGCCGTGCTCAACCTCACGATCCCCGCCGCGCACGTCGAGGTCGCCACCCGCGCGCTGCAGGCCGGCAAGCATGTCTACGGCGAGAAGCCGCTCGGGCTGTCGCCGGCCGAAGCGGCGCCGATGCTCGAACTGGCGCGAGAGCGCGGGCTGCGGGTCGGCAGCGCTCCGGACACCGTGTTGGGCACCGGCATCCAGACCGCGCGCAAGGTTCTGGATGAGGGAACGATCGGCGACCCGGTCGCCGCGTTCGTGCACTGGACCGCGCCGGGCCACGAACTGTGGCACCCGGCGCCGCAGTTCTACTATCAGCCCGGCGGCGGGCCCTTGTTCGACATGGCGCCGTACTACCTCACCGCTCTGATCACCCTCTTCGGCCCCGTCGTGCGGGTGTCCGGCGTCGCCACGCGTTCGGCCCGAGAGCGTTCCGTCGCCACCGGTCCGCAGGCGGGCACCACGTTCCCCGTGGATGTCGACACTCATGTCAGCGCGATCCTCGAGCACGCCGGCGGCGTGACGGTCACGTTGACCGTCAGCTTCGAGGTATGGGCGTCGCGCGCTCCGCTCTTCGAGGTCTACGGCACGGCCGGCACGATCGCGGTGCCCGACCCGAACCGGTTCTCCGACCCGGTGGAGGTCTACACCGCGCAGAAGCGGGAGTGGACCGAGGTGCCCGACGCGGGCGGGTACACCGATGCGGGCCGCGGGTTCGGTCTGGCCGACATGGCGCGAGCGATCGAGACGGATCGGCCGCACCGGGCGTCAGGCGACGTCGCGTTCCACGTGCTGGAGATCATGGATGCCGTGCTCCGGGCGGCCTCGGAGCATTCGGTCGTCGAGCTCGGCAGCACGGTGGAACGACCGGAAGCGGTGCCGTTCGGCGCCACGCCGAGCACGTGGTGATCGCAATTCCGGGCGGGCACGAGCCCGGCCTGCTGTTCGGCGGCGACTACAACCCCGAGCAATGGCCGGAAGAGGTCTGGCACGACGACATCCGGTTGATGAAGCAGGCAGGGGTGAACACGGCGACCGTCGGCGTGTTCGCCTGGTCATCGATCGAACCGGCGGAGGGACGCTACGAATTCGGCTGGCTCGATCGGGTGTTCGACCTGCTGAGCTCCAACGGCATCGGCATCATCCTCGCGACGCCGACGGCGTCCCCTCCACCGTGGTTCAGCCGTGCCCATCCCGAGGCGCTGCCGATCCGCAAAGACGGTGTGCGTCTGATGCATGGCAGCCGCGACACGTACAACCCGGCTGCGCCTGCCTATCGCGAGGCTGCGGTCAGAGTCGCACGCGCGCTCGCCGAGCGGTACGGCACGCACCCGTCGTTGCGGGCCTGGCATCTGCACAACGAATACGGCACCGTCGGCTACGGCCCGCTCGTGGACGTCGAGTTCCGGGTCTGGCTTCGGCAGCGTTATCGCGACCTGGATACGCTCAATGCGGCCTGGCACACCGCTTTCTGGTCTCAGGGCTACGCAGAGTGGGACGACATCCTGGCGCCGCAAGAGACGCAGTATCTGCCGAACCCTACGCAGGTGCTCGACTTCAAGCGATTCACCGGCGACCTGCTCCGAGACTGCTATAGCGACCAGATCGCCGTCGTCCGCGAGCTGAGCCCGCAGGTTCCGGTGACGACGAACTTCATGCTTCCCGAGTGGTTGCACTACGACCATTGGGACTTCGCCGACGAGAGCGATTTCGTCTCGATCGATCACTACATCGACGCAGCCGGTGCAGACGGCGGGGCGCACGCGGCGTTCGGCGCCGACCAGGCGCGCTCGTTCGGGCACGGCAAGCCGTGGCTTTTGATGGAGCAGGCGGCGAACACCCGCAACACGGGTGGACGGATTCTGGCGAACGAGCCGGGACAGGTGATGCGAACGAGCCTGCAGCACGTGGCTCGGGGTGCCTTCGGCATCCTGTTCTTCCAATGGCGCGCGCCGTACGCCGGCGCCGAGTTCTTCCACTCCACGATGGTTCCGCACGTCGGGGAGGACAGCCGGGTCTTTCGCGAGGTCGTGCAGTTGGGGCAGCTTCTCGGCGGTTTGTCGCAACTGGCGCTCGCTCCCGCCGGCGGCGTCGCGAACAGGCATCGGGTGGCCATCGCATGGGATGCCGACGCCTGGTGGGCGGCCGAGACCGCGAGCCTGCCGAGCGACGCTTTCTCGCTGTACCGGGCCGCGCGACGCACCCACCGGGCCCTGTGGTATCTGGGCGTGAACAGCGACTTCGTGCGACTGGATCACGACCTCTCCGGTTACGCCGTCGTACTCGTGCCGAGCCAGTTGCTGGTCACTGACCAGCAGACTGAGGCGCTGCGCGCCTTCGTGCACCACGGCGGCCGCGTCGTCGTGTGGTATTTCAGCGGCACCTTCGACGGCGATCTGCACATCATTCCCGGGGGTTACAGCGGTGCATTCGCGGAGCTGCTGGGGGTGCGCGTCACCGAGCTGCTGCCACTCGAGCAGGCAGCGACGATCGAGCTGGAGGGCGGGCGCACGGCATCCGAATGGTCGGAGCGGCTGGAACTGCGCGGTGCGGAGGTCGTGCGGCGCTATGCGACCGGGCCCGCCGCGGGGTTGCCCGCGGTGACAGCTCATGAGGCCGGTGCGGGTCGAGCCTGGTACGTGTCGACCGAACTCGACGACGCCGCCCTGACCGAACTGCTCGCGGAGGTGCTGGATGCCGCCGGGGTGGGTCCCGAGGTGCCGGGCGCCGGTGGCGGGCTGGAGGCGATCACGCGGTTCGCCGGCGAGAATTCGTATCTGATCCTGATCAATCACGATTCGCGAGACCGTGCGGCGACCGTGGACGGCACCGACGTGCTCACCGGAGCGCACCGGAACGGCGAGATCACGCTGCCCTCCGGAGACATGCTGGTGCTGCGCAGGCCGAACCGGGGATGACCTACGGGTGAACCGGTTCACGCTGCTGTACAGTCGACGACAATGGGACAGCGCCGAGTGCGCACGAAAGGCCGGCTAGCAACGATGAGCACCTACGACGACGACTATCGAATCCCCGGATCGCAGTTCCCGCCCGGTTTCGTCTTCGGTTCGGCGACGGCGTCGTACCAGGTCGAGGGTGCCGTGCAAGAAGACGGCCGCGGGCAGAGCATCTGGGACACCTTCAGCCATACCAAGGGTCGCGTCTGGAACGGCGACACCGGCGACGTCGCCGACGATCACTATCATCGGCTCGACGCCGACCTCGACCTGATGAAGCGGCTGAACCTCGGGGCATACCGCTTTTCGATCGCGTGGCCGCGCATCCAGCCCACGGGCCGCGGCCAGTCGAACCGCAGGGGGCTCGATTTCTACGCACGACTGGTCGACGGCCTGCTCGAGCGCGACATCCAGCCGGTGGCGACGCTGTACCACTGGGATCTGCCGCAGGCGCTCGAGGATGCCGGTGGCTGGCCCTCCCGCGACACCGCCGAGGCGTTCGCCGACTATGCCGCGATCATGGGCAAGGCGCTCGGCGACCGGGTCGCCGTGTGGACGACGATGAACGAACCGTGGTGCGCCGCGTATCTCGGCTACGCCTCCGGCGCCCACGCGCCGGGTCGAACAGAACCGGCGGCAGCGCTCGCGGCAGTCCACCACCTCAACCTCGCGCACGGCCTCGGCGTTCAGGCGCTTCGTTCGGTGGTGCGCAACGATGCGCAGTACTCGATCACGCTGAACCTGCACGTGATCCGCCCCGTGGACGACACCGGCGCCGAGGCGGCGCGGCGCATCGACGCCCTGGGCAACCGCGCCTTCACGCATCCGCTGTTGAAGGGTGAATACCCCGTCGACCTGCTGTCCGATACGGCCGCGATCACCGATTGGTCGTTCGTGCACGACGGCGACCTGGAGCAGATCAACCAGCCCATCGACCTCCTCGGCGTCAACTACTACTCGACCAATCGGGTGCGACTGTGGAACGGCATCGGCGAGAAGCAGCACGCCGACGGGCACAAGAGCGTCGGAGCATCGCCGTGGCCCGGGGCGCACGAGGTCGAATTCCTCGAGCAGCCCGGGCCGTACACCGACATGGGATGGAATATCGAGCCGGCCGGACTGTACGACCTGCTGGTCTCGCTGCGCGACGAATTCCCCGACCAGCCCCTGATGGTCACCGAGAACGGGGCGGCGTTCCCCGACCACGTCGTGCACGAGGAGGCAGGCCCGGCCGTTCACGACGCCGCTCGCGTCGACTATCTGCTTCGGCATCTCACGGCCGCGCACCGCGCGATCGAGGCCGGGGTCGACCTGCGCGGCTATTTCGTGTGGTCGTTGCTCGACAACTTCGAGTGGGCGTTCGGCTACTCGATGCGATTCGGCATCGTCCGGGTCGACTTCGACACCCTGGAACGGCTGCCGAAGGACAGCGCGCACTGGTACGCGAAGCTGGCCGAGAGCGGCCGGATCCCCGAAACCGACTAGGCTTCCGCCGTGAGTGACGCAGCCGTCCCGGTGGCCCCGGGAAGCAACCTCGACGCGGTCCGTCAGCACAACCTCTCGACCGTGCTGACGCTCGTGCACCGTGCCGGTGCGCTCTCCCGTTCCGAGCTCACCCGGGCGACGGGTTTGAACCGATCCACGATCGCGGCGCTCGTGATCGAGCTCGCGGCACTCGGATTCGTTGCCGAGGCCGAGCCGCGCGCCGCCACCGGCGTCGGCAGGCCCAGTCCCATGGTCACGGCGAATCCCGCCGTCGTCGCGGTGTCGGTGAACCCCGAGGTGGATGCCGTCACGGTCGGCATGGTGGGCCTGGACGGCACGCTGCACCGTCAACTGCGCCAGCCCACCAAGAAGCCGGCGACGGCCGCCGAAGCGGCGGGACTCGTGGCGGCGGCGCTCGAGGAGCTTCGCGCCACCTTCGACATCCCGGTGCGCACCGTCGCGATCGGGGCTGCGGTGCCCGGTCTGGTGCGCGAGGCCGACGGCGTCGTACGCCTCGCGCCCCACCTCGGATGGGTCGATGCCCCGTTCGCCGCCCTGCTGACCGCGGCCACCGGGTTGCCGGCGTCGGTCGCCAACGACGCCAATCTCGGAGCGCACGCCGAACGGCTGTACGGCGCGGGCGTCGGCGTCGACGACCTGGTGTATCTGAACGGCGGCCCGGGTGGCGTCGGCGCCGGCGTCATCGCGGGGGGCGCGTCACTCACCGGCTGGTCGGGCTACGCAGGCGAACTCGGTCACACGCTGGTGAACTCGGCCGGTGTTCGCTGCCACTGCGGCTCCACGGGGTGCCTCGAGACCGAAGTGGGCCAGGCGCCGCTGCTCGCGCTGCTCGGCATGGATGCCGCTGAGGCGGACGCGCTGGACGCCCGTCTTCGCGAATCGGTGGATCCCGTCGTTCACGCGGAAGTGAGGCGGCAGCTCGGTTTCCTCGCTGTCGCCATCGCCAACGCGGTCAACGCGTTCAATCCGCGTCTTGTCGTGCTCGGGGGTTTTCTCGCCGCGCTGCACGCGGCCGCGCCCGAGGTGCTGCAGGATGCCGTGCGGGAGCGAACCCTGGCCGCGTCCGGCGACGGGTTGGGTATCGTGCGAGCCGAGTTGGGAGCCAGGCTGCTCACGGTCGCGGCCGCGGAACTGGCGTTCGAGCAACTGCTCGCCGATCCGGCGTCCGCCGCCTGCTGACGGGTCTCGGGCCGCCTGCCGACCGGTCTCGGGACGGCGGCCGACGGGCCTGCTGCGGTATAGGCTTGATGAGCGGTCGAATCGATTCGACCGGGCTCGGGTGAAACGCTCGACCGAGCGTTCCCGCATCCGCTTCGCCGGGCAGCCTCCGGCGCATTCCCGATCTCTACCCGCGCTCCCCGCGCATCAGCCGCCTCTGCACTTCTAGGACCCTTTGTGACTACCGTCGTCCACCCCGGAGACTCCCTCTCAGGTCGCCAACGCCTCAGCTACATCCTCGTGCTCGGAGCACTGACCGCGCTCGGGCCGTTCACGATCGACACCTACCTGCCCGCGATGCCCCGCCTCGAGAGCGATTTCGACGTGCCGACGACCGTGATCCAGCTCACGCTCACCGCGACGACGATCGGGTTCGGATTCGGCCAGCTGATCGTCGGCCCGTGGAGCGACAAGGTGGGGAGACGCCTGCCGCTGCTTCTGGCGACGACCGTGCACATCATCGCCTGTGTCGCGGCCGCCCTGGCTCCGAACGTCGAACTGCTCGGCGCGGCGCGTGCGCTGCAGGGCATCGGAGCCGCCGCGGGCGGTGTCGTGGCGATGGCCATGGTGCGCGACCTGTTCGGCGGCCGGCCGCTGGTGCGGATGCTTTCCAGGCTCGCCCTGGTGAACGGACTCGCGCCCGTGCTGGCACCGGTCCTCGGCTCGCAGCTGCTGCTGCTCATGCCGTGGCGGGGCATCTTCTGGGTGCTCGCCGTCTACGGCGCGTTCGTGCTCGGCTGCGTCGCATTGTGGATCGTCGAGACACTGCCGAAGGCGCGACGCCGTGACGCGGGTCACTCGACGATGCGGCAGCGTTATCGGGCGTTGTTCACCGACCGGGTCTACGTGGGCGTCATCGTCGTGGGCGCGATGAACTTCTCCGGTCTGTTCGCCTATCTGTCGGCGAGCTCTTTCGTGTTCCAGCAGGTGTACCACTTCGATCCGCAGCAATTCGGAATCCTGTTCGCCGTGAACTCGGTGGGGATCATCATCGGCGTGCAGACGTCCGCGCGCATCACCAAGTACGTCGGGCCGCAGTGGATTCTCGCCGTCTCAACAGCAGTCATGCTCGCGAGCGCGGCTGCGATCGTCATCCTGACCGAGGCGGGCGTCGGGATGTGGGGAGTCGTGATTCCGCTCTGGGTCTTCATCTGCGGTGCAGGGTTCGGCTTCCCCTGCGTACAGGTGCTCGCCCTGAACGGGCACGCGCACGAGGCCGGCACGGCGGCATCCCTGATGGGTGCCCTGAACTTCGGCCTGGCCGGGCTGCTGTCCCCGATCGTCGGCCTGCTCGGCGTTGCCAGCGCGGCACCGATGGGCATCGTCATGGTGGGATGCTCGGTCGTCTCGGTGTGTGCGTTGTGGGTCGTCGTGCGGCCGAAGACCGTGCCCGAATTGGTGCACTGAGCCGCGGCTTCAGGAAGCGCCGGCCAGCAGCCGCTCCGCCTGCTTCCCGACCTCCAGTGCTGACCAGCCGGCCGTGGTCCCCGTCCTCGTCCCGGTCGCCGACGCTGCCCGCTCGAGGTCGGCGGCATCCCGCTGGATCCACGCGCTCGACAGCCCGCACCAGGCGACGGTCCAACGCAGCAGGCGTCGGCGCTGGATGCCGGTCGTCGAGCAGATCACGTCGACCTGGCGGGCGAGGCGTCCGGGCGCGACGGCGAGTGCTCCCGTGGGGTTGCACAGGATGTTGGTGAACTCGAACGCGCGGTCGCCGATCAGGTGCTTCGGATCGATCACGAGCCAGCCGTCGCACTCCGGATGCCGTTCGGCGCCGAAATCCAGCACGTTGCCGTGGTGCAGGTCGCCGTGCAGCACCACGCTCTCCCGCTGCTCGGCGAGCAGTTCGCGCGCAGTTCGCGCGGCCCGGGCGTGGAAGCCGCCGACCAGTCGAGCATGCCGAAAGAGTTCGCCGAACCACTCATGTAGGTCGATCGGCCCGGGCGGGGGCGTGTCGCGGATTCCGTGCAGCCGCATCCCCGCGAGGCACAGTTCGCGGGTAGCGGCGTCGTCGTCTTCGGCGCTGCGACACGCCCATTCCGTGAGGGACCGGGGGCCGACCGCTCGTTGCAGCAGCACGGCGCGGTCGTCGTGCTCGAGCACGGGAGCCGCCCCGCGGCCCGCCCACCACGTCATCAGCGCATTGCCGCGGCGTTCCTCCTCGTTCGTCGCGATCTTGAGCATGACCGGCTCGCCGTCGCGCGTGGCGGGTGCGAGCACGCTGGTGACGGTGCTGAACGGTTGTCCGGCCGGGGCGGCCTGCCACCTCCGAAGGTAGTCGGCGACGACCTTCCCGGCATCGGTTGTCGCGAGCTCCGTCATCGGTTCCAGTATGCCGTCCGTGCCAGGATGGTCGGGTGCCAGAGATCCGCCGCTACCGCCCGAGCGACCGTGACGACGTCTACGAGGTGTGCGTGCGCACAGGCGATTCCGGTGCGGATGCCAGGGGTCGGTACGAGACGGACGACCTGCTGCCCGACATCTATGCTCTGCCGTACGTCGACCTCGAGCCGCAGTGGGCGCACGTCGTGGACACCGGCACGAGGGTGAGCGGGTACCTCGTCGCCGCGCCGGACACGCGCACGTTCGTCGAGCGCTACCGGTCGCGCTGGCTGCCGGCGTTCGCGGCGAAATACGCGACGGGCGGGCCCCCTGCCACCCACGCCCGGTCGCGCTCCACCGACGCCGAAGGGCAGGCGCACTTCATCGACACCGGCCTGCATCCGGAACGGATGCTCATCGCGGAGTTGGACGAGTACCCGGCTCACCTGCACATCGATCTGCTGCCCGAATTGCAGGGCCAGGGCTTCGGCCGCGCTCTCATCCGCACACTGGTGCAGCGGCTGCGCGAAGCGGGCGTGCCCGGTGTGCATCTGGGTGTCGGCCCGGCCAACACCGATGCGCGCGCCTTCTACGCTCGCCTGGGGTTCATCCCGTTGCCGTCCGTTGCCGACGGCACCTTGCTCGGGTTGCGCACCGCCGCCGAACTCTGAGGCGGCCCCCGCGGTCGCTGCGCTCAACCGATGACGCGGAACCGCTCGAACCAGTACAGCAGGTCGGGGCGGGAGCGGCGCAGTTCGCGCAACGTGAGAGAGCGGGTGATCGTCTTGACCGGCAGGTCGAGAGTCTCGGCTACGAGTTCCATGTTCTCGCGTGACCAGTACTGCCCGCGCATGCGCACTAGAAGCGAGCCGTCGTGGCCGCACACGAACAGATTGGGTTGCGTGTCGAGTGCGCTGTCACGTGCGACCTCGATCAGCAGGATGCTCCCGATCTGGTCGACCGCGGTGGTGCGGGCGCTTCCGAGGAATCCGCGCTCCCGCAGACCCTGCGTCGAGACTGCGATGGAGGTGCCGAAGAACCCCGCCACGAGCAGGCCGAAGACCAGCAGCAACGCGACGTGGGCGCTCAGCACGACGATCCAGGACCCCGCCGGGATCGTCAGCCAGTAGAGCACCGCGAACACCGGCGTGGTGAACGCCAGAGCGGCCAACACCCCGTGACTGAGCAGGTGCCGATGCGGGCGCAGAACGTGGAGGTGCGTCGCGGCGAGGTGCTCTCTCGGCACGCGGGAGCTCCCTTCTTCGCCGTGGAACCCTCTTACCATAGTCCCGTTGCCTGCCGCATTGCACAGATTCTTCTACCCCTGTCGCGAAGCAGCCGGCGCAGCACGCGTACACGAGGGGCTCGGCAACCGGTAGCGTTGAAGATGCCGGGCGGTTTCCGGCGATCGAATGACGAGGAGACCTCGATGAACGTCATCGCATTGATCGTGTCTTTCGTGCTGTTCCTGGGCGGGCTGCTGCTGATGGGACTGGCACCGGAGTTGCCCGGCGGTGAGGCGTTCGTCTTCTTCGGCGGCATCATCTGCGTCGCGCTCTCATTCGGCCTGCCCATCCACCTGCTCGGCAAGACGGACTGATCGCGGTGGCCACGGATGCCGTGGTGATCACGGTCTCCGACCGTTCGGCGGCCGGCGCACGGGTGGACGAATCGGGGCCCCTGGCAGCAGACCTGCTCGGCGAAGGCGGTTGGCGCGCCTCGGTCGTCGTCGTGCCCGACGATCGGGATGCGATCGGTCGCGCGGTGCGGGACGCCGCGGTCGGCGGGGCTCGGCTGATCGTCACGACCGGGGGCACCGGACTCGGACCGCGGGACGTCACGCCGGAAGCGACCGCGCCTCTGCTGCGCATCGCCCTGCCCGGCATCGCCGAACGCATTCGCGCCGCCGGGTCGGTGCCGACCGCAGCGCTCTCCCGCGGGGTCGCGGGAATCGTGGGAGACGCCCTGTTGATCAACCTCGCGGGATCCCCCGGGGCGGTCCGCGACGGCATCCCCGTGGTGCTCGATGTCGCGGAGCACGCTCTCTCTCAGCTCGACGGCCGGGATCACGGGTGAGCGAGCAGGTGGCGAGCGAAGAGTGCCAGACCGTCGCGCTCGGCACCGGTATCACCGTCAGCGTCGGCGCGCGGCCGAGCTGTGAGGCGATCCGGCTCGCGGTGGACTCGGGCGCGACGACGTAGCTGACGCCGAACGGCACCAGCTCCGCGCCGGCACCTGGCCTGCCGGCAACCAGATCCTGGACCGCGCGTGCGAGCTGCGTGGCGGCGTGGGCGGACGAGTCGCCCGACGGCGGGGCGTCGCCGGACCCGAGAACGGGACCTCGCGGCGTTCGGACCAGCGCGTAATGCACGACGTGCGCGTCACCGCCCAGCATCAGGGCACGACTGGCCGTGGGCAGCGCCAGCTCAGCCTGAACGTAGAGCGGCAGCACGGCCGCGTCCCCGGCGCGCAACGGCTTGCCGGCACCGCCCACCAACCACCCGAGCACCAACGTCGCCGTCGCCACAACGGCAAGACCCACAACCGCCACCGCCGCAGGCTGTCGCCAGCCGAAGCTGCGATCGCGTAACGCCGGCCGGGCGCCCACCGCGGCAACCACCGCTGTCACCAGCGCGCCCGCGCCCGCGAACAGCAACGCCAACCCTGGCCAGTGCCGAGTGCGGGAGAATCCGGTGGTGACGCTCGCAGCGCGGGTTTCGGCGATCGCGGTCACGACGCCCAGCACGAAGACGGCGGCACCGATGCGGGCGACCGCGACACGACTGTCGCGCTGCAAGCCCAGAAACAGCGCCCCGACGACAGGGATGCCGATCCAAAACGGCGGTTGACCGGGGCCGCCGGCGTGAAGCAGGGCGAGCAGGATTCCCGAAGGCGCGGAGTGCGAGCCGTAGAACTCGGGCAGTCCGCTGCCGGAGAACAGCAGGCTCGGATGCGCGAGAACGTGCCAGGTCCACGGCAGCAGGACGACCAGCGGAATGGCGAGG
>DATMTS010000008.1:0-28774 GCA_035564555.1 Humibacter sp.
TCGCGCGGTGCGGGACGCCGCGGTCGGCGGGGCTCGGCTGATCGTCACGACCGGGGGCACCGGACTCGGACCGCGGGACGTCACGCCGGAGGCGACCGCGCCTCTGCTGCGCATCGCCCTGCCCGGCATCGCCGAACGCATCCGCGCCGCCGGGTCGGTGCCGACCGCAGCGCTCTCCCGCGGGGTCGCGGGAATCGTGGGAGACGCCCTGTTGATCAACCTCGCGGGATCCCCCGGGGCCGTCCGCGACGGCATCCCCGTGGTGCTCGATGTCGCGGAGCACGCTCTCTCTCAGCTCGACGGCCGGGATCACAGGTGAGCGAGCAGGCGGTGGTCTTCGCCCGCATCGTTGATGCGCCGCTCGAGGTGGCGCTGCACGAGAGCGCGGTCGCGCATTCGGCGGCCGGGGCGACGGCGCTGTTCATCGGCACGGTGCGCGATCACGACCCCGACGCCGTGGGCCAGGTGGAACGGCTGGAATACTCGGCGCATCCGGATGCGAGCGCGGTGCTGCAGCGCATCGCCGAAGAGGTCTCCGGCCGTCGAGACGGCGTTCGCGTGGCCGTCAGCCACCGGATCGGTTCGCTGGAGGTCGGTGACCACGCGCTGATCGCCGCGGTGTCGGCGCCGCATCGCGCCGAGGCCTTCGATGCATGCCGCGACCTCGTCGAACGCGTGAAGCACGAGGTGCCGATCTGGAAGAAGCAGTACGCGGCCGACGGCACGACATCCTGGATCGGCCTCGGCTGACGCCGCTCGGGCGGCTCGGCGGAGGGCTGTCGCCCGACTCGCTTGTCGATGGGTCAGGGGCCGACCGCGTCCGGCAGGTCTGCGGCGATCACCCGCCGGCGAACGGCGGGAGCACGTCGACCGTCGCGTCGGTGGGCACCGGTTCGTCGTCCGCCAGGCGCGCACCGTCCACGAGCACCGCGCAGCGTTGCAGCACCTGCGTGAAGTCGTCGCCGAATCGTTCGGCCAGTTGCTCGCGCAACCCGGCCAGCGTCGGCGGCGCTCCGTCGGGAGTCGTCGTCAGCGTCACGGTATCCGTGCCCGCGGCTTCCGCGGCCGCGGCGAACAGGCGAACCCGGTTCATCGGCGGCTCATCCGTTCCAGCCCGCTGCCAGCTCGCGCGCACGGGAGGCCGCGCGTTGGATCGCGTCGGGCGTGCCGCCCTCGCGTGCGGCCGCGAGGCCGACGATGAACGTGCTGAGCGGGCCGGCGGGCCGGGCCACACCGTGCGCCACGTCCCGCGTCGTGTCCAGCAACAGCGCGATCGGAACCTCGCTCGCATCGATGCCGAGTGCGGCGCTGAGCGCCGCCACCCAGCGGTCGAGTACCTCCGGGGCGGTCGGCTCCGGCTTGGTGTGATCAGGCATCGTCGTTCCTCTCCGAGTGCCATTCTCCTCGCCCACGGCGGCGTGGTAGGCACGGATGTCGTCCCAGGTGTCGAGGTCGGCGCTCGCGCCGGCGCCGTCGGGCACCCGAAGCAGTCGCAAACGTTCCACGAGCCGGCGCATCGATGTGCCGGGCAGCTCGTCGAGCCTGCTCAGCGCGTCGCGCAGGGCGCGCACCCGGTAGCGGCCCGCGAGCCATTGATCGCGTCCGTGCTCGTCGACGAGCACGACTCCATCGACCTCGTCGGAGACCGGGCCGGTGGAGCGCAGCAGTGCGACAGCCGATGCCGCTCGTGGCAGGTCGCAGGCGAGCAACAGCATCCATTCGGGGGCATGGTCGCCCAGCGCGGCCAGTCCCGCGCCGATCGCGGCGACCGGTCCGCCGAACGGCGGGTCTTCGCGCACCAGCAGCACGCCATCGCGCCGAAGCGAGGGCGGTCCCACGGCGACGATCGGGCGACAGTCGCGGGCGGCCTCGAACGCGTGGTCTGCCAGCGTGCGTCCATCGACGATGAGCCCGGGTTTGTCCACCCCGCCGAGCCGGGATGCCCGCCCGCCGCCGAGCAGGATGGCCGCCTCGGTGCCAGACATATCGAGCTCAGTCGACCCGATGCCAGTCACCGCTCTTGCCACCGGTCTTGTGCAGGAGTTCGACGCGCTCGATCGTCACCGACTTGTCGAGGCCCTTCACCATGTCGACCACGGCGAGCGCTGCGACGCAAGCGGCGGTCAGCGCCTCCATCTCGACGCCGGTGCGGTCGGCGGAGCGTACCGTGGCGATGATGGCCACGCCCTCGTCGGCGATCGACACCTCGACGCTCGCCCCGTGCACGCCGATCACGTGTGCGAGCGGCAGCAGGTCGGGTGTGCGCTTGGCCGCCTGGATGCCGGCGATGCGCGCGAGCGCGAGCACGTCGCCCTTGGGCACGGTGTCATCACGCAGTGCCGCGACGATCCGCGCCGCGCAGCGCACGAACGCGCGTGCCGTCGCGCTGCGCACGGTCGGCTGCTTCTCGGTCACGTCGACCATGCGCGCGCTGCCGCGCTCGTCGAGGTGGGTGAACGCCATGCGCTCGGGTTGTTCGGGCATCCGGGAGTCCTCTTCCTTCGTCACGTGAGCAGCATCACGGTCACCGTGTCACCCGGTTCGACGCGATCGATGTCGGCCGGCACGATGGCGAACGCGTTCGCGGCGGCCAAGGAGCCGACCAGGTGGGATCCGCTGCCGCCGGCGCTCGCCGGCCACACCAGCTCGTCGTCCACGACGGCGGGCATCACCTGGGTGCGTCCCGCTGCAGTGCGCCATCCTTCACCGGCGGTGCGCGTGACCCGCGGCCGGTCGATCTCGCGGTGGCCCATCGCCGTCTTCAGCGCCGGTCTGACGAACATCTCGAATGAAACGGCCACGCTGACCGGGTTCCCGGGCAGGCAGAACAGCAGTGTGCCGTCGGAGGCGGTGCCGAATCCCTGGGGTTTGCCGGGCTGCATCGCGATGCGAGTGAAGTCAACCGTGCCGGTCGTGCTCAGCACGGCTTTGACGACGTCGAACGCTCCGACGCTGACCCCGCCGGAGAGGATGACCGCATCGGCATCGAGGCATGCGGCCTGCAGCGCCGCGCGCAACGCGTCGTCGTCGTCGTCAACGGTGTGGATCGCGGTGACCTCGGCCCCCGCCTCGCGCACGGCCGCTGCCAGCAGGGTGGAATTGGATTCCACGACCTGGCCCCGGCGCGGAATCGTGCCGGGGGGCACCAGTTCGCTGCCGGTGGAGATCACGGCGACCCGCGCCCTGCGCACGACGGAGAGCACGGGGTGCCCGGCGGATGCCGCGGCGCTCAACTGCAACGGTCCGAGCACTGATCCGGCCGGCACGATCTCGGTGCCGGCGATCGCATCCTCGCCGGCCCGCCGGATGTGCGCTCCCGCGCGAGGCGGCACGAGCACCGCGATGCTGCTCGGAGCGGCGGGTCCGATGGCGATGCCCAGATCGGTGTCTTCCAACGGCACGATCGCATCAGCGTCGCCCGGAACCGGGGCCCCCGTCATGATTCGCGCGGCCTCGCCACTCAGCAGGGGCGGATCAAGAGCCGAGCCCGCGGCCACGTCGGCAACGAGCCGCAGCACCGAGCCCGGCCGGGCGGCATCCTCGTGGCGCACGGCGTAGCCGTCCATCGCCGAGTTGTCGAAGCCGGGGATCGCAGTGAGGGCTGCAACCGGCTGCGCCAGCACGCAGCCCAGCGCCTCGGCGAGCGGCACGCGCGTTTCGGGCAGCTGCTGCACTGCGGCGAGCACCCGCGCGCGATGCCGCTCCAGCGGCACGAGGTCGCTCATCCGGCGTCTCGCTGCATCGCGTCGCGCTCTCGCCAGGCCGCCATGCCGCCGCGCAGCACCCGGGCTTCGACGCCCACCATGGCGAGCATCCGGGCGGCGGTGCGGGCACGCGGGCCTTCCTCGCAGTACAGCACGAGGACGGTGTCGCGTGTGTCGCCTGGGTCGCCTGGGTTGCGTGGGTCGCCTGGGTCGCTTGCGCGTCCGAAAGCGCCGCCGGCGCTGCTGTCGTCGGCGCTCCGGATGGCCGAGGCATCCCGTAGCAGCACCCCGAGCGGAACCACCCTGCTGCCCGGAATCGCCCCGGCCTCGTGTTCGGCGGGTTCCCGCACATCGACCAGATCGACACGCTTCGCGGATGCTGTCAGTGCGAGCAACTCGTCGACGCTGATATCGCTCGCGCGGGCCGGAACGGCGAGCGCGGCCGTTCCCGACGAAAGTGCCCCGTCCAGCGGGCGCACTCGTCGCAAACGGGCACTCTCGGAGGCTCCGGCGGGCCCGGCGGGCCCGGCGGCGGCCGAGGGCCGGCGGGCGCGGATCGTCACCTCGGTGACGCGCGCGCCCAGCGCGTCGAGCACGAGCATCCGGCCGATCAGCGGTTCCCCGATGCCGCAGATGAGCTTGATCGCCTCGGTCGCCATCAGGCTTCCGGCCTGTCCGCAGAGCGGCCCGAGCACGCCGGCGACCGAGCACGAGGGAACCTCGCCTGCAGCCGGAGGCTCGGGGAACACGTCCCGCAGGGTGACGGCCTCGACGCCGGCCGGCGGGCGCGACCAGAACACCGAAACCTGGGCGTCGAAGCGCAGCACCGACGCCCACACGACGGGCACACCAAGTCGCGCGCACACGTCGGAGACCAGATAGCGGGTGTCGAAGGTGTCGGTGCCATCGAGCACGAGGTGGTACCCGGAGAGGATGTCGGCCGCATTGGCCTCCGTCAGCCGCTCCCGGTGCTCGACGACCTCGGTTCGGGGAGCGAGCGCGTGGATGCCCCGAGCGGCGCTGGCCGTCTTCGGCGCGCCCAGGTCGCCCGTGCCGTGCGCGATCTGCCGCTGCAGGTTGCTCGTGTCGACCAGGTCGTCGTCGACGATGCCGATCGTGCCCACTCCCGCGGCGGCGAGGTAGAGCGCAACGGGGGAGCCGAGACCTCCCGCGCCGAGCACGCAGACCTTCGCGGCGGCCAGGCGACGCTGGCCCTCTTCACCGATTTCAGGAAGCCGAAGCTGCCGGGAGGCGCGCTCCGATTCCCCGGCGGCAAGGGCATCCGCGGGGGCGACGAGCGGCGGCAGGGGCATGCATCAACGGTAGCGCGCCGCGACGATTCGCGACGCGCCACCGAGACCGGGCGGTCAGTGCCAGTCGGTCGCCCAGCCCTCTGGGATCAGCGGATGCTCGGCGCGCGCCTTGATCTGCTGCACCGCCCAACTGTTCCCGTCGGGGTCGCTGAAGCCGAAGAACGTTCCGCCGTCCGACGGATCGAAAACCATCAACTCGCTGCATTCCACCCCGCGCGAGACCAGCTCGGCTCGCGCCCGTTCGGCGTCGGGAACGACGAGCTGCACGCCCTTCAACGAGCCCGGCGCCATCTCGTTCTGTGCGGGCAACGAGCCGACCACGATCGAGCAACCGGACCCGTGCGGGGTGAGCTGTGCGACGTCCAGGTGTTCGTTGACGGTGTGGTGGTCCAGATCGAACCCGACCTGATCCCGATAGAACCCGATGGCCCGGTCGATGTCGCTGACCGGAACGATGACGACCTCGAGGGTCCAATTCATTGCTGTCTCCTGATTCGGCGATATCAGCCGGCGAGCAATTCGTCGAGCTGTTCGTAGCCTTCCACGACGCCGCCCTCCATGCCGCTGGCGAGCATCCCGTCCCGCGCCTCAAGGCTCGGATACACCGCGTGGACGTGCGTGCGGGTGCGGCCGTCGCCGAGGTCTTCGAGGTCGAGCTTCTCGATGGATGCCACGCCCGGCACACCCTCGAACTCGAAGGTCTGGATGATCTGCGCATTCGTCGTCGCGGAGTGGAACGAGCCGTGGAACGCGTATTCCTCGCCCGACGGAGCGCGGTGGATGAAGCGGTAATGGCCCCCGGTGCGCACGTCGTACGCATCGATGTCCATCTCGTAGCCGCGCGGGCCGAGCCACTGCTTGACCAGATCGGGCTCGGTGTGGGCGCGGTAGACGGCCTCGACCGGCGCGTCGAACTCGCGCACGATGTCGATGTACGGCAGGCCTTCCGCTGCCGTGATGGTCGTGGGGTTCGTCATGATTCCTTCTCCTTGTGGATGCTTGTCGCCAATATGTCGTCGAGAGCGCGGAAGCGCTGCTCGTGGATGAGCCGGTAGGTGTCGATCCACGAAGTGAGCGCCTCGAGCGCGGTGGGGGCCAGATGCACCGGGCGCCGTTGTGCGTCGCGGCTTCGCGTCACCAGACCGGCGTGCTCGAGCACCTGGATGTGCCGGGAGACGGCCTGAATCGAGATCGCGAAAGGCTCCGCGAGCTCGTTCACCGTCGCCGGCCCCGTGCTCAGCCGAGCGACGATGCGTCGGCGCACCGGATCGGCCAGTGCGGCGAAGGCCGCGTCGAGCCGATCGTCATCCGGCGGGCTGGCTGCCATCGCTGCTCCTTATTCAACTGAAC
The DNA here is from genome assembly GCA_035564555.1 of Humibacter sp. Taxonomy (GTDB): domain Bacteria; phylum Actinomycetota; class Actinomycetes; order Actinomycetales; family Microbacteriaceae; genus DATMTS01. Next base: position 6,368 of record DATMTS010000008.1, read on the forward strand.
TGTTGAATATGAAGATACTCGGGCGCCGGATGCTTGTCAACCCGTTTGTTGAATACGGTTCGCGGCACAAAGCGGTGGGTGGCACGGCCGAGGCCGGGCGACTCACCGCACCGACGACTTCAATGCCGCCGCACGGTCGTCACCGGACGCGTCGAGGAGGATGTGCACTACCTTCTGGCCGACGACCTGCGCACGAAACCGATGACCGCGGTCGCCAGGAACAGGATGATTCCGAGGACAGCGAGCCAGACGAGGCCCTTGATGACGAAGCCCAGCACGGCGAGCACGAGCCAGATGATGAGCAGAATGATGATCAGTGTCAACATGCCGATCAGGCTACGCTCAGCCGGCGTCGAGCAGCAGGGCTTGCGCCGTGGCATTCGAGAGCAGTAGGCCCGCCGGCTGCCGGCTCCGCCCTCAACGCTGCCCCGCCTCAACGAGTCGCGATCAGCAGGTCGCGATCAACGAGTCCCGATCAGCGGGTCGCGATCAGCGCCATCCCAGCGCCGGGGCGACGTACTTCATGATCGACTCGAGAAGCGATGCATTCCATTCGACGCCCAGCTGACTCGGGATGGTCAGCATCAAGGTGTCGGCGCTGCGAATCGCCGCATCTTCGCGCAACTGCTCGACGAGCACGTCGGGCGCCGCGGCGTAGGTCTTGCCGAACGTCGACCGCATGCCGTCGATGACGCCGACCTGGTCGCTGTCCTGTCGGCCGCCGAAGTACAGCTCGTCCTCCTCTGTGACCAGCGGAAAGATGCTGCGGCTCACCGAGACCCGCGGCTCGCCGCCATGGCCGGCGTCGCGCCATGCGGTGCGGAATGCGTCGATCTGCTGCGCCTGCAGCTCGTCGAACGGCAACCCCCGGTCCTCGGTGAGCAGGGTGGACGACATCAGGTTCACTCCCGTGCGACCGGCCCACTCCGCCGAATCGCGGTTTCCCGCTCCCCACCAGATGCGCGAGCGCAGGCCGGGGGAGTGCGGCTCGATGCGCTGCATGCCGACGCCGGCCCCGAACGGGCTCGAGGAGTCCCGTTCGGCCATCCCCTCGCCCTCGACGGCGCGAAGAAAGGTCGCGAAATGATCCCGTGCGATGTCTGCACCGCGCGGGTCCTGCGAGCCGGTGTAGCCGAACGCCTCGTACCCGCGCACGACGGTCTCCGGTGATCCGCGGCTGACCCCCAGTGCCAGCCGACCGCCGCTGATCAGGTCGACGGATGCTGCCTCCTCCGCGAGGTGGAGCGGGTTCTCGTAGCGCATGTCGATCACGCCGGTGCCGACCTCGATGCGCTGCGTGCGCGCGGCGATCGCGGCAAGCAGCGGCATCGGGGAGGACTGCTGCCGGGCGAAATGATGCACCCGGAAGTACGTACCGTCGACGCCGAGGTCGTCCATCGCCTGGGCGAGGTCGATGGCCTGCAGCATGGAGTCGGCTGCCGAGAGGTTCAGGCCGCCCCCGAGCGGGCCGTAGTGTCCGAACGAGAGGGTGCCCAAGCGCTTCATGGCGTGTGCAACCTCCGGCAGTCGCGGATCATTCCGCCGCTCGGCCCAGCACCTGCAAGCGGGCCCTCGCGTCGGCGACGGCTTGCTCGGCAGCGGCGACGGCCTCTTCGGCTCGCTCACGCCGCCGTTCGGCTGCCGCCCGGTTGCGTCCGGTCCGGTCGGATGCTGTCTGAGCGCGCTCGAACTCGGCACGGAGGAGCGCGGCCTCGGCCTCGGCCGCCTCGCTGGCGGCCTCCGCCTCCGCAGCCTCGGATGCCGCCGCCGTCAGTTCGGCGACTGCTTGAGCGTGTTCGTCCTCCGCGTGGGCGACGACTCGCTCGGCTGCCGAACGAGCCTCCCGACGGCGCCGCTCGGCTGCGGCGTCGGCTGCTGCATCGGCTTCAGCCACGGCATCGGCTTCGCCTCTCGCAGAGGTCTTCGAGCCGCCCGAGGCGACGCGTGCATGGCGAGTCCTCTTTCGGGTGGACGCGGCGCCCGCGGGTTCGCCGACCGCGAGAGCATCCGACACGTCGACGCTCTGCCAACCCGTGACCTTCAGCCCGCGCACGAGCATGCCGCTGCGGGCCGCAGCCGCCGCGGTGTCGTCGGTGAGCACGGCACGAAGCGTGGCCTCCACGTCAGCGACGGCGGCCGCACTCAGGTGGACGCCGTGCTGCTGCGCGATGTCGCGCGCATGCTCGATCGCGGCTGCCATCGTGCGTCTGCGCCGTTCGTCGAGCGCGGCTGCCGGGTCACCGGTGGCCGTTCCGCGCTGCAGGTCGTGAAGATCGTCCGCGACCTCTGCCAGCGCGTCGAAGTCGCCGGGTCGTTCTCGCGCCAGCAGATTGACGGCCCAGGCGGCTGACGAAGACTTCTTGAGTGCGGCGATGGCGGCCGCCAGGTCGCGCCGATCGTTCTCCTTGGCATCCTGAGCCAGTTCGGTGCGGGCCCGGATGAACCGCGCCGGCTCTGTCATATACAGCTCGGATGCGATCGAAGCGAGTTCGTCGTCGGATTCGGCCATGTGGACATTCTGCTCGCGACTGCGTTCAGCGCGCCTGCCTGCTACGCCGGCGGATGCGCTCTCGCCGCGCCGCGGCGCCGGCGCGTGCTTTGGCAGGCGAGGCGACCAGGATGCGGGCACGGTGGTGCTCCTCGGTGAGGTCGTGCAGCCGGGCCTGGAGCAGCTCCTGAACCGACATGCGCCCGATGACACGGCCGTCCGCATCGACCACCGCGGCATCCGACTGCCCGGTCTCGGCGAACTGGTACGCGACCGCCCGCAGGGTGTCGCTGGAACGCACGCAGGCCGGTTCTTGGGCGGGATCGACGTCGAACGGCGCGGCGGACCCGGGCGTCATCACCTCGTGCACGAAGAAGGTCTCGAGCGGGTCTGTGGAGTACTCCCGAGTCAGGTGCAGACCGCGACGGGCGATCTTCTCGGTCAGCACCGAACGCTTGAGCATCAGAACCGAGAGCGCGTACGCGGCGGTGGATGCGATGACCAACGGCAGCAGGGCATCCCACGCCCGCGTGAGTTCGAGCGTGAAGATGACGCCGGTCAATGGTGAGCGCATCACGCCGCCGACGACGGCGGCGAGGCCGCACATCGCCCAGAACCCGGGCATCGCGTGCGGGAACACCATGCCCTCCAGCGCACCCAGGGCGCCGCCGATCATGAACACCGGTGCGAGCACTCCGCCTGAGGTGCCGGAACCGAGCGAAAGGGACCAGATCAGGGTCTTCACCACGAGGATGCCGAGGATCAGACCGAGCGCGGCACGGCCGGTGAGGAGTTGGTCGATGACGTCGTATCCGACGCCGAGGGCGCGGGGCTCGATCAGCCCACCGGCGCCGATGATGAGTCCACCGATCGCAGGCCACCACATCCAGTGGATCGGCAACTTGTGGAAGGCGTCCTCCGCCCGGTACACGAGCCATGTCGCCCCGATCGCGAGGAGGCCGCCGGTGATGCCGCTGACGACCGCGAAGACCTCGATCGTGGGGGTCAGGTGCAGCCCGCCCGAACTCACCGGGAACACGGGCGCGGTACCGAGCAGGAAGCCGCGACACACGGTGGCCACCGACACGGCAGCGACGACCGGCACGAAGCTGCGGGGGCGCCACTCGAAAAGCAGCAGCTCCACCGCGAGCAGAATGGCCGCCAGCGGCGAGTTGAAGGTCGCGGCCATGCCGGCGGCAGCCCCGGCGACCAGCAGGAACTTCCGCTCATCGGCGGTGAGGTGCAGCAGCTGCGCAAGCATCGAGCCGAGCGCTCCACCGGTCATGATGATCGGGCCCTCTGCGCCGAACGGACCGCCGGTTCCGATGCTGACGGCGGCGGAGATCGGCTTCAGCAGCGCGACCTTCGGCTGCACGCTGCTGCCACCCGTCAAGATCGCTTCGATCGCTTCGGGCATCCCGTGGCCGCGGATCTTCTCGGAGCCGTACCGCGCCATCAATCCCACGACCAAGCCGCCTACGATGGGCGCGCCGAGGATCAGCCACCACGGATGGTGCACGATGCCGGGCGCCACGAGTGCGAAGTCCCATCGCCAGTAGAACACCAGATTCGTCACCAGGCCGATCAGCCTCAACAGCGCCCAGGCGGCTACTGCGCCGAGCGCGCCGACGGGCAGCGCCAGAGCGGCGATGAGGAGCATCCGCGGACGCACCGCGAAATCACCGAGGGAGGAGTTCCGCACCCGATCGCCCGCGCTCACAGAGTCACCAGCCCCGGGAATTCCGCGGAATAGGTGGATGCCGCGGCCTCGGCGAGCTGCTCGAGAGCCTCCGTTGCGGCGTCGCGCAGCACCGGATCGATGGTCGCCAGCAGTCGCCCGAGCTCGTCGTGCCGCCACTCGACGACGCGATGCACGGTTGCGCTGCCGGCCTCGCTGAGCGCCAGGGTGACGACGCTGCGCGATCGTTCGTCGGAACCGCGAGTGACATAGCCCTCTTCGACGAGCCGGTCTGCAAGCCGCGTCACCGAGGATGCGTTCACGCCCAGCGCCGCCGCGACCCGTGCCGACGGCACCGGCCCCAGTTCGCTCAGAACCAGCAGCATCCGGAACTTCGGCAACGACAACCCGGCCGCGGCGACGTCGAGGCTGCGCAGTGCGATGCCGATCAGATCCCGGCCGGCGGCGTGGAAGGCGCGCACCTCACGGTCCAGGGGAAGTGGGTGGGCGTCGTCCGGTCCTTGATCTTGCACTGAGCAAGTATTGCATAGTGCAAGATCGAACAGGCGGTCGACGCCGCGTTCACCGCGACCTGCAACTCGCTGCATCGACCAGTAGCAGCCAGGACGTAGCGCCGATCTTGCCCCGGAGATATCGGGTCAGATGGATTGGCGGTAGCCGAAGAACTCGTGGTCGTTGTTGTAGCCCCCGAGTCCGCCGCCGATCTGAGCGAAGTCTTCGACGAACTCGATCCCTTTGATCCACTTGACCATTTTGAAACCCAGCTGCGTCTCATTGCGCAGACGAAGGGGGGCACCGTGTCCGAATGACACCGGCTCTCCGTTCATGTCGTACGCGAGCATCGTCAGCTTGTAACTCATCTGCTCGATCGGCTGCGCGTCGTAATAGATTCCGCCATCCGGGCCGGTCGCGAAGGAATAGAAGATGAGCCACTTCGCGCTCGGTGCGGGCTTCACGAGGTCGAGGATCGTTTGCATCGAGACCCCTCCCCACTTCGCGACGCCCGACCAGCCTTGAATGCAGAAATGCTGAGTTATCTGCTCGTGATAGGGCAGCGCTCGCAGCTGCTCGAGGCTCAGCTCAACGGGATTCTCGACGAGTCCGGTGATCGCCAACCGGTATTCCGCGAAATTCTGGGTCTCGAGCTCTTTGTATTCCTCGGTTTCCGGGTATTTGCCGTTATGCCAGAAATAGGGCGAGATGTCGGCTTCGGTGTATTGCCCTGGGTTCGAATCGATGTGTTCGAACAGTCGCTGCGCGGGCCCGATCAAGGCGAAGCCGACGCGCTGCACGACGCGAGGATGACGGTAGGTGAAGGGCGTGGCTGCCACCCAGCCCACGATGACGACCACCATCGACAGCGCGAAGACCGAGAACCCCAACCAGGACTCACTGTCATTCGACGCGTACATGTGATTCAGGTTGCGTAGCGCTCCCGTGGTCATCACCAGTGTCACGTGCACGACGATGAAAAGCACGAACCAGCACAACACGAAGAAGTGCAACGACCGGGCAACTTGGATGCTGAAGAACGAACTGATCCACCGCAGCCGTGTCGAGAGCGCGGGCGACATGCCGAGACCGGTGATCAACGCTGCCGGTGCCGCGACGAAAACCGTGATGAAGTAAGCGATCAACTGCAGGCTGTTGTAGTTGCTCCAGCCGGATTCGACCGGCCACTGAAGCGAGAGATATTGAATCCCGACCGAGACGGCATTGGGAAAGACATCCCAATGCAACGGAACCAAACGCATCCATTGCCCGGTGGTGAAGATCAGGACGTAGAAGACGACCCCGTTCAATAGCCAGAGGGTGTCAACGCCCAGGTGCCACCATCGGGCGAGGCCGATCGAGTGCCGACGGCCGGGCAGTCCGACGCCGTTCGGCAGGGTTATGGAATCTTGCTTCGCGGTGTAGAGCGGATCATCGGGAACCGGCTTCTGCATCCGGAACCAATCCTTGCCCGGCGTCGAATGCCGAGTCCAATAGAGCCGGGGATGATCCGACAGGATCGTGACCCCCGAGCGGATGATGAAGAGCATCAGGAACAGATTCAGGAAGTGCTGCCAGCCCAGCCACACCGGGAACCCGACGGGTGCGTTCGCCGGCAACTCCGACATCCCAGGAAATCGGTGCATGAAATCCTGCACTGCCGGAATCTCACGCAGCCCCTTGGCCACTGCGACGCCGACGATCAGCAGTGCCAAGCCGATCGGAATCAACCACAGAAGGTTGAACCACTTGGCGTGACCGATACGGATGCGAGGGGCGACACCGTATTGGGCAGGCACGTGTCCGGCCCAGTCTTCGTCTACGACCGTGTAGCGCTTGGTGTCGAGTTCGCTGCGAAAGGTCGTCCGGGATCCGCCCGGCCCGATGTCGGGCGCAGGGAGTGGGCGACCGCCGGATGAGGAATCCATAGGCGCAATCTACCCCCGGTCACGCCGCCAGCCCGAGAGCCATGACCGAGCAACGCGACCGGCCCGCTCGCGCTTGCCGCCACCTTCATCGGGGAACGGCTCGACCCCGCAAACGCGGGATCCGTGACCTCATCGACGCGGCACTGGGCGCCGGATGTCAGGACGCTAATGCCCGTTCGCGTCCGCAACGGCGGATCGGAAGGGCGGGTCCCATCGGGTGGTGTCATTTCCTGCGCGGTTCTCGTCGTTGTAGCGTGGGGCCATCATGGGCTGACCAGTTGTTCCGGCAAGAAGGAAGACATCGCGCACGGTCGCCGCTGATCGTGAGGCCACGCGTGAGCTACCGCATCCACTGCCTGTCCGACCTCGGCTGACCGAGACGGCCGGTTCGCCTCTCGCGTCTCGGCGTACTGTCCCGGATCACAGCCGTGGCCGACAGCATCCGAACCGGATCGTCCTCCGGCCCGACGAGCGCGAGGTCGAAGGCGAGGCCGCCCATTTCGGTCAGGGGAACGGAGACCGTGGTGAGACTCGGCGTCACGTCGCGGGCCATCCGGATGTCGTCGAACCCGGCCACCCCGATGTCGCGGCCGACCTGGATGCCGTGGTCCCGGAACGCTGCTGCGGCTCCGACTGCCATGACGTCGTTGACCGCGAAGACGAGGTCGATGTCATCCAAGCCGCGGGCGAGTAGCTCCTCAGCAGCTCGATAGCCGCCGTCTCGGGTGAAGTCGTGGACGAACGTGTCGTGCTCCTGGACCGAGAGCCCGACCTGGGCGAGTCCTTCGGCGAAGCCCGCGCGCCGCTCCGCCACTGTGACGAGCGCCGGGCTCCCACTCACCACCGCGAATCGCCGATACCCGCGTCCTGCCAACTGCAGGGCCAGGCTCCGAGCGCCGCCGGCGTTGTCGACCGCGACGGTGGGAAACGGCAGCAGGGGTTGCGAGACCAGGACGACGGATCCGCCGGAGCGCTCGAACGCTGTCAGCGCGTCGGTCAGCTCGTCGTAGGAGGCTCCTGAATCCCGGCTGCCGGCGATGATGATCGCCCTGTGTCCCTGAGCGCGCATGTCGCGGACGTTCCGCAGTTCCAGGTCCGGGTTTCCCTCGCTCGCGGTCACGGTGACCGTCATCTTGGCCGCCTTCGCCGCGGTGATCAGCCCGCTGGCGATCGCTGCGAAGTACGGGTCGGCGATGTTGTTCACGACGAGCCCGATGGTCGACGTCGCCCCACGTTTGACCGATTGAGCCGACACGTTCGCCACGTACCGGAGGCGTCGTGCGGCTTCTTCCACGCGAGCCGAGATATCCGGGCGCACGACTCGGTCACTTCCGTTGAGTGCCCGGGACGCCGTCGCGATGGAGACGCCGGCCTCGCGCGCGACGTCGTGCAGCGTCGCCCGGGCCGGGGAGCGCTTAGTCGCCATTTCCGGGTCCTCCCCGCGATGATCGACAGGCACAGAGGGCGTCACCGTCATTCCCCGCCGTCATGAGGACATTGTCACACGCGCACGCGAGGCAGCGACCGCAGCGGTCGTCGCACCCGTCCATTACTGTCGGTCCATGGCTACGCGACGCTTCCCAAGGCCGACCCTCGATGACGTCGCCGCTCTCGCAGGCGTCTCGCGTGCAACGGCGTCACGGGTTCTCAATGGTGGCGTCCGCTCGACAGCCAACATCGACCCCGAGGTGCGGGAGGCCGTATTCGCGGCGGCCACGTCTCTGGACTACACCGCCAACATCCAGGCGCAGGCGATGTCTGCCGGCGCATCGTCCACCGTGGCGATCCTGGTCTCGGAAATCGACGATCCCGGCTCGTCCGCGCTGGTGTCCGGCGCTCTGAAGCGAGTTCGGGAGACGGGCCATGCGCTGATCGTCGGCCTGTCGGGGCTCACCGAAACGGACGAGTTGGATGCGCTCCGTGCCCTGCGCGGCCAGCGACCGAAGGCTGTCGTAATCGCCGTGAGCCGCACGACCGACGCGGGTCGCGAGGACGCGGTTCGGGAAGAACTCACCGCATTCGCCGAGGCGGGTGGACGTGTGTCGATCATCGGCGCGAACTCGTTCGGTTTCGACGAAGTGCTTCTGAGGAACGCCGACTCCTCGGCGGCGCTCGCCCGCGCCCTCATCGAACTGGGCTACCGGCGATTCGCCATCGTCGCGGCGACTGCGGATCAGATCACGTCGCACGAGCGGCTGCGCGGATTCATGGAGGAAGCAGCCAGGGCAGGGCTCTCAATCGAACCCGACCTCATCGTCTCGGCCGATTTCGATCGCGACGGGGGTTATTCGGCGGCCGGAGCGCTGATCGATCGCCTCGATGATATCGATGTGATCTTCGCCGTGAGCGACGCGATGGCTCTTGGAGTGATCGCGCGACTCCGCGAGAACGGGGTCTCCGTGCCCGGTCGTGTCGCAGTCGCGGGGTTCGACGATGTTCCCCTGGTCCGGGACCTGACCCCGCCTTTGACGACCGTCCGGATTCCCCTGGGGGACATGGCAGCCCGCGCCATCGACCAGGTGCTGGGGCAGACCGGGGACGATGGACCGCAGACGCTCGAGTTCACCGGTGAGGTGGTCGTCCGGGCCAGCACTCCAGCGAAGGGCTAGAGCGACCCATCCGTCAGAGCGATACGGTGAGGTAAACGCTATCCATTTGACTTCGCGCCGCAGATCGGAATGCGCCCGACTCTGGTCGGGCGATGACCGCTCGTGCACGCCTTCACCGCTGATGAGCAGCCGGCCCGGACAAGCCGGAGTTGCAGCCGATCGGCGGTTGGACAGCGCCTCGGATGCAGTCGTTCGTGTCAGTTCGCCTGTCAGTGAGTGGACATCCCTAGGGTGTTGACAACCGCAACGGCGCGTAATAACGTACGGATAGCGTTTTCCATACGCAAGACAGCACCAAGCAGATCCGTGAGTCCTCCACTCACGTCACGAAGGAGTGAACGAATGCGAAAAGCACACACCCGTGCGCTCGCCCTGGTAGCCGGGGTAGCAGCCCTGGGCCTCCTGGCCGGGTGCAGCGCGCCGTCCGGCCCATCGGCGCCCGCGACCTCGAAGAAGCCCGTCGTCATCGACGTGTGGGGCTGGGACGCCGAGATGACCCCGACCGTGGTCAAGGCCTTCAACGCCAGCCACGCGGACGTCCAGGTCAACTACGTCCTGCAGGCGAGCAACCCGGCGACGGTGACCAACTTCCGCAACGTCATGAAGTCCAAGAAGGGCATCCCCTGCTGGGTGCCGGCCACCGGCCCGGTGACGACAGCGGTCGTCAACGGCTGGGCGCAGGACATCACGAAGTACATCAAGCCGATCGAGAGCAAGTTCTCCGCGGGAGCGCTCGCCGGCGCCAAGCTGGACGGCGAGTACTACGGGTTCCCGAGCGGCCCGGATGCGACGTTCGCGCTGGTCAACGAGAAGGTCTACAGCGACAACGGCATCGCCGTGCCGAAGACCTGGGATGACCTGATCGCCGCGGGCAAGCAGCTCAAGCCGAAGGGCATCACGGTCATCAACCTCGCGGGCGAGGACCCCTCGACGCTCATCCAGATCGAGCAGCTCGCCGGCGCCAAGTGGTTCGCGATCGACGGCAACCGCTGGAAGGTGAACTTCACCGACGCGAACTCGCTGAAGGGCGCCGATGTGATCCAGCAGATCGTTGACAACGGTCTTGCGTCGCACCAGACGTACCAGGACCGGCCCTCCCTCTACGCGTACTTCGACAGCGGCAAGCTCGCGACCGTCCCGCTGGCCTGGTGGTCGCTGTTCGGATACCAGACCAACCTCAAGGCCTCTCTCGGGAGCTGGAAGGCTGTGGACTTCCCGCAGCTGAGCAACTCGGGACCCTTCAAGACGCCCGGCATCGCCAACCCCGGCATCGTGCCGGTCGGCTGCAAGTACCCGGCCGCCGCGGTCGAGTACCAGACCTGGGTGGCGACCACCGCCGCCGGAATCGCGGCGTCGAAGAGCACGAAGACCGACGCCATCAGCCTGCCGACCGCTCTGAAGGACGTGTCGAAGTACACCACGGCCATCGTGCCCGACAAGCTCATCGACCCGGCGCAGAGCAAGGCGCAGGTGGGCGCTGTGATCGCCAAGGCGCAGTCCGCCGCCATCGGCTCCTTCAACGAGGGTCCGGACTACGACGCCTGGTTCCCCGAGCTCCAGGACCAGTGGGGTAAGGCGATGGCCAAGCAGATCACCGTCAAGCAGGCGCTGGAGAACGTTCAGGCGTTCGTGGTCCAGGATCTGAAGACCAAGGGCATCAACTACACGGTTGCGAAGTAACAGGTGAGGGGTGCGTCCGAGCGGCGCACCCCTTACAGAAAGGAGACGGCGATGTCTTCGGCCACAAAAACGAGCGAAGCCGGGCCCGCGCGCAGCGCCACCCGGAGCACTCCGCTCCCGAGTGCCGGACAGCGGCCGAGGCGACGGATGACCTGGCGGCACGTGCAGTCGCTGAAGGGAGCGTCCTTCACCTGGCCCTTCGTCGCCGGCTTCGCCGTCTTCACGGTGTTGCCCGTCCTCCTCGGGCTCGGGCAGAGCTTCTTCACGGTAAAGACCTCCGGGCTCGGGTTCAGCGCAGCGCAGACGTCGTTCACGGGATTCGACAACTTCGTGCGCGCACTGGGCGACGAGACCTTCTGGGCGTCCATGATCCGGGTGGCCATCTATGCCGCGGTCATGGTGCCGGTCACGATGGTGGTGAGCCTGACGATGGCCCTGCTCCTGGATGCCGTCCGCCGGCGTGTGGCCAACCGGTTCCGGCTGCTGCTGCTCATCCCGTACATGATCCCGGGGATCGTGGCGACGATGATCTGGCTCTACCTGTACAGCCCGAACGTCGGCCCGATCCGGCCGGTCCTGGCGCTCGTCGGGCTCGACGTGAACTTCTTCGCGGGCAACATGGTCTGGATCGGGATCGGCAACCTGGTCGTCTGGGGCACGATCGGGTTCAACATGCTGATCCTGTACGGATCGCTGCAGGCCGTCCCCCGGGAAGTGTTCGAAGCCGCGCGCGTCGACGGCGCCTCCGAAGTGCGTATCGCTTTCGCCATCAAGGTGCCCTACGTGCGCGGGACCCTTGTGCTCACTGGCCTGCTCTCCATCATCGGCACGCTGCAGATCTTCGCAGAGCCGACGCTCTTCAGGACGGTCTCCCCGGAGACCATCACCAAGGACTTCACTCCGACGATGGTCATCTACAACCAGGCCTTCCAGGTCGGGAACCTCAACTACGCCGCTGCCCTCTCGATCATCCTCGCCCTCGTCGTGGGGATCGCCTCGGCAGTGATCTACCGTCTCGCGAACAGGGTGGACAAATGAGTCTCATCGAAACACGGATCGCCGACCCGGACCTCCTGGACGCCGGCAGCGTCTCCCGGCGCGGATCCGCACGGCGTCGCCGGGCTGTGGAGCACGACGCGGGCGAGATGGCCGGCCGGCGCGGCGGCTCCAAGTGGGTGGTCATCGCCGGGCTGGTCGCGTTCGCGCTCTACTCGATCGGCCCGGCTTGGTGGCTGATCGTCTCCGCCACCAAATCGAAGCAGGACCTCTTCACCACGAGCGGTCTCTGGTTCTCTCACTTCAACCTCTTCGAGAACCTCGCCTCGCTGTTCTCCTACCAAGACGGGATCTTCTCGTTGTGGCTGTGGAACTCGACGGTGTACGCGGTGCTGGGCTCGCTCGGCCAGACCTTCGTGGCGCTCGCCGCGGGCTACGGACTGGCGATGTACCGGTTCAAGGGCCGCGGCGCGACCGTGTCCTTCATCATCGCCTCGTTCCTCATCCCGGGCACGCTGCTCACCATCCCCTCGTATCTGCTGTACGTGCAGCTCGGCATCTACAACACGATCTGGGCGATGATCGTCCCTGCGTTCTTCAGCCCGTTCGCGGTGTACCTGGCGAAGGTCTACACGGAGGGCGCGATGCCGGCCGAGCTGATGGAGGCGGCGCGCATCGACGGCGCGGGGGAGTACCGGATCTTCTTCCGGATCGGGCTGCGACCGCTCACCACGGCGGGAGCGACCATCTTCCTGCTCCACTTCGTCGGCTCCTGGAACGGCTTCTTCGGGCCGCTGGTGTTCCTGCGCGACTCCGACAAGTGGCCCGTGATGCTCGGGCTGTACTCCTGGCTGCAACGCGGGGTCGACTCCACGGTGGATCTGACGAGCCTGGTGATCACCGGCTCGCTCGTCGCGACCATCCCGATGGTGCTCCTCATGATCGCGATGCAGCGGTACTGGAAATCCGGCGTGACCATGGGAAGCCTGAAATGACCTTCGAATCCACTCGTCCGGCCGAGGTCCGCCCCGGCACAACGTTCGTCGACGACACCGGCGCCGTCGCCCAGTTGCACGGGGTCGGGATCCAGCGCTTCGGCGACCGGTTCTACGCCTGGGGCGAGGACAAGCGCGCCGGCTCGCTCTTCACGGCGGTCGTCTGCTACTCCTCCGCGGATCTCGCCGAGTGGCGCTTCGAGGGGAACTCGCTGGTCGCGGGCGACGGAGAGCTCGGCCCGGACCGGATCATCGAGCGCCCGAAGGTGCTCCGCCGCCCGGACGGCGCCTACGTGATGTTCCTCCACGTCGACACCGCCGACTACCGCTTCGCCCGTGTCGGCTACGCGATCGGCGACAACCCGGTCGGCCCGTTCCGGTACGTGGGGAGCGAGCGTCCACTGGGGAACGTCAGCCGCGACATCGGCGTCTACCAGGAGAACGGAGTCGGGTATCTGCTCTCTGAGGACCGGAAGAACGGCCTGCACGTCTACCGGCTCGCTCCCGACCACCTCTCGGTGGAGGCGATCGTGGCGACGACGCTGAAGGACGATCTGTCGCACGGGTACGAGTCGCCTGCGCTGGTCCGTCACGAAGGCCTCTACTACCTGTTCGGCTCCGATCTCACGGGATGGTCGACCAACGACAACAAAGTGGCGACGGCGACCGACCTGCGCGGGCCGTGGTCGAGTTGGGCCGACATCGCAGACCCGGGATCGGCGACCTTCGACTCCCAGGTGAGCGCGGTCGTTCCCGTCGGCGACGGCGCGCGGCCGGCCTTCGTCTACGTCGGCGACCGTTGGCTGAAGGACGATCTGGCGAACTCCCCGGCGGTGTGGCTCCCGATGGAGCTCTCCGGCGGCCGTGCGCGGATCGACTGGGTCGACGAGTGGCGGCTGGAGGTCCCGCGCCGATGACTCTGGAGTACCGGCCGACCATCGTCGACGTTGCCCAGACGGCCGGCGTGAGCTCACGGACCGTGGCGCGGGTCATCCAGCGCTCGGCAGCCGTCAGCGCGGCCACCCAGGACCGGGTGGAGCGGGCGATGCGCGAACTCGGGTACATCGCCGGCCCGCCGGGCGCCGCGACCGGGACCACGCAGATCGCGCTGATCGCCATCCACGGGATCAATCCGACGATCCTGCACGGCCTGCTCGACGGTGTCACGTCCGAGAGCCGCCGTCGTGGTCTGCTCGTGACCCAAGCGGATGTGATCGCCCCCGCAGACCACCTGGAGAGCTCACTGCTGGAGGTCGTCGGCCGCAAGATCGAGGAGGGTGCCTCCGCGGCGATCCTCGTCGCGACCTCGGACACCGTCTCGAAGGTGGCGGAGGATCTCGCCCGCCGCCTGCCGGTCGTCGTCGCCCTGGCCGAGCACGAGACCGCGTCGTCGGTCACGATCGACTCGTACAACGGTGCGGTGCAGGCCACCCGGCACCTCCTCGCGCTCGGGCACACCGAGCTGGCGCACGTCGCCGGCCCCGCGAACCTGGTGCACGCACGCGCCAGAGCGCAGGGCTTCCTCGACACGCTCGAGGAGGCAGGGCTCGAGCCCGTCGATGTCGTCTCGGGCGACTGGGGCGCGGCAGCCGGCTACGCCGCGGGCGAGCGGCTGCTGGCATCCCCGGTATCCGCCGTCTTCTGTGCCAGCGATCAACTGGCGTTGGGGGTCATGCACGCCTTCGCCCGTGCCGGGCGTCCCGCCCCTGACGGCATCAGCGTGGTCGGGTACGACGACGAACCGGGGGCGGCGTTCTTCACTCCGGCCTTGACGACGATCCGCCTGGACTACCGGCGCGTCGGCGTTGCCGCGATCGAGGTGCTCGCGCAGGCGCAGGCGGCGGGAGCACCGAGGCACGCCGACCTCATGCCGGAACTCATCGTTCGCGGATCGACCAGGAGACTGGTCCGGTGACGGGGCCGAGAACGCAACAGGCGCGGTTGACGAACCCGGTCATTCGCGGCTTCGCTCCGGATCCGTCCATCGTCCGCGTCGGCGAGTGGTATTTCGTCGCGGTGAGCTCGTTCGAGTGGTTCCCGACCATCCCGATCCACCGATCGCGCGATCTGATCCACTGGGAGTACGCGGGGCACGTCGAGAACGCCGTGCCGGAGGGATCGCTTGCCGGGTATGCGGATTCGGCCGGTATCTGGGCGCCGGCCCTGAGTGTCGCCGGGGGCAGACTCTGGGCGACCTACTCGATCGTGGAATCCCTCCAGAAGCCGTACTTCAACCTGTCCACGTACATCACGACCGCCACCGTCGCGGAGGGCGTGCTCTCGGACTGGGACGTCCCGGTGCGGGTTCCCTCGCACGGGTTCGACCCGTCCCTGTTCCACCACGACGGGCGGAGCTGGCTCGCCAACCTGCAGAACGACCATCGGCCGGGCGGCGACCGGTTCTCCGGCATTGTCCTCACCGAGTTGGAGAGGAGGCACGGAACAGTCCGCCCGGTCGGGGGGACGCAGATGCTCCTGCAGCGCGACACTCTCATCGAGGGCCCGAAGCTCCTGTTCAAGGATGGCTGGTTCTACCTCACGGTGGCCGAGGGAGGCACCGGTATCGAGCACGGTGTGCTCGTCGCGCGAAGCCGCACCGTCACCGGGCCGTACGAGGTCGATGGGCAGCCTCTGCTGACCACGCGCGACGACCCGGACTGGCCCCTCCAGAAGGCCGGGCATGGTGAGTTCGTGCA
Source organism: Humibacter sp. (assembly GCA_035564555.1). GTDB lineage: Bacteria > Actinomycetota > Actinomycetes > Actinomycetales > Microbacteriaceae > DATMTS01. Next base: position 21,951 of record DATMTS010000008.1, read on the forward strand.
GTCCCCCGATGGTTCTTGGTACCTCGCGCACCTCGTCTCCCGGCCCATCCGCACCCCGAGCGGAGTGCAGAGCCCCCTCGGCCGGGAGACCGCAGTGCAGGCCATCGTCTGGGACGACGACGGCTGGCCCCGCCTTGCGCAGGGAGGCTGGCATCCCGCGGTCGAGATCGACGTCCCGGCGGTTCCCGCCCTCGAGCGACCGGCCACCGGGCCGGCCAGTGGGAGCACCGTGCTGGACTGGCCGTGGAGCACACTTCGCGCTCCCGCGACGAGCGCGTGGGTGGATGTCCTCGACGAGCATTCGTTCCGGCTGCGCGGACGCCAGGGGATCGAGTCCTGGCGCGCGAACAGCCTCGTCGGCCAGCGTCTCACCGAACACCGCGCCGTCGCGGAGGTGACCGTGGAGGCGCACCCGACCACGTTCGCGCACTCCGCCGGTCTGGTGCTCTGGTACAACTCCTCTGCGTACCTCTCGCTGCAACTCACCTGGGCGGAGCCGGAGGGAGAGCGACAGCGCGGCCAGCAATTCGAGGCGGCCGGCGGCCGGATCGTCCTCGTTCTGACGCTTCGGAGCGTCGACGGCCCCGTGGAGCTCGCGCGGAGCGCGGCCGACGCCGGCCCCTGGCGGCTGCGCGCCGAGTTCGATCACGGCACCGCCCGTTTCGCCACCGGTCGCGACGGGAGCGACCTCGAACCGTTCGGGCCAGAGGTCGACGCATCCTTCCTGTCGGACGACTTCGGGCCGCTTCTGCGCTTCACCGGTACGTTCGCCGCAGTCAACGCCTTCGACCTCGTCGATGAGGCGTTCACCGCGACCTTCAGCCGCTTCACACTCACCACGAGCACACGGAGACCATGATGAAAGCCGTTCTCGGGATGGGGGAGCACCTGATCCCGTTCTTCTTCTCCCCCGACGACCTCTCCGAACTCCAGGAGTACGTCGAGATCGATCCGACTCGCGCCATCGCTTCGGTCGAGGACCTCGATCCCGCCGAACGCCCGGCGATCGACACCCTGATCACCGGGTGGGGCGGCCCTGAGATCACGAGGGAGGTGCTCGATCAGCTGCCCGGTCTGCGTGCGATCGTCCATGCCGCCGGCACCGTCCGGTTCGTGGATCCGGACGCCTGGCGCCGCGGCATCGTAGTGTCTTCAGGCGCGTGGGCCAACGCCGTACCCGTCGCGGAGTTCACCGTCGCGATGATCGCCCTCGCCGGAAAGGACGCGTTCTGGGTCGCTCGGAGGTACGCCGCCGAGCAGCGCGAGATCCACCGGGAGGCGGAGCTGCCCGCCGTCGGCAACTACGGGCGCACCGTCGGGATCGTGGGAGCCTCGCGGATCGGGTCGCGGGTGATCCGCATGCTGCAGGCCTACGACGTGCGCGTGCTGGTCTTCGACCCGTTCTGCACGCAGGAGCAGGCGCGTCTGCTCGGCGCCGAACTGGTTTCCGACCTCACCGAGCTCGCGCGGCGCAGCAGCATCCTCTCCATCCACGCGCCCAGCCGCCCGGAGACGTGGGGGATGATCTCACGGGAGGTGCTGGCGGCTCTGCCGGACGATGCCACGGTCGTCAACACGGCACGGGCCGACATCGTCGATCAGGATGCGCTCATCGCGGAGCTCCGGTCGGGGCGGCTGCGCGCCGTGCTCGACGTGACCGACCCCGAAGTGCTGCCGAAAGGGCACATCCTCTACACGCTCCCGAATGTGCACCTGACCCCGCACCTCGCCGGCGCGGCGGGGAACGAGTTGCGCCGGCTCGGCCATTCCGCCGTCGCCGAGGTGCGCAGGCACGCGCGCGGCGAGCCCCTGAAGCACGCGGTCGAGTTCGCCGAGCTCGCTCGCATGGCCTGATCCATCCGCCCCTTGACGCGCACCCGATGATGCGTCACACCCCGGAAAACGCTATCCATTCCGATTCTGATCAGCTCCAACTGTCAACGAAGAAGGTACCGATCGTGCATCAGCGCAGTGTTCCCTCGCCCCGCCCGCGGGCTCGACTCGCATTCCTCAGCGGACTGCTCGCGGTCGTGCTCGCGGCAGCCACGCTGCAGCTCGCCGCAAGCCCGGCCACTGCCGCGCCGGTCGAATCGGCCGTGCCGGCCACGACCTGCTCCGTCGAGTTCCACCCGACGGTGAGCAGCGAGGGCTTCGTCCATCCCGGAGTCGGACTGACAGCCCCCGTGCTCGAGAACGCCAGGGCCCAGGTCGCGGCAGGCGCCGAGCCGTGGTCGAGCTACTACACGGCGATGACGCAATCCTCCGCCGCCAGCACCACGGCTTCGTCGTCGAACGCGAGCAGTGCGGACCCGACCAAGCCCGGCACGGTGGCTTTCAACAGCCAGGGGGTCGAAGGCAAGTTCATCGCAGACGGCCTCAAGGCCTACACGCAGACCCTGATGTACGTGTTCACCGGGTCGGAGGTGTACCGCAAGAACGCAATGAACATCATCCGGATCTGGGAGCAGATGGACCCCAGCCAGTACGCCTACTACACCGACGCGCACATCCACACCGGCATTCCGATGAACCGCATGGTGACCGCCGCCGAGATCCTCCGCTACAGCTCCTGCGCGAACGAGGAGACGCCCTGGACCGACGCTGACACGGCCGCCTTCACGAAGAACCTGATCACGCCGGTCATCGAGACCTTCCAGCACAACAACAACTACTTCATGAACCAGCACACGTACCCTCTCCTGGGTGCGATGGCCGGGTACATCTTCACCGACAACGCTCCCCGCTACGCTGAAGCGGTCGAATGGTTCACCGTCAACGCCACGGCTACGGACCAGGGCTTCAACGGCTCCATCTCGCGACTCTTCCGTATGGTCACGAAGGATGACTCGACCGGTCAGGCGATCGCCGACCCGCACGTCCAGCACGTCGAGATGGGACGCGACCAGGCGCACGGCGGCGGCGACATCACCAACGCGTACTACCTGGCGCGGATGATGCTGGCTCAGGGGACGAAGGTCGACCCGACGGCCGGCACGATCTCCACCGCGGCGAACGCCGTCGGCCCCTATGAGTTCCTCGACGACCGCATCCTTTCGGCTGCCGACTACTTCTGGCAGTACATGCTCGGCTACGACACCCCGTGGACCCCCGTCGCGTACGCGATCTCTGCGGACGGGACGATCCGCGACACCTACAACCACATCTCCTCGGGCTACCGGGGTCGGTTCAACACGGCCAGCTTCTGGGACTTGTACTACTACTACACGTATCAGCGCGGCCTTGATCTGAAGACCGTCGCGCCGCACTTCTATGAAGCCTTCACCAAGCGGCTGCCCCTGACCTACAACTACGGCGGGACTCCGCAGAACGCCTGGAACGGCGTCGATGGCGGCGGCGACTTCTGGCTCTACATACCGGCTGCAGCCGCCGGCAGCTCGGTCCCGAAGCAGGAGACGAGCGCCACGACGCTGGAGGTCGAGGACCGCTACACCGACATCTCCGGACAGGTCGAGTCCGGCACCGACGGCGCGACCGGCTATGTCCGGCTCAGCGCGACGTCGGCCGGATCGAAGATCGCGTTCTTGGAGGGTTCGACTTCCTCGACGACCATCGGACTGCGCGTGCGCACTGACGCACCGGTCAACGTACGGCTCAGCTCGGGACTCGATGAGACGGTGACGATCCCGGACACCGGGTCGCAGTGGCGGAACGTCGTGGTGAAGCTGCGCACCGGAGAGTCGATCGGCGATCTGATCTACATCCAGGCGACCGGCAGCGGCGGCCACGTCGATATCGACAGCATCGACACCGCGATCGCGTCCCACTCCACTCCTCCTGTTCTCCCGGCGACGGCTGCCAGCCGCCTGGTGGGCTACACCGGCGCGTCCTCCGTCACGCAGTTCGCTGCCACCGATCCGGGTTCGGGGGAGACCTTGACCTACACGGCTGCCGGCCTGCCCTCCGGGGCATCGCTGGACTCCGCGACCGGCGCGCTCACCTGGGCTCCTGCGACGGCGGGCTCCGCAGACGTCGTCGTCTCGGTGGATGACGGAACGACCGTGGCCGCACGGCACGTCGAACTGGACTCCGCGACGTCACGTGACGGCGCCCTGGCGCTTGCGAAACAAGGGTTCGACTCGAACGCGATTTACGAAACCGCTACCGTGACCGCATACAACGCTGCGGTCTCGGACGCGACCTCGCTCTCCCGCCACGGTTCGGACGCCGACTACCTCGCGGCCGTGCAGAAGGTCGCCGCGGCGGTCGCCGGTCTCCGGCTGGTGTCGCCGCGGATCGCGGACGGGAGTCTGAACTACCCGGCCCTGCTGACCACTTCGACGATGGGTGCCGACGTGGGCAAGCTCGACGACTCGAGCAACCTGACGGGGTCTAGCTATCCGCAGGCAGTGAACCTCACGCACACGTTCGACTTCGGGCCCGACTACCGCGTGTCGGCGACATCGTTCGGCCTGGAGTCGAACATCTTCGCCGACCGGATCGCGGGCTCGGCGGTGTTCGGCTCGAACGACGCCACCAACTGGACACGATTGACGCCCGATCTGACAACGATGACGCAGGACTTCCAGACGCTCGCTGTGTCGCCCGACCTGGCTGGCCAGCAGTTCCGCTACTTCCGGATCAAGATGCTGGATCCCCAGCCGGACGTGCTCCACAACACCATCGTGAACCTGATGGAGCTGACGGAGTTCCACATCTTCGGAGACCGCCACGAGATCGGAAACCAGATCGCCCAGGCCGCGATAAGCTCGCCGAAGGCCATCGCGGGCAAGATCTCCTCCGGCGACCCGGTGACGGTCTCGGTGGTCACCAAGGTCGCCGTGGGCTCCGTCTCGGCGACGCTCCAAGGGACGAAGGTCGCCGCTGCCTCCTCCGACGGCGTCCATTGGAGCGCGACGGCGCCGGTCGCCGCCACGGCCTCCGGCCCGGTGACGCTGGCCATCGACTACACGGATGCCCATGGCGCCGCGGGGCCGACGTTCTACGGCACTTCGGACGGGTCCGCCTTGTTCGTCGGCGGCGACCGCAACAAGCTGATCGACGTCGCGAACGACGCGAAGGTGACCGCCTCGGACAAGCAGTGGCCCGGCAACGGGCTGAGCGCAGACCAGGTGGGATACCTGCTCTTCGACGGCAAAGCGGACACCGCGGGCGATCTGAATACGAGCACCGGGTCGTACTACGTGATCGACTTCGGCGCCGGTGCGAAGATCGCGCTCGACCAGGTCTTCCTCCTGCCGAGGACGGGAAACGCCACCAGGGCGAACGGCACCTTGGTGCAGGCCTCCGACGACGGTACGACGTGGAAAGACCTGACCGCAGCCGTCTCCGGCGCTGCTCAAGGCACCTGGTCGGACGCCGGCACGGTCGCCGCGGGAGGCCAGGCCTACCGTTACCTTCGCCTGATCAACCAGACGGCCTGGAGCGGCAACCTCGCCGAGGTCCAGTTCTACGGCAGCCTGACCTACGCCGACGGCTTCTTCGACACCCAGGTGGCCGACACCTCGACGTCGACCCGCGTGAGCGCCGACGAATACACGCAGAAGGTGGCCGCCCTGCGTACCCAATGGAACGCGCCCGGAGCGGACCGCACCAGCGTGCTGAAGCAGCTGGCCACCGCGAAGTCGATCCTGGTGCCCGAATCGACGCTGTTCCCCACGATCGCCATCGCGCGTTCGCAGGTGGTCGCCTCTTCCGCCTCCTGGGACGGCACGGCTGACGCCGCGGACAACGGCTGGCGTGCGTTCGACGGCGATCCGGCGACGGCCACCGACACCAAGACCGCGGCGGGCTGGGTGCAGGTCGACCTCGGCGCGGGCAACGCCCGCACCGTCGGCAGCGTCCGGTTCCTGCCGCGCGTCGGGAACTTCGCCCGGATGAACGGCGGTGTCTTCCAGGGCTCGAACGACGCAGCGACGTGGGACACCCTCGCCACCGTGAGCGGCGTGTCCGCCGTGCAGTGGTACGACCTGCCCGTGACCTCGGGGATCGCCTACCGCTACCTGCGGTACTTCACATCCACGGGATACGCGAACGTCGCCGAACTGCAGTTCAAGGAGCGCGTCGTCGACACGACGCTGCTCACGGCACGGATCTCCGCCGGCGAAACGGCGGCGGACCCGGAGATCTGGACCGCTGCCTCCATCGACTCCCTGAACCAGGCGGTCGCGTCGGGGAAGGCGACGCTCGCGGGCGACTCGCCCACCCAGGCCGAGGTCGACGCCGCGGCGCAGGGGATCGCGGATGCGATCGCCGGACTCCAGCCGTTGGGAACCGCCTGGAGCGCGGCCCAGGTCTACACGAAGGGCGACCAGGTCACGTACGACGGCAACAACTTCATCGCCCAATGGTGGACGCAGGGCCAGGTGCCCGGGGCCTCCCCGTGGAGTGCCTGGGCGCAGGTCGGTCAGCGGACGCAGTGCCAGGCCGGCTGGAGCCGCACCTGGACGGCGAGCTGGCAGTACAACGAGGGTGACATCGCCGTGCAGGCCGGTCACCGCTGGCAGGCCAAGTGGTGGACCAGGAATCAGACTCCCGGCGACGCCAACGGCCCGTGGACGGACCTCGGCACCTGCTGATGGGCGGCGAGTACGGCTACCTGTTCGCCCACTTCCGGGAGGAACCGGACGGCTATGCGGAGCGCATCCACTTCTCGCTGAGCGAGGGCGACTCCCCGTTGCGGTGGCTGCCGCTCTGGAACGGGTAGCCGCGGCTGACCTCCACTCTCGGCACGACGGGCGTCCGCGACCCCGCGATCGTGAAGGATGCGGCGGGACGGTTCCACGTGCTGTGCACGGACCTCCGGGTCTGGGGCGGAGACGACGCCGGATGGGACGCCTGGCGAC
>DATMTS010000009.1:0-7767 GCA_035564555.1 Humibacter sp.
AACCAGGAATATTCCTGGTTCGGACGGACAAAGGTGGTTCGGATGCAGAAGGTGGTTCGGATGCAGAAGGTGGTTCGGATGCAGAAGGTGGTTCGGATGCAGAAGGTGGTTCGGATGGAGAAGGTGGTTGGGATGGAGAAGGTGGTTGGGATGGAGAAGGTGGTTCGGATGCAGAAGGTGGTTCGGACGGGCCTCGGCCCGCCGGGCCCGGGCGGGCCCGCGCACGCTCAAGCGGGTTGGGACTGCTTCTTCAGCCGAGCGGTCGCCTTGGCTCGCTCCTGTTGGTCGAGCTCGACCTTACGAATGCGCACCGCTGTGGGCGTGACCTCGACGCACTCGTCTTCACGTGCGAACTCCAGGCATTCCTCGAGCGTCAGCTGACGCGACGGCGTCATCGACTCGAAGTTGTCGGCCGTGGACTGACGCATGTTGGTCAGCTTCTTCTCCTTGGTGATGTTCACATCCATGTCGTCGGCACGCGAGTTCTCGCCGATGACCATGCCTTCGTAGACCTCTTCTGTGGGGTTCACGAAGAAGGTCATCCGCTCCTGGAGGGCGATGATCGCGAACGGCGTCACGACACCCGAGCGGTCGGCGACGATCGAGCCGTTGTTGCGAGTCACGATGGAGCCCGCCCACTCGTCGTATCCGTGTGCGATGGCGTTGGCGATGCCGGTTCCCCGCGTCGTGGTGAGGAACTCGGTGCGGAAGCCGATCAGTCCGCGTGACGGCACGATGAACTCCATCCGCACCCAGCCCGTACCGTGATTCGACATGTTCTCCATGCGACCCTTGCGGGCCGCGAGCAGCTGGGTGATCGCGCCCAGGTACTCCTCCGGGGCGTCGATCGTCAGGTGCTCATAGGGCTCGTGGGTCTTGCCGTCGACCTTCTTGGTGACCACCTGAGGCTTGCCGACGGTCAGTTCGTAGCCTTCGCGGCGCATCTGCTCGACGAGGATGGCCAAGGCCAGCTCGCCGCGCCCCTGCACCTCCCAGGCATCCGGTCGGCCGATGTCGAGCACGCGCAACGAGACGTTGCCGACGAGTTCACGGTCCAGGCGGTCCTTGACCATTCGAGCCGTGAGCTTGTGGCCCTTCACCTTGCCCATCAGCGGCGAGGTGTTGGTGCCGATCGTCATCGAGATGGCCGGCTCGTCCACGTGGATGGCCGGCAGCGGGCGGATGTCGTCGGGATCGGCCAGAGTGTCGCCGATCATGATGTCGGCGAAGCCGGCGACCGCGACGATGTCGCCGGGGCCGGCACTTTCGGCCGGGTACCGGTCGAGAGCCTTGGTGATCATCAGCTCGGTGACACGAACGTTGTGCACGTCGCCGTCGTGCCGCACCCACGCGACCGTCTGGCCCTTCTTCAGAGTGCCGTTGAAGATGCGCAGCAACGCCAGCCGACCGAGGAACGGCGAGGCGTCGAGGTTCGTCACGTGCGCCTGCAGCGGCGCCTCGGGGTCGTAGGAGGGTGCCGGGATGTGCTCGAGGATCGCGTCGAACAAGGGCTCGAGATCATCGTTGTCGGGCAGTTCGCCGTTCGCGGGCCGGTTTCGGCTGGCTGCGCCGGCGCGGCCGGAGGCGTACACCACGGGAACGTCGAGGATGGCATCCAGGTCGAGGTCGGGAACGTCGTCCGCAAGGTCGCTGGCAAGACCGAGCAGCAGGTCCTGGCTCTCGTGCACGACCTCTTCGATGCGTGCGTCGGAGCGGTCTGTCTTGTTCACGGCGAGGATCACGGGCAGCTTCGCCTCGAGCGCCTTGCGCAGCACGAAGCGCGTCTGCGGCAGCGGCCCCTCACTGGCGTCGACCAGCAGCACGACACCGTCGACCATCGAAAGGCCGCGCTCGACCTCGCCGCCGAAGTCGGCGTGCCCAGGGGTGTCGATGACGTTGATCGTGATCGGGCCGCCGGAGCCGTGCTCCGCCGCGTGCGCACCGTTGTAGCTGATCGCCGTGTTCTTGGCGAGGATCGTGATGCCCTTCTCGCGCTCCAGCTCGTTGCTGTCCATTGCGCGCTCTTCGACGTGCGCGTGGTCGGCGAACGAATGCGTCTGGTTCAGCATTGCGTCGACGAGAGTGGTCTTTCCGTGGTCGACGTGGGCGACGATGGCGACATTACGCAGGTCGTCACGAGTGGCGATGGCCATGAGTGGAGTCCTTGACGATGGGGCGCGGCGGTGCCGGACAGGCGGCGCTCACGCGGAGAGGTTCGGGCGAATTGGCCCGCGCGGGCACGACCATGCGCCCCAAAGGATCATTCTACCGTGTGATGGCTGGATGCCCGCACAGACTGCGTGAGCGGCTTCGGGTCCAGCCGGCGTCGGCACACTCAGTCGTTCGGGCGCTTCTCGTGTTCTTCGGCTTCGGGCGTACCCGGCGCCTCGTAGCCCTCGGCCGCCGGATACTCCTGCGGCGGCGCGTAGTCGATCGTGTCGCGGCGGTGTTCGACCTCCGCGTACTCGTCGCTTCCGGCGGCCAGGATCTTGGCGCGCAACTCGCGACGCTCGGCCTGCACGATGGGATCAGGCAGCGGCACGGCGGCGAGCAGTCGCTGGGTATACGGCTCCTTCGGATGCCGCAGGATCTCGTCACGGGTGCCGACCTCGACGAGTTTGCCGAGGTGCATGACCGCGATCCGATCGGCGAGCACATCGATGACGGCGAGGTCGTGCGTGATGAACAGGCAGGCGAAGTTGAACTCCTTCTGCAGGTCCTTCAGCAGGTCCAGCACCGTGGCCTGCACCGACACGTCGAGCGCCGATGTCGGCTCGTCGGCGATCAGCAGCGACGGCTTGAGGGCCAGCGCCCTGGCGATCCCGACCCGCTGCTTCTGCCCGCCGGAGAGCTCGTGCGGATATCGCGTACGGTAATTGCGCGGCAGCTCCACGCTGTCGAGCAGGCCTTCCACCGCCTTGCTCAATGCGCCGCCGCGCGCCTTCTTCGCCAGCAGCAGAGGCTCGCCGATGGATGCTCCGATCGTCATGCGGGGGTTGAGCGACGAAGCCGGGTCCTGAAAGACGATCCCGGCTCGCTTGTGCACATCGCGCACCAGCGAGCGTGTCGGCTTCGACAGGTCGGTGCCGACGACGTTGAGCGTGCCCCCGGTGATCGGCAGCAAGCCGATCGCGGCGCGACCGAGCGTCGTCTTGCCCGAACCCGACTCGCCCACCAGTCCGACGACCTCTCCCTGACGGATCTGCAGGTCGACGTGGTCGACGGCGCGGAACGCCTTCACGCGTCCGCGGCCCGGGTACTCGATCACGACATCGGCGAAGTCGAGCACGATGGGCTTCCCGGCGTTCTGCCGCTCGGCGGCGATCCTCGCCTCCTCCGCAGCTCGCTCGTTCGCTTCCACGCGTTCCAGCAGCGCGCTGTCCAGCACCTCGTCGACATCCTCGGTGCCGACGGCACCCAGCGCGAGCGCCGCCGTCAGGTCGATGTCCTCGCCCTCCTCGGTCTGCCCGAGGTGCGGCACGGCATCCAGCAGCGCCTTGGTGTACGGATGCTGCGGGTTCTGGAAGATCTGCAGCGCCGGCCCGGCCTCCACGATCTTGCCCTGACGCATCACGCAGATGTGGTCGGCGAGGTCGGCCACGACGCCCATGTCGTGCGTGATCAGCAGGATGGCACTGTTCAGCCGGTCGCGCAGGTTGCGCAGCAGATCGAGGATCTCGGCCTGCACCGTGACATCCAGAGCCGTGGTCGGCTCGTCGGCGATCAGCAGACCGGGGTCGCACGAGATCGACTGGGCAATCATCGCGCGCTGCCGCTGACCGCCGGAGAGCTGGTGCGGATACGAGTTGAACGCCTTCAGCGGGTCGGGCATCTCGACCATGCGCAGCAGTTCGAGCGCCCGGTCCTTCGCCTCGTGCGGGGAGATGCCGTAGTGCACGCGCAACGTCTCGATGATCTGGTAGCCGACCGTGAACACCGGGTTCAACGCCGTCATCGGCTCCTGGAAGATCACGGCGACCTCGTTGCCGCGCACTGCGCGCATCTGCGCGGAAGAGATCCCACGCAGTTCGCGCCCGTTCAGCTTGATGCTGCCGGAGGTGCGGCTGTTCTTCGGCAGCAGATCCAGGATGGACATCGAGCTCACGCTCTTACCCGAACCTGATTCGCCGACCAGGGCCATGACCTCGCCGCGCTTGATGGCGTAGTTCAGCTTGATCGCGGCCGGCACCCAGACGTCATCGACGCCGAAGTCCACGCTCAGGTCCTTGACCTCCAGAACCGGGGTGTCGTCGGGTCGTACCCCGTCGTGCGCTGTGCGGGTGGCCATCAGTCGGTGGTCCTTTCTCGACGTCGCGCCGAAGCGGCCGTCACTGCGAAATGCGCCCGCGCCCGGGATGCTGCCAGCATGGGTGCATGGCATCCCCCGACGCTTCGAGCGCCTCCGTGTTCGTGTCTCGTTTCAACCGCACCCTCGCGGTGGTGATCTGGATCGTGGATGCCTTCGTCGTCGCCGCGGTGATCTTGGGAACGCAGGCCGACCGGCTGCTCACACTGGTTCCCGGCGTCTTCGTCGCCGTGTTCGCCTGGGCCGCTCTGTGGCGCCCGAACGTCGACGTCGACGATGAGCGCATCCGGGTCGTGAACGTGTTCCGCTCGATCGAGATCCCGTGGGCGGCACTCATCCACATCGACACGCGGTTCGCGCTGACGCTGTACACACCGGGCCACCGCTTCTCGGCCTGGGCCGCTCCGGCGCCCGGTCGCACCGGCACGACCATCGCGCGTCGCGCCGAGCGCACCGGCCGCGTCGGGGCGGCTCCCCGCCCCGACGGCACCGTACGACCCGGCGATCTGCTCGCGAGCGAATCCGGTCAGGCCGCCGCGCTCGTGCGCGACACCTGGGACAGGCTGCGTGAAAGCGGCGCCATCGCGACGGGCGAGGCCGACACCACACCGGTGACGGTGCGCCGGCATTGGATGCTCATCGGCGCGCTGGTGCTGCTCGCGGCGGCGTCGGTCGTGGCGCTGCTGCTGCTGCGCTTGTGACGGTCGGGCCGTCATCCTGGTCAGCGCGTTCACGCCTGCTGCTTCACCGGCTCTGGGGCCTGCTCCGGGGCCGGAGCCTCCTTCGTGCGACGCACGCTGAACCGGCGCTGGCGCGGGTCGAACGCGTCACGCAGGCCGTCTCCGACGAAGTTGACCAGAAGAGCGAGCGCGACGATGAATCCGCCCGGCCACCAGAACAGCCACGGACGCACCGAGAACGCCGACTGGTTCTGGCTGATCAGAAGGCCGAGAGACGAGTCCGGGGCCTTGATGCCGTACCCCAGGTAGCTGAGCGCCGTCTCGAGCAGAATGGCGGCCGCGATCAACAGGGTCGAACTGACGATGATGACGCCGACTGCGTTCGGCAGGATGTGCTTGAAGATGATCCGCATGTCCGACGCGCCGGCGACGCGCGCGGCCTCCACGAACTCACGTTCGCGCAAGGAGAGGAACTCGCTGCGCACCAGTCGGGCGATGACCATCCACGAGACGAGAGCGAGGAACACGGCAAGGCCGAAAGCACCGAACCCGCCCGAGCTCTTGCCGACGACCGCGCCGATCACGATCGCCGGAATCACGATGAACATGTCGGTGATGCGCATCAGCACGGCGTCTACCCAGCCGCGGAAGTAGCCGGCGATCGCGCCGACGATCACTCCGATCACCGTCGCCGTGATGCCCAAGGTCAGCATCACGACGACCGAGTTCTGGATGCCGCGCATCGTCAGTGCGAAGTAGTCGCGGCCGATGGTGTCCTGGCCGAAGGGGTGGTCCCCGAGGTGGAATCCGGCGCCGCCCAGCCATTTCGGCACGATCGACAGCGTCGGGCCCCCGGCGTTCACCAGCGGGTTGAGCTCCTTGTAGCTGTACTTCCACCAGCCGTGCATGTCGCCGATGCCGATCGCGGTGATCGCGAAGACGATGATCGCGACGTAGACGACGATCGACGCAACGGCGAGCTTGTTGCCGATGAAGCGCTTGAAGATCAGCCGGCCCTGGCTCTCGCCCCGCCCGTCGGTCGACGCCACGGCTGCAGCCGAATGATCGTCGGGCAGCTGCGGCTCGAGGGGTGCGCCTTGAATGGTGCTCATCAGTGGGTCCTCACTCGCGGGTCGAGCGCCGCGTAGGCGAGGTCGGCCAAGAAGTTGAATGCGATCGCCATGATCGCGATCACGACGAAGTAGCCCATCACCGGGTTGACGTCGGTGCGCTGCAGCCCTGAGTTGAACAGGGCGCCCATGCCGCTGATCGCGAAGACGGTCTCGGTGATCACCGCGCCTCCGAGCAGAGCACCGATGTCGGTTGCCACCAGCGTCGCCAGTGGTATCAACATGTTGCGGAAGGCGTGGCGCACGATCACGGTGCGTTCGGGCAGGCCTTTTGCGCGAGCGGTGCGCACGTAATCCTGATTGAGCACCTCGAGCATTCCCGAACGGGAATACCGGGTGTAGCCGGCGAAGGTGATCAGCAGCAGGCTGATGGTGGGCAGCAGCAGGTGAGTGAAGGTGTCGAGGTTGGTCACCCAGACGTCCCCGGTCAGCCCAGGGGTCTGGGCGCCGACCGTCGCGATGGGGCGACCGCCGACGAGATCCACGTACTGGTTCCACGAGCGCATGAAGCGGTCGACGAGAACGACACCCCCGGTCAGGAAGGCGACGAGAGCGCCGATGCGCATGTTCATGGCGCGGTCGTATCCGCCGACGAACCAGCCGACGATGATGCCGACCGCGATGGTGACGAGTGCGAGGAAGATCAGTGTCCACACCGAGGAGATGTTGAACAGCCATTGCAGGCTGAAGTACGAGACCACGGCCAGACCTGCGGTGATACCGGCCGTCAACAGAGCACGCCGGTTGCGCAGCCCGGCGATGATCAACGTCGTCAGGTAGGCGATCGCGGCGCACAGCACGATCACGACGATCGGCCCCAGCGACGGCTTCAGGAACCAGTCGGTCGCCGACATGTACCAGAGCACCAGCGCGGTGCCTGCGCCGATTCCGGCGAAAAGGTACAGCCGGCGCTTCCAGGTGCCCCCGATGATCAACTGCATCACGGCGCCGACGATCACCCCGATCACGATCAAGGTGATGGGCCCGATCACCGGGTCTGCCAGGAAGTTGTTGAATCCAAGGGCGATGAACGCCTTCAGCAGCACCGCCATCAGGAACGACGGAAGCGAGAACAGGAAGAAGCTGATGAACGTGACGCTGTAGTCGAAGCCGCTGTACTGACGCAGAGCGGTGACCATTCCGAGCGCGATGCCCAGCACGACCGCCAGCACGAACGACAGTGTCACGAGCTGGATCGTTGATGCCATCGCCTGCGGCAGCAGGTCGGTGACCGGCTGGTTGGTGAAGGTCGTGCCCAGGTCGCACTGGTTGGCGAACGGGATCACGCACTTCGCGGCACCGGCCAGCCAAATGCCCCATCGCAGCGGCGGGATGACGTCGAGGTGCTGCGAGTTGACACGCGCATCGATGAGCGCTTGCCGGTTCGGGGAGGTGCTGTTGCGAAGATCCGCCAATGGATCTCCTGCATTCGCCGCCAGAACATACATGATGAACGATGCGGCGATGAGAATCAGGACCGAGACGAGGATGCGTCTCGCAATGTAACTCACCATACTTCGGGTTCCTTTTGCGGAAACTATGTTGGCGGCCCCGGCTGATGGAGGGCCCGCCGGATGTTCGCAGCGGGTTGCTGCGGCTCATCCTATGTCAACCGTTCGCCCCAAGGCGGGGGCGCTGGGTCCGGTCGGAC
>DATMTS010000010.1:0-3454 GCA_035564555.1 Humibacter sp.
CCCATCACCCCGAGACCGATGAATCCCACTCGAAGAGCAACCGGCTGCGCTGTTACGCTCATCATGGGTCCAGCATAACGAACAGGGTTCAACACAATGAATGGAGAAGTCGAGGAGTTCAGCCTCTCGAATTCGCCCTCAACCAGCACCGAAACCGAAAGCGACACTGTGATCCAGCCTTCTGACCGCACCCTCACCGTGGGGGTGGCGACGCCCCTCAGCGAAGAGCTCTGCCAGTTCATCGAAACCCGCGAGCCGCGCGTCCGCCTGGTGCGGGATCAGACCCTCCTCGCACCGATGCGCTGGCCGGGCGATCACGGAGGCGATCCCGCCTTCGTGCGCAGCCCGCGCCAGCAGTCGGCCTTCGAAGCGATCCTGGACTCGGCCGACGCCCTCTACGGCATCCCGGATGAGTCTCCCGCCGCCCTCGCGCGCACGGTCGCGGCCAACGCGCAGCTGCGCTGGGTGCACACGATGGCCGCGGGCGGCGGCGGCCAGGTGAAGGCCGCGCGCCTCAGCGATGCCGACCTGGCCCGGCTCGTCCTGACGAGCTCGGCCGGCGTGCACGCCCGTTCGCTGGCGGAGTTCGCCGTCTTCGGCGTCCTCGCCGGCGCCAAGGACCTGCCGCGGCTGCGCGCCCTCAAGGACGCCCGCGAGTGGAGCGACCGCTGGACGATGGGTCAGGTCAGCGAGCAGACCGTCCTCGTCGTCGGACTGGGAAGCATCGGCCGTGCGACGGCGCAGGCTCTCGACGCGCTCGGCGCGACGGTGTGGGGCACGAGCCGCGCGGAAGAGCCCGTGAAGCACGTTCAGCGCATCGTCCATCCCTCCCGTCTGGCCGAGGTGGCCGGCGAGGTCGACGCGATCGTCGTGACCCTGCCCGGGACCGATGCCACCGAGAAGCTCGTGAGCGAGGAGGTGCTCGCCCGGCTCTCAGCCGGCACGACCTTCGTGAGCATCGGGCGCGGAACCGTCATCGACCAGGATGCGCTCGTCTCCGCTCTGCAGGACGGCCGGGTCGGCTTCGCCGCGCTCGACGTCTTCGCCGTCGAGCCGCTCCCCGCCGACAGCGTGCTCTGGCAGCTGCCCAACGTCGTGATCAGCCCGCACACCGCAGCGCTCACCTCGGCCGAGGACCGGCTCATCGCCGAGCTCTTCGCCGACAACGCGACCCGGTTGCTCGACGGCCGGCGCGTCCGGAACCTCATCAACAAGCGGGAGTTCTACTAACCATGACACGTGCCACTACGCTCGTGCTGGCAGCGAAGGAGGTGGGCGGATGACGACCGATGCCCTCAGCGACCGGGGTCCGGCGCCGGCGGTGACGCGCGCTGTCGCGATCCTCGGACTGCTGGCGGATGCGCATGGTTCACCGCTGAGCTTGAGCGAGATCGCGCGAGCGCTCGGGATCGCCAAGTCGTCCACCTCCAATCTCTGCGTCGCGCTGGAAGACGGCGACATGATCCAGCGCACGGACGGCGGTTACACGCTCGGCCGCCGCAACCTGGAACTCGGCGGCGCGTTCCTGCGGTCGTTCGATCAGGTGCGCGAGTTCTACAAGCTGTGCGCGGAGTCCCCCGTGCTCAGCCACGAACTCCTGCAGCTGGCGGTGCTCGACGGAACCAACGTTCTGTATCTCGCCCGGCACGAGGGCCGCGCCCCATTGCGGCTCTCCGCGACGATCGGCGACCGGTTCCCTGCCGCACCGACCGCCATCGGGAACGCCTTGCTCGCGAATCTCGAACCGGAGGAGGTGGCCGAGCGCTTCTCGCACGTCAGCGAGTGGCCGCGGCTGACCGAGAAGTCCGTCCAGACTCTCGATGCGCTGCAGGCCAAGCTCGCGGCGACGAGGGAGCGCGGATACAGTCTGGACGAAGGCGAAGTGTTCCCGAGCGTTGTGGGAATCGCCATGCCGATCCCCCCGCGGTCGAGCGGCGACGTGCCGATGGCGATGGGCGCCTCCATGTTCCGCACGGATGACTCCGCGGACCATCGCGACCGCGTCGTCGAGGCGCTGCGCTCGGCGGTCGAGCGGCTCTCGAACCCGATGGTGCTCACCAGCGATCGCTGATCGAGTTCAGCCCGCTGTCCAATATGATGGACAGCGTTCAGCATAGTGATACCTTGTCCGTGATGCCGGAACGGGAGTCGGTCCGGCTGCGAGCGTGAAGGAGCGCCCATGCCGGACCACGTGAACCCCCACCGGCTGTTCGACATCCGGGGGAAGACGGCACTCGTCACCGGATCGAGCCGGGGCATCGGAAAGGCCCTGGCCGAAGGGCTGAGCGCTGCGGGCGCCCGGGTCGTCATCCATGGACGGGATGCGGACGTCGCGCGATCCACCGCCGCCGAACTCCGTGAACGGCACGACGCAGACGTGCACGTGGTCACCTTCGATGTGACCGACCCCCGGCAGGTCGCCGAGGGCATCGACGAGATCGAACGCGACGTCGCGCCCATCGACATCCTCGTGAACAACGCCGGCATCCAGCGCAGGGCGCCATTCCTGGACTTCCCCATCGAGGACTGGAACGCCATCCTCGCGTCGAACCTGACCAGCGCCTTCCTGGTCGGGCAGCGCGTCGCGCGCGGAATGGCCGCGCGGGGTGGCGGCAAGATCGTGAACATCGGCTCCGTGCAGAGCCAGCTCGGCCGGCCGGGGATCGCACCCTACGCGGCCTCCAAAGGCGGCATCGTCATGCTCACGCGCGGGATGTGCGCCGACCTGGCCGGCTCCGGCATCCAGGTGAACGCGCTCGCCCCCGGCTACTTCGCCACCGAGCTGACCAAGGCCCTGGTCGACGACGAGGAGTTCAGCGCCTGGGTCCGTGGACGCACCCCCGCGGGCCGCTGGGGTTCCGTCGACGAACTGGTGGGAACGCTGCTGTATCTGGTCTCCCCGGCGTCCGACTTCGTGAACGGACAGATCATCTACGTCGACGGCGGCATGACCGCGGTCGTCTGACCCACCGAAAGGCACTCCCATGAAGGCACTCGTCGCCCACGGCGCCGGTGATCTGCGCATCGAAGAGCGCACCCCGCAGAGCCCGGGACCGGACCAGGTCCTGATCCGGATGACGCACGGCGGCATCTGCGGTTCGGACCTCCACTATTACAAGGAGGGCCGCGTCGGGTCCTTCGCGATCACCGAGCCGCTGGTGCTCGGCCACGAAGTCGCCGGTCGCGTGGTGCAGGACGGCAGGGCCGAAACCGACCCGGCGGCGGCGCTGGCCCCGGGGACTGCGGTGACGCTGCATCCTGCGACCTACGACCGGGGCAACCGGGAGTTCGACCCGCTGCGGCCGACGATCAGCCCGGGCGCTCGGTACCTCGGCAGCGCGGCGACGCATCCCCACACGCAGGGGGGCTTCTCGGAGCTGTTCACGGCGCGCGCCGATCAGGTGCGCGTGCTGCCCGGGACGCTGCCGCTCGAACGCGGCGTGCTCGCCGAACC
>DATMTS010000011.1:0-1870 GCA_035564555.1 Humibacter sp.
TGCAGGGCGGCGGCGGTCTGCGCCACGATGTCGAGGGTGCGGTCGGTGCTGAGGATGTGTTCCCGCTCGAGGATGCTGGAGAGCGCCTCACCGGGGACGAGCTCCATCACGAGGTAGGCGCTGCCGTCCTCCTCGCCGTAGTCGTAGACGTTCGCGATGCCCTCGTGGTTGACCAGGGCCGCGTGGCGGGCCTCTGCACGGAAGCGCTCGAGGAAGCCGGGGTCGCCGAGGTATTCGTCCTTGAGGATCTTGATGGCGACGGTACGGCCGATCACGAGGTCGGTGGCCTGCCACACTTCGCCCATGCCGCCGATCGCGATCCGCGACTGGAGCTCGTAACGTCCTCCGAAGGTGAGCCCTGCTGTGGGTCTCATTTATTCAGCACCGCCTCTAGTACTTTCCTCGCGATCGGAGCGGCGATGGAGTTACCCGTGCCGTTCTGACCCTGACCACCGCCATTTTCGACAACAACCGCCACAGCGAACTCCGGATCGTTCGCCGGCGCGAACCCCGTGAACCACAGCGTGTACGGGTCGTTCTCGCCGTTCTGCGCTGTGCCCGTCTTACCGCCGACTTGGACCCCGTCTATTCTTGCATTGCTCGCAACGCCGTGATCGACGCCGTCCACCATCATCTGCTTGATGACATCGGCGTTCTGCTGGGTCAGCGGATGCGAGAACTCCTTCGGCTGGAAGGACTCCTCCGTCTGCATGTCCGCCGAGCGGATCGTGTCGACGAGGTTCGGCGTCATGAGGGTGCCGCCGTTGGCGATCGCCGCCGAGACCATCGCCATCTGCATCGGCGTCGCCCGGTCCGACATCTGGCCGAACGAGCCGAGTGCGCGCTGCGCCGGGTCGGTGTAGAGCGGGTAGATGCTCTTCTCCACCGGGATGGGGATGTCGAACGAGGTGTTGAAGCCGAACTTCTCGGCCTGGTCCTTGATCACCTCGGGCTTCAGCTGCATCCCGAGCTCGGCGAACGGGATGTTGCACGACAGGATCTGCGCCGTCGCGATGGACACCGTCGCCCCCGGGCCGCAGGTGGTGAGGGAGTCGTTCTTCACGACCGTGCCGGAGCCGGGCAGCGGAAGGGAGGCGACGTTCGGCAGCTGACTGTCCTTGGTGTACTGCCCGGTTCCGAACGCGGCGGAGCTCATCACCGGCTTGAAGGTGGATCCCGGGGGATTCAGGTTTCCGCCGATGGTGCGGTTGATGAGCGGGTCGCCTGGCGCGGTCAGCAGCTGGTTGTACGTCGTGTCGACGGCCTTGCCGTCGTGGGAGGCGAGCGCGTTGGGGTCGTACGAGGGCTTCGACACCATCGCCAGGATCTTGCCGGTCTTCGGCTGCAGCAGCACGACGGCTCCCTGGTTGTCGCCCAGGGCGTTCCAGGCCGCCTGCTGCGCGACCGGGTCGATCGTCGTCTGGACCGTGGCGCCCTGGGGACTCTTTCCGGTCAGGATGGCGTTGATGCGATCGAAGAACTGGGAGTTCGACGAGCCGCTGAGCTTCGCGTTGAGGGCGCCTTCCAGCCCGGTCGGTTCGCCGTTGATCGGGAAGAAACCGGTGACCGCCGAGTACAGCGGCCCATTGCTGTAGACGCGCTGCCACTTGTAGACGTCTTTCGAGGGCACGGACTGCGCGATCGGCTGGCCGGCCACGAGGATCGCCCCGCGCTGCGCCGAGTAGCTGTCGTTGAGTGCGCGCGTGTTCCGCGCATCGGCGCCCAGCGCATCCGCCTGGAACACCTGGAGGATCGAGGTGGACACCAGCAGCGCCAGGAACATGACGAGGACGATCGTGCTCACGCGCTTGATCTCACGGTTCATGTCAGCTCACCACCAGTCGGGGTTGATTGCGGACCGTGTCGGACA
>DATMTS010000012.1:0-2946 GCA_035564555.1 Humibacter sp.
GCCACGGCGCCCGCACAGGCCCACGCGCCGACCAGGTTGGTCTCCAGAGTCGTTCCGATCGTGTCGAAATCCGGCTCTGAAGGCCGATGGCCTGGACCATCGATCGCGATGCCGGCGTTGTTCACCAGCACATCGATCCGGCCGAACTCGCCGACGGTCGCACGAACGGCCTGGCGGATCGAATCCGGCTCGGTCACATCCAGCTCGACCGCTGAACTGCTGAATCCCAGCTCCTCGAGACCACGCGCCGAGTTGTCACCGTCGGACGCGCTCCTGGCCCCCACGATGACGTGGAGTCCACGCGCGCAGAGCTGCCGGGCGATCTCCCGTCCGATGCCCCGATTGCCACCCGTGACGAGAGCGACCCTGCGCTCCGGGGCGGCGCTCATCACAGCTCTCTCTCCTGGCCGACCCCTGTCCGACTCAGGAACCGATCCGGCCGGAGGAAGTCGAAGCCGGGCTCTTCGGACCCGGACAGAGCCTCGCGGGCAGCAATCGCGCCGAACGCCGACGACATCTTGAAGCCGGTGCCGGAGAAGCCTGTCGCGTAATAGATGCGCGGGCTGGAGCTCACAGTCCCCAGGAGGGCCGCGTCGTCCTCCGTGAAGAGATCCGGATAGGCGTCCGACCGGACGATGTCGGGGATCAGGCCGGGCAGGAACTCGGCGACCGTGTCCGTCGTCTCGGCGATCTCCTCAGGCGTGAGCTCCCTCGGCACCGAGGCGGCATCCGCGGTCGGGGAGCTGCGCCCGTCGAGCGTGGCTTTGACCGTCACGCTGTCCACGGTCGGAGCCCCGTAAAGGGATCGATCGCCAGAGATCCGGATGAAGATGGGGAAGCGTTCGGGAACGAACTGCGTGGCATCGCGCGCCGCGAACCAGGAGAGATAGGAACGGCGCGGACGCACCCACTGGCGTAATCCGTCCGGAAGCAGGGTCGTCGACCATCCGCCACAGGCGACGATGACCCGATCGAACGTCCACGACGACGTCCCCGAGCTCACCACCACTCCGTCCGCAACTTCGCGGATGTCGTCCACAGGGGTGTGGCGCAGGACCGTCGCACCGTTGGCCTGGGCGACATCGAGGGCGGCGAGGACAGCGCGATCGGTGCGGAGGAAGCCGGCTTCGGCATCGAAGACCGCGCACTCCCCCTCCCGGAGGTTGTGCTGCGGATACCGCTGCGCCATCTGGTCCCGGTCGAGGATCTCGTGCGGCGCGCCGGTGCGCCGGATCGATTCGAGGAGCTGCGGGATGTACAGCTCGTCCGGTGAGCCGATGGAGAGCCCACCGCACCGCGTCAGGATGTTCTGCGACGACTCCGCTTCGAGCTCGCTCCACAGGGCACGCGCGCGCTGAAGGATCGGGTAGTAGTTGTTCTCGCCCCGGTAGGTCATGCGGAACAACCTCGTGTCGCCGCCTACCGCGCTCCGCGGATGGCCCGGGCTTTCCGCCTCGAACCCCACGACGGACTGCGAGAGCTGGGAAGCCTGCCACAGTGCCATGCTCCCGATGCTGCCCACGCCGACGACCGCGAGCTGTCCGTCGTTCACTACAGCACCATCCTCAGGAACTGCTTCGTTCGCGGCTCCTTGGGATTCGTGATCACCTCGCGCGCGTCGCCCCGCTCGACGACGACCCCGCCGTCCATGAAGATCAGCGTGTCGGCGACCTCACGAGCGAATCCCATCTCGTGGGTGGCGATCAGCATCGTCATACCGCGCTCGGCGAGGTCTTGCATCACGGCCAGCACTTCGCCGACCCACTCGGGGTCGAGAGCACTCGTCGGCTCGTCGAACAGCATGACGCTCGGATCCATCGCGAGAGCCCGTGCGATCGCGACCCGCTGCTGCTGGCCGCCGGAGAGCTGCGACGGATAGTGTCCCTCGAGTCCCCTGAGCCCCACACTCGCGAGAAGCTCCGTGGCCCGAGCGCGGGATTCCTTCTTACTGGCTCTCTTGACCAGCACGGGGCCGGACATGACGTTCTCGGCCGCCGTCATGTTCGGGAACAGGTTGAACTGCTGGAAGACGACTCCCATCTGCGTCCGCTGTCGTGCGACCTGCTTCGGGTTGAGCGCGTGATACGCGTTCGGGGTCTCGTAATATCCGAGATCCTCGCCATTGACGCGGAGGACACCGGAGTCGATGGATTCGAGCCCATCGATACAGCGCAGCAGCGTCGACTTTCCCGAACCGCTCGGGCCGATGATGCAGCAGATCTCGCCGGACGCGACATCCAGATCGATGCACTGAAGCACTGTTCTTTCGCCGAAGCACTTGCGAAGCGCGCGCACGTGGACGGTGCCGAGTTCACTCATTTTCCTTCACCAATCTGGGCAGGCTCCGTCGGCATGATCGTTCGCCCGATCGCAGCGGTGGACCGCGAGTACCGCTTCTCGATCAGAGACTGCGGGTAGCTCAACAGGAGCGTCATCGCCAGGTACCACAGACAGGCGACGATCAGGAGGGGGATGGTCTGGTAGGTCCGCGCGTAGATCAGCTGGGCGCTCTCCAAGAGCTCCGCCACCCCCAGCACGCTGACCAGCGATGTCTCCTTGAACATCCCGATCACCTGGTTGCCGGTCGCTGGAATGATCGCCGGCATGGCTTGCGGAATGATGATCTTCCGCAGCTTCGTCATCCCGCTCATCCCGAGTGAGTCGGCGGCCTCGAGTTGCCCCTTCCCCACCGAGGTGAACCCGCCGCGGATGATTTCAGCCATGTAGGCGGCCTCATTGAGGGACAGTCCGATGATCGCCGCCGTTGTGGCACTCATGATCTGGTTCACGTCGATCGTCTGCGAGACGTTCGTGAACGGGATCCCGATCGCCAGGTGCGGATACAACGCGGCCAGGTTGAACCAGAAGATCAACTGGACCAGCACAGGCGTGCCCCGGAAGAACGTGATGTAGGCGGATGCGGCGAGCATGATCGGACGGATCGAG
>DATMTS010000013.1:0-4117 GCA_035564555.1 Humibacter sp.
GCCGCCCCGCTCTGGTCCCGAACAGCACCCTGGGGTGCCGTCTGTGTGGTGGTCATGGATCCGTGCTTTCGAGAGGTGTTACTTGGTTGCTGCTGCTGCAGCGCTCTGAGCGGCCTTCAGCGCCGCCTCCGGCGTCTGCGAACCACTGAGCGCATTCTGCACCGCGCCCCAGAGCTGCTGCGAGATCTTCGGGTAGTTGGTGCCCAGGTTGTCGCTGGTGCGGCCCTTGGCGGCGGCCACCGCGTCCACCCACGGCTTCAGGTCTGCGTTCGCCGCGACCTGCTCCTTCTGCGCCGCCTCGGTGGGGGCGATGTAGGAGAGGGTGGTGTCGGTCGTCACGAAGCTCTTCGTGCTGGTGAGGCACTCGGCGATCTTCTTCGAGGTGGCGTAGCGTCCGGTGTCCTTCTGGACGGGGATGGTCATGAACTCGCCGCCGGTCGGGGTCGGTGCTGCGCCTCCATCGATGCCCGGGATGGTGAGGATGCCGTAGTCGATACCGGCCTTCTTCACGTTGCCGAGCTGCCAGGTGCCGTTCTCGCCGAACGCGTAGTCACCGGTGGCGAACTCCTGCCACGAGGTGGTCTGCGTGTTGTTGATGACCGAGTTGGGGGCGTAGCCCTTCTTCAGCCAGTCCGTCCAGAGCGACAGTGCCTGGGTGGCCTTGCTCGAGTCGAGGTGCTTCAGGTCGGCGCCGGAGCCCCAGAACCAGGGAAGGAACTGGAAGCTGCCTTCCTCGGTGCCGATGGCCGAGAAGGTGATGCCCTTCTTGCCGGCCGCCGTGACCTTGGCGAGCGCTGCGGTGAGGCTCGGCCAGTCCTTGACCGACGCGATGTCGACGCCGGCCGCGTTCAGCACGGTCTTGTTGTAGTAGAGGGCCAGCGTGTTGGCGCCGATCGGCACGCCGTACGTCTTCCCGTCGACCTGACCGGCGGCCAGGATGTTCTTCTGGATGGCGGACGTGTCGAGCTTGTTGTCGGACGTGCTGGTCAGGATGCCGGCGTCGGCCAGCGTCGAGACGACCGGGTTGTCGACGAGCAGCAGGTCGGGCGAGCTTCCCTGCTGGCCGGCGAGGAGCGCCTTGTTGGTCAGGTCGCTGGTGTCGTAGCCGGTGCGCTTGAGGGTGACGCCGGCCTGGGTCCCGCACTGCTCGACCAGCTTGGTCCAGTCGGCGGATGCGTCGAACTGGGGGTACGGATCCCAGAACGTGTAGGTTCCGCCTGCGCTGCTGGTCGAGCTGGAGCCCGAGCCCGAGCAGGCGGTGGCGCCGCCGATGACGGCGGCCGCGAGAACGGCGGCGCCGATGATGCGGGCGCGCTTGTGTGCGATCACAGTATTCCTCCTTGAATCGTGCATTGCTGGTGTGTCTTCATCCGGGGAGCGCCGCGTCGGTGCGGGCGCTGCGTGTCTGTTCGGGTTCATGCGGTGCTCCCGCGGATCGTGAGTTCCGGTGCGATGAACCGGGTGACCGGGGCTCCTGCGAGCTCCGGTGATGCGATCCGGCGCACCAGTTGCCGGACCGCGTTCTGGCCCAGCTGATCGGGCGAGCTCTCCACCGCCGTGTAGGGCAGGGAGAAGGCTCGGCCGAAGTCTTTGGAGTAGAGGCTCGCCACCGACAGGTCCTCCGGGACCCGCGTGCCACGGGTGGCGAGGACCGAGGGCAGCGCTGCGATCGTGGCGTCGTTGTGCACGATCAGGGCGGTTGCGGTGGGACGCGCATCCAGGATGGCGTTCATGCTCTGGCCGATGGCCGGCTGCTGAGCCTCGCCGAAGTAGGGGTGGATCTGGATGCCGTACCGGGCCGCGCGCTCGAGCGCCGCATCCCGGAACCGCCAGCCGTACGCGCCGCCGCGGTCGAAGACGTGCTTGGGCGGCGAGACCACGATGATCTCGCGGTGCCCCAGGCCGTAGAGGTGGTCGACCAGGATGCGGGCGGACTCGCCGAAGTCGAGGTCGAACACGTCGAGGCCCTCTGTGCGCTTCGGGAGGCCGACGAGGGCTCCCGGCTGCGCGGCGGCGCGGAGGGTCTCGAGGCGCGGGTCCTCGTGGACGACGTCGAGCAGGACGACGCCGTCGACCATCCCGGCGCTCGTCACCCGGCGGAGGGCCGCCGTGGCGTCGGTCTCGGTGACCAGGAGGATGTCGTAGCCGAACTCGCGTGCCGTGTCGGACACGGGGAGCACGTACTGGAGCATCGCCGGTGCGAACTCGTCCTGGTGGAACTGGGTGAGCAGGCCGATCACCATGGTCTGCGACGTGGCGAGCGCGCGGGCTCCGGCGTTCGCCGTGAAGCCGAGGGCGAGGATGGCCTCGTCGATGCGGGCCCGGGTGGAGGGGGAGATGGACCGCTTGCCGGACAGGGCGTACGAGACCGTGCTCGGGGATACGCCCGCGTGGCGGGCCACATCGGTGATCGTGATCGCCATGGCGCCTCCTCGGGCCTCTCGTCGTTGATGCTGGCTGGGTTCGGGTCCGGCTTTCACGGGACTTTGTCGAACCGGTTCGATCAATGTAGCGCCTCAATGCGGTCCTGACAAGTCGAACCGGTTCGATTCGTCGAAAACTTTGCCGGGAGGGGGTGTGGATGCGGTCGGCGGCCCGCTCGCGCGCTCTATGAGGTGCGCCGTCGCGCGTTCTCACCGGCCTCGGTCTCTGCGGTTGTTTGTAACGTATGCGGGTGCTCGCCCCGCCGCACACGTTCCGAACGTGCGCAGTAGTCGGCCGCGCGGCGAGTCGAAGCGCACCTGAAGGCGATCGAGGTTCGCGCGCCGACCGTCCCCACGTCTGCTGGCGTTTGTAACGTATGCGGGTGCTCGCCGTGCCGCGCATGTTCCGAACAAGCGCGTATTCGGCCGCGCGGCAAGTCGAGGCGCACCTGAAGGCGATCGAGGTTCGCGCGCCGACCGTCCCCACGTCTGCTGGCGTTTGTTACGTATGCGGGTGCTCGCCCCGCCGCAGATGTTCCGAACGTGCGCAGACATGCGAGCGTGGGCGCGGGTCGCGCGGCTACCCGGAGCGCCGAAGCAGGGCACCGGCCCAGCGATCGGCCGCCGGGGCCGTCTTGCCGGTCAGCCGACGGCGCGCGTGCTGCCGCGATCGACGAGCGCCGGCTCGATGAAACGGACCACCGGCGCGCCTGCCTGCTCGGGCGCCGTGATCCGCAGGATGAGGCGGCGCACCGCCTCCTGCCCGAGCGCGTCGGGCGACGTCTCGACAGCCGTGAACGGGAGCGAGAAGGCCTGCGCGAAGTCCTGGGAGAACACGCCGATGACCGACAGATCGTCCGGGCAGCGGATGCCGCGCTTGTCGAGGTACGACGGCAGCGCCGCGATCGTCGCATCGTTGTGCACCACGATCGCCGTGGCGTCCGGGGATGCGGCGAGGGCCGCATCCAATTCGTCCACGATGCCGGGTTGCCGCGACTCGCCGTAGTGGGGGGCCAGACGCATCCCGTAGCGCGCCGCGCGTTCCACCGCCGCGTCGCGGAACCGCCAGGCGTAGGAGCCGCCCCGGTCGTAGACCTGTCGAGGTGGGGTGATCAGGACGATGTCGCGGTGGCCGAGCGCGGCGAGATGGTCGACGATGAGCCGCGCCGCCTCGCCGAAATCGAGATCGAAGGAGTCGAAACCTTCGCCGTTGCGGGCGTAGCCGATCAGCACGGCCGGCTGCGTCGCGCCGCGAAGGGGCTCCAGGCGCACGTCGTCGTAGGTGACGTCGAGCAGTACGGCGCCGTCGACCATCGCGGACGATGTGGTGCGGCGGACCGCGTTGACCAGATCCGGGTCCGTCACCATCAGCAGGTCGTACCCGTGGTCGCGAGCGGTCGTCGAGACCGGGAGGACGTACTGCAGCATCGCCGGCGCGAACTCGTCCTCCTCGAACTGCAGATACAGGCCGAGCACGTTGGTCTGGGACGTCGCGAGCGCCCGCGCGCCGGCGTTGGGCGTGAATCCGAGCTGCTCGATGGCCTCCTGGATGCGCGTCCGCGTCTCCTCGGAGATCGCGCGCTTGCCGGATAGGGCATACGACACCGTGCTCCGGGACACCCCGGCGACCCGCGCGACATCCCCGATCGTGGCAGCCATCGTCACCTCCAGGCTGCGATTCTCGCACGTCGCGC
>DATMTS010000014.1:0-68374 GCA_035564555.1 Humibacter sp.
TCCGTGCCCTGCAAGCCCGGGATGCGGTCGCCGGTTGCAGCGCATTCCGATGCCGCGATGCCCAGCGGGGTGACGCCCGATTTCGCGCCTCCCGGAGTCGCCGCGAATCCGTAGCCGGCGCCATCCTGCCACTGGCCGAGCGCATGCTCGAGTTGGGTCGCTGCCCATGCCTGCACGTCGGCAGTGCGGTGCGGCGTCTGCGCGCGCGCCAGCCATAGCGGATGGGCCACATCGAGTACGTTGCAGGCGTTCTGTCTGCCCGACGCAAAATAGCGAGAGTCTCGTGCGTGATCGAGCACGGTGTCGATCAGTCGTTCGGGGTGCGGGACCGGCAGGCCGAATTGGGCGAACGAGCCGCGGGTCAGCCGGTAGTAGCCGTTGACGACCTGCAGTCTTCCCGCGGTCGGCGAGGGTGCGCCCCAGGTTCCCGTCCACTGATCGACGCGGGTGTGCAGCCATCCGAAGAGCGCCTCGAGCGAACCGGGCGCGCCCGGCTCGCCGAGCATTCGGTTCCAGTGCGCCGCGGTCGCCCATGTGTCGATCCAGGCGCCTGCGGACCATGCGTGCGTGTCCCAGGGCAGGCGGTCGAGTCGATCGACCAGCTGGTCCGGAGGCATGTCGTTGACAGCACGTATCGGATGCGCGAACGAGCTGCCGAGCAGATCGAGTGCGTAACCGACCGACATGGTAGGTCGAATCGTCTGACCCGAAGGCGAGCGGCTCGCGCAGAACGTCCTGCCCAAGCGGCGGAACAAGGCCGCTCGTGGGATCCTGGGCGTCGCGCAGACGCCGTATCTGTTCGGTGGCCGGAAGTTGGGGCGGTGCGCTGCCCAGCAGCAGCTGGGCGACCTCGATCGCGTCGCACTGCGCACGCACCGTGGGCCCTATGCCAGGGCGATCGAGGAAGAGCTCGGGGGAAGCATCCGTACTCCACGATCGCTCAAGAACGTCTGCCGCCTGTGTTCGCACGCGTTCGCCGAACTGCGCCATCCGCACGGCCAGGCTCGTCGCTGGCGATGGCGGGCCGGTTACCCGCCGGCCGCTCGGTTCACGTCGGTCACGGATGCGTTTGGCCGGGTTGCCGCCGACGATCGACCAGTCGGGCACGTCCTTCGTGACCACTGCACCCGCGGCAATCACACTGTGCGGGCCGATCGAGACGCCGTCGAGGATGACGGCGTTCGAGCCGATCCAGACGTCGTCGCCGATCGTGATGCCGCGCGCGAAGGTGGGTTGCCGGAAGACGGGCCGGTCTGGCTCCATCGAGTGGTTGAACCCGAGGATCGACGTATGCGCACCGATGCGCACCCCGTTGCCGAGCCTGACGTTGCCGCGCACGGTGGCGAACGGATTGATCGTCGTGTCGTCGCCTGCCGACACGTCGTGAGTGACATATGCGTATGCGGCTATGTACGAGTTGCGACCGAGTCGGAGGCGCTCCGCGTCCACCATTGCGAGGCGAGAAACATAGGCGTTCTCGCCGAACATCGCGTCGAAGCGTTCGGTGAGTTCGGCCTGGTGCTCGAGTTGATGAGCTCGATCCTGCTGGGTCGCCCCGGTCGCGAACAGCCAGGGCGAGTGATCGAAGCGCGTGGCGCGTCCGTTGCACATGGTTCCCAGCCTAGGCGGGTTGTCAGAGCCGGTCCCGGATCGAAGCACCATCACACCTTCACCCGAACGACGCCAGCCCGTCGGGCCGCGACGAGCTCCAGCGTACTCACAGAGCCGGGCGTGTTGCGCGACAAGGGCTGTCAGATGGAGATCTCCTTGTCTCGGTTGATCCGCAGGAAGATGAAGAGCGACAGCACTGTCATCACCGTGAGGATCGTGGAGAGGGCCGCCGCCACCCCGTACTGGCCGCGGATGACCTCCGTGTAGATCGAGATCGACAGCGTCTCCGTGTGGACCGTGTACAGGAAGATCGTCGCACTGAGCTCCGTGATGATCGCGACCCAGGTCAGAATCCCACCGGAGATCACGCCCGGCCCCATCATCGGAATCGTCACTCGGAAGAACGTCTTCAGATGTGAGGCGCCGAGGCTGATCGACGCCTCTTCGACCGAGGGACTGATCTGGTACAGAATCGCCGAGCTCGACCGGATCGTGTACGGCAGCCGACGCATGACCAGGGCGAGGATCATGATCACCGCCGTTCCGGTGAGAAGGAGCGGGGTGCGGTTGAAGCTCAGGAGGAATGCGATGCCGATCACGAGTCCCGGCACGATGTACGGGACCATGGTGAGCGTATCGAGCGTGCCGGTGAGCGCGTTCCGGCGCCGCACCGAGACGTAGGCCACGAACACCGCGATGATCACGACGCAGATCAGTGCAGTGATTCCGAGAACGAGGGTGTTCACGATCGCGTTCGAGCTCGTGGTGAACGCGGTCGTGAAGCTGTCGAGCGAGAAGCCCGGCACGAACACGCCGAACTTCGTCTTGACGAATGCCGTGTACACGACGTACGCCGTGGGGAGGATCGCAAGTGCGATGAACCCGTACACGTAAGCGTGCCCGATGATGTTCTTCAGGCCATGCGCCTTCTTCGGCTGGATCGGCTGGAGCGCGCTCATCGAGAAGTTCTTGCGGCCGGCGAAGTACTTCTGGACGAGGAAGATGATCAAGGTCACGACGATGACGACCACGCTGATCGCCGCGGCGAGACCATCGTTCGTCCCGACCTCGCTCACGAACGAGTTGTAGATGAGCACGGGGACGGTCTGGAAACCCTGCCCGATCAGCATCGGCGTGCCGAAGTCGGCCAGCGCCCTCATGAAGACGAGAAGGCCGCCGGACAGGATCGTCGGCAGGATCAGCGGTCCGATGATCTTGTACATCCGGCGGACTCCGGTCACCCCCATCGATTCCGAGGCTTCCAGGAGCGAGACGTCGATGGTGCGCCACGCCCCCATCAGATACATGAATATGAGCGGGACGAGCTGGAGGGTCAGAACCAACACGATGCCTGGAAACCCGTAGATCGTGGGGACCTGGATGCGCAGCACGTTGTGGGCGAAGTTGGTGATCACGCCATTCGTGCCGAGGAGAAGGATCCACGAGTACGCGCCGATGAACGGCGGCGACATCGACGAGATCAGGACCAGGATCTGGAGCGTGTTCTTTCCGCGGATCCGGATCGTCGTCATGAAGTATGCGAGCGGGAACGCGATCACGATCGCGAGCATCGTGACGCTCACCGTGACGAGAAGACTGTTCCACAAAGCCCTCGCATAATAGGGCGTCGTGAAAAACTGCACGAAATATTGAACTGAGAACGAAGCCCCCGCCTGCCCGGTGAAGCTCTCGCCCAAGAGCCGGACGAGCGGATAGATGATGATGGCGATGTAGATCAGGAAGATCAGGCCGGCAGCGAAGAACCACACATCCGGCCTTCTTCCCTTAATCAAGCTCCGCATCGTTCATCACCCCCACCGTGATGCTCTGCTCGGTCGCCGCATCGAAGATGTTGAGCTTCGCCACCGCGACGGAAAGCCTGGCCTTCGTCTCGCGCCGCATGACGGTCTCGATGTCGGAGGCATCCACGAACTCGATGTGCTCGCCGGTGGCCAGTTCGCCGCGGTAGTGCGTGGTGGAGCCCAGGAAGGCGCTGTCGACGATCTTGGCTTCCATGCCGTCGCCCGCGGAAGACATGCCGACGCCATCGGAAGACACCGATAAGCACTCGGGCCGCAATGAGACGATCACCTTGCCCGTCGGCGGCACCGTGTGAACAAGGTCGGTCACATCCAGCCGGTAGTCCGGAGCCAGGGCGAGCAGGACCCGGTCGCCGACGGACTCCAAGGTCCGTTCTAAGAAGTTGGCCTTGCCAATGAAGTCAGCCACGAACACGTTCGCGGGCCGATGGTAGATGTTGACCGGTGTTCCCGCATGTTGCACCCGGCCATTGTTCATGACCGCGATCCGATCGGAGACCGCCATGGCTTCCTCTTGGTCGTGTGTGACGTAAACCGTGGTGATGCCGACACTGTGCTGGATGTCCTTGATGACATCCCGCATCTCGACTCGGAGTTTGGCGTCCAGGTTCGAAAGCGGTTCGTCCATGAGCAGTACCGCGGGCTCGATCACGATCGCCCTGGCGAGAGCTATGCGCTGCTGCTGGCCGCCGGACATGTTGGCCGGAAGGCGATCCTTGAGCTGCGTGATGTGCACGGAATCGAGCACCTTGTCGACGCGTCGGGCAGCGTCAGCCTTGGGGACCTTCCCGTTGGCGAGGCCGAATCCGACGTTCTTCGCGACAGTCATCTGCGGGAACACCGCGTAGTTCTGGAAGACCATCCCGATGTTGCGGTCCTTAGGCGGCCGGTTGTTGATCACGTCGTCGTTGAAGGAGATGGTCCCCGCTTCGATGGTGTTGAACCCGGCGATCATCCGGAGCAGGGTGGTCTTGCCGCACCCCGAGGGGCCCAGGAGGGTGAAGAACTCACCCTCCTGGATGTGAAGCGACAGACCCGGGATGGTCGTGCTCTCGCCATGCTTCTTGACGACGGCGTCGATCTTGATTGCGACACTCATGGTTGTTGCCGTACTTCCTACTGCGCCTGGGCGAAAAGCTGCTGGTACTTGGTGACGATCTCTGACTTGTGGGCCGCGACGTAGGCGGTGTCCTCCTGGATGACATGGATGTCGCTCAACGGGGTCATGTAGTTTCCCAGCTTCGCGTCCTCGCGCAGCGGGCGGTTGGTCAGCTTGCTCCCGAAGATGTCCTGGGCCTTCTTGGAGGTGACGAAGTCGACGAACTGTTTGGCCGATTTCAGGTTTTTCGCGCCCTGGATGATTTCAGTTCCGGAGGGCAGGTAGACCGCGCCCTCCGTCGGGTAGACGACCTTCACGGGCGAGCCCGCACGCACGTAGGTCGCGGAGGGGTCCTCGTATGTCAGACCCACCGGGTATTCGCCGTCGGCCACGTCCTTGACGACCTCGGCAGAACTCGGGATGACCTTGCCGCTCACATTGCTGATGAGCGACCGCACGTAATTCCAGCCTGTGGCGGAGGTGTAGTTGCCGCCCATCGCCTTGAGCATGTTGGTCAACTGCGCGAACGCTGAGGACGACTGGGACGGGTCGCCAAAGGCGATGCGTCCCTTCAGCTTCGGGTTCAGCAGAGATTCGTAACCCGAGATCTTGATGTCGCCGATCTTCTCGGTGTTCACGAGCAGGTTGCTTCCGTCAGCGACGTAGGGGGTGATGACCCCGTCGACGTTCTTCCCGGCCGCGATCATGTCCTTATTGTTCGTCGAGGTGTACTTGGCCCAGAGCTTCTCATTCTGAACGGCCTGTGCCTCGCTGCCGCCGAAGAGCACGTCGCCGCCGGGGTTGCCTGCCTCCGACTGAATGCGCTGGTAGAGCTCGCCAGTGCCGGCGGTGACCAGTTGGACCTTGATGCCGGATTCTTTCTCGAAGACAGGGATGATGGCGTCGAGCATGTTCTGGTCGTTGGGCGTGTAGATGACGAGAGCGCCCGTGCTCTTGTCCTTCGCCGTCGAAGTGTCTTGTGAAGCGGAAGCGGATGTGGAACATCCGGCCAGCGTCGCTGCGACGGCCACCGTCAGGATGGCGCCGGCGGCGGTGCGATAGCGCGGTCGATTCATGCGGAGTACTCCTTTGTCTTGATGAAACGGGTTTCGCCGATCGACGAACATTGCTGTATTCGGGTGTTCGGCAAGGCGACAGTGTGCAGCCTGTCAGTTTCCGGGAGGGTCCCGGGTAACAGAGTTGTCACCCGGCCCACCTGTCGTCGGCCTGGCCGGATGCGGGTGCGTCTCAGCCGGGGAGCAGATACGCGAGAGGGGCGGTGATCGAGAGGTTGACGCGCGTGCCGGCGGGAAGGAGCGTTCCGGGATCCGGTCGGGGAACGGAGACGAGCACGACCCCGATGGCCGTGTCCACTCGATACTCGGCCGCGCCGCCGAAGTACATGGAGCTGATCACGATTCCGTCGCTGGACGACGTCGACTCGCTCACGAACACAGCTTCGGGTCGAAGCATCAGGACGCCCTGATGCTGGCCGGAAACGCTCGGATGCGCCGCCACGGTCAGCTCTTCACCGAACGGGCGGATTCGCGCTGTCGTGCGCGTGCCCGACCCCTGCACGGTCGCCTGCACCGAAACCAAGCTCGCTCGGCCGATGAAGTCAGCCACGAACGCGTTGGCCGGCCGCAGATAGATGTCGGCGGGCGGCGCCACCTGCACGATCCGACCCCGGTTCATGATCACGATGGTGTCCGAGAGGCTCATCGCCTCGGCCTGATCGTGAGTCACGTACACCGTCGTCGTACCGAGCTTTCGCTGGAGATCCTTGATCTCATGGCGCATCTGTTCGCGCAGCTTCGCGTCGAGATTCGAGAGCGGTTCGTCGAGAAGCATGACCTTCGGGCGCAGGACCATCGCACGAGCAAGAGCGACCCGCTGCTGTTGCCCGCCCGACAACTGCCCCGGCATCCGGTCCTCGAACCCCGCCAGGTTCATGCTCGCGGCGGCGACAGCGGCGGCATCCTTGGCCATCGCGCCGCGACCCTTCTTGGTGCGCAGCCCATACTCGATGTTCTCGAACACTGTCAGGTGGGGGAACAGCGCGTAGTTCTGGAACACGATCGCCATCGGCCTTTTGCTCGCCGGGACCTGCGTGATGTCCTTGCCGTCGAGGAGGACACTGCCGCCCGTCGGCTCCTCGAGACCGGCGATCACCCGCAACGTCGTCGTCTTGCCGCATCCGGAAGGTCCCAGAATTGTTACCAACCGTCCGTGGTCTATCGTCAAAGACACGTCGTCAACCGCGGGACCGGAAGAGTTCGGGTACGCCTTGACCAGATTGCGCAACCGAAGGTGACCGTTCGTCTGGATGTCGGCTGCGTCCGGCTGGGGGATGTGCGGCACCACTATGAAGTCGGCTGACGATAACGCTCGGCGGGATTCGACCGCAGTCGATAGCCCTCGCCCCGGACGGTCTCGATGTGTCGGGCTCCGGCGGGTCCGAGCCTATGCCGCAGACGATAGACCGTGGACTTCACCAGTTCACGTCCGCCCAGCCAGTCTTCGGTCTCCCATGCGCGCCGAAGCAGTGAGCGCCACGACACGACGTTGTCGACCCGTTCGGCCAGGGGTACCAGCACCCGCCATTCGACGGTGGAGAGCGACACCGAGGCACCGGACACCTCCACCGATCGTGCCGGGATATCGATGGCGAGCCCGTCGAGGTCGATACGACGCGTGGGGAGTATCGCGCCCCGGCGCATCGCATTGTCGACTCTCGTGCCGAGCACCCTCGGATCGAAGGGCTTCGTGACGTAATCGTCGGCGCCCGCCTGGAACCCGGCGATGATGTCTTCGGCTTCGCCGTGCGCGGTGACCATCAAGACAGGGACCTGGCTGATCCGCCGAATCTCCCGGCACACCTCCAGGCCGCCCAATCGCGGCATCGTGAGGTCTAGAAGCACCACATCGGGTTCGCGGGTACGGAACATCTCAAGCGCCTGCACGCCCGTTCGCGCAACGATCGAGTCGAACCCTCTGCGATCCAGGATGTATTCGACGATCATCGTCATTTGCGGTTCATCCTCGGCGATGAGGGCCAACGGCCTGTTGGGGGAGGTCATGGCTGTCTTGGCAGGGTCATCATGATGGAGGTTCCTTCGTTCAACCGAGTATCCACGAGAATGCGCCCACCGTGCGCCTCGACGAGTTGCCGAGTGATGCTGAGGCCGAGGCCAGTGCCGTCTCCGAGCAGGTCGCCGGACTCGAACGGTTCGAACAGGCGCCGACGGTCGTCCTTCGACATGCCGTCGCCGTCGTCGAGGACCATCAGGACCGCAGCATTGCCGTTGTCCCGGACCCGAGCGATGATCATGCGGCCTTCCGCGGTGTGGCGCACAGCGTTCATCAGCAGGTTCGAGAGCGCCTGGCGGATCGCGCGCGGGTCCACCAGCAGGGGCGGGACGTATTGGGGAGCGTCGACGAAGAGAGTCTGCGACCGGTGGGATGCGACCGGCTTGATCGCTTCGACCACTTCACGGACGAGCTTGTTGAGGTCGGTCAACGTGGGATTCAACGAGAATTTGCCCGCATCGATTCGTGCCTGCACGAGGAGGTCGTCAGCGATCGACACGGCATGGTCCGCCTGCTGCAGAACCACTGTCATGAATTTGCGTTGATTGACGGTGAACGAGTCGTCGGTCTCTTGGATCAGTCGCGCCGCGGAGGCGATCATCGTGAGCGGGTTACGGATCTCGTGACTGACGGCGGCGATAACCCGAGACCGGTGCTCAGCCAGCTGTCGGGCTTCCCGGGATGCCGGACTTGCCGGATTGTGCAAGGCGGACCGCACCGTCCAGGCGCAGGCCAAACCGACGAGGGCGATGCCGATGACGGCCACCGGGAAAGCAATCAGCGAAAGCAGGGCAGTGCAGACGGCAAAAACCGTGCACAAGATGATCCCCGGCCAAGCCGGGATTCTGGCTGGGAAGGAGCGGCCTTGCGCGCGTCGTTCCGGTTGCGCAGGATCCATGAGGACAGATCCTAGCCTGGCCATCGGCAGTCCCCGGATCATGGTTGCCGGGGGGCTGGCCCGAGGACGGGACGCGCTCCTGGACGTCGTTCCCGGATCCTCCTGCGGCGGGTAGCATGCGTCGCATGGTCGAACCACCTGCCGCGTCGATAACGATCGCGCACACATTCAACGCTCCCGTGAACGACGTGTGGCAGGCATGGACGGATCCGGAGATGGTGCGGCGTTGGTGGGGTTCGCATCCGAAGGGGGTAGTGACATCGGTCGCGCTGGATGTCCGACGAGGTGGCCGTTTCGAGATCTCGTTTCAGGACCCGAGCGGCGAACAGCACACCTCCTACGGCGAATACCTGCGCGTCGAAGCCATCACCGAACTGGACTTCACCTGGTCCTGGCGCAACGAACAGAACCCGCCATCGCTGGTGACCGTGATCTTCGCAGCGGACGGGAGCGGCACGCGGATGCGTTTCGTGCACGGCCAGCTTCGCGGCGGGTCGGCCCACGATTACGCACAAGGCTGGCGACGCACCTTCGCGAAGCTTGACCGCGTTCTCAGCTGATCCTCGGCACAAGGCTCGACTCGTCGATTCAGCGGCAACGTCGTCGTTGCCGCCGGGCTCCTGCTCTCCCGCCGGTGGCGATGAGTAAGGTTCATGGAGTGGACGATGATGCCGGTGACTGGTTCCTCACCCATGCCGAGCGCGGAAACCCTGCGACCGATGTCCAAGCCGGCAACGCGGACTCCTCGTCGTGGTCCGAGGGCAACCGAGTCCGCGCTCTCGTGCACGGGGCGACCTACTTCGCCCGGTTGCGCGAGGAGTTGACGGCGCTTCGGCCAGGGGACAGAGTGTGGTTCACCGACTGGCGGGGCGATGCGGACGAGCGGCTGCTGCCGGACGGTCCGTCCGTGGGCCAGTTGCTCGCGGGATTGGCTCGTGCGGGGGTGGAGGTGCGCGGGCTGATCTGGAGATCTCACGGAGAACGCGTGAAGGCGCCGATCAGCGGCCTGTCCAACGAACTGCTCGGCCGGCAGATCAACGAGGCCGGGGGAGAGGTCCTGCTGGATCAGCGGGTTCGTGCGTTCGGGTCACATCATCAGAAGTTCTTCGTGCTCCGGCACAGCGACGACCCGACGCGAGACGTCGCGTTCGTCGGCGGCATCGATCTCTCCCACAGTCGACGGGATGACGCCGATCACGCTGGAGACCCGCAAGCGCTGACCATGGACCCCCGATACGGCAGACGACCACCATGGCACGATGCCGCCCTTGAGCTGCAAGGTCCCGTGGTCGCCGACGTGCTGGCCGTGTTCGCTGAACGGTGGAACGACCCTCATCCGTTGGATCACCGCAACCCGTACCGGATGCTGCTTCAACGGTTCGCTTCCATGCCCCGGCATCCGAAACCGCTGCCCGAGGCCGCGCCGGCACCGCCCCCGGCGGGTTCGCAAGCCGTGCAACTGTTGAGAACCTATGGTCCGAAACGGCCGCCGTTCCCCTTCGCGCCGGCCGGGGAGCGCAGTATCGCGCGCGCATACACGAAGGCCTTCGGCCGAGCGCGTTCCTTGATCTACATCGAGGACCAATATCTGTGGTCGACCGAGGTCGCCGGGGGAATCGCCCGGGCCCTCGCCGACAACCCGGGGCTGCGGGTGATCGTCGTCGTGCCCCGCTATCCGGACTCCGACGGCCCGCTTGTTGGCCCGCCAAGCCGTCTCGGTCAACTCCGCGCCATCTCGATGCTGCGCCGTCAGGCCCCGGACCGGGTCGGCGTGTTCGACCTCGAAAACAACGCGGGCACTCCCATCTACGTCCACGCGAAGATCTGCATCATCGACGACACCTGGGCCACCTGCGGGTCGGACAACTTCAACCGCCGCTCCTGGACCACCGACAGCGAACTCAGCTGCGCCGTCCTCGATACCGCCCCGGACGATTCGGACCCACACCGCCAGAGCATCGATGATCGGTCCCCTGGCCGGTTCGCCCGTGATCTGCGCCAGCAGCTCTGGGCCGAGCACCTCGGTCTCGACCGAGACGATCCACGCCTCCTCGACACCGACACGGCGCTCTCGCTCTGGAAGACCTCAGCCGAGGACCTCGATCGCTGGCATGCAACCGGACGCCGGTCCCCTCGGCCGGTCGGACAGGTACGCCAGCATAGGATCGAACCCGTCTCTGGCCTTCAACGCCTATGGGCGGCTCCGATCAACCGTCTGATCGTCGACCCGGACGGCCGCCCTCGCCGCACGCGAGGCGGTTCCGAGTTCTGAAATCATGACATCCACCTGACGCTTCGGAGCGCGCCATCTGACGGAACCTTCAGCCGCGCTGATCGACTCGGGGGTCGCGGCTGAAGACTGAGCGGGGTGCGCCCAGAAGAGTGGCCACCTGGTCCACCGGTGTTGCGCGGGCTGGACGCGGTGATCATTCCTGAAGGCGCCCAGAAGCCTCGCCAGCACCTGGAGATCACGACTATCGCAGATCGATGCAACAGTGCCGGTGTGGAATGGGCGACCAACTGCCCAGCGGAGTTGTCGCGGCCGCGACCAGGCCGCCCGCGACGATGCAGACGCTGCCGAGCAGGAAGAATATCGTCGCGTACCGGTCCCTCACCTCGTGATTGCGTCCTGGTCGCGGTAGACGAGTTGCAAGCGCCAATCGGCGGGGCCGCGCTCCAGGTAGCTGACCGCGAACCGGTCCCCGGAGCGCTTTCGAAGCTGCGCCAGCAGCGGCAACGGGTCGTGAGGCGCGACCAGGACCAGGCCCTCCCGCGGACGCAGCGAGTCCAACGCTCCGAAGACGGTCGCATGCCGAATGGCATGCGGGACGGCACGCACATCCAGTTCCGGCAGTTCGGGGTCGTTCACGATGCCGCATTCGCAGACGGACTCGGTCGGTCGCGCATGGGCAGGATCGGCAACCGTCGTGTTCGCTGGCCCTCTCGGCGCGCGGGGCAAGGCGCGCTCGACATCGGCCCACAATTCGGCCAGCGAATGCCGCGTCGATGCCGCAAGAACCGGCAGGAGCCGTTCCATCTCCGTTTTGAGCTGGTGCTCGACTGCGACCCGTAATGCCACGGTCGCGGCCGCCAGCGGAGCTGGGTCTCTTTGCGTACCGGCCTCATCCAAGAGCATGCTGATGCGCTCTTGCCCGTCGCGGAGCGTCTCGGCGAGATCGGATTCTTGGGGGCCGACACGACCGACCTCAGGATAAAGAATGACGGCCTCGGAGGCGAACAGCGGGGAGAGGTCGGAGTGCGCCCATTCCACCAACCGGCGGCGGGCATCCTCGAGGGCGGGAGCGTCGTCCGTTACGGCGACATCCAGAAGTCGGGAGACATGCGCGGCGAGGGTGCCCGAGAGCTCGGCATGAGATCGCATGATCGCCCCGAGAGCGACGGAGTCGGCGCCGCCGGAAGCGAGCACCAGATGATCGCCGATCGGCCGGCGACTGACGGGGACAATCGCCGCCTCATCTCCGGCAGCGCGGGAACGAGACCTTTTGCCGTCTACCAGGGTCAACAGAAGATCCGTCCGCGTCCTGGCTCGCACGGCGTGCCGGGCGCCGGCGTCCAGATAGAGCAACCCGCCTGCAGCGAGTCGCGCCCTGCTGCTTCCCACCTCGATCTCGGCCTCTCCTGTCAGCACCTGAATCAGCACGGGAACGGCTGCTTGATGCTCGTCCATGATCTGGCCGGCGTCCAGAGTGAGCCGAACTACTGCTACTCCGGACGCCTTCAAGATGCGACGGGATGCAACATGGTCCGGATTTACCGGCAGCAGCCCGATCAGGGCGTCCGCGTCATCAGCTATGACCACCACGCGCTCGCCGGCTGTTCTCGTCTCGTTCATCGTTCCTCCGCCTCACCGATTTTAGAGTATCTGAATACGGTTTAATAAGCGACCGGGTGACCTAAGAGGAGACGAGACCCCGTCTTTCTTTGAACGGCGATCGCAACGGGGATCATTGCCGGCGGTCGCGGCGACCGGCCTCGCGGGCCGTCGCACCGAGGGGCTCAGAGTCCGTTGGCCGTTGTCTCGTCGTGGCCGGTTGTGGCCATTGCGCCTCGCAGCCGCACCAGGCACAACTCTGGTTCCACGAACGGCTGGAGGGTGGCTTCACCTTCAGGGTGACCGAGGTGAGCGACCAAACCGGCCAGCAGGCCCCGGTGCGCAGAGCAGACGACGCTCGGATACGCAGACGCGATGTCACGGAACGGGCACTCGTGCAAAGCGAGGACGCGCCCGTCTTCACGTATCTCGGGCGCGAACCCGATCTTCTCGAACACCCGGCTGAGCGAGCCGAGGTCGTCGCCGGAGCCTGGAGCAGACTGATCCGTGAAGAGGTGGGACCAGCGTTCCCCCGCCTGAATGGCTCGCGCCTTTGCCTCGTCGGGCGCAGAAGCGAGCGCGTCCGCGAGGACTTCACTGAGTCCCCGCAGCGATTCCTCACGGGAGGCCTTCTCGACGACCCGGTATACCATTCTCGGGCGGCCGCGACCATTACGGTGTACAACCTCCCGAGTGATCATCCCGGCGCTCTCCAACTGCTCGAGGTGAAATCGCGCCGTGGTGACGTGGATGCCGCAATCGCCGGCGATGGCCGTCGCGTCCAGCGGCTCCGCCGCACTTGCTAACAGCCGCAGGATTTCGCGGCGCACCGTGGAGGCCAACGCCACGTGGCGGTCGCCGTCGCGCTCGTTCACGGTCATCATCACAGAATACCAGCGCGGCGTAATAAACAGGAATATTGTGCGGTTATATTGCCTGAAACGCCGAGTTTGAGCCCACATTCTTAGAAGGGGCAGCACGTGGCTATGTCATCCCGGAACCGTGCACCGACGTGATGGATCGTGCTTGCGTCGACGAGTGTCCAGTGGACTGCATCTATCAAGGCGGCAGGTCCCTGTACATCCATCCGG
Source organism: Humibacter sp. (assembly GCA_035564555.1). Classification (GTDB taxonomy): domain Bacteria; phylum Actinomycetota; class Actinomycetes; order Actinomycetales; family Microbacteriaceae; genus DATMTS01. Next base: position 13,442 of record DATMTS010000014.1, read on the forward strand.
ACGAGTGCATCGACTGCGGCGCATGCGCGCCCGTCTGCCCGGTTCAGGCGATCTTCTACCAGGAAGACCTCCCTGCCGAGTGGTCCGAGTATGCGGATGACAGCGAGCGCTTCTTCGCCGGCGCACCTTCGGGGAGGGCGACACCGCTCGGCGAGTAGGGCCTAATGGCCCTATTCGACCCCGCCGAACCGACCTACCGTGGAGTCATGAGCACATCGATCTACGATTCGCACATGCTTCACCTACGCGTCCCTAATGAGCGGGACGAGATCGAGGTGGTCGACCTGACCCTGATTCGGATCGCGGAGGATGTCGATGAACTCGACATCGATGGCAGCCCGATCGGATACATCAGGCGCGTCGGCCGCGTCTTCGTCGCATTGAGCGGTCGACGCTTGGACCACGCCACGGAATGCTCCCAGTCGCTCCTCTGGGACAAAGCGGCGTGGAAGCTATTGGAAGAAGCCGACGCGCGCTCCCGCCGGGAAGCGGCCGCCGCAGTGTTCTCGGGCCACGAGCACAACCTGCACCGACCATTGGAGAGCCTTCCGGTAGACCGGCTCAGACAGGCACAGCTCGTTCTGGTCGCCTGAGCTCACAGGCGCGGCCGGTGGCGTTGACCAGCGCCATAGCCGCAGACGCGTGTGACGATTGCTCCGCCGAAGCGGGCGGCTCGGCCAGGCCGCTGCGGCTCGCGGGACAGCGACCTACTCGATGCCGGCTGTCGCGATCGCTTCCTCTCGGTCCGGACAGGCGCGCAACGCGACGATCCGGCCATGCTGAATGGTGATGACCGCCCTTCGCGTCGCGGAGCGCCACGTCGGACCCAAGCGACGCGGCCGCGTCACCTACTGGGTCATCGTCCGAGCACCTACCAGTCAGGCTTCCCTCGGCAGGCAGCAAGAACTGCTGAGCAACGGTCACTCCCCGCGAGCTCACCGGCCGGTGACGCCGGGGTCGGCTGCGTCCGGTGCCCTAGACGCGGTCGTGAAGCGTGATGTGGTAGCCGTCAGGGTCGGCGAAGGTGAACGTGCGACCGAATGGGCCGTCGATCGGAGCCGAGACGATCGTGTGGCCGTCGGCGGCGAGAGCGTCATGGACGGCTTGGACGTCGGTGGCGTGGAGCCAGATCGCGGCGCCGATCCCGGGTCGAGTGACGGACTCAAGATCGGTGCCGGGAACGATGTCTCGCAGGGCGAACGCGATCGGCTTCGTCTCGAAGACGACAGCATGGGGTGGGCCCGCCTGCGAGCGGACGAGGCCGAGGTATTGCTCGTAGAACGCCTGGGACGCGTCGAGATCGCGAGCCTGGAGAGATATGAAGTCGGGGCCGGTGGCGGGCATGGGATACTCCTTCTTGTCGTGTCAGGTTTCTGACATAACTCAGTCTATGTCAGAATGTTGACATGCGTCAAGCTGACACGAGTCACGATGGAATCGACCTGGAGACGTCACTGGGCTACCTGCTCAAGGAGGCCTCGAGCACCCTTCGGTCGGCCATGGAAGCGGTCCTTCGTCCGCTCGGGATGACCGTGACGCAATACTCCTGCCTCGAATTGCTCGCTCAACGCCCAGGTCTGTCGAACTCCGAACTCGCGCGAGGTGCGTTCGTGACACGGCAGTCGATGAACGTACTGCTGCAAGCATTGGAACGAGACGGCTACGTGATCCGTCCTGCGGAGGGTCGCGTTGGGAAGGTTCTTCCCACACAGCTCACGGCGCGGGGGCGGCGGAGCCTTGAGAAGGCGACCGTCGCGGTCCGATCCGTAGAGGTCAGGATGACGGCCGGCATGACGCAGGAAGAGCGGTCCGGTGCGTTCCTAATCCTGCAGAGCATGATCCGTTCCCTACGCAACGACGAGGAGGGTGGAGCGCCCCGGTAGGCGGCCGTGCTGGGCGTGGACGGCTAGCATTCGGGGATGACCATTCCGGCTCCGATCGACGACGTGCCAATCGGCAGTGAAGTAATTCGCCTCGGGCAGTTCCTGAAGTTCGCGGGACTGCTCGATTCCGGCGGAAACGTGAAAGAAGCGGTCCTCGACGGCCTCGTGGCCGTCAACGGCGAAGTTGATCTCCGACGCGGACGGCAGTTGCAGTTCGGAGACATCGTCAGCTTCGATGGACGCAGGGTTCGCGTCTGCCCGTAAGGAGCTGGGGGCGTCCCGGCTTGCGCGAAGCGCTCTAGATAGCGTCTGACGCTGACACGGCAGATACCGGTCCCATCGCAAGGTCGACACGGATCCGGGCGGTACAGCTAACGGCCGCACGTGGGGCCGTGACCGAAGTCCAGCCAGGTGGGCAGGTGTTTCCTGAACGCGGCTCTCTGCGCCGGCGAGTCGGTGACGGCCCAGTCGACCTTCGCATTGACTTCGGACTCGTATTTGTCCCACTCGAACCAGTTGATCATCTTGAGGTCCGGGAACCGCTCGGGCACGTCGGGTGCCAGGACCTGCTCCCACCACGCCTGCTTGATCGCCAGACCGTTGGAGGAGTCGCGTGCGGTGTTCACCAGTGCTGCAGTTTCTGCGATCGCGACCGGTTTCCCGTGCTGGACCCCGTAGACGGTGTAGAAGTTGGGAACGGCGAGGTCATTGCCGCCTGCGCCGTTGTAGGTGCCCGTGAGCTGTTGGGCGAACTTGTTCGGCTCCGGAATCACGTTCGCTCCCCACGGGTAGGTGTTGCCCCAGTGATAGAGCGACATCGCTACCCAATCGACGGCCGCGTCGCCTGGGTAATACGGGGCATACGGGTCGTCGTGGCCGTTCACCACTCCGTCACGATTCGTGTCCAGCGCCGTGTAATCCGCGGTCCGGCGTTTCACCTGGAAGGCCCCACCGGCGAAGGGGTAGCCGCCTCCGTAATTGGGGGCCCACATCGTGGCGCTCGATGGGGCGGCGTGTACCGCGGCGGCGACTCGGCGGAATGCTGCGACGTATTCGGCGGGTTGTTCGCCCCACGGGTACCAGGAGCCGTTCATTTCGTGAGCGAAACGCACGATCACTGGAACTCCGCTGTGGTTGATGCGCGTCAGGACGCTGCGGAGTTCCGTGAGCGCGGCATCCGTGACAGAGGAGAGCCCAGCGGTGGGCTGCAGAGTGAGGAGGAGCGTGGCGCCTTGCGCTCGGACCTGAGCGGCCGCGCCGAGGATATTCTTGCGATCCGTCGCCGTGAACGGGATCCCGGCAAACGAGACCGCGACCGCCGGATGGTGTCCGAGATGTGCGGCGTAAGCGGCGAGCCGTTCCCGCCCCCAGTCAAGGTTCACTCCGAAGAGCACGCCATTGCGAGAGCCGGTGGGCCGGGCGGGTGTCGGGCACGAACTCGAAATCGCGGCCGGAACCGACACCGTCGCGCAACCGCCGAGCCCGAGCGACAGGAACACCCCGATCGTGAATACCAGGGCTCGTGAGAAGCGCAGCACCGGGCCACTTTACAAGAGAGGTGCTTCGGATTCGTGGTCGGCACATTGCATGGAGCTACCACGAGCGCGATGAGGCGCGGCGTGGCCCCGGCGCTTGTTCACATATGTGCGCTCCTGAGTGACTATGCTCGGATTCTTGGTAGTTGGTTGCGAACGACTGTCAACTTAAGGAGCTTTTTGTTCCTTATCGCGCTGAAGCGAGGAGACGTGCCAGTGGCTACCCAATGGAGAGCGGTTCGCACCGCCATGTTCGCGATCGTCACAGGGACGCTCGTCGCGACCGGTGCGATCGTCGTGCCGGAGCAGGCGAGAGCCGACGTTCCCATCACCGACAACCCGCCGACCTACACGTCGTACCCGCCGATCAGTGATCCGGGAAAGACCGCGTCGAACTACTTCCAGCCGTACTGGTACGACACATCGGGCCGCCACATCCAGGCTCACGGCGGTGCGGTCGTCACGGCCACGTCCGACGAACTCGGCGTGAATGCCGGCGACATCAGCCAAGCCAGCGAGAACGGCGAAGCCGTCTATTTCTGGTACGGCCAGGACAACTCGAACGGCTACACGAACAGTCCCGGGGTCGCCGTCTACAAGTCCTACGACAGCATGAACTGGACCTATGAGGGAGACGCGCTGCGCACCGTGACCAGCGCAGCCCAGCTCACCGACCCGTACTTCGCGAGCCTCTACGGCACCGTCGGTGCCGACGGCACCGTGGATCAGTCCGAGGTCAGCAAGCTCGACTACTACCTCGATATGAACCCGACTCAACCGGACGGCACCGCCAAGACGAGCGCTATCGTCGAACGGCCCAAGGTGCTCTACAACGCCACCACGAAGACCTGGGTCATGTGGTGGCACTCCGACGGGTCCACCTCGCCGGGTGAAAGCAACTATGCGCGTTCGCTCGCCGGCGTGGCGACGTCGTCGAGTCCGACCGGGCCGTTCAAGCTGGTCGGCGCGTACCGGCTGTACAACGAGACCAGCTACAAGACCGCCTGCAACCAATCCTCCGCGGTCCCCGGCGGCTCACGCGACATGACCGTCTATCAGGACAGCGACGGCACCGCATACCTCGCGTACTCCTCCGAGGAGAATCGCTCGCTATACCTGGCGAAGCTCGACCCGTCGTACACCAACGTGGAGAAGACGACCACGACGGATCCGACGGGCATCCAGTACTCCGCCGACGGCCGATATCCCGACATCCTGGCGGACGGATCCAGCGGAGCCCCGGTCGCCGGCGAGGACTTCTCGATCGTGAAGCGCTGCGGGCTGTTGGAGGCGCCCGCGCTGTTCAAGCACGACGGCCGCTACTATCTGATCGCTTCCGGCGCCACCGGATGGAGCCCGAATCAGCAGACCTACTACACGGCCGACAACCTCCTCGGCACCTGGATCCGGGGCGTGGTCGCCGACGACCCGTACGAGAACGCGAGCTTCTCCTCCATCCCGGAGGGCGGGGACGGGCTCCTGTCATACGGCGACGCGCGCGGGACCACGTTCGGCTCGCAATCCGCGAGCGTTTTCGCTCTCGACGCTGCCAGGGGCGAATTCGTCTATGTGGGGGACCGCTGGGACTCGGGTGCCGCGGACTCCACCTATGTCTGGCTTCCCCTGACATTCGGCGAGAACGGCGTGCTGGAGATGCGGAATCCGGCCGCAGAGGATCCTTCCCGGTGGTCCGGCGGATGGTCCGAGGCGTACTGGGACAGCCATGGAGCCGGCCCGTCCATCTGGCGGGTGACGGGCACCGGGCTGCCGGCCGGCGTTCGTACGAACCAGGACCTCTCCACGGTGCTTCCCAAGACCGTCGCCGTCAGTGCAGGCGGAACCGTCGACCAGGTACCGGTGACATGGGACAAGACGGTCTTCACCTCGCCCGGTACCCAGACGATCACCGGCACGCTCGCCGCCGACGCGAACTTCTCCGCCGGCCGCACGTTCACCCGCACGATCACGGTGCAGCCGTACGGCCTTTACAACATCGCGCCCGAGGCCACCGTCGACGCTTCGAGTCGCGCAAATCTCGATGGCACCACGATCGACGGCAGCCTCGGCAAGGGGTGGGACGACTGGGCCTCCGGCGGCAAGTATCCGCTGAAGAGTTGGCTGTCGTACACCTGGTCGTCTCCCCGGAGCGTGAAGTCCGTCAAGGTCGACACGTACAAAGACGGCGCCACTGCCACGTGGCCCTCTCATGTCAGCGTGGACTATCAGGATGATTCCGGCGCATGGCGTACCAGCGATGTCGCAACGGAGGTGAGCCAGGATGCGTCTGGCGCCGCGCCGGTCGTCACGCTCGACACGTCGTCGCTTCCGCCCACGACCGCGCTGCGGGTGGACCTGAGCACTGCGACCCAGACCTGGCAGTCGATCGCCGAGGTCGAGATCTATGGATATGGATCATCCGCGGCGACCGCGCTTTCCGACCTGGCTGTGGACGGCGCCACGATCGCCGGCTTCGATCCCGGAACGTGGAAGTACTCGTTCGCTGCCAAATACCCGACCCAGCACGTCGTCTCCGCCACCGCTTCAGACGGTGCTGATGCCACCGTCGCTGTGACACAGCCCACGGCTGACAACCCCTATGCGGATGCGACGGTCACGGCCCGTCAGAACGGGGACGTGACGGCAGTCCAGACCTATCGGGTCGACTTCGTCGCTGCCTCCACGGACGCGTCGCTGTCCGCCATCACGGTGAACGGAAAGCCGCTCACGGGATTCGAATCGGCCGTGACCTCCTACGACAACGTGTCGATCCCTGCCGGGACCTCACCCGACATCACGGCGACGGCCACCGATTCTCACGCCTCGGCGGCTGTGGCATACGACGCGACAGCACTCCGCGCGACCATCACCGTCACTGCGCAGGATCCCGACGTGGTGCAGACCTATCAGGTGCAGTTCACCAACGACCCGCGATCGACCGACGCGGACCTCGCGGGGATCAGCGTGAACGGAACGTCGATCAACGGATTCTCGGCAGCCGACACCGCATACACGGTCGACGTCGGCAGCTGGGGCGTCACTCCCGTCGTCACCGCCACCGCACACGATCCCCACGCCATCGTGCAGGTGCGCTCGGAACTCGATGGCGCCGCCATCACCGTGACGGCAGTGGATCCCAATGTGACCAAGACCTACACTCTCGCGTTCACGGCGAGCACCTGCGCGGCGCCATCCGTCTCCGCCCCGTGGCGCAGTGCGGCCGGTGGTTCCGCCTCGAGTGTCGGCTTCTGTCAGGGCGAGGAGGCGTCGTTCCGCATCACGGACAGCAATGACGGCGTCTGGACATCCAAGGACCACCTCACCGACGTCTACCAGGCCGGCAAGCTCAACGTCGCCGACTCGGTCGGCACCTACGTGGCGGGAGTGAACCCGGGCGCCAACTCCGATCCGCGCACCGGCCTGGTCGTGCGCAACGATCTTTCGTCGGCCGGGACGGGCAAGGCCAAGGGTTACGCGCTTCTCGTCGCAAGCCCGAGCGGCGTCTACCTTCAATTCGACTCCAACGGCAACGGCTACATCGACTCGCAGACCGCTGCCGTACCAGCGGGTACCTGGCCGGTCTATCTGAAGCTGGAGTACACCTCCGCGACGACCGTGACGGGCTATTACCGGTCCGCCGCGAACGGCAGCTGGCAAGTGGTGGGAACAGCAGCGCTCTCCGGCGCCGAGCCGACACTAGACGCCGGAGTCTTCGCCGCGGCGAACAACGCGAAGGGCGCGGCGGTCGCCACCCTGCTCGACACGTGGTTCTCCTCCGACGTCACCGCGGTGACGCCCATCGACGTCACGACGACGGCCGGATCCGCTCCGATTCTGCCCGCGACGGTCTCGGTGAACCTGGCCGATTCCAGCCGCGCGAGCCGAACCGTCCGCTGGACACAGCCGGACCCGGCCTCCTATCGGCAGACCGGAACCTTCACTGTCGACGGCAACGTCGACGGCACCGATCTCCCTGCCAAAGCGACGGTCAGCGTGAAACCGCGCCCGGCCTTCTCGAATGAGCCTCAAGCCACGTTCGCTGTAGGCGCCGGCGGGTCGTTCGACGTTTCCGTGACCGGTGTCGATCCTGCGACGATCTCGCAGAGCGGCGCACCCGCTTGGTTGGCACTCATCGATCACGGCGACGGCAGCGCGACACTCTCCGGCACTCCAGGTGCCGGGTCAGTCGGCGAGTACCCCTTCGTTCTCACGGCGAGCGACGACTCGGGTCCGGTCACTGTTCAATCGTTCGTGCTCACCGTGGTGAAAGGTTCGCAGACGATCGCATTCGGTGCGATTGCCGATCACACACTGGGGGAACCGGACTTCACTGTGAATGCGAGCGCCGACTCGGGACTGCCGGTCGTCTTCTCTGCCAGCGGCGCATGCGCCGTGACCGGGGATGCCGTTCACCTCACCCAGGCCGGAACGTGCACCGTGACCGCCGGCCAAGCAGGAAGCGCCGACTACAACGCCGCCATTCCGGTCGCGCGCACCTTCACTGTTGCACGGGGATCGGCCGTGGTGTCTGCACCCGCGGTCACCACCGCCTGGGGCACGCCGGCAACGGTCCTGGTCGGGGTGACTTCGAGCGCCGCATCCGTCTCCGGGCAGGTGCGGCTGGATGAAGGCGCTACCGACAGGGGAACCGCCACGCTGAGCAACGGCCAGGCGACGTTCACGCTCCCGATCGGATTGGCAGCCGGCATCCACACGATCACCGCGACGTACCTCGGCAACAGCAACCTGGCCCAGGCGGGCAGCACCTTCGCGGTGAACGTGATGCTGCCTGGTGCCTGGAATGGCTCGACCGCGTACCAGGACGGGGCCACGGTCAGCTACCAGGGGCAGGTCTACACCACCGACTGGTACACCAAGGACGAATTACCCGGCAGCAAGGTCTACGGTGCATGGCAGCACATGGCGATGACCGAAGACGGCACCGCCATCTGGACCGCGAGCCGGATCTTCCAGGCCGGCGACGTGGCTTCCTACAACGGCCACACCTACACCGCTCGTTGGTACAGCCGCAATCAGACACCGGGCGCCGCCAACGGGCCCTGGGTGCTTGGCGGGTAGGCACCGCTGCTCGATCGAGGTCGCACCGCCCGACCGCGACTCCGTTGACGCCGTGTCGTGTCTGCGCTAGACCGAAGGCACAACGAAGTGGTTCCCAGTGGGAGGAGTTCCGCATGGCACGACTGATCGAACTTGCGCAGGGCGTCATCACGGCGACTGAACGTTGGGCGGCGCTTGATCGCGTCGCCGCGCCGCTCTCCCGCTGGGTCGGCACACTGACTGCGCGCACACCGATCAAGAACGCGCTCTCCGGCAGCTGGCTGGGTCACCAACTGCACCCGGTGCTGACCGATGTTCCGATCGGATCGTGGGCGGCTGCGACGGTGCTCGACCTGTCCGCCGGTGCACAGGGCGCCTCCGCCGCCAGACGTCTGGTCGCACTCGGCGTGCTCGCGTCCGTGCCGACGGCCGCCGCCGGCGCATCCGACTGGGCAGACACGCAGGGCGCAACCCGGCGCGTCGGCATGCTTCACGCGGTCGCGAATTCGAGCGCGACCGCGCTGCAACTCGCCTCGTGGTTGGCGCGACGCGCGGGCAACCGCGAACTCGGTGTGCGGCTGAGCGCCCTCGCGCTCGGTGTCACCGTGAGCGCGGCCTATCTCGGGGGACACCTGTCACTGGTCCGCGGCGTCGGAGTCAACCACACTGCGTTCCAAGAGCCGACCTCCGAGTGGACGGACGTGGCCGCGGAATCGGACCTGAAGGATGCCACACCGCTGCGCGTCTGGGCCGGCGACGTTCCGGTAGTGCTGGTCAAGCAGCAGGGCACGGTGCGAGCGCTGTCCGCGGTCTGCACCCACGCCGGAGGACCGCTCGACGAGGGCACGCTCGACGACCGTGGTTGCCTGAAATGCCCGTGGCACGGCAGCGAATTCCGGCTCAGCGACGGCGCTGTCGAACGGGGCCCGGCGACCGTACCCGAACCGAGCTGGAGCGTGAAGATCGACGCCGGCCGGGTGTCGGTTCGGCCGTCCGCACGGCCGCTTCGGCTTCGTCGGTCAGCGGAGGCGCTTCCCTGACTGTTCGACCGGGTGTTCGTCCGAGAGCGCGGATTCCCTCACGACCGCACGCGGATGACCGTCTTGCCTTTGACGGTCCGGTCCAGAGCAGCAACGGCATCATCCAGGTCGGATATCTGGCCGATGTTCGTGCGTAGCCGCCCATCCCGCACCCGCTGGATGACCTCGCCCAACTGCGCGCGGTCGGATACGACGACGAAGTCGATCGCCAGACCCGCGGCGGGCCGTGCCAGCGGCGGCCCCGTGACGGTGACCAGCGTTCCGCCGGCTCTGACCAGGCCCGTTGACCGCTTCTGGATGTCTCCGCCGATCACATCGAAGACCAGGTCGACGGCGCCGATGTCTTCGAGCGAGTCGTTATCGAGGTCGACGAACTCGTGCACACCGAAGTCGAGCGCCGTTCGACGGCCGGAGGCGCGTCCGGTGCCGATGACGTAGGCGCCGGCCTCGCGGGCCAGCTGAGACGCCATCGAGCCGACTGCCCCGGCCGCACCATGCACCAGGACGCTCTGTCCCTGACGAAGGCGGGCGTGCTCGAACAGGCCCTGCCACGCCGTCAAACCCGTCATCGCGATCCCCGCACCGACAGTGAAGTCGACGTCGCCCGGCAACGGTGCGAGGTTTCGTGCCTCGACGACGGTGTACTCCGCCAGGGTGCCGTCGCGCGTCCAGTCAGTGATGCCGAACACCCGCTGTCCCACCGACAGGCCCGTTGTGCCGTAGCCGAGGGCGGTGACGACGCCGGCCACCTCATGGCCCGGGATCACCGGCGTGCGGTCGAGACCACGACGATCGACCCAGGTCGAGGGCCACTCCAGTTCATTACCCGTGAACCCCGACGCGTGCACCTCTACGATGACGTCCCCGTAGTTCGCGCCCTCAAGACTGGCGAGCTTCGCCGCGTCCGGTTCGGGCCGCCCCGTGAGCGTCATGCCGGCCTTTCCCGCGGCCTTGTCCGTGACCACGATCGCCTTCATCCGAACGCCTCCACAACTGTCTTCGATGGACCCCGTCAGGGGTGTCAGGCATCCGCGATCCCTAGGGACGAACGCGGATGATCGTCTTTCCGGTGACCCGCTCCGTCGGGTTGAAGGCGGCGACAGCATCATCGAGCGTCGCGACGGCGCCGATGTGCGTCCGCAGGCGTCCATCCCGCACCCGTTGGACGATCTCAGCCGACTGTGCACGATCCGCCTCGACGACGAAGTCGACGGCAAGGCCGTCCGTCGGCTGTGCGGCGGGCGGCCCGGCGATGGTCACCAGCATTCCTCCCGGTCGAACCAGATCCACCGATCGTTTCCCGACATCGCCGCCGATCACGTCGAAGACCAGGTCCACTGCGCCGACGTCTTCCAGAACGTCGTTGTCGAGATCGACGAACTCGTGCGCGCCGAAGTCGAACGCGGTCTGCCGGTCGGCGGCACGCCCAGTGCCGATGAGATAGGCGCCGGCTTCGCGGGCCAGTTGGGTCACCATCGAGCCGACGCCGCCGGCCGCGCCGTGCACGAGCACGCTCTGCCCCATTCGGAAGCGGCCGTGCACGAACAGCCCCTGCCACGCCGTAAGACCCGAGATCGGCAGGCTCGCGCCAACCGTGAAGTCGACATCCCCTGGCAGCGGCGCAAGGTTACGCGCTTCTACGGCCACGTACTCCGCCAGGGTTCCGTCGCGCGTCCAGTCCGTGAGCCCGAATACTCGCTGTCCGACTGACAGCCCCCTCGTTCCGTACCCGAGCACCTCGACCACGCCGGCCAGTTCGTGGCCGGGGATCGACGGCGTCCGATCGCGGCCGGCGCGATCGCTCCAGGTACCCGGCCACGTCAACTCACCGGGCGTGAATCCCGATGAATGCACCTGGACGATGACGTCATTGACCGCCGCCTTCGGCTCCGGCCGCTCCTCCAGCTTCATCCCGGCCGTTCCCGCAGCCTGATCCGTGACCACGATCGCCTTCATCAGTCACCTCTTCTCTCAGGATCTTCTCTCAGGATGCCGCCTACACGCTATTTTCTGTTCGCAAGCATGAGCAGCACCAGACCCAAAGGTCTCACCACCCGGAGCACCCGTTGCGCCTTCTCGCTTCGGCCCGACGCAATTCCTGCATGCCGCCGCATGCGGCGCCGATTCGAGACGTTTGATAGCCTCACACGGTATGCCTTCCCGCCCTGCACGTTCTCAGCACGGCCGCCGCTCGGCGGGCCGCGCCGTCGTGCGTCCGCCGCGGCCGCCGCAGGCGCTTCCCGCGGCGATCGCAGGTCGCACGTTGCAGAACCGCATCGCGATCGGCGTGACGGTCCTGGCGATCGTGGCGAGCGTGTCGATCGCACCGACCGGTCCGGCAGCGGCAGCGGCATCCTACGCGCCGGCCGGCCACCTCGGCTCGCAGACGCTCGACGTCGACGCGAACGTGGCGGCGCCGGCGATCTCGCGCGACGATCTGGGCACGCAAGACGGAGTGCAGACCTACAGCGAGAACGGCACGAATGCAGACTGGGCCAAGCTCGTGCTGTTGTTCGGCGGCTGGCCGCAGACCGAGCAGAACGTCACCGTGATGCTGCGCTGGATGCGCCAGGAGAACGGTCCGCAGGACTGGTGGAACCGCAACAACCCGCTGAACAACGGGTACGGATCCGGCGGGGGAGCGGGGCTGGGCAGCTATTCCGATCTGGTGAGCGCGGCCAAGTACTGCGCCGAGAATCTGCAGCGCGGCTACCCGGACATCGTCGCGGGGCTGACGGCCGGCACGTCGGCGGATGCGACGGCGCAGGCGATCTGGGCATCCCCCTGGGCTTCGAGCCACTACGGCAACGGCACGCACTGGAGCACCGCGCCGGTCACGATCGTGAAGGCACCCGCCGAAGACTGGTGAGCAGGGCCGGCGACCTCGGCTAGCGCTGGAAGACGGTGGCGAGTGTCAACGACGTGATCGTGTTCTTGACTTCGGGGAGCGCGGCGATCTGCTCCCAGATGGATTGCATCCGTTCCGCCGATTCCGCCTCGATTGTCACCAGCAGGTCGAAATCGCCCGACAGGATGTCGCACCGCACGACCTCGGGCATCGCGCTGACCGCGGCCAGCACGCGATCGCCTCTCATCCGATCGGTGCGATAAATGAACACGTTGGCTCTGATCGGGTGAGGGCCCGAGCTCCGCTTGCCCCGGGTGACGGTGTAGCCGCCGATGATGCCGTCGCGCTCCATACGTTCCACGCGCTGCCGAACAGCATTGCGTGAAAGGTGCACCCGTTCGCCGAGCGTCACCAACGACACCCGAGCGTTCTTCACGAGCTCTGCAAGCAGTTGCTCGTCGATCTCATCGAGATGTCGCGGCGCCATCGCTATCCGTTTCTCCGCAGAACGTCCCCGTCTCGGTGACGTACCGTGCGTATATAGCACTAAGGTGTGCTTATAGTACCGCAAACTCTCGATTGTCACGAAAGTGCGAGGAGCCGTTCCGCCTCCCGCCTCGTGAGACCCGAGACGTGCGCCACCGCTTCGCCGATCGGAACCCCCTCGGCGAGAGCGTGTTCGGCCGCGCGTGCCGCGGTGTCGTAACCGATCTCGGGCACGAGGGATGTGATCGCGCCGATCGAGGTCGCGGCCCGCTCCGCGAGAAGCTCACGGTTCGCCTCGATGCCGCTGACGCAGAGGTCGCGCAGCACTCGCACTCCGTTCGTCAGCCATCCGATGCTCTGCAGCAGCGAATGGGCGATGATCGGTTCGAAGGCGTTGAGTTGGAGCTGTCCGGCCTCGGAAGCGAACGCGATCGAGACATCGGCGCCGACGATGGCGAAGGCGACCTGATTGACGACTTCGGGGATCACCGGGTTCACCTTCCCGGGCATGATCGACGACCCGGCTTGGCGCGATGGCAGCGTGATCTCACCGAAGCCCGCCTGCGGACCGCTGGAGAGCAGCCGAAGATCGTTGCTGATCTTCGAGAGCTTGATCGCCGTCCTGCGCAGGATTCCCGAGGCATGTAGGAACGATCCCGTGTCCCAGGTGGCCTCGAAGAGGTCGGATGCCGGTTGGATGGGCAGGTCGGTCAGACGCCGCAGGTGGCGCAGAGCGGCTTCGGGGTATGCCGGATCGGCGGTGATGCCGGTTCCGATCGCTGTCGCCCCGAGACTGCACTCGAGAAGCAGCGGTATCACTTCGCGAATCCTGACCGTGTCTTCGCGGATCGCCACTCCGAAGGCCGTCAGCTCCTGCCCGAGGGTCATCGGTACGGCGTCTTGCAACTGGGTGCGCCCGATCTTCCGCACACCGGCGTGGGCGCGGCCGCGCTCCTCGAATGCGGCCGCGAGCGATTCCAGCTCGGGCAGGAGGCGGCGGAACGCCGCAACGATCGCGAGCTTCACCGCCGTCGGATAGACATCGTTGGTCGATTGGCTGCGATTGACGTCGTTGATCGGATGGAGCCGGTCGTAACGCCCCCGGCCCAGCCCGAGATGTTCCAGCGCCGCGTTGGCGATGACCTCGTTCGCGTTCATGTTGGTGCTGGTGCCGGCACCGCCCTGCACGACGTCGACGCAGAACTCCTCCCGCAACTCCCCGGCGCGAATGCGTTCGCACGCCGAGACGATCGCGCTCGCCGTGGCCGGCGGCAGAAGTCCCAACTCGTAATTGGCCGACGCGGCCGCCTGCTTCACGGTCGCGAGCGCCTCGACGAGCGAGGGATGCCGTGAGATCGGGGTTCCGCTGATCGGAAAGTTCTCGATGGCCCGGAACGTGTGCACCCCCCAGTACGCCTGCGCGGGAACACGCACCTCCCCGAGAGAGTCGGCTTCGATCCGATACGCCGGTGCGGTGCTCATACGTTGACGCAGACGACTTTGGGCTGGGTCATCTCCTCGAAGGCGAACCGCACGCCCTCGCGACCCATGCTGCCGTACTTGGATCCGCCGAACGGCATGCTGTCGATGCGGTAGTCGGACGAGTCGTTGATCATGACCCCGCCGGCGTCGAGCTCGGCTGAGACCCGGAGCGCGCGATTCAGGTCGTTCGTGAAGACCGCGGCGTGCAGGCTGTAGTCGATCTCGTTCGCCAGCGCGAGCGCCTCTTCCTCGGTGTCGAACGCGTGCAGCACGACGATCGGCGCGAAGGCTTCGTCGGCCCAGACCTCGCACGAGAGCGGCACGGTCTCGAGCACTGCCGGCGAGAACAGCGATCGATCCAGCCGACTCCCGAACAGCAGGGTGGCGCCGGCGGCGACGGCGTCATCGACGAGTCTCTTGGCCCGGAGCGCCGATTCGCGGGTGATCATCGGGCCCACATCGGTGGTCTCGGCGCTGGGATCGCCCACCCGCAGCGTTGCGCAGGCCGCGACGAACTGGTCTCGGAAGGCGTCATAGACCCGACGGTGGATCAGGATGCGCTGAGCGCTCACACAATTCTGGCCGGCGGCCCAGAATCCTCCCGACACGCACGCGTCCACCGCGGCAGCGACGTTCGCGTCGTCGAACACGACGACGGGCGCATTTCCGCCCAGCTCCATCGACATCCGCTTGAGCCCGGCGCCCCTGGCGATGGCTTCACCCGTGGCGAACCCTCCGGTGAATGAGACCATCCTGACGTCGCGGGAAGTAATAACGGCCTGCGCGACCGATCTTCCGCCGCAGACGATAGTGACGATCTCATCCGGTAGACCGGCCTCGATCAACGTGTCGACGAGCAGCGCAGCGGTCAAGGGCGTCTGCTGAGAGGGCTTGAGTATGACCGAGTTCCCGGCGGCGATCGCAGGTCCGAGCTTGTGCGCGACCAGGTTGAGGGCGTCGTTGTATGGGGTAATCGCCGCGACGATTCCGAGCGGCTCACGCGTGAACCATCCCTTCCGGTTCTCGGAACCCTCGAAGGCGTCGAAGGGGATGACCTCGCCCGCGTTCGAGCGGGCGGCCTCAGCAGAGAGCGAGAGGGTGTTGGTCGCCCGTCCCACCTCTTTGCGGGCCTGGCGGATCGTCTTGCCTGCTTCGCTGACGATCAGGCGGGCGACCTCCTCCTGGCGGCTCTCCAGCAGTGCTGCGGCCCGGCTGAGGATCTGGTGACGGGCGAAGCGCGACAGCCTTCGGGAGAGGTCGAAGCCGAGTTTCGCACGATCGATCACGCGCGGGATCTCGTCGGGATGCGTTTGCGCGATCCTGCCGATCTCAGCGCCGGTGAAGGGGTTGTGAACGGTGAGGGGCTGCACCGTCGTGCGCAGGTCTGGAGCCATGAGCGCCGACTCAGACATCGGTCGCCACCAGACGCGGAGCACGCACCGAGTTGTGGATCGCGATCAGATCGGACAACAGCGCGTAGGCCGTCTCTGTGCGACCTGCACCCGGACCCGACACGGTCACCTCGCCCAGAAGCTCCGTGTGGTAGCTGACCGCGTTTGTCGGCCCGGAGATTCCGTGCAGGGGATGAGAGGCGGCAACGGCCTGCGGGGAAACACGGCCGACGACGGTTCCGTCCGGGCTGCGGGTTGCAGAGCCGATCAATTTCCAGCGTTTTCCCTCCGTCGCTGCCTTCGCGATGTCCTCCGGCGAAACCACGGAGATTCCCATCCGCTGCACGTCGTCGGTCCTGAGGTGTCCGCCGAGCAGCTCGTTGGCAAGGATGACGACCTTGAGTTGAACGTCGGAGCCCTCGATGTCGGCGGTCGGGTCGGCTTCTGCGAAACCGAGATGCTGGGCCTCTTCGACCGCTTCGGACAGGCTCAGGCCGTCCTCCATGCGCCCCAGCACGTAGTTGCTCGTGCCGTTGAGCACTCCTTCGACGCGGTTCAGCTGATTTCCGCCGAACAACTGCTTGGCGAACCGGATGATCGGCGTGCCGCTGAGCACGGATCCTTCATATTCGAAGCACACGCCGTTGTCGGCCGCCAGCTTCTTGAGCGCGCTGCCGGCCAGCGCGACCGGCCCCTTGTTGGTCGTTGTGACGTGCTTGCCGCTTTCCAGCGCCCACCGCACGTGCGAGGCCGCGGGCTCGCCGTCGACCGGGTTGGTGAACGTCGCCTCGACGACGATGTCGGCTGTGGAGGACCGGATGACGTGTTCGTTGCGAGGATCGGCGTTGCCTCCCGGCAGCGCGGCGAACGTCTCGGCCGGTCGCATGCTGAGCACCTCTGACAGGTCGATGCCACCCTCCCGCATCAGAGAGCCGAATCGCAGGTCGGTGATGGCGACGACGCGAAGGGCGAATCCGAGCTCTGCAGCCAGTTCATCACCCCGATCGCGGATGAGCTCAGCCAGTGCGCGATTCACGCCTCCGAAGCCGATAAGCGCCAGGTCGTAACGATCCACGGTGATCTCCAATTCGTCAGGTCGCGGGGACATCTCAATCTTCAGGTCGACCCATGTCGGCGCGCTGCTGTCATTCCGCTCCGCCGGATGGATGATCCGGTCGCCGCTGTGCCGAAATGTCAGCAACCGCCCGCGGCCGCGCCTTCAGCGGTTTTACTGGCATCCACAGACCGATCCAGGGAGGCATCATGCGCCGTGAATTCGACTCGACCGACCGACTGTTGCTCGATCTTCTCGAGCGAGACGCGAGAACGAGCACGGCGATGCTCGCGGCCCGCACGGGCGAGACCCCTGTCGGCTGCGAGGAACGCATCCGCCGCCTGACCTCGGCCGGTCACATCCTCGGGTACCGGGCCGTCAGGGGCTTCCCGGATCCCGATGAGCAGCCGATCATGCTGCTGATCTTCATCCAGCGCAGCAGATCGATGAGCGGCAAAGACGTCTTGCGGAGCCTGCGCGGCGTGCCCGAGGTGATCAGCTGCGATGTGGCGGACGGCGCGTTCGACCTGCTCCTTCGCGTGCGAGTGGCGTCGGAGGAGCGGGTCATTCAGATCGAGAGCTTCTTCCGCCGACAGGTCGGGGTGCATGACGTATCGATCGTCCGCCCGCTCTCGTCGATGCTCACGGTGTGAGTCCCGGGCCTGCAAGCTTCACGAATGTGTGACAATAGCATTTGGTTGTGTTCATATTGCACAGATGCGAGCAAGGAGCGACGATGCGCCTAGAGAAATCACGACGGCACAAACTTCGGGTGCACTGGCCGATGACCGCCGAGACCTTCGAGAGGTTCGTCGGCGACAGCACCGGCTCGGTTTATTCGGGCAAGGAGCTGGCGGCACTCACCGAGGTCATCCAGGGCACACCGGAACTGGGCGACTTCGGAACCTACACCGACGTCGTCGAGTTCACACTCGGGTACGAATCCTTCGTCGTCGGAAACGGAGCGAACGCGACCATGGGCACCCCCGGTCAACGAAGCGTCTCGCCCACGCTCGTGCTCACCACCTACTTGAATCCGGATCTTCCGGATTCGCGGCTCGACGAGATCTTGGAGGCGCTGGTGTCCGCGCACCCCTGGGAGGTGCCGGTCATCGAACTGACCGAGATCGTTCAGCTCGTGCCACCCGCGCTGGCCGACGCGGCGGGAGTGCGAGAATGAGCGCCGTCGTGCCCGACGTCCGGCACGATCTGTGGAACGCCGGCATCACCTTGCTCTCCGACCGTACCTTCACCGATCTGACGCACGCGTTTCACGCCGGGCAGCCGCACTTCGAGGCCTTCCCCGATGAGGAGAAGGAGGAGCTCTTCTCGTTGGAACGGGGCGACGGCTTCACCACGCACCGATTCACGATCATCGGTCAGTGGGGCACGCACATCGATCCACCCGCTCACTTCAGCGAGGGCGGGCGCACCGTGGACCAGCTTCCGGTCAGCGAGATGATCCTTCCGCTCGTCGTCCTCGACATCAGCGGCCGGGTGGCATGCGATCCGGATGCGACCCCCGCGCTCGAGGACGTGCATGACTGGGAACGCCGGAACGGCCGCATACCCGAGCGTTCGTTCGTGGCGCTGCGCACCGACTGGTGGAAGAGGTGGCCCGACGGCGAGTCCATGGCGAACAGGGATGCCGAAGGAGTCAGTCACACTCCCGGTTGGAGCAGCGAGGTGCTCGAGTTCCTCATCGAGGAACGGAACATCGCGGGCGCCGGCCATGAGCAGACCGACACCGATCCGGGAGTGGCGACCTCCCGAGGTGACCTGGGTCTCGAGCGATACCTGTTGGGCCGGGACAGGTGGCAGATCGAACTGCTTGCTCGTCTCGACGAGGTGCCCGAGGCGAACGCGTTGGTCGTGGCGAGTTGGCCGAAGCCCCTCCGAGGCAGCGGATTTCCCGCACGAGTGTTCGCGATCCACTGATCGGTGGTCAGGAGGTCGTCGGTAAACTCGACCGTGTGGACCGACGATCGAGCATGGGCCGCGGGCTGGAGATACTCGGGGCCCTCGCCGATCTGACCGCCGAGCCGCCGCATCGGGCCAAGGTGAGCGATGTCGTGGCGACTCTGCACCGCGAACGGTCGCAGGTTTCGCGGACGCTCAAGTTCCTCGCCGACACCGGACTGGCCGTTCGCGACGGCGCCTTCTACCAACTCGGCTGGGGCTGGTACGCCCAGGCCCAGGCGCTTTCGGCGCGTCGGCTCCGAGAAGACGGGCTCACCGTGCTCGAGTCGCTCTCCGCTGACACCGGTGAGGCGGCTTTCCTCGGATGTCTTCAGGGAGACAGCACGATCACCATCGCCGAGAGCGTGCCGAAGCGCACCAGGCTCATCGGCTCGTGGGTCGGCCGAGCCTTTCCGGCCTTCTGTAGCGACGCGGGGCAGGCCGTGTTGTGGGATGCCGACGATGACGAGGTGCGTGCGGTCTTCGCCCGCACCGACTTCACCTCCAGCGGACCCAATGCCGCGCCCGGCGTCGAGGAGTTCTTGAAGCGACTCCGGGATGCCCGGGACCGGGGATACTCGATCGTCGATCAAGAGGCGGAGCCCGGGCTCTACTCGGTCGCCGCTCCCGTCCGCGACTTCCGCGGCGAGAGCATCGCGGCACTGCAGATCGTCGGGGTGCGTCGAGAACTGGTCGAGCGCACCACCGAGCTGGGTCGGGAGTGCGCGAACGCCGCGGCCACGCTCTCCACCATGCTCGGCTGGAGGGAAAGCTCGAGCTGATCCGAACGGTCAGCCGGCGAGGAGCGGCTCGATCCTTCGGCGGGCCGCCTCGAGCTCGTGCATCATCACCGGGTGTGCGGCCGTCGAGAGCTCGTCGGTCACGATGCTGAGCGAGGCGACGACGGCTTCGGCCGCGTCGAGCAGGGGCAAGGCGAGTTCGCAGAATCCTTGCTCGAACTCTTCGACCGCGGTCGCATGACCGGCCGCGCGATCCCGGCGGACCAACTCGAGCACCTCAGCGCTCGAGTGCGCCGCCCGGGGCCCGCCGACGCCTACGAAGACGACGTCGGCGAGCAGAGCCTCGATGGAGGCATCGTCGAGGTCCCAGAGCAGTGCTCGGCCGGCGCCTGTGCACCAGACGGGTGTCGTCATGCCTGGCCGAACCGAGACATCCGAGACCCCGACCCCGGTCTCGAATCGAAGAAGAAGGGCTCCGGCGCCGTCGCGAGCAGAGATACGGGCACTGACCTGGAACCGGGCGGCAAGGCGCCGAAGCTCCGAGCGGGCCGGCCGGAGCCATGGATGGTTCCTCGTCGCCGCGATCGAAAAGTACCCGGAGCTCGGTCGAAGTGCCTGCGCTTCGTCTAACTCGAGGAACCGCAAAGCTCTCAGTTCTTGCGTCAATCGCGACGCCCGGCTACGTTCCAGGCCGATGTTGTCGGCCAGGCGGGAAACGCTGAACCCCGTTCGACCGGAGCGCTCTCGCTGGGAAGCCGCCTCGAGGAGGGTGAGGCCTTGCATGAGTGAAGAGTGCGGCTGCATGGTTTCACCTTGTCACTGTCGGCGGCCGTGCGATCCTATTCTCCGCGCGGGTCGGCAGGTCAGGCTTGCGTGCTCGGGTCGGTCTCCACGGCTTCGGCCGGGTTCATGACGAGAGCGTCGGGCACGGCGGACGTTGCCTTCCGTCCGTATCGAATCCAGAAGAAGAGGTAACAGGCGACGACGAACGGGATGCCGAAGTAGAGTGCCGCGATCTGATTAGGATCGAACGCGATCGCGACGACCGAGATGAGCAGGAGCACGAACGCCAGGATCGGCACGAGAGGGTAGAACGGCGTTCGGTAGGCCAGCGTCTTCACGTCTCCGCCCGCTCGCACGAACGCGCGCCGGTGGAAGAACTGTGCGGCGACGATCGACATCCAGACGGCGACGACGGCGAAGCCGGCGACCGAGACGAGCAGCAGATAGACGGTCTGGGCTGCGATCACGCTGGACAGCAGCGAGGCCAGCCCGCCGATCATGCTCACCGACAGCGCGACCAGCGGGATGCCGCGGCGCGTGAGCTTGGTGAACGCTCGAGGACCGTGGCCTTCGCGCGAGAGTGAGAACAGCATGCGGGCGCAGGAGAAGAGGCCGCTGTTGCCCGCAGAGAGCAGGGCGGTGATGATGACGAAATTCATGACGTCGGCCGCGTAAGGAATGCCGACATAGTCGAAGACGGCGACGAACGGGCTCTGCGTCACGCCCGACTTCTGATAAGGGACGATCGCTGCGATGACGGCGATGGCGCCGATGAAGAAGATCACGAGCCGCAGCACGGTGGAGCGCAGCGCGCGCGGAATGTTGCGCGAGGGGTCTTTCGTCTCGCCTGCGGCGACTCCGACGAGTTCCGACCCGCTGAACGCGTAGAACACCGCGAGCGAGGTGACGAAGATGCCGCTGATGCCGGTCGGGAACAATCCGTGAGGCGTTGCGAAGTTGCTGAAGAAGACCGGGGCGTGATGTTCGGTCGAGAACGGTGCGAGGCCGAAGATCGCCGCTCCGCCCAGCACGATGAGCGCCACGATAGCGGCGACCTTGATCATCGAGAACCAGAATTCGGTCTCGCCGAAGACGCGCGCCGAGATGGCGTTGACCCCGAAAAGAACACCCGCGAAGATCAGGCACCAGATCCAGACGTCGACGTGCGGAAACCAGCGCTGCATGAGGATGCCGGCGGCCGTGAACTCGGAGCCGAGGGCGACGACCCAGCACAGCCAGTACAGCCACGCCGTCGTGAAGCCGGTCGCCGGGTTGATCGAGCGGGCGGCATAGATGTGGAATGCGCCGGACACCGGGTAGGCGACCGCCAACTCGCCGAGGCAGGCCATCACCAGGTAGACGACGACGGCGCCCACCGCGTAGGCGATGACCGCTCCGAGTGGACCCGCCTGGTTGATGGTGTATCCGGAGCTCAGGAACAGTCCAGAACCGATCACACCGCCGAGCGCGATCATCACGAGATGCCGGGCTCCCATCGATCGTTGCAGCTTGCGAAGCGGCACCTGGGTCGCGGTCGTCTCGGGTAACGCATTGGGCAGCTCAACGCTGCGATCTGAAACAGTCATTCTCTACTCTCACCTTCGAGCTAGTGTCCAACTATAGGCGTTATAAACACTCAGAAGTGTGTTTATTGCACGGCGTGACGGTACCGCCGCCGACTCGACTTTGCAAGACGACATCGGGGAGCCGGCGGCGGCCGGAACGCGGCAACCCAGGAATGACGCCGAAATCGCCGTTCCACGTCGCCTGAGAAAGCGCGGAGTGTTCGGTCGCGCTGCCGTTTCGGCAGTGCCACCCCGCAACTCCGGGTGAGGCCTACCGGTTATGCCGAGTCGCGCACGACGAGCGTGTGCGCGACGCTGCGAACGGCAGGCTCGACGGTGCTCCCACTCAACAGCACCTCGACGAGTTCGAGCGCCGCGCGCGCCACTTCCGTCTTGTCCAGAGCGACCGTCGTGAGTTCAGGGGTCACCAGTGCGCCGATGTCCAACCCGTCGATGCCGACCACCGCGACCGACCGGGGCACGGCGACGCCCGCCCGCGCCAGGCCTTTGAGCAGGCCGACGGCCATCACGTCATTGAAGACCAGCGCGGCATCGGCCTGCGGGGCGGCCAGACGAAGCGCATCTGCCGCCGCGATTCCGCCCTGATGCGTCTGAGCCGACTCGAACTCCGACGCCGGTGACCAGGGCAGCGCGTGTTCGTGCAAGTACTCGCGATAGATCCGTCTGCGGTCGCTCACGCCGCCGATCGAGTCGATCATGGCGATCCGGCGGCGGCCACGGGCAGTCAGATGATCGAGCGCGGCACGGATGCCCTCCCGGTAGTCGATGCGCACGAGAGCGTGTCCCGGGCTGGCGACGTCGACGTCCAGGCTGACCGTGGGCACATCGGCGAGCAGTTCGCCCCAATCGGAGACGCCCAGGTGAGTGCCGACCACGGCGTCCACGCGACGGCTGAGCGCGCGCATCCGTGAATGCGCGCTGGCGACCCCGGGCCCCAAATCGCAAAGCATCACGCCCCAGTCGCGGTCGGCCGCGAGTCGGGTGAACGCCGAAGCGAGCTCGGGGTAGTACGGATTGCGCAAATCGCTGACGACGAGCCCGACGACGACCTCGCGCCCCTTCACGAGGTTCTGAGCCGCCCTGTTCGGCCGGTAGTTGAGGTTCTTAGCCGCCTCGATCACCCGTTGCCGGGTGGCGGAACTGATGTCGGGCAGGCCGTTCAACGCCCGCGTGACCGTCTGCCTGGAGACCCCGGCAGCGCGCGCGACATCGATGATGGTCGCATGCCGGGGGCCGGGAGTAGTCATAGTCGAATGCTACTGATAGTCTCGTCCGTGAACGTTCACGGTGCCGACGGATGCGGCACGCGGGTTGAGCCGAATCGAGCGGAGGAGCAGGAGATGACGATGGAACACGTGCGGTGGGGCATTGCGGGACCGGGCGGGATCGCGCACCGCTTCGCCGATCAACTGGCGCACAGCGCGACCGG
The DNA here is from genome assembly GCA_035564555.1 of Humibacter sp. GTDB lineage: Bacteria > Actinomycetota > Actinomycetes > Actinomycetales > Microbacteriaceae > DATMTS01. The sequence continues at coordinate 36,713 of DATMTS010000014.1, forward strand.
GACCCTCGTCGCCGTCGCCAGCCGCGATCAGGACCGCGCACGCTCATTCGCCGCCGAATACTCCTCGGTCGGGCATGAAGTGCGAGTGCTCGCCGACTACGACGCCCTCTTCGCCGACCCGGAGCTCGACGCCGTCTACATCGCAACCGTGCACACCACCCACGTCTCCTTGGCGATCCGTGCCCTCGAAGCCGGCAAGCATGTGATCTGCGAGAAGCCGCTTTCGGTCGACCATGCCGGCGCGATGGTGGTCGTCGACGCCGCCCGCCGTGCGGGCCGCTACTTCGCCGAGGGGTTCATGTACCGCTTCCACCCCCAGACCGCGCGCCTGGTCGAGATCATCCGCTCCGGCGCGATCGGAACCGTGCAACACATCGAAGCCTCATTCTCGTTCGCCGCAGACCTGCCCGCTGAGCACCGGCTGATGAACGCCGACCTCGCAGGCGGCGGCATCCTGGATGTCGGCGGGTATCCGGTCTCGGTCGCTCGGCTGGTGGCCGGTGCAGCGACCGACGCACCGTTCGCCGACCCCGTCTCGGTCACCGGCAACGGCACGATCGGTTCGACCGGAGTCGACGAGTGGGCGACCGCATCCCTGGTCTTCCCGAGCGGCATCACGGCGCACGTCTCGAGCGGGGTGCGCGTCCAAGACGAGAACCGTGTCGTGGTCTATGGATCGGCAGGCCGCGTGACGGTGATGGAGCCCTGGCTTCCGAGCGTCGAGACCGGGTCGACGATCGAGGTCCGTCGCGTCGGAGCCGAGGCGGAGAGCATCCGGATCCCTGCGGCCTTCCAGTACGCATTGCAGGCGGATGCCGTCGCTCGGTACGCCGGCGACGGCCAGAGCCCGCAGATGGGCTGGGCCGACACCCTGGGCAATGCACGCACGCTCGACCTGTGGCGCGAGCGGCTCGGGCTGCGTTTTCCGTTCGAGGCCGACGATGCGTACATCCCGACCTTCACCGGCACGCCGCTTCGCCGCCGGGCCGACGCCTCGATGCCGTACGGATCGATCGCCGGCATCGACAAGCCGGTCTCTCGACTCGTGATGGGTTGCGACAACCAGACCACACTGGGCCACGCCTCCGCGATGTTCGACGACTTCGTCGAGCGTGGCGGCAACGCGTTCGACACGGCATACATCTACGGCGGCGGCCAGATGGAGCGCCTGCTGGGGCAGTGGACCGCGAATCGCGGCATCCGCGACGACGTCGTCATCATCGGCAAGGGAGCGCACACGCCGCACTGCGACCCGGAATCGATCGTGCGCCAACTGGAGACGACGCTGGAGCGGCTGCAGACTGACCACGTCGACCTGTATCTGATGCACCGCGACAACCTCGACATCCCGGTGGGGGAGTTCGTCGATGTGCTCGACGAGCAGGTGAAGGCGGGACGGGTGCGCGCCTTCGGAGGCTCGAACTGGACGATCGAACGATTCGAGGCGGCAAACACGTACGCAGCGGCCAATGGCCGCCAGGGATTCGCAGCGCTCAGCGACCACTTCGGACTCGCGCACGCGCTGGATGTTCCGTGGGCGGGATGCGAACACCTCACCGATCCTGCCGACCGTGAGTGGCTGGAGCGCACCGGGACACCGCTGCTGCCCTGGTCCTCGCAGGCGCGAGGGTTCTTCGCGCGCGCCGACCGGGCGAACACCGAAGACGACGAACTCGTGCGTTGCTACTACAGCGACGAGAACTTCGAGCGCCTCGAACGCGCACGGTCGCTGGCCGGCGAACTCGGCGTCGCGCCCACCGCGGTCGCGCTGGCATATGTGCTGGCGCAGCCCTTCCCGACCTTCCCGCTGATCGGCCCGCGCACGATCGAGGAGGCCCGCACGTCCATGGCGGGGTTGGGCATCACCCTCACCGCCGATCAGGTGCGCTGGCTCGATCTGCGTGAGTGAGCGCGCAGGGCGCTCGGCGTGCGGTTTGGTCTACTCGGCCGCAGCGTGCTCCACAGAGGTGTCGGTGCCGGGGAACACGAGCGTCTCGTGCCCGTCATCGAACCGCACCAGGTAGGGCGGTGTGCCATCCGGTCCCCGTACCTCGACGATCTCGCCGTGTCGATCCGGAACCTCCACGGTCTTGCCGCGGATCACAATGCGTTCACCCACCGTTGCTTGCATGGATTTCTCGCCCCCTTCACCGGATTAAGGCTACGCCGCGCGACGCGGCGGGTCGAGGGGGGAACGGGCGGCACTGGAGCTTCGCGACTCAGTCGCGCGGCGGCAACTGCTGAAGAGACCAGGTGTTGCCATCGGGGTCGGCGAAGTAGACGAATCGACCCCAAGGCTGGTCATCGACCTCGCTTGCGTCGACCCCGTTGCCGACCAGGTGCGCACGCGCCTCGTCTGCATCCGGCACGACGATCTGAACGCCCTTCTGGGAGCCGGGAGCCATCTCGGTCACGCCCTCGCCGAGCACGATCGAGCAAGCGGAGCCGGGCGGAGTCAACTGCACGAAGCGCAATTGATCATTGACTTTGTGGTCGTGGTCGGCGTGGAAGCCGACCTGGTCGACGTAGAAGGCCTTCGCCCGGTCTACGTCAGTGACGGGGATGGCGACGAGTTCGATCTTCCAGTCCATTGTGCTGTCCTTACTTCCTGTCCGATGCCGACACGCTAACCCGCACCACCGACAACCGCACAGCTCGGCTTCTACAGTGTCGTGGTCGATTCAGTCAGCATTTCCCGCAATCGCATCGCGTCGTATGGCGCGCGCACCTTCACGTCGTTGTCGAAGAAGACGTACACGTCGCGGCCCACGTGGTCGGGGCAGGCGGACCCGTCTGCCCAGCCGCCCGCGGCATCCGCCCACTCCCGCAACGCCTTCTCGCCGTAGCCGCTGGCGTACAACTCGGAGTCCCCATGGAGTCGCACGTACACATGGTCGGCGGTCACCTCGCGGATGCGAGGGTAGCGCCCCGCCGTGTCGGCGACCACGGCCGCGACGCGGTGACGGCGCAGGATCTCGGCGAACGACGGATCGAGAAAGCTCTCGTGCCGCACCTCGAAGGCATGCCTGATGCGGTGATTCTCATTCGCGGGAAGCCAGCGGCGGCTGGACTCGAGGCGGCCGTGCCGGCCGATCAGCGCGGCGGCTTCGGCCGTCGAGTGCGGCAGGGCGCCGAGGAAGGCGTCGAGAATCCGCGCGTCGAAGCGCAGGTTCGGCGGAGTCTGCCAGAGCACCGGCCCCAGCTTGTCGCCGAGCGCGAGCACGCCGGACGAGAAGAAGTCCGCGATGGACGCCGTGGCGCCGACGAGCCTCCTGAAATGGGTCGCCTGCCGATGCCCTTTCACCGCGAACACGAATCCCTCCGGGGCCGCATCGCGCCAGCGACGGAACGAATCGGCGCTCTGCAAGGAGTAGAACGTGCCCCGTTGATCTCGATCGCGTCGAGCCGTTGCGAGGCATACGCAAGCTCGTCCCGTTGTCGCAGCCCCGGTGGGTAGAAGCTTCCGCGCCACCGGGGATACACCCATCCGGAGATCCCGACGCGAACGCGACGGCGACGATGCTCGACCATTCCTCGGAGCCTAGCTCTGCAGCTGTGGACGCGCACCCGGTTCCTGCGTAGGGTGCAGACGTGCGCCGATCGACGCACGTGCATTCAATGAGGAGGAGCGCCATGTTCGCGCCAACGCACGCCTTCAGCGGATTCAGCGTCGACGACATCGATGCGGCGATCGAGTTCTACGGCACCACGCTCGGCCTGAGCGTGCAGAAGAACGCCATGGGTGCGCTCGACCTGGAGCTTCCGGGCGGCGCGCGCGTCTTCGTGTATCCGAAAGACGACCACCAACCGGCGACGTTCACGATTCTCAACCTCGTCGTCGATGACGTCGAGGCGGCTGTCGACGAACTCAACGGCCGCGGCGTCGTCACGAAGATCTACGACGGACTGCACACTGATGAGAAGGGCATCGCGCGCGGTAGTGCGACCGGGCAGGGCCCGGACATCGCGTGGTTCCGCGACCCCGCGGGCAACGTGCTCTCGGTGCTCAACTCCTGATCGTCGCCCGGGCCGGGAGCGCCGCACGAGGTGCGCGGCGTCCCCGGCTCCGGACGACCCGGGCGGCTAGGCCCGCGACCTCGGTCGACGCACGGCGAGCACGAGCATCGCCCCGCCCAGCAACAGGATCGCCGCGATGCCGCCCGGCCCGACCGGGTCGGAACCGGTGTCGGCGAGGCCTCCGCTCGACGCCAAGGCGGTCGCCTTCCCCGGCAGCGCCACGATGGATGCGGCTGGCTGCACGGCTGAGCGGCCCGACGTCCCGACCACGGCCGGCGAACCCGACGCGCTGGGCGAGGTTGGAGCGCTAGGCGATATCGGAGCGCTAGGCGATGCCGGAGCGCTCGGCGACGTGGGTGCGCTGGGCGACGTGGGAACCGATGCCTGCGCTCCGGTGGTACCAGCGTCGCCGATCACGCTGATGGCGTTGCCGTCGGCAGACACCGGGGCGTTCGCTCCGATCGGGGCCAGCAGACCGCCGAAGAGCGCGCTGTCACCGCTGGTCGACGCGCCCGCGGCATCCGTTCCCCCCGTGCCTGGCGTGGTCGCCGGCCCGGCGGAGGTCGAGTCGCCGACCACGCTGACGGCATTGCCGCCTGTGGTGACCGGCGCGCTGACTCCGAGCCGTGCGACGGTACCTCCGAGGGTGCTGTCGTTCCCACTGGTCGTCGCACCGCTCGAGCCGCTTCCCGGCGCCGCCGTGGCCGCCGTCTGCGGCTGGGAACTGCTGGAATCGCCGACGACACTGACCGCGTTGCCGCCCGCCGCGACGGGGGCCGAGACGCCGCCGAGCACCTGGCTGCCACTCGCGATGGCGTGAGTGCCCGACGTCGTCGAACCCGATGCGGTCGACGCCGACCCGCCGTCGGAAGACGACCCGCTCGAGGTGCCCGCAGCGGAGCTGTGCGAGCCGCCCACCAGATTGACGGCGTTTCCGCTCAACGTGACCGGAGCGCTCGCGCGAACCGGCACCTGATTGCCGCCTGCGATGCTGTGATCGCCCGACGTGGTCGAGGATCCCGAGGTGCCGGATGCCGGTGCGCTCGAGCCCGTCGAGGCGGATGAACTGTGCGAATCACCGAGCACGCTGATGCCGTTTCCGTCTAGCGTGACCGGGAGGTTCAGCGAAACGCCCGCTTGGTTTCCGGATGCTGCTCCGTCATTCCCGTGGGTTTCCGCCGCGTTCGCTGCGCCGACTCCGGCGAGCGAGAGGCCGCCGAGTATGACTGTGAACCACAGTCCCCTCGACACGATCTTGTTCATGAGTTCTCCTTGTTCGAGTAGTTGGCGCCTCGGATTCGAGACGCATGTCGCGTTCTGCCCATGTCAGGGCAGAGTCGACCTACTCAGTCGGGAGAGCTGTCGTGATCGGCGGTCGGAGCAGAAGGGACCGGGTCGCTCTGCGGAAGCCGGGAAAGGCGCGCGCCGACGGGCGCGGCGATGTCAGCACCGGTCGTGTCGGCGCTCACGATCGGGCCGGCCGCGCCGGAGGAACCGCTGCCGGAACTCGCGCCGGGGGCCAAGGCGAAGTCGGGCTGTGCGCCAGGGCTGCCACCCGGTGAGCCGCCCGGTGCGCCGCCCGGTTCGGCCATCGGTTGTGCCCGGCCGATCGTGACCGCGCTCGAACCGGACTCCAGGCACGTCGCGGCGGCGTTGCGCAGATCGACGCTGTCCAGACTCGACCATGCGCCGGTGCCGAGAGAGAGTCGCTCGCCCAGGGCGGCCGTGCCGGTGCCGGTGCCGTCGCCGGAAGGTTCGCCGGCGCCATCACCGGTCCAGTCGGCCGGCCCGGTGCCTGACCCGGCGGCGCTGGCCGAACCGCTCGTGCCCACTGTTGTGACGGCGTCGTTCACCGTGCCGACGACGAGTCCGGTCACCGCGGCGACTGTTCCCGTCAAAGGATCCGTCACGGTCGAGACCGGGTGGTCGCCCAGCACCGCGGTCGCGCCCGGAACGGCGCTCACCACGGTGTCTACCGCTCGAGCAATCGGCGCGACGACGCGCGCGAGCGGTGGAGTCGCGGCGACACGGCCGGCCAATGACGACCCGGCCGATGAAGACGCGGTCGGCGAAGTCGCGACGGCAGAGGCGACGGCATCCGTGACGGCAGCCGAACGTCTGATCACGGAGCGCGCCGCAACGGGCACCCCGGCGGCGACCCGCGCGGCCGCTGCCTGCCCTGCCGTAGTCGCGGAATGCGGCACATCTGCCACACGGGAGTCGATGGCAGACACGGCGCCAGCCACCGCACTCGTCGCGGAACCGAGCGGGGAGTGACCGTCGTGCGACGACTCCTCGGCCGAAGCGGAGGTGGAACCGAACACGGCAGCGAACGTGAGAAGTGCGCCGGTGAGCGCGAGGCCGCCGAACAGCAGGCGGAGCGGGCGCCACCCCGTCGCTCGGCTATCACCGAACTGCGGCGCCTGCGGCAACTCCCCATGCTGCAGCGTGACCACCCCCATAACCCCTGGTCTACCCACACGATAGACCCGGCGCGCCCCACACACCACCCCCCCCGCTCGCTTCCCGGGAATACCCGGTCGGTCGCATCCGTTCTTCCAACTGCATGCAAACGCATGAAACACACCGAGGACGGAAAGACCATGCAATTCGGCATCTTCACAGTCGGCGACGTGACGACCGACCCCACGACCGGCCGCACTCCCACCGAGCACGAGCGCATTCACGCGATGTTGACGATCGCGCAGAAGGCCGAGGAGGTCGGGCTCGACGTTTTCGCCACCGGCGAGCACCACAACCCGCCGTTCGTGCCGAGCTCGCCCACGACGATGCTCGGCTACATCGCTGCCAAGACCGAGCGGATCATCCTCTCCACCTCGACTACCCTGATCACCACGAACGACCCGGTGAAGATCGCCGAGGACTTCGCGATGCTGCAGCACATCGCCAACGGCAGGGTCGACCTGATGATGGGGCGCGGGAACACGGGGCCGGTGTATCCCTGGTTCGGAAAGGACATCCGCCAGGGCATCCCGTTGGCGATCGAGAACTACGCGTTGCTGCACGAGCTGTGGCGCAACGATGTGGTCGATTGGCAGGGCACCTTCCGCACGCCGCTGCAGGGCTTCACCTCGACGCCGCGCCCGCTGGCTGACGTCGCACCCTTCGTCTGGCACGGCTCGATCCGCTCGCCGGAGATCGCCGAGCAGGCCGCGTACTACGGCGATGGCTTCTTCGCCAACAACATCTTCTGGCCCAAGGAGCACTTCGCCCGCCTGATCGCGCTGTACCGGCAGCGCTTCGAGCACTACGGCCACGGCACGGCGGCCCAAGCCATCGTCGGCCTCGGCGGCCAGGTGTTCATGCGCAAGAACTCGCAGGATGCCGTGCGCGAGTTCCGGCCGTACTTCGACAATGCTCCCGTGTACGGACACGGGCCGTCGCTGGAGGAGTACACCGAGCAGACCCCGCTCACCGTCGGCAGCCCGCAGCAGGTCATCGACAAGACGCTGACGTTCCGGGACTGGGCGGGCGACTACCAGAGGCAGTTGTTCCTGATGGATCATTCCGGGCTGCCCCTGCAGACCGTGCTCGAACAGCTCGACATCCTCGGCGAGGAGGTCGTGCCGGTGCTGAGGCGCGAGTTCGCGAAGGGTCGGCCCGATGCGGTTCCGGACGGTCCGACGCACGAGGCGCTCGTCGCCGCTCGGGATGCCGCCGAGCGCTCGGGTGAACCGGCTTCGGCCGGCGACACGGACGCGGCTGCGTCGGCGCACGACGGTTCGAGCGTGGATGCCCCGGAGGTGGCGCGATGAGCGACTCGTTCTCCAAACGGATCACGGTCGTCTCGGCCGGGCTCAGCCAGCCCTCATCGACTCGGCTGCTCGCCGACAGGTTGGCCGAGGCGAGCAGGGCCTTCCTCGTCGAGGAAGGCGAGGGCGTCGAGGTGACGACGATCGAGTTGCGGGACCATGCCGCCGCGATCGCGAACAACCTGGTCACCGGGTTCCCGTCGCCGGCGCTGGCCGAAGCGATCGATGCGGTGAGCTCGGCCGACGGCCTGATCGTCGTCACGCCGATCTTCAACGCGTCGTACAACGGGCTGTTCAAGTCGTTCTTCGACGTGCTCGACTCGGATGCGCTTGCCGGAACACCGGTGCTTCTCGCCGCGACGGGCGGCAGCGCGCGTCACTCGCTCGCGCTTGAGCACGCGCTGCGCCCGCTGTTCTCCTACCTGCATGCGCGCACGGTGCCGACGGCCGTGTACGCGGCATCCGAAGACTGGGGATCGGCAGGCGAGCGCGACGGCGACCTGATGCTGCGCATCGGCCGTGCGGCGCACGAGTTCGCGGAGCTCGTCGCGCGCTACTCGTCGCCGCGCGCTTCGGGCGATACCGTCGAACCGCGCTTGACGGCCGCCACGGGCGAGCTCTTCGTGGTTCCGTTCGAACAGCAATTGGCGAACCTGCGTGGCCGCGGGTAACGGGTCCGGGCCGGCACCGGAGCCGGGTCGCGCCCCCTCGGCTACGGTGGTCGTGAACCGACGGAGAAGGGCATAGCGGGCGTGAGACTGAGGGCAGAGGGCTTCGATCGCCTTCTCGAGCCGTTCCGCCCGGAACTGGTCGCGTACTGCTATCGGATGCTCGGCTCGGCTCACGACGCCGAAGACCTCGTTCAAGACACCTTCCTGCGAGCCTGGCGGGCGCGGGATCAGTACGACGCGACGCGCAGTTCGCTGCGCACCTGGCTGTACCGCATCGCGACCAACGTCTGCCTGACCGCGTTGGAGGTGCGGGGTCGCCGCCCGTTGCCGTCAGGGCTGGTGGCCGCATCCGACCCGCTCGGGCCGCTCGTGCCGGGGGAGAACGTCGCGTGGCTCCAGCCCTTTCCCGACTCCTTGTTGGAGGCAGGCGATCCCGCCGGTACCGTCGTCGATCGCAGCACCTTGCGCTTGGCGTTGGCCGCCGCCCTGCAGCATCTTTCCGCGCGTCAGCGTGGTGCGCTGATCCTGCGTGACGTTCTCACCTTCTCCGCAGCCGAGACAGCGGAGATCCTCGACACCACCGTTGTTTCGGTGAACAGTTCTCTGCAGCGGGCACGTGCCCGCCTGAAGGGACAGGGGGTGCGCCAGGAGCGCGTCAGCGAACCTTCCGCTGCCGAGCAGCGTGCCTGGGTCGACCGCTACATGGATGCGTTCGAGCGCGCAGACGTCGATGGTCTCAAGCGGCTGCTCACCGACGATGTGCTGATGGAGATGCCACCGATGCTCAACTGGTTCGTCGGCCGCCGCAAGTACGGCCAGTTCATGGAGTGGGTATTCGAGAAGGCCGGAACCGATTGGCGGTTGAAGGCGGTCACAGCCAATGGGCAGCCGGGATTCGCCGCCTATCGCCGCGTCGGCGCCGTGTACGTGCTGCACACCCTCCAGGTCTTTGCAGTGACCGCCGAAGGCATCAGCCGCAATTCGGTGTTCCAGGACTCCGAGGTCTTCACGTCTTTCGGTCTGGCGGCCGAACTCGGCGCGCACGGGGCTGTCGCGCTCGATTCCTGAGCATTCGAACAGCACGGGCGTGGGGAGGGCCGGCTCTCTCGTCGCGGACGATGAGTTCCGACCGGCCTGCCGGTATGTATTCGTGAATTCGCCGGACCGACCCTGCGAATCGAGCACAAGGGAGAATCCGATGTCAGACATCCGTGCAGAAGACGAGGCCGCCATCCGGGCCGTGCTGATCGACTCGTACCAGGCGTGGGACGCCGGCGACGCAGACGGAATGGTCGCCGATTACGCAGAGGGTGCGACCGCCATTATGACGGGTTCGCTGCGCGCCGGCCGTGACGCGATCCGCGACGGCATGGCTCTCGCCTTCGAAGGGCCGCTCAAGGGCACTTCGACCCGCAACAAGCAACTTGCCATCCGGTTCCTCGGCACGGACGCCGCGATCGTGGTCACCGAATCCGGCATCCTGTTCCCGGACCAGGCCGAGGTACCGGACGCCGCGAAGGTGAACGCGACCTGGGTCTTCGAGAAGCGCGACGGCAGGTGGCTGATCGCCGCATATCACAACAGCCCGGTGCTGGCGCCAGTGCACTGAACCGGCTCCATCGGGCGTGCACTGAACCGGCTCCGCTGGGCGCTGTACTGAACCGGCTCCTGGGCGCTGTACTGAACCGGCTCCATCGGGCGCTATTGCAGGAGAAATACGTGACACGCGGTGCTGGGTGGCGCGGCGCGCCGGGGCCGCGGCGATTTCTCCTGTAATCCCGTCAGCGACGCGAGCCGGATCGGCCGACGCGAGCCGGATCAGCGACGCGAGCCGGGTTGACCGACGCGAGCCGGATCGGCCGGCGCGGGCGCTGCTCGACACTGTCGGCCGCCGCGGTGCAGAATCGACACCGGAGGAATGCTCGTAGAGGGGAGCGCCGGTGGCCGAGGCGGACCACGCGTCGGCCGGCGACGCCGCAGCACCGGCTTTCGGCGCGCCGCAAGCCGCCTCGCGCGCGTTCGGCGCCTCGCCGGATGCCGCCGGTGTCCGTGCCAGAGCCTGGCATGTCGACACGGGGCTGACGGCGGCCCAAGTGGACCACCGCGTCGAGCGAGGGCTGACGAATCACGTCAGCGACAGGTCGAGTCGCAGCCTGTGGAGCATCGTGCGGGAGAACGTGTTCACGCTGTTCAACGGCATCGTGGTGGGCGCCTTCTTGTTGCTCCTGCTGCTCGGGCAGTGGCGGGACGCCTTGTTCGGCTTCACGGCCATCGCGAACGCGTTCATCGGGGTCGGCCAGGAGTTCCGCGCCAAGCGCACCCTCGACCGGCTCGCTGTGCTCGACGCGCCGCTGGCCCGGGTGCTGCGCGACGCCACCGAGCACGAGGTGCCGATGCGCACGGTGGTGCTCGGCGACATCCTGATCCTGCGCCCGGGAGATCAGATCGCGGCCGACGCCGAAGTCGTGCAGTCGAACGGGCTCGAGGTCGACGAGTCGATGCTCACCGGGGAATCGGAAAGCGTCGACAAGAACCCCGGCGAGCACGTGCTCTCCGGGTCGACCGTCACGGCCGGGTCGGCCCGCGTGCACGTGATCCGCGTGGGCGACGACTCGTTCGCCGGTCGCATCACCGTGCAGGCCCGGCGGTTCTCTCTGGTGCATTCCGAACTGCGGGCCGCGATCAACCGCGTGCTGCGCTGGATCTCGATCGCGATCGGCCCTGTGATGATCATCATCTTGAACGGGCAGATGCAGCACATGGGCGGCTGGCGACGGGCGATCGCGACCGGGGAGTGGCGGTTCGCAGCCGTGGGCGCGGTGGCCGCGGTGATCGCGATGATCCCACTCGGACTCGTGCTGCTGACCAGCATCACGTTCGCCGTCGGAGCCGCGAAGCTGGCCGCACAGAAGGTGCTCGTGCAGGAACTGCCGGCCGTCGAGGGCTTGGCCCGGGTCGATGTGGTGTGCCTCGACAAGACGGGAACGCTGACCGAAGGCGACATCGAGTTCGAGGCCGTGCACGACGTGGACGGCGACAGCCGGCCCGGCTGGGCCGCCGTGCTCGGCTGGTTCGGCGCCCAACCGGATGCCAACGCCACCGCGCGCTGCCTCGCGGCTGGTTTTCCTCCGCCGGGACGCGCGGGGATGCCTGCCCTTTCGGTCGTCGGCAGCGTCTCCTTCTCGTCCGCTCGCAAATGGAGCGCGGCGACCTTCGATGCGGTCGCGGCGGGCACCTGGGTGCTCGGGGCCCCGGAACTGGTGCTCGACGGGGCGGACCCCGCCGCCTCGCAGGCATCCGCGCTGTCCGCCCGTGGGCGCCGCACGCTCGTGCTGGCGCACTGCGGCGAGCCGATCGAGGCCGCAGAAGGCGGCGACGCGGTTCTGCCGGCAGGAATGCACGCCGTCGTGCTCGTGACTCTCAGCGAACGGATACGCCCGGACGCCGCCGGAACGCTCGATTACTTCAGGCGACAGGGCGTCGCGGTGCGGATCATCTCCGGTGACAGCCCGCATACGGTCGCGGCGGTGGCACGGGAGGTCGGCATCGACGCGGGCGCAGGGTTCGACGGGCGAGACCTGCCGACCGAGCCCGACGAACTGGCGCGCATCGCCGAGGAGCACACCGTGTTCGGGCGGGTCACGCCCGACCAGAAACGTGATCTCGTGCATGCGCTGCAGCGCAGCGGCCACGTCGTGGCGATGACGGGCGACGGAGTGAACGATGCGCTGGCGGTGAAGGCCGCCGACATGGGGATCGCGATGGGATCGGCGACGCCGGCGACGAAGGCCGTCTCGCGCATCGTGCTGCTCGACGGTCAGTTCTCCCGGCTTCCCGGCGTCGTGGCGGAGGGCCGGCGGGTGATGGCGAACATGGAGCGGGTCTCGATGCTGTTCCTGACCAAGACGGCGTACGCGTTCGCCACCGCCCTCGTTTTCGGTGGCCTGTTCTGGGGTTTTCCGTTTTTGCCCAGGCAGCTCTCGGCGACCGATGGCCTGACGATCGGCATCCCGGCGTTCTTCCTCGCGCTGATGCCCAACGCGTTGCGTTACAAGGCCGGTTTCCTCTCGCGCGCGCTGCGCTTCGTGATCCCCGCCGGGCTCGTGGTTGCTGCGATGCTGATCGTGATCAACGCCTATGCGCGGTCCCAAGGCGTCCACAACGACGAGATCCGCAGCGCGTCGACGCTGGCGCTCGCGCTGATCGGGCTGTGGATCCTGCTCGAACTCGCGCGACCGCTGAATTGGGTGCGGGTATCCATCGTCGTCGGCATGGTCGGCGGCCTGGTTCTGCTCTACGCGATTCCCTTCGTCGCCCACTTCTTCCGGCTTCGGCTGCCGGGTGAGCGGATGCTCGTCGTCTCGCTGGTCGCCGCCGCGGTGGGCTGCCTCGCGATCGAGATCGTGCGCCTGATCTGGGTGCGTGCGTTGCGCGACTGAGAGAGCCGGTCTCAGCTGGATCCGACCGCCGCAGTTGGGCCGCTGGGCGTGGGCGGAGAAGTTCTGAACGCGGTTCCAAATTTCGAACTCTCCCATTGCGTTCACCATGTGGAACGTGGTTAATTCAAGTGAACAACCAAGGGAGGTTGGCGTGATCGGCCAGATGGAACCGCAAAGCAGCTGTGACAGCGTGCTGGCAGCCGACGCTCGTCTGAAGCTGCTCGCCACCGGCGCCACCTGGTCGGAGGGCCCGGTATGGCTGCACGGCCGGGGCGTGGTGCGCTGGAGTGATATCCCGGCCAACCGCATCCTCGAGGCCGACGTCACGACGGGAGAGTTGCGCGTCTACCGCGACGACGTCGAGTTCACGAACGGCCGCACCCTCGACCTCGACGGCACGATCATTCAATGCTCTCATGGGCGCCGCGCGGTCGAGCGTGATGCCGGAGGCGTCGTGACGGTCTTGGTCGACCGCTGGGAAGGCGCTCGGTTCAACTCGCCCAACGACGTCGTCGTCGCCGGTGACGGCACGATCTGGTTCACGGACCCGCCGTACGGGATCGTGCAGCCGCACGAGGGGCATCCCGGTGAACGCGAGTACGGCGGTCACTACGTCTTCCGCTTCGATCCCCGCAGCGGCGACCTCCAGCCTGTCGTCACAGACATCGAGGAGCCCAACGGTCTCGCGTTCTCACCCGACGAGTCGATACTGTACGTCTCCGACACCTCGGCCGCCCTGCGCGCCGACGGAACCGGCAACCACCACATCCGCGCCTATGACGTGCACGCCGGCCGCTGCCGAGCGGGGCGCACCTTCGCCGTGATCGAGCCGGGAGTGCCCGACGGGTTCCGGGTCGACGAGCACGGCAATGTGTGGACGTCGAGCGCCGACTCGGTGCAGGTCTTCGCCCCGGACGGCGAGCGGATCGAAACGATTTCAGTGCCCGAGGTGGTCGGCAACCTCTGCTTCGGCGGAGCGGACGGCCGCACGCTGTTCATCGCAGCCACGACGAGTGTGTACATGATCGAGACGACGGTTCGGGATGCCATAGTGGCGGGGAGGCTCGCATGAGCGCTCTTCCGGTGCATCCCACCGCGGGCGACACTCCGGCTCCCGCGGCCTTCCGCGCGGTGCAAGTGCTGGAGTTCCTGGGTTCGCGCACGGAGCCCTCCACGCTGACCGACATCGCCTCCGCCTTGGGTCTGGCGAAATCCTCCGCGTCGAACCTGGTGACCACGCTCGACGCCGCCCGCATGGTGCGCAAGTCGGGCGTCGGCTGGGTGCTCGGCTACAAGGTGCTCGAACTCGGGCAGTCGATGCTCGCCTCGACCACCCTGGTCACCGAGTTCCAGCGCATCGCGAACGTGCTTCCGGCCCTGCAGAACGACACGGCGCTGCTCGCCGCGCTCGATGACATGGAGGTCATCTACCTCGCTCGGCACGACGGACGGCAACCGATTCGCCTTGCCAGTGACATCGGACGCCGCATGCCGGCATCCGTCACCGCGCTCGGCAAGGCGATGCTCGCCGGGCTCTCCGACAGTGACTTGGATGCCCGGCTCGCCCGCGTCACGACCCTTCCGCGGCCCACGAAACGCGCCCACCGCACCGTCGCCGATCTGCGACGGGATCTCGAGAAGGTCAGGGCGCGCGGTTACGCCATCGACGACGAACAGAACACGATCGGGGTCACATGCTTCGCGGTGTCGGTGGCCGGTGGAGGTCAGCCCATCGCGGTCTCCACCACCCTGCTCACCCAACGGGTGCGCCCCGACCTGCGCGACCGGCTGGTCGCCGACCTCACCTCCCTCGCCCGCCAGCTTTCGACCTTCGCCAACGGATAGGACACCATGGCCGACACAGCGACTCCCGATGCCGCCATACCGCTGCTGAAAGTAACCAACCTGAGCAAATCGTTCTTCGCCACCCGGGCTGCCGAGGGAGTGAGCTTCACGGTCAACCAGGGCGAGATCGTGTCTCTGCTGGGCGAGAACGGGGCAGGCAAGTCCACGGTCATCAAGATGCTCGCCGGCGTGTACAAGCCTGACGAAGGCCGGATGCAGCTGTCCGGAGCAGACCTCGATGCCTCCGGCGTGCGTCGCCAGCTCTCGATCGTGCACCAGAACCTCGGGCTCATCGAATGGATGACCGTGGCCGAGAACATCGCGCAGGTACTCGGCTACCCCCGGCGGCTCGGATTCATCGACCACGCCGAGATGAACCGGCGTGCCGGCGAGGTGCTGGCGTTGGTCGGCGGCGGCATCGACCCCGATACCCGGGTGTTCGACCTGCCGCGCACCGAACGCAGCCTGCTGGCCATCGCGCGCGGCCTGGTCACCAAGCCCAAACTGCTCGTACTCGACGAGCCCACGGCGTCGCTGCCCGCAGCCGACGTGGATCGGCTGTTCTCGGTGCTGCGCAATCTGCGCGACAGCGGGGTCGGGATGATCTACGTCTCGCACCGCCTCGACGAGATCTATGAGATCTCCACGCGCACCGTCGTGATGCGCAACGGGCGAGTGGTCGCCGAACGGCCGGTGGCGGGTCTCGGGCACGCCGAACTCGTGGAACTCATCGTGGGGCGCCACACCCAGAATCCCGAGTTCGACGCACCGGATGCCGCCGTGCGGCTGGAGTTGCGCGATGTCGCCGTCGACGGAGCAGGTCCGGTCTCCTTCACCGTGCACCGCGGAGAGGTCGTCGCCCTGTGTGGTCTTCGCGGAGCGGGACAGGAGCCGATCGGCCGCGCGGTCGCCGGCGCGACGAGCGTGCGATCCGGCTCGCTCACCCTCGACGGCGAGCGGTTCGTTCCGCGCAATCCCGCCTCGGCGGTCAATCGCGGCATCGGATTCGCGACCTCCAACCGCGAGGCGGAGGCCGTGGCACCGGGGCTCTCGGTTCGGGAGAACCTGTTCCTCAACCCGTCGGTCTGGGGTCGCCGGGCTTACCAGTTCCGCAGCAGCAAGGCCGAACGCCTTGCGGCGACGGAGTACGTCAACGCCTTCGGAGTGCGGCCGGCTGACCCGGAACTGCCGCTCGACACGTTCTCCGGCGGCAATCAGCAGAAGGTCATCCTGGCCCGCTGGTTCGGCGTCGGGCGCAAGGTCGTCGTGCTCGAAGAGCCCACGATGGGCGTCGACGTGGGCGCGAAGGCAGACATCTACGGGCTGCTGCGCGACGCGGCGCGAAGCGGAACAGCAGCCCTCGTCGTCTCCACCGACATGGAAGAAGTCTCGAAGATCGCCCACCGCGCCATCGTGTTCGGCCGCGGCGTCGTCGTCGCCGAACTCTCCGGCGCCGAACTCACCATCGCGAACCTGGTCGCGGCGGCATCCGATCTCGAGCGCATCACCGATACAGAAACGAGCGTCGCATGAGCATGAACACGTCCCTGAAATCGACGGCGTTGGAGCCGCCGAAGGGCGCACCCTGGTACCGAAAGCTGTTCACGGTGTACGGCATGGTCGTGCTCACCGTGCTGCTCTTCGTCGTCTTCGCGATCGCGGCCCCCGGGAGCTTCCCCACCCTGCTGAACTTCCAGTTGCTGGCCTCGAGCAACTCGGTGCTGCTGATTCTCGCGCTGGCGGTCACCCTGCCGATGGTCGCGGGCAAGATCGATCTCTCCATCGGGTACGGCGTGGGTCTGTGGCAGGTGATGGCCCTGCTCTGGCAATTGCAGGGACTGGACTACCGCCTCGTCATCCTGCTCTGCCTGGTCGGCGGCGCGGTCGTGGGACTCGTGAACGCGCTTCTGATCGAGCTCGCGCAGGTCGACGCGTTCATCGCCACGCTGGCCACGGCTCAGGTGATCTACGCGATCACGTACTGGACGACCGGCGGACGCCAGGTGACCGACACCAACGGCACGCGGGCTTCGGCGTTCGACGCGCTCGGCAACTGGACTCTCGGCCCGATTCCCGGCGTGTTCATCATCGCGCTGGTCTTCGCCGGCTTGATCTGGGTGGTGCTGGAGTTCCTGCCGATGGGACGCTACCTGTACGCCGTCGGCGCCAACCCGAAGGCGGCCGAGCTGACGGGCGTGCATCGGCGCCGCTACATCGTGGGCGCGATGGTCGCCTCCGGCGTGCTGACGGCCGTGGCCGGGGTGCTCCTCTCGGCGCGCCAGGCGGGAGTCGCACAGGCGAACATCGGCCCGGAGTACCTGCTGCCTGCGCTCGCCGCGGCCTTCTTGGGCTCCACGACGATCAAACCGGGTCGCGTGAACGCACTCGGCACGGTGCTGGGCGTCGTGATCGCGACGATCGGCATCTCCGGCCTCCAGCAACTGATCCCCGGCCAGTTCTTCCTGGAGCCGTTGTTCAACGGCCTCACCCTGGTGGCGGCCATCACGATCGCATCGCTCGCCAGCCGGCGACGGCTCGGCCGTGCAGACGCGCCGAGCACCGCCGGCACGCCGGCCGCACCACCGGCTGCACCAGGCTCGCCGACTCACGGTGCCACGCCAAACGGTTCTGCGCCCGGCGCGCACGCCGCCGCACCCGCCGAGGTCGATGCATCACCGGCGCAGTTGGCATCCGCAGCCGCAGAGGCCCCGCCCCAGTAGCCCCGTCCAGTAGCCCGTCCAGCAGCACCTCGCGTCTCCTCAGTGCCGGTCCAACCCCCACCCGTACCGGTCTGCACCCGAAAACGGCGCCCGGCCCCATCGCCGGTCGCTCCCAACCCCAAGAGAAGGAACCCTGCCATGATCAGCAAGAAGAACCGCAGGAGGTCGCTGCTCATCGCGGCTATCCCTGCCGCACTCGCCGTCGCACTGAGCGGCTGCTCCAGCGGCGCCGTCGGCGCCGGATCGACTACCAAGCAGACCGCCTCGGCCAACCCGTATGCATCCATCATTCCGAGCGGAGACATCGTCGCTGCGTCGAAGAAGCTCGTGTCGGAGAGCCTCACGGCCAGCACCGGATTCACGCCGAAATCGACGGGCCCCAAGGCACAGCAGCCGGGCGCGACCATCGCCTATGTCGGCAGCGACCTCACCAACGGCGGAGTGAACACCGTCGCGGAAGGCGTCAAGGAGGCCGCCACGGTCATCGGCTGGAAGGTCAACGTCTACGACGGCAAGGCAACCGCCCAGGGCCGCACTGACGCCCTCAACCAGGCGATCGCAGCCAAGCCCGCAGCCATCGTGCTCGGTGGTTTCGACCCGACCGAGCAGGCCGCGACCATCAAGACCGCTGACGACGCCGGAATCCCGGTCGTCGGCTGGCACGCCGGAACCGCGGCGGGCCCCGGCAACGGTTTGTTCGCCAACGTGTCGACGGACCCGCTCGCGGTGTCCCAACTCGCCGCGGCCTACGCGGTGGCCGACTCGAACGGCAAGGCCGGTGTTGCAATCTTCACCGACGGTCAGTACCAGATCGCGGTTGAGAAGGCGAAGGCAATGGAGGCCTACGTCAAGGCGTGCTCGAGCTGCAGCGTCCTGAGCTATCAGGACTCGCCTATCGCCGAGGCCGACCAGCGCATGCCCGGCATCATCTCCAACCTGCTGCAGAAGGACGGCAGCAAGCTGACCTATCTGCTCGCGATCAACGGGAACTACTTCGGCGGTGCCCAGCAGGCATTGCGCGCGGCGGGCAAGGACCCGGCCGGTCCGCCGAAGTCGGTCGCCGCCGGCGACGGCGACTCCGCCGAGTTCCAACGCATCCGCACGGTCGACTACCAGGCCGCAACGGTGGCCGAGCCGCTCGTTCTGGAGGGCTGGGAGATCGTCGACGAGGTGAACCGCGCTCTCGCCAAGAAGCCGTGGTCGGGCTTCGTGCCGGCACCGGGCCTCATCACGAAGCAGAACGTGCCGAGCGGTGACGTGTTCGATCCGTCGAGCGGTTACCGCGACGTGTTCAAGAAGGTCTGGGGCAAGTAGCCCGCATCGGGGAGGTCGCTGTGCGGCCTCCCCGATCCGCAACACCGTGCACACGCAGACCGAGCAGGAATCGAGGGTCGAGACCGTGGTCGAAGACACCACCAGCCGAGGCACGGCTCCCGCCGTGACCCGAGCGATCGCCATCCTCGGGCTGCTCGAGCGGGCACACGCGCCGATGAGCCTCACCGAGATCGCCCGCGGACTCGGCATGGCCAAGTCGTCGGCATCCAACCTCTGCGTCGCCCTGGAAGAAAGCCGTCTGGTCGAGCGAGGCGACCTCGGGTACTCGCTCGGTCGACGCAATCTGGAGTTGGGCGGCGCCTTTCTGCGTTCGTTCGACCAGATCCGCGAGTTCTACAAGATCTGCTCCGAGTCACCCGTGCTCAGCCATGAGCTGTTGCAGATCGCTGTGCTCGACGGGCTCGACGTGTTGTATCTGGCGCGCCATGAGGGCCGGGCTCCGCTGCGGCTCTCGGCGACGATCGGCGACCGGTTCGCGGCCGCACCGACGGCGATCGGGAACGCCCTGCTGGCGACGCTCGACCCGGCCGTCGTCGCGGAACGCTACCGTGACGTGCACGATTGGCCTCGCCTGACGGAGAAGTCAGTGCAGACCCTGAGCGGCCTCGAAGCGAAACTCGCCGCGACGCGGGAGCGCGGGTACAGCATCGACGACGGCGAGGTCTTCGCGAGCGTCATCGGGCTGGCCATGCCCGTGCCGCCGCGCTCCAGCGGCGACGTGCCGATGGCGATCGGCGCCTCCATGTTCCGCTCCGCTGACTCGCCCGCGCACC
The DNA here is from genome assembly GCA_035564555.1 of Humibacter sp. GTDB lineage: Bacteria > Actinomycetota > Actinomycetes > Actinomycetales > Microbacteriaceae > DATMTS01. Next base: position 56,286 of record DATMTS010000014.1, read on the forward strand.
GCGAAGAGGTGATCGCGGCCCTTCACGCCGCCGTGGCCCGGCTCGCGAATCCCATGCTGGTGACCGGCGATCGGGACCGCGCGCTCCTCGACTGAGCTGCGGTGAGCTGTAGAGGCGAGCGCAGCGCAACTCGGGCCTCCGCCGCGCGAACGGCGCGACACGCCGCACGGACACCTGCGATCCCCGTCGAGGTCGCCGGCCGCGAGCGGCGTCGTCTGCCGAAGTCCGGCGTCATTCCGCGTCCTTCCGGGTCTCTTCGTGCCTCTTCACGGATGGATGTCGGTGGTCGCGGGTAGGCTCGGGAAAAAGTTCAAAACACTACATGTAGTGGAATGACAGCGGTGTGATTCACGTTATATAGTGGGTAAGCGCCGCGGGGGAAAAACCGAGCGGACCGGGTTCAAGGCCCGGGAACAGACTCAAGGGGAGGCCATCATGGACTACGAAAACAACGACAGCGTCGGCGGCTACGCGGTTCCCGTCGACCCGATGGACATGCTGCAGTGCGACAGCTGCCAGTAGGCACGCCACCTGGCGACGCGCCGAGCGGCATCGCCGCCTGACGGCACTCGAATCGCCTGAGGCCCCGGCCCACCGAAAGGTGGCCGGGGCCTTTGCCGTGAACCGCTTCTCGCCGAGAATGTCATCATGACCGATCCCGTGGAGCTCCTTGCGCGTGCCCTCCGTCAGACCGCCGGTCTCATCGACGAGGTGGAGCCCGCACAGGCCTCGCTGCCGACGCCCTGCCGGTCGTGGGATGTCGCGGCGCTGCTCGATCACGTCCTCGCCGACCTGCCGGCGTTCATCGAGGCCGCGCACGGCAACCGGCCCGACTTCTCGGCGAAGCCGCCGAGCGTGGCGCCGAATTGGGCGGCCGAGTTTCGCACGCGCTCCGACACCCTGCTGCGTGCATGGCGTGACGCGCGGGATCCGGCGAAGCTCGCGGCGGGTCAAGAACCTCGACGATTCCAGGACATGCAGGTGGCGGAACTGACCGTGCACGCCTGGGACCTCGCCTCCGCGCTGGACCGGTCGGTCGACCTCGACCCGGAGTTGGCCGAGTTCTCTGCCGAATGGATGGCCGACGCACTGCGTGCGGAGTACCGCGGCAGCGAAGAGGAAGGCAAGTCGTTCGGCTTTCTCGTTCCAGTGCCGGCGGACGCATCGGCGTACCAGCGGCTTGCGGGCATCGCGGGACGCGATCCTGCCTGGACGGCACGCGGGATGCGCAACTGAGCCTGCCGGATTCGACCTCCTGGCGGGAGGCACACCTTGCTTGCCGAGGCGACCGGGGCGGCCGACGGCATCCGTAGAATGGGGCGCGTGCCAGTGAACCCCGAGCTCCAAGGGCGGCAGTTCCCGCCGACAGCGCCGTACCTGGTCGGGCGGGAGAAGATCCGCGAGTTCGCCCGTGCGGTCTTCGCCGTCAACCCGATCAACCACGACCCCGCGGCGGCGCGCGCCGCAGGACACCCCGACGTGGTCGCTCCGCCGACGTTCCCGATCGTCGTGCAGGAGCTGACGCTCGCCCAGTTGCTCGCCGAACCGGATGCCGGAATCGACTTCGGCCGGGTGGTGCACGGCGCGCAGCAGTTCAGCTACAGCAGGCCGATCGTCGCGGGCGATGCGCTGACGGCGCAGCTGACCGTGACGAGCGTGAAGACGCTCGGCGGCAACGCGATGGTCACGGCGTCATCGAGCATCACGGATGCCTCCGGCGAGCACGTCGTCACCGGAGTCTCCACGCTCGTGGTGAGAGGAGACGACCAATGAGCCGGCCGGTCTTCGACGAACTGAGCGTCGGCGACGTGGTGGCCGAGGGCGCCTACCCGATCACCCGCGATTCCCTGGTGCGCTATGCCGGGGCATCCGGAGACTTCAACCCGATCCATTACCGCGACGACGTTGCGGAGTCCGTCGGTCTGCCCGGGGTGCTCGCCCACGGAATGTTGACGATGGGAATAGCCGTACAGCCGGTGGTCGACTGGGTCGGCGACCCGTCACGCGTGGTGGACTACCAGGTGCGTTTCACGCGCCCGGTCGTCGTCGACGCGGCCGATGGTGCGCTGATCGTCGTGGTTGCAACGATCGGCCGGCTCGACGAGGAGGCGCGTTCCGCACGCATCGATCTCACAGTCACCGCCGGTTCGGACACCGTGCTGGGCAAGGCCCAGGCACGCGTCGATCTCGCCTGATGGCCGATCCGCGCTACGAAGAACCCGGCCGGAGCCTGGCCGAGCTGACGACGATCGGCGTCGGCGGCGAGCCTTATCGGATGCTGGAGGCAGCGACGGAGACCGAACTCGCCGCCGCCGCCACGACGGTCTTCGCGGGCGGTGACGCCTGGCTGCTGCTCGGTGGCGGATCGAACACCGTGGCATCCGACGAGCCGTTCGACGGCACCGTGATCCGGGTGATGACCCGGGGCATCGAGCAACTCGGTGCCGGTGACGGCCCCGACACGGTGCGGTTGCGCGTGCAGGCGGGCGAGTCGTGGGACGACCTCGTCGCGCTCGCGGTGGCCAACAGGTGGTCGGGCATCGAGGCGCTCAGCGGAATCCCCGGCTCGGTCGGGGCCGCGCCCGTGCAGAACATCGGCGCGTACGGGCAGGAGCTGTCATCGGTGCTCGTCGCGATCGACTTCATCGATGCGGCGACCGGGCAGCGGCGCCGCATCGAGGCCTCCGAGCTCGAGCTGGGCTATCGCACGTCGGTGCTCAAACGCGGGCTGGCGGGGGTGGTTCTCGCCGTGGAGCTCGATCTGGTGGCGCAACAGGATGTTCCGGGTGCGGCGCTGAGCGCTCCTGTCGTGTATCCCCAACTCGCCGACGCGCTCGGCGTCGCGCTCGGCACCAGCGTGTCGCTCGGCGAGCTGCGCCGCACCGTGCTGAGGCTGCGCGCATCGAAGGGAATGGTGCTGGATGCCGGTGACCCGGATTCGCGAAGCGCCGGCTCGTTCTTCACCAACCCGGTCGTCACGGAGCAGTTCGCCCGATCGTTGCCGGCTGAATCTCCGCGGTGGCCGTTCGGCTCGGACGAGCCCGATCTCGTCGCGGCGCTCGACGCGCCGAGCGCGGAACAGAGCGAATCGGTGGGGCTGCTGGCGGCAGCGGCAGCGGCTCGCACCCGTCGGGCGGCGCAGAATCCGCGACTGGTGAAGCTGAGCGCGGCCTGGCTGATCGAGCACGTCGGAATCGGTCGAGGCTTCGCATTGCCCGATTCGGGTGCGGCGATCTCGAGCAAGCACACCCTCGCGATCGTGAACCGCGGCGACGCGAGCGCGCAAGACATCGCATCCCTTGCCGGCTATGTGCAGGCACGCGTGCAGTCCGAGTTCGGCGTGATGCTGCAACCGGAGCCGGTGCTCGTCGGACTCGACTTGTAGGCCGCGGGTCAGCCGGCCGAAGTGCGACGGTGCTGCGCTCGCCGGATCATCGACAACAGCGCCATCAGCAAGATGAAGGCGCCGAGCGCGATCAAGCCGATGACCACGATTCCGGCAGGCGTCAGCGAGGCCGTCCAGGTCGCGAACGCCGACGCGTTGCGGGGGACCCAGACGATGGCCAGCAGGGCGACTCCGACGGCGATCACGATGAGGCCCCAGGCGATCGCACCCGATCTCACGCGGGGCCGCGGAACGACGGATGCGGCGTCGGTGGCGGACTCGGGGAAGGTCTGCTCGCCGGGACGAAGCTCGGTCTGCTCGCCGGGACCACCCGGCTCACCGGCACGGAGCTCCCCGGGCTGCGGTTCGGCTTGCTCGTTCGTTTCGTATGACACAGGGTCTCCTTCTAGTTGCCGGGGGAGGACGCGGCCGGAATCTGCATCGCCGACGCGGACGGGGTCGACGACACGTGCGGCGGAGCCAGCAGCGCGCACGCGATGCTCGCGGCCACCAGAAGGATCCCGATGAAGCTCAGGAACCCGCTGCGCCGTCGCACGGCTCCTGCCACGACGATCGAGGACCCGATGACCACGGTCGCCGCCGCGACCCCGATGGCGGCGGCGAACCGGGAGGTCTCATCGGAGCCGAGCGCGAGCGCCGAGGCTGCTCCGGACGCCACCAGTGCGATTCCCAGGGCGATTCCGACGTAGCCGGCACTGGTGCGAGGATTCGCCAGACGGCGCCGGCGTCGTGCCTGCTCCGCCTGTTCCGTGAGCTCCCGGGCACGGGCGCGGGACTCCGCGGCGCGTTGCTGCCGCACCGCCCGCTCGTCTGCGGCCTGCCGAGCCCGCCACGCCGCGTGCTCGGCCTTCCACGCTTCCTGCCGAGCACGCCATGCGGTCAGTTCGTCGGCAGTGGCAGAGGCACCCGGGGTGGCGGGCGCCGCTGGCTCGCCCGCCGACGGCATCGCACCGTAACCCGGGGTGGGCGTGCCACTGAACCAGGAGGTGCGGGCGGGTGCGGCTGCGCTCGGAGCCGGGTGGCTCGGGGTCCGCGACGCCGAGTCGTCGGAGGTGAAGCGCCCGCTGCGCGCAGCCCAGATCACCACCCCCACGATGACCGCGATGATGATGAGGGTCCACAAGGTGCGACCGAGCGAGGCGAGAACGGATCCGTCACCCCAGAACTGCCCGCCCGCCCACCAGAAGCCTTGGGCGAACGGCAGCAGCGAGAACAGCACGAGCACGGCGATGCCGATCAGAGCGGGTTCGAGCCTCCCAGCGATCATCCGTTCCAGGTGGATGTCGCCGTCGGCGTCGGGCAGCAGCAGCCAACCGGCCGCGTAGAGCAGAAGGGCCGGGCCCCCCAGCACCGCGATCACCACCACGATCCCGCGCACGATCAGCGGGTCGATGCCGAGCCGTGCGGCCACTCCGCCGCACACGCCACCCAGCCAGCCGTTTGCACGCACGATGCCGAGGCCGCGCATCAAGCCGAAGAAACGGGCCGAACCTGCGGCGGGAGGGGGTGAAGTGGTGTCGTCTGCCATGTTCCGATCGTGGCGTGCCGTTGACCGCGTGCGCCATGGGGGACTCCCCTGACCAGCCCCTGATTCTCCACCCGGCCGGGCCGGGTGGAACGCGAAGGTGATTGGATGCTGATGTGTCCTCACCCCCTGTGCCTCCCGTACGTGCGCCCCTGTTGCGCCCTCGGGACTGCGTGCTCGGCGGCGTCTGCACCGCCGTGGCCCGGCATCTGGGGTGGAGCGTCGGCACGACGCGCTGGGTCGCTGTCGCGCTCACCTGCTGCGGCGGAGCCGGCGGGTTGCTCTACCTGTGGCTCTGGGCGCTGACCCCGCTGGAACCGGGAGCGGATGGGGCGCCCGATCGGATGCATCGAAGAGTCGCCGTGCCGTGGGTGCTGTTCGCGGTGGCGGCCGCCTGCGCGGTCGCCGTGCTCGGCGGCGGTTGGCTGCCGGTTACCGGCGGCAGCGCGGGCACGCTGTCGATGCTGATCCTCGTGATGGTCGTGTGCGCCGTCGGCGCGGTCGGTTGGGACCAGTTGATCGATGCCGCACCCGCGCCGCGACTCGATCGAGGTGCGGCAGTGATGCGGGTGCTCGCAGGCGGTGTGCTGGTGGCGGTGAGCGTTCTCGCGCCGACGATCTGGGGCGCTCGCGCCACGGGGTTCGCGTGGGCGTTGTTCGGCGTCACGCTGCTCGCCGGCGTCGCCGTGCTCGCCGGGCCGTGGGCGCTGCGGCTGTGGAAGGAACTGATCGCCGAGCGCACCGCGCGGGTGCGCGAGGAACAACGTGCCGAGATCGCCGCGCACCTGCACGACTCGGTGCTGCAGACGCTGGCGTTGATCCAGACCCGGGCCGGTGCATCCAGCGAGGTGGCGCGCATCGCGCGGGCGCAGGAGCGCGAGCTGCGCGAATGGCTGTACGCCGGATCCGGCACGGCCGATAGCGATCTGGCCACCGAACTGCGCGACTTCGCGGCGGCTCTCGAGCTGGATTTCGCGGTGCGCATCGAGGTGGTCACGGTGGGAGAGACGCCGGAGCGATCCGGGGGCGAGATCGCAGCCGCCGCCCGTGAGGCGATGCTGAACGCCGCCCGACATGCCGGTGGCGAGGTGTCGGTCTACATCGAAGGTGCGCCCGCCGTCGTCGACGTGTTCGTTCGGGATCGCGGGCCGGGGTTCACCATCGAGCGTGTTCCGGAGGATCGGCTCGGTGTGCGAGAGTCGATCCTGGGCAGGATGCGCCGCGCGGGCGGCACGGCCACGGTCGGCCCCGGCGCCGGGGCCGGCACCGAAGTGCACCTGCACCTGGAGCGCGGAGAGGGAACGAGCGCATGACTCCCGACACGAGTGGTCCTCCGGAAGCGGAGCCGCCGGCATCCGACGCCGCGGCATCCGGTCTCGCGGCATCGACCTCGGTGACCGTCGTCATCGTGGACGACCACTCGATCTTCCGTTCGGGTCTGCGCGCCGATCTCGACGACCGCATCGGTGTGGTCGCGGAGGCGGGCGACGTCGACAGCGCAGTCGGGGCGATCCTCGAGCATCGCCCGCACGTCGTGCTGTTGGATGTGCACCTGCCAGGCGGATCGGACGGCGGCGGAGCCGAGGTCGTTCGACGGGCCTCGCCCTCGTGCCCGCAGACGCGGTTTCTTGCGCTCAGCGTCTCCGACTCGGCCGAGGATGTCGTCGGTGTGATCCGTGCCGGAGCGCGCGGCTACATCACCAAGGGCAGCTCGGGAGACGAGGTGAGCCGGGCGGTGCTCGCGGTCGCCGACGGCGACGCGGTCTTCTCACCGCGACTCGCGGGCTTCGTGCTGGATGCCTTCGGCGCGGCGGCGGGAGAACAGGCGGTGGCATCAGACGAACTCGACCGCCTCTCGGCGCGCGAGCGTGAGGTGATGAGGCTGATCGCCCGGGGCTATTCGTACAAGGAGGTGGCGGCCGACCTCTTCATCTCGATCAAGACGGTGGAGACGCACGTGTCGGCGGTGCTGCGCAAGCTGCAGCTCTCCTCACGCCACGAACTGACCGCGTGGGCATTGGCGCGCCGCCTGCTCTGAGGTCGCTGTGCGCCGTTTCGGCGGCCGGCGCTCAGCTTTACACCGGCCCGAGCCTCACCTACACTTGACCGAGGTTGCTGAAGTCAGCCAAGCTTTTTTGCGCCCATTTTCATCCCGACCAGCAGATCGCCGGGATGGAATGCGTCGCCGAACAGCCGCAGAATTCATCACCGTAGGGCGGTGGCTCAATTGGTAGAGCAGCGGTCTCCAAAACCGCAGGTTGCAGGTTCGAGTCCTGTCCGCCCTGCAAGTCGGTGCTGACGCACCGGCCCACGAAAGGTGTAACAAGGTGGCCCGAAAAGTTATCGACGAGCCGAGCGAGGACGTCGTCGCCAACGCGAAGAAGGATCGCGCGGCTCGCCGCAACCCCTTCGCTCGGATCGCCCTGTTCATCCAACAGGTCATCAACGAGCTGAAGAAGGTCGTCACACCGACCCGCAAGGAACTGCTGAGCTACACGGGCGTCGTCCTGGTCTTCGTGATCGTGATGATGGCGATCGTGTTCGGGCTGGACCAACTGTTCAGCTGGCTCGTGATCCTGGTCTTCGGTTCCTCTTCCGGTTCCTGAGGCGAATGGATGCGCGCCGAACCGGCGCGGAGTTCGCGGGTCACGACCCGTTACGACAAGAAATGGAATGGTATTCAGTGTCTGAGAGAGACCGCGACGACGTCGACTGGGGAACAGCCGCCGAGCAGTCGGCAGAGGACGACGAAGCGCAGGAGGGCAACGTGCTGAAGTCGGCCGAGCAGTCGGTCAACCCCGCCGAGCGCGGAGCGCTGCACGTCGTCGCAGCCGACGGTTCCGACATCGACCTCGATGCGATGCTCGACGCGATGGCCGAGGCGAACGACCCCGAGGCCGATGCCGTGGTCGACGATGCGCTCGAGATCGACTCGGCACAAGAGGCCGAGGCCGCGGTCGAGGCAGTCGAAGACGAAGAATCCACACCCGTCGAAGACGAAGAAGAGACACCGACCGACCCCTACGACGAGTTCCGCGCCGAGCTGCGCGCGAAGCCCGGCAAGTGGTACGTCATCCACTCCTACGCGGGTTTCGAACGCCGGGTCAAGTCGAACATCGAGAACCGCATGGTGTCGATGTCGATGGAGGACTACATCTTCGAGGTCCAGGTGCCGATGGAAGATGTGGTGGAGATCAAGAACGGCCAGCGCAAGATGGTCACCAGGGTGCGCATCCCGGGCTATGTGCTGGTGCGGATGGATCTCAACGAAGACAGCTGGTCGGTCGTGCGCCACACTCCCGGTGTCACCGGGTTCGTCGGCAACGCCCACAACCCCACCCCGCTGCGCTTCGAAGAGGCCTTCAACATGTTGAAGAGCCTCGTTCAGATCGAGCCGGTCGCAGCGGGCAAGGGCGCGTCGGGCAAGGGCGCCAGGTCGACGGCTCGCGTCATCCCGGCCGAGATCGATTTCGAGATCGGCGAGACCATTACGATCAAGGAAGGCTCGTTCGCCGGGCTGCCCGGTTCGATCAGCGAGATCAAGCCGGAGAGCGGCAAGCTCACCGTGCTCGTATCGCTGTTCGAGCGTGAAACCCCCGTCGAGTTGAGCTTCGACCAGGTGACGAAGCTCTAGCTCCCGCTGGTCAGCGGAACAAAAGCCACCGCCGTCGACAGACGCGCGGGAGAGCATCCGAGAGCCGGATGCTCGACATGAAAGAGAGAAAGAATGGCCCCGAAAAAGAAGGTCACAGGTCTGATCAAGCTTCAGATCAAGGCCGGCGCAGCCAACCCCGCCCCGCCCATCGGCCCGGCGCTCGGTCAGCACGGCGTCAACATCATGGAGTTCTGCAAGGCCTACAACGCCGCGACCGAGTCGCAGCGCGGCAACGTCATCCCGGTCGAGATCACGGTGTACGAGGATCGCTCGTTCACCTTCGTGCTGAAGACCCCGCCGGCGGCCGAGCTCATCAAGAAAGCGGCCGGCGTCGCCAAGGGCTCCGGCGTTCCGCACACCACCAAGGTCGGCAAGCTGTCGCAGGACCAGGTGCGTTCGATCGCCGAGCAGAAGATGGCCGATCTGAACGCGAACGACCTGGATGCTGCATCCAAGATCATCGCAGGCACCGCCCGCTCCATGGGCATCACGGTCGAGTAGGAAAGGTAGGACCAGACATGGCACAGAAGTCCAAGGCCTACCGGGCCGCCGCCGCCAAGATCGAAGACGGCAAGTACTACACCCCCGAAGAGGCGGTCGTGCTCGCACGTGAGACCGGCTCCGCGAAGTTCAACTCGACGGTGGAGGTCGCGCTGAAGCTGGGCGTCGACCCCCGCAAGGCCGACCAGATGGTGCGCGGCACCGTCATCCTTCCGCACGGCACGGGCAAGACCGCCCGCGTCATCGTGTTCGCAACCGGCCCCGCCGCCGAAGCCGCAATCGCGGCCGGTGCCGACGAGGTCGGTGGCGATGAGCTCATCGCCCGCGTCGCCGATGGCTGGACCGCCTTCGACGCGGCCGTCTCCACGCCTGAGCTCATGGGCAAGGTCGGCCGTCTCGGCAAGGTGCTCGGCCCGCGCGGCCTGATGCCGAACCCGAAGACCGGTACCGTGACGCCGGACGTCGCACGCGCCGTCTCCGACATCAAGGGCGGCAAGATCGAGTTCCGCGTCGACAAGCACGCCAACGTGCACTTCGTCGTGGGCAAGGCCGGGTTCACCCCCGAGCAGCTTCAGGAGAACCTGAGGGTCGCGCTCGAGGAGATCATGCGTCTGAAGCCGTCTGCCTCGAAGGGGCGTTACGTGCAGAAGGGCGCCGTGTCGACCACGTTCGGTCCCGGCATCCCGCTGGACGTCAACGCGATCTAGTCGGTCTCAACACGAAGGGCCCCGTCGTACGGCGGGGCCCTTCGTGCGCTCTCATCGCCCCAGCGCGGCCTTCTTCATCCCGTGTGCGGCGCGTTGTTCAGGTGAGTTTCACTCGCCTCATGTGGCCTCTTGTGGTCACTTCGATCCCGGGTCTAGTCTCCGAACCGTGCGCCGCGAAAACATCGCAGGTGCACGGCACGATGATGAACCCCGGAGGAGAACTGCATGACGATTCATCTCGGTCGCACCGTGAGCAGGCGCACGGTCGCGGGCATCCTGACCACCGCCGCGTGCGTGGTCGCGCTCTCGGCAACGGGAGTATCGGCCGCGCAAGCGGCCGATCACGTCACCTACACCGATGCCGTACCCTCGTGGGCGAACAGCGCCAACGACGAAGGCGCAGCGGCGGCCGACACCTCTGTGGAGGGCGAGCTCTACCTGCCGCTTCGCAACGCGTCGTCGGCGCAGCACCTTGCGATCGCGGCGTCGACGCCGGGAACCCGCGCATATCGGCACACCCTCAGCCCGCGAGCCTGGATCGCCAAGTATTCGCCCACCGCGCACGCATACGACTCGGTGCTGTCGTACCTGAAGTCGAAGGGCCTGACGATCACCGGCACACCGGCCAGCCGGCAGTACGTGGTCTTCCGGGGGACGGCCGATCAGGTCGGTTCGGTCTTTTCCACCGATCTGCACACATACAGCTATGCCCACCGCAAGCTGGTGGCGCCGTCGGTGGCGCCGTCCCTGCCGAGATCCGTGGGATCCCTGGTCTCCGGCATGACGGTCGACCAGGCGCGTCTGCTCACCCAGCCGGACTCGGTGGTGCAAGGCCAAGACCTGGGCAGCGCGCCGCGAACGCGGTCGCTCGCCGCGACTCCCGTCGTGCCGACTGAATGCTCGCACTACATCGGAGAGCACACCGCCACCGTGCCCGAGGCATACGGCACAACCACCGTGCCGACCTACAACTGCGGCTACACGCCGGCTCAGATGCGTTCCGCCTACGGCCTCAAGACGCTGAACGCGGCGGGGCTGAACGGCAGCGGTCAGACGGTGGCGGTCATCGACGCCTACGCGTCGCCGACCATCGTGGACGACGTCAACACCTACTCCGATTCGCTGGGCGAGCCGGGAATGACCTCCTCCACCTACCGGCAGATCGTGCCGAGCAAGTATTACGACGAGGAACTCTGCCAGTACCCGAGCGGCTGGCAGGGGGAGCAGACGCTCGACGTCGAAGCGGTGCACGGCATCGCGCCGGCGGCGAAGATCCTCTATGTCGGCGGATTCAACTGCGGCGGCGGACTCGACCTGGCGATGTCGACGATCCTCGATAACAAGCTCGCGAACATCGTCAGCAACAGTTACGGCAATGTGGGCGAGGCGGTTCCGGCCGACGTCATCGAGGGGGAGCAGAACCTGCACATCCAGGCGGCAGGCGAGGGCATCGGCCTGTACTTCTCCAGCGGAGACAACGGAGACGAGGTGGCTGCGCTCGGCCATGCCTCGCCCGACTTCCCGGCATCCTCGCCCTACGTCACCTCGGTCGGCGGCACGAGCCTCGGCATCGACAAGAGCGGCGGGATCGCATTCGAAACCGGTTGGGGAGACACCGCAGACAAGATCGTTAAGGATTCCTCGGGCGACCTGGTCTACAGCTCGCCGTTGCCGGGATCGCTGTTCGCGGGCGGCGCCGGGGGCGGAACCAGCGCGGTGAACCCCGAGCCGGCGTATCAGCGCGGCATCGTGCCTGATTCGCTCGCCGGCGGGCATCGGGTCTCGCCGGACGTCGCGGCGCTCGCCGACCCGTATACCGGGTTCCTGATCGGCATCCGGCCCATCGTGGATGATTCGACCGGCGAGACCGGCGCGTATCAGAACGAGACGTACGGCGGAACCTCGCTCGCGTCACCGCTGACCGCGGCGCAGGTCGCGCTCGTGCAGCAGCTCACGCATTCCACGATCGGGTTCGCGAACCCGACGCTGTACGGGTTGGCACGGGTTCTGCCTTCGGCCTTCCGCGACGTCGTGCCGCCGACACCGCCCGTCGCGGTCGCGTACACGAGCAAGACGAGCGGGAACAGCTATCTGATGACGTTCAACACCGACACGTCGTTGACCACCGCGCGCGGCTACGACAACGTCACCGGACTGGGCGGAATCTCGTTCAATCTGCTGCATCAGGTCGCCCTGGGCCGGCACTAGCCGCCGGGCTCGGCTGACCACGCGATCCGGCCCAGCCCCGGTATCGAAATCAGGTGAGGCGGCCTGCCGAGTGGATAATCCACTCGG
>DATMTS010000015.1:0-3072 GCA_035564555.1 Humibacter sp.
CACCCGCTCGTACGACACGGAAGAGGATGTGCTCGGCCACCAGCGGTCCGGCTTCCTCTGGAACTCGGTCCAGAGCGCGGGCAAGTCGGCGAAGAACTTCGGCGAGTTCGAGTACGGCGAGGGCAAGCCGGCCGGTGCCACGTGGCAGCAGTACTACTGCACGGCGAAGGATGTGATGAGCGGCGGCGACCCGTCGAAGCTGTTCGATCCGTCGCTGCAGCTGCACGCGAGCTCCGCCATCCCGTCCCTGAACGCGATCACCGACCCCAATGCCGCGCCGTTCGACTTGGCCGTGCCGGACATCTACCGGTACGAGACGTGGAAGCAGGACTTCGAGAAGAACGGCCCGGCCAACTTCAACATGGTCTGGCTCTCCAGCGACCACACCGGTGGGACCGCAGACCCGGAGGCCCAGGTCGCCGACAACGACCTCGCCGTCGGCAAGATCGTCGACGAGATCTCGCACTCGCCGTACTGGAAGGATTCGGCGATCTTCGTTGCCGAGGACGACACGCAGGACGGCGCGGACCACGTCGACGGCCACCGCGCCCCGGTGCAGGTGATCAGCCCCTACGCGGTCCACGGCAAGACGGTCAGCACCTTCTACTCGCAGATCAACATGATCCGGACGATCGAGCAGATCCTGGGCGCCCAGCCGCTGAACCAGAAGATCGCGGCGGCGACCCCGATGGAGGATGCCTTCACAGACAAGGCCGACCTCACCCCGTACACCGCCGTGGCGAACACGGTGCCGCTCACCGAGGGCGTCGTCACCGCGCCGGCCTGCGGCTACGACACGCTCGGAGCCACGGGACCGCAGGCGGATGCCGTGAACAAGGCCGCAGCGAAGGCGGCCGAGATCCCCGCGGCCGAGCAGGCGACGGCGGCGAAGTGGCAGAAGTGGGCCGAGAAGCAGCACTTCACCGGAACGGCGAAGCACGCGGCGATCCCGGACTACGACAACCCGCAGCTGATGAACCGCTGGACCTGGTATCAGACGCACCACTGGACCTCGCCCTACCCGGGCGACGCGAAGATCTATGGCCCGGATGACGTGCCGGGCATCCCGGCCGGCGCCACCGGCGACGGCGACTGACCTCCGCTTGCCGAACACACGACGGCCCCGGCGCACACGCGTCGGGGCCGTCGGGTGTTCCCTGGCTCGGCGCTCGGCGCCCGACCGGGACTCAGAACACGTACTCGAGCAGGTCGAGCCCGACGGCCCGCATCCCCTCGATGACGGCAAGACGCTCGGGGAGGCTGGTGTCGTCGAAGTAGGTCGACACGACGTAGGTGACGCCCGCGCGCGGACCGCGCAGGACGCCGACCTCGCTGCGGACCCCCGCATCCGTCCCCGTCTTGTTGACCAGCAGGATGCCGTGCTCCGGATGGCGGTGGGAGTGCGGATCGAGGCCGAAGGCACTGGACACCAGCGAGAAGTCGCTGTTCAGCGAGAGCCACGAGACCACGCGCTGGCTGGTGGCGGGGTTGACGATCTCGCCCCGCGCAAGCGCCGAGAACAGCCAGGTGAGCTCGTTCGCGCTGCCCACGGAGAGCTGCGGCGCATCGTCGGGGCCGCGGTGGTCGCGCACCAGGTCGAGGAGCGCCGTGCGCGTGAGGCCGAGGGATTCGGTGCGGGCGCTCACCGCCTCCAACCCGACCCGCCGCAGCAGGACGTTGGTGGCGAGGTTGTCGCTCGACGCGCCGACGAGGGCGGCCAGGTCGGCGACGGGGAGGGACGGCACGTGCAGGTGGTGCCAGATGCCCGAGTCGCCGGCGACGTCGCGCGGGTCGCGATCGAGGTGCGCGAGGGGACTCAGCTCGCCCGACTGGAGGCGCGCGGCCACCTCGACGAGCAGCAGCACCTTGCCGATGCTGGCCGTCGGCATGACCACGTGGTCGTCGACCGAGAAAAGCACCGTGCCGGTCGCCAGATCAGTCGCCCGGGCCGAGACCTGCACACCGGAGACGGCCAGCCGCCCCAGAGCGTCGAATCCGCGGCTGAACGACTCGGTGGACCCAGGAGCGCGGTGCCGGCCGCGGCGGGTATTCGCCTGACGGGCCCGGCGTTCGGACTCTTGAGCCTGGATCGTCACAGTGTCGCTGGGTCTTTCTTCCGAGTGTCGTGTACCGGAAACCGCGGCGGCCGTGGTCGGCCCCGCTGCCGCCGCCGCGAGGGTTTCCGCGACAGCGACAGGGACGATGTTACCCCGTGTGCGGGGGCCATGGAGCGCCGGATCGGTCGAACATCCGACGGATGCGGCGCCGACTCACCAGATCGTGACGCGCTCCTCCGGTGCCAGCCACAGCGCGTCGCCCTCCGACACCTGGAAGGTGTCGTAGAACGCGTCGATGTTGCGGACGATCTGGTTGCAGCGGAACTCGTTCGGCGAGTGCGGGTCGATCGCGAGAAGGCGGATGACCTCCTCGTCTCGTCCCTTCTGCTGCCAGGCCTGGGCCCACGACAGGAAGAACCGCTCGGAGCCGCTGAGCCCGTCGACGACGGGAGGCTCTTCGCCGTTCAGCGAGAGCAGGTACGCCTTCCATGCGATGCCCAGCCCGCCCAGATCGCCGATGTTCTCGCCGATGGTGAGCGCGCCGTTCACGTGGTGGTCCGGCGCCTGCGCCGGTGCGAGCGCGTTGTACTGCTCGATCAGGCTCGCCGTGCGCTTCTCGAAGGCGGCACGATCCGCCTCCGTCCACCAGTCCTCGAGACGCCCGTCTCCGTCGAACTTGGAGCCCTGGTCGTCGAAGCCGTGCCCGATCTCGTGTCCGATGACGGCACCGATCGCGCCGTAGTTGGCCGCGGCATCCCGCTCGGCGTCGAAGAACGGGAACTGCAGGATGGCCGCAGGGAACACGATCTCGTTGAAGCCGGGGTTGTAGTACGCGTTGATCGTCTGCGGGGTCATGAACCACTCGTCGCGGTCGATCGGCGAGCCGATCTTGCCCAGTTCGCGGTTGAACTCGAACAGGGCGGCCGCGCGGACGTTCCCGACGAGGTCCGTGGGGTCGAGCTCGAGGCGGGAGTAGTCGCGCCACTTCACCGGGTAGCCGATCTTCGGCGTGAAC
>DATMTS010000016.1:0-52663 GCA_035564555.1 Humibacter sp.
AGCGCCCGGCCGGCGAGCGCCGGCCGGCGAGCGCGAGCCGGTCAGGCGTCGGAGTGCGCGGCGACGACCTCGAGCAGGGCGGTGCCATAGGTGTCGCGCTTCTTGGCGCCGATGCCGGAGATTCCGTCGAGCTCGTCGAGGTTCGCCGGGCGCGTGAGCGCGATGCCGCGCAATGTCGCATCGCCGAAGACGATGTATGCCGGAACGCCCTGCTCGCGAGCGGCCTGCGCGCGCCAGGCGCGCAGCGCCTCGAACAAGCCGTGCGCCGACGCAGGCAATTCGCTCGGGGCCGCCTTCGCCGCTCGTCGGGTGGCGTTCGCGGCGCGCTCGGGCTCGGCGCGCAATTGCACGTCGCGAGATCCGTTCAGCACGGTCGCGCTGGCATCGGTGATCGAAAGCGTGCCGTAGCCGTCGTCGTTGACCTTCAGCAGTCCCTGCGCCAACAGCTGACGTACGACGCTGCGCCACTGCTGCTCGCTGAGATCGTCGCCGATGCCCCAGGTCGCCAGCGAGTCGTGTGCATGTTGCTCTACCCGGGGATTGCGCTTGCCGCGCAGGATGTCGATCAGGTGCCCCGCGCCGTACCGCTGCCGCCGCTCACGCTGCAGTCGAACGACCGTGGAGAGCAGTTTCTGGGCCGGCACGGTGCCGTCCCAGCTGCGCGGCGGGGCGAGACAGGTGTCGCAGTTGCCGCACCCGGTCTCGTGCGGGCGAGGGGTCGCAGCGCGATCGGCCGCCGCGTCCGCTGCGGCCGTGCTGCCCTGGTATTCCTGCCCGAAATAGCTCAGCAGGTTCACCCGTCGGCAGTGCACCGTCTCGCACAGGGCGAGCATCGCATCAAGGTGGGCGGACATCCGCCGTCGATGAGCCAGGTCTCCCGGCGACGACTCGATCATGCGGCGTTGCTGCACGACGTCTTGCAGCCCGTAGGCCAGCCACGCGGTGGACGGCTCGCCGTCGCGGCCGGCGCGACCCGTCTCCTGGTAGTAGCCCTCCACTGACTTGGGCAGGTCGATGTGCGCGACGAATCGCACGTCGGGCTTGTCGATTCCCATGCCGAAGGCGATCGTCGCGACGATGACGACGCCATCCTCCTGCAGAAACCGGGCCTGCGTACGCGCCCGGGTGCCGGCATCCAAACCTGCGTGGTACGGCAGCGCAACCACGCCGTTGGTCTGCAGGAACTCGGCCGTCTTCTCCACCGTGTTGCGGCTGAGCGCATAGACGATGCCGGCGTTGCCGGCGTGCTCCGAGCGGATGAAGTCGAGCAACTGACCGCGCACCTCGTTCTTCGCCACGATGCGGTACTGGATGTTCGGCCGATCGAAGCTCGCGACGAACTG
Source organism: Humibacter sp. (assembly GCA_035564555.1). Classification (GTDB taxonomy): domain Bacteria; phylum Actinomycetota; class Actinomycetes; order Actinomycetales; family Microbacteriaceae; genus DATMTS01. The sequence goes on from DATMTS010000016.1 coordinate 1,344, forward strand.
CCCGGCGTCGCCGAGGCTCAGCCGCGTGGTGATCTCGTGGTGGGTCGCGTCCGTGGCGGTGGCCGTCAGGGCGATGCGCGGCACGTCCGGCCAGCGGTCGGCGAGCTCGGACAACGCCAGGTAGTCGGGACGGAAATCGTGGCCCCATTGCGAAACGCAATGGGCCTCGTCGATTGCGAACAGCGCGATCTTTCCGCCGTCGAGGAAGCGCTTGGTCGCCTCCGACGAAAGCCGCTCGGGCGCGACGTACAGCAGGTCGAGCTCGCCGGCGAGGTAGGCGCGCTCGACGGATGCCCGCTGCTGTGCATCCTGCGTGGAGTTCAGGAACGCGGCGCGTACCCCGACCGCGGTCAGCGCATCGACCTGGTCTTGCATGAGCGCGATCAAGGGCGAGATCACGACGCCGGTGCCTGCACGCACGAGCGAGGGAATCTGGTAGCACAGGCTCTTGCCGGCGCCGGTCGGCATCAGCACGACGGCGTCGCCGCCGGCGATCAGTCTGTGGATGATCGCAGCCTGGTCGCCGCGGAAGGCGTCGTAGCCGAACACGGTGTGCAACACCTGCAGCGGGTCGGCGCCGGTGAAGCGGGCGTCCCCGGCGCGTGCCTGCGGTGGGGATAGCACGACCTGTGCGGCAGGCATGGCCGGAACGGCCGGGCGGGACGGGAGCTCGGGACCGTATTCGTCGTCGGGCGGCTCGAAAGCGTCTGGATCCCAGGGGATCTGCTCGTCGTACGCGGGGGCCACCCGGCAATGGTAGCCGCCGGCCCCGACAGTGATCGGCCGGGTGCGGATGCCCCGAACGCACCCATCGCGGATCCGGCCGCGCCGACTACGCTGGGTTGGGGAGCATTCGAACGGGAGCGGCATGACACAACGCGGCGCACGGGTCGCGCGCGGTTCGCTTGCAGCGACCGTCGCGGTCTTCGTCGCCGCCCTGTTCCACTCAGCGGCCGGCGGCGGCGTACCCAGCGTGCTCGCCGTGACGCTGTCCCTGGCGTTCGCGATTCCGGTGTGCGCCGTGCTCGCGGGAAGACGCATGGCGCTCTGGCGCCTCTCCGCCTCCGTGATCGTCAGCCAGGTCGCTTTCCACCTGTTGTTCGGTCTCGGCGCCTCGCACGACAGCTTCGCCGGGGCCACCGAACACATTCATGCCGGGTCGCACCTCACTCTCGTCGCGGGAACCGCCGATCAGCACATGTCTTCGATGGCCTACAGCCCGGTGATGTGGCTGGCGCACGTCACCGCAGGAATGGTGACGATCCTCGCGCTGCGCTTCGGCGAGACCTCCGTGCGCGCCGTGGCAGCGGTCGCCGCAATTCGAATCGTGCGCGTCGCCGACCGGTTCGGGTTCGGAGCCGTCGCCGCCTCGCTGCTCTTGAGCACCCCCGATGCCGGGCCGCGGCTCGCCGCCCGGCCGCTGCCGATCCTGCTGCCGGCCACTCGCATCGCGCTCGGTCGGCTGCGCCATCGCGGTCCCCCGGCCGCGGTGATGCTCGCTTAGGCATCCGGCACCTTCTCGAGACGATTCCGAGGGTCGGATGCCGCGGCGCGGAGAGCGCCGCTCCCCCTCCGTTCCATCGGTCGTGCACGCCCGCCGACCGGAAAGGCATCCATGCAGAAACGAACACTGATGCGCGCCGCAGCGTGCTTCGTCGCCGCCACCGCCCTCGCCCTGGCGGCACCCCTCGCCGCCAGCGCGCACGTGCGTGTCGACCCCGATCAGGCGAGCGCCGGCTCATACTCCGTGCTCACCTTCCGAGTGCCGACCGAGTCGGCCAGCGCCGGCACGGTCGGGCTCGAGGTCGACTTCCCCACCGATCACCCGTTCACCTCGATCTCCTACCAGCCCATGGCGGGCTGGAGCGTCAAGGTCACGACGACGACGTTGCCGAAGCCGGTGACGATCGGCGGCACGAAGGTCACCCAGGCGCCGACCAAGGTCACGTGGACCGCCGACAAGGGCGTACGGATCGCACCGGGACAGTTCCAGCAGTTCGTGGTCTCCGCCGGTCCGGTGCCCGACACCGGCAGCGTGACGCTGCCCGCGCACCAGATCTACTCGGACGGCACGACGGTGAACTGGGATCAGCCGACCCCTGCCTCGGGCGTCGAGCCACAGCATCCGGTTCCGACCTTGTACATCGACGACGCCCCACCTTCAGCAGGCGCGAGCGCCACGGGTGGCGCGGCGGGCGTGTCGGCGGCGGCGCTTCCAGAACGGGACCCCTCCCCAGACCAGGGTCTGACCGTCGCCTCCGTCGCGCTCGGGCTCGGCGGTCTCGGACTCGCCGCAGTCGCGTTGGTCGTCGCCGTTCTCGCTCTGGTGCGTCGCCCCCGGCCGGAACCGGAGCGTCAGCAACGATGACACGGCACATGCGGGCGAGACCCCGGGGAGCCGCGGTTCAGCGCGGCATGCTCGGGGCCGCTGCGGTGCTGGCTTCTGTTGTGCTGACGCTGGTGCCGTGGACCGGCGCCAGCGCTCACGACTACCTGGTCGACAGCTCCCCGAAGGCGAACTCCGTCGTCACGCAGCCGCTGTCGAAGGTGGCGCTCACCTTCGACGACGTCGTGCTCAACCTTTCGGGCGACGGCTCTTCGGCGCTGCTGCAGGTGACGGGCCCGAACGGCGCGTCCCGGCATTTCGAGACCGGATGCCCCACCATCGCTGATCGGGTCGTCTCCGCTCCGGTCGCCCTCGGGGCACCGGGTAAATACGTGATCGCCTGGCAGATCGTCTCTGCCGACGGACACACCGTCTCGAGCCCGCCGCTGATCGCGTTCGACTACAAGCCACCGGCCGGTACGCCCGAGGCCAAGGGCACGACCAATCGACCGTCCTGCGGCGGCGCGGCATCCGACTCGAATGCGGCACCGGCCACACCGAGCACCCCCCGCAACACTCCGGACGCCGGCGAGTTGGGCATCGTCCTGACGATCGGCGGCATCATCGTCGCGCTCGCGATCATCGGCGTCGTCGTCGTGCTGCTCACCGGTAGACGTAGGCCGCGCAGCGCCGCCCGCCCGCCGACTCCGGCCGATGACGAAGCCGACGAAGAATGAGCGGCCAGCGCACTTCGTCGACCGGTCCGGGGTCATCGCCCGCCGAAGCGCCGATCGGGTCGCCGGATATCTCCGAGTCGGAGGTTCGGTTGCCCCGCGCCAGTGCGGCCGCGGTCGTTCTCGTGCTGCTGGTCCCGGCCGCGATCGTGATCTCCATCATCGCTGGGACGGTCGGAGGAGAGTTCTCGACCGGCACGTCGCTCTACGACCCCGGCTTCCTCGTCGACCGGGGTCTGCCGATCGTCCGCGTCGTGCACGATCTGGCGGCCGCCCTCACGGTCGGGTTGCTCGTGCTCGCCGCGTTCATCGTTCCTGGCCAGAAGAAGAGGCCGGGCGAATTGGGCCGCTCGCAGTGGCGGGCGACCCGGTGGGCCGCGTACGCGGGTGCTGTCTGGTTCGTGGCGGCCGCCATCGTGATCGTGCTGACCGGCATCCAGGTCTCCGGGGTGCCGATCGGCAGCCCGATCTTCGCGTCCACCTTCGAGACGTTCCTGTTCCACGTCGAACTCGGCGAATCACTGGCGGTTTCCGCGTTGTGCGTTCTCGCGGCCACGCTGATCTCGATGTTCGCGCGACGGGTGACATCCGTCGGCGTCGCCGCGGGGTTCGCCCTGTTCGGGCTGCTGCCGTTGGCGCTATCCGGCCATGCCGCCGGATCCATCGAGCACGCGAACGCCGTGAACTCGCTCGCGGTGCACCTGGTCGCGGTCTGTGTCTGGGTGGGCGGACTTGCCGGGCTGATCCTGTTGCGCCGCACCGTGCGCACCGGATTCGGCTCGGCTGTCGCCCGCTATTCGACCCTGGCCGGCTGGGCGTTCGCGGCCGTCGCGTTCTCGGGCATAGTGAACGCCTCCCTGCGCCTTTCGAGCCCGGCCGACCTCCTGAAGCCATATGGCCTCCTCATCGTCACGAAGGGGACCATCCTGATCGTGCTCGGCGTCGCCGGGGCGCTGCAGCGTCGGCGCATCATCCCTCGGCTGCGAGCCGACCCGCTGCAGCGCGGCGCTTTCGTGCGTCTGGCCGTCTGCGAGGCGGTGTTCATGGCCATCGCGATCGGAGTATCGGTCGGTCTGTCGAAGAGCCCGCCGCCCGTGTCGCAGGCGCCGTTGACCGGAGACCTCGCCCGGGAGGGCCTGCTCGGATTCCCCTACCCGCCGCCGGTGAGCGCGTTGCACATGTTCACCGTTTGGCACTGGGACTGGGTTTGGCTCGGCATCGCGCTCGTACTGGCGGGCGGATACCTGTGGGCTGTTCGGGTGCTGCGACGCCGCGGCGACCGGTGGCCGGTGCTGCGCACCATCCCGTGGCTGCTGGGATGCGTCGGGCTGATCTGGGTGACCAACGGCGGCCCTGCCGTCTACGGCTTGGTGCACTTCTCCAGCCACATGGTCGATCACATGGCTCTGATGATGGTCGTCCCCCCGCTGCTGGTGCTGGGCGGTCCGATACTGCTCGCGCTGCGCGCACTGCCCGCGCGGCATGACGGCAGCCGGGGGATCCGTGAGTGGCTCCTGCTGTTCACGCACTCGCGGTTCCTGACGTTCCTTGCCAAACCGGTGGTTGCTGGAGTGATCTTCGCGGGCAGCCTGATCGTCTTCTACTACTCGCCCGCATTCGGGTCGGCGTTGCAGTCGCACGAATGGCACGTGGCGATGACGGTGCACTTCCTGCTCTCCGGCTACCTCTTCTTCTGGGTGTTCATCGGGGTGGATCCGGGGCCTAAGCGCCCCCCGTACCCGATCCTGTTCATGGTGCTGCTGGGCACCCTGGCTTTCCACGCCTTCTTCGGGGTCGCGCTGATGTCAAGCGATCAGGTGCTCGCGATCGACTGGTGGCATGCGCTGGGCGAGACCGACAACGCCGCATTGCTCGCCGACCAGCACGTGGGAGGCGGAATCGCGTGGGGCGCCAGCGAGATCCCCATGGTGCTCGTCGCGCTCGGCGTCGCCGTGCGGTGGACCCGCTCCGACGAGCGTGCCGCGCGACGTGGTGATCGACAGGCCGACCGCGACGGCGGTGTCGAACTCGCGGCATACAACGCGCGGCTCGAGAAACTGAAGGAGCAAGACGAACGCGTCGACCAGGCGCCGAACGACGCGGGATGACCTCAACCGAGCGAGACCGCCGCGAAGTGTCCCACGGTCGGGAACGGGTCGTAGAACCCGTGGAGAAGCCGTCGCCACGTGTCGTACCCGGCCGAGCCGCGGAATCCGATCGTGTGATCCTCGACCGACCGCCAACGAACGAGCAGCAGGTATTCGTTCGGCGTTTCGATCGAGCGCGACAACTCGAGCCCGAGGAATCCGGGCATCGCGTCGATGATGCGCCGCGCTTCGGCGAACGCCGCCTCGAATTCGGGTTCCCGGCCCGGGATCACGGCGAGCAGCGCATGTTCCAGGATCATCTGCCGAGGGTACCCGACGCCGTGCAGTCTGCTTGACTGGGCGCGTGACCACCGCACCTGCCGCCGGCCGGCGACCGCGAGCATCCGTCGAGCTCATCGCGTCGCTACGCACCGCCCGGGATCTGATCGACCGGCGCTTCGCCGAACCGCTCGATCTGGATGCGATGGCCGCCGAGGCCGGCTATGCGCGGTATTACTTCGCCCGCAGGTTCCGGGAGGTCTTCGGAGAGAGCCCCGTGGCGTATCTGAGCAGACGACGCATCGAACGGGCGAAAGACCTGCTGCGATCGGCGAACCTCACGGTCACCGAGATCTGCACACTGGTCGGTTTCGCAAGCCTCGGCTCGTTCAGCTCGCGCTTCACGGCGCTCGTCGGCTGCTCCCCGCAGGAGTACCGGCGCCGCGCGCATGCGGCCGGGGCAGCGGTGATCCCCGGATGCTTCGCGATGGAGTGGACGCGGCCGCGGGGTTGAGGAGCCGCAACAGGGCAAGCGAGGAGAAGCGGCAAGAGCGGTCCGCTGCGTAGTGTTGCAGCATCCATCACGGATCGGATCCAGGAGGAATCGATGATCACAAGGATCAGCCACGCGTGCTTGTACGTGCTCGACCAGGATTCCGCGCTCGACTTCTACACGAACAAACTCGGGTTCGAGGTGCGCGCGGACGTCACGATGGGCGCCGGATTCGAGGACGCGGGCGAGGGGTTCCGCTGGCTCACCGTCGGTCCGCGCGATCAGCCGGACGTGCAGTTCATCCTCGCCGACTGCGGCATGGCGCACGGCGAGGCGACCACGAAGGAGATCCGCGATCTCGTCGCCAAGGGCGCGCTCGGCACGGCCGTGCTGGCAACCGACGACTGCCGCGGGACCTTCCGCGAGCTCAGCGAACGGGGTGTCGTGTTCCTCTCCGAACCTGCGGATCGGCCGTACGGCGTCGAGGCGGTGTTCCGCGACGACTCGGGCAACACCTTCAGCTTGACGCAGGCCTTCGCCGGCTGAGCTCAGTCTGCCTGGTGCCGCGCATCGCGGAAGGGTGACCGCGAGAGCGCGACGCGATTGATCGACCGGATCGTCGTGTTGACCCGACCCTGCAGGTGATCCGGCGTCACTTCCTGCCGTAAGGCCACTTCGTTCGCGTTCTCGAGTCCCAGTGCCGCGGTTGCGCGGTCGGCCGACGCAGCGCCGCGGATAGGCTGAAGATCTATGCTCACCGCCGTCATCGGAGTCGTCGCCGCACTGATCTTCGGCTCGGCCGACTTTCTCGGCGGCATGGCTTCGCGGTACCTGGGCCCGCTGCGGGCGACCGCGGTCGCCGCCTGGATCGGCCTGATCATTCTGCTCGTCGCTCAGCCGTTCGTCGGCGGATCGTGGTCGGCATCGGCGCTGCTCTGGGGCGGTCTCTCCGGTGTGACCGGAGCGCTGGCGATCTCGCTGCTGTACGCATGTCTGGCCGTCGGGCCCATGAGCATCCTTTCGCCGCTGACCGCGGTGGTGTCGGCGATCGTACCGATGACGTGGGGCCTGGCTCACGGCGACAGGTTCACCTGGACGGGATACCTCGCCCTGGGACTCGCGCTGGTCGCCGTGGTGCTCGTGGGCTTCGTGCCTGAGAAGGGAGCGGTACGTCCGAGCGGCGCCGCGCTGTTGATGGCGGTCGGGTCCGGTCTGATGATCGGCGCGTTCCTGATCCTCATCGACCTCGCCCCGGATGACTCCGGGCTGGTTCCGTTGATCGCCAACCGTGCCGTGAACGGCGTGATCATGGTGTCGACGCTGGCGGTGCTGGCAGGCATCGCCGCGCGACGACGCTCCGCCTCCGGCGCGAGTGCGAGCGTTCCGAGCCCGCGGGCCGCCGCGGCGGGTATCACTCGCCCACTGCGAATCGGCCTGGCCTTCGCAATCGGCTGCGGCGTCGTCGACGCGCTCGCCAACGCGCTTCTGCTGCTGGGCGTGCGCATCGGCGACCTCAGCGTGATAGCCGTTCTGACCGCCCTCTACCCGGCCGGCACGGTGCTGCTCGCCGCGACCGTGTTGCGGGAACGGATCGCCCCTGTGCAATGGGCGGGCCTGGTGCTCGCATTGGCCGCCGCCGGGATGCTCGCGCTCGCCTGAGAGCATCCGCCAGGAGCGGCCTCGACGGGCCGGTGCCGCGGCTCGCGCGTATAGTTAGTTTGCATAAAGCAACTAGTTGGGATGCGGAGCAGAGTGAACGCGAGAACAGGCATCTTCGGCAAGGACCACCCGCACTACAAATGGGTGGCGCTGAGCAACACCACCCTCGGCATGTTGATGGCGACGATCAACGCCTCGATCGTGATCATCTCGCTGCCGGCGATCTTCAAGGGCATCAAGCTCGATCCGCTCGAGCCCGGCAACGTGAGCTATCTGCTGTGGATGCTGATGGGCTACATGCTCGTCACCGCGGTGCTGGTGACCACCTTCGGCCGACTCGGCGACATGTACGGCCGGGTGCGCATCTACAACCTCGGGTTCGTCGTGTTCACCGTGGGCTCCATCGCACTCGCGTTCGACCCGTTCTTCGGAGGAGCCGGGGCGATCTGGCTGATCGGCTGGCGTGTCGTGCAGGGTGTCGGCGGCTCGATGCTCTTCGCGAACTCGACGGCCATCCTGACGGATGCCTTTCCCGCGACGCGACGGGGGATGGCGCTGGGCATCAACCAGGTGGCGGCCATCGCCGGATCGTTCATCGGGCTCATCGTCGGCGGGCTGCTCGCCGTCATCGACTGGCGCGCCGTGTTCTTCGTCAGCGTGCCGATCGGCATCATCGGAACGATCTGGTCGTACAAGTCGCTGCACGAGATCGGCACGCGCAACCCAGGCAGGCTGGATTGGCCGGGCAACCTCACCTTCGCCGCGGGTCTGACGGCCGCACTCACCGGCATCACCTACGGCATCCAGCCCTACGGGGGCAGCTCGACGGGCTGGAGCAATCCCTGGGTCCTCGGGTCGATCATCGGAGGCGCCGCACTGCTGGTCGCCTTCGTGTTCGTCGAACTGCACACCCGAGCACCGATGTTCGAGATGCGGCTGTTCGCGATCCGCGCGTTCGCCATGGCGAACCTGGCGGGGCTGCTCGCGTCGATCGGGCGCGGCGGCCTGCAGTTCATGCTGATCATCTGGCTGCAGGGAATCTGGCTGCCGCTGCACGGGTATTCGTACGAACAGACCCCGCTCTGGGCCGGCATCTACCTGCTGCCGCTGACGGTTGGATTCCTGATCGCCGGGCCGCTGTCCGGCACCCTCTCCGATCGGTTCGGCGCCCGCTTCTTCGCGACGGCCGGCCTGTTGCTGGTCGCGATCACCTTCGTGCTGCTGCTGGTGATCCCGGTGGACTTCGACTATTGGCAGTTCGCCGCCATCACCTTTCTCAGCGGCATCGGCTCGGGCATGTTCGGGGCGCCGAACCGGACGGCGATCATGAACAGCGTTCCGGCGAACCAGCGCGGGTCGGCATCCGGTATGGCAGGAACGGTGCAGAACGCGGGAAGCTCCCTGTCGATCGGCATCTTCTTCTCGCTGATGATCGCCGGCCTGTCCGTGGCGCTGCCGACGACGCTCACCAACGGTCTGACCGCGCACGGCGTGCCGGCCGATGTCGCGGCGCAGATCGGCAGGACGCCGCCGGTGGGCAGCCTGTTCGCGGCATTCCTGGGATACAACCCGATCCAGAGCCTGCTGACACCGACCGGCGTGGTGGCGCATCTTTCGCACGCCGATCTGACGGCGCTGACCGGCAAGACCTTCTTTCCGCAATTGATCTCGGGTCCGTTCCACGACGGTCTGGTCGTCGTGTTCGTGACCGCCGCGATCATGTCGGTGATCGCGGCGGTCGCCTCCCTGATCCGCGGCAAGCGCTACGTGCACGTCGACGAGCCGGCGGACGTCGACCTGAGCGAGAGCCGCGCTCGATGAGCCCGGCGGAGATCGGCGCGGCCGCCGGAGCGGCCCGAGCCGGCGCAGACGACGGGGCGGATCGGACGGCGATCGCCGGACGCCTCGCCGTGGCGGTCGGCCGTATCAATCGGCGCATCCGTCCTGCCGCGGACGGACTCAGCCACGGGCTGCTGTCGGCCCTTTCGACCGTGGTGCGCCTGGGGCCGCTGAGGCCCGGCGACCTGGCTCGCATCGAGGTGGTCGCGGCCCCGACCATCACCAGGGTCGCCGCAGAGCTGGAGAATCGCGGCCTGATCGCGCGCGCCACCGACCCGGCGGACGGGCGTTCGTTCCTGCTCACCGCGACGCCGGCGGGCGCCGAGGCGGTGCTGCGCGCGCGGTCCGAACGCGCGGAGCGGGTCGCTGCGCTGCTTGCCGGCCGCACGGATGCCGAACTCGACCTGATCGCCGGCGCGCTCGAGGCGCTCGAGGCGACAGCGGAAAGCCCGTCGCAGACCGACGTGCGGCCTTCAGGCATCGTGAAGGCGCACGCCGGCAGCGGTGCAGCGGGCTGAGGCCCGCGGCGGTCTAAGGACCTTCGGGGTCGTCGTCGACTTCGGTGTCGGCTCGGTCGCGCTCCGCCCGTCCCATCACGATCGGGGTGCCCGCGCCCGCTCCGGTGCCGGGCGGTGCGACCAGAGGCGCCACCCCTTCGCCCTCATCGGTGCGTGCGTTGACCTGTTCCGGGTCGTCCGCGTTGCCTTCCAACCCGTCGACGATCCCGTTCGTCTGGTCGAACGGATGCGAGACATCCTGCGCGAGAGCACTCAGGTTCTCGTCGCGATCACCCTCGCCGCGGTCCTTGCTCGTTCCCTCGGTTGCATCGCTCATACCTCCATCGTGCGCCTGCGCCGAACGGCGATCCACCCCTTGACGTGCCTTGCATGACCTCTCCTGCCCGATGCACACAATGCACACAACGACGTTCAATGCGCACAACGACGGCTATGGCGCATAAGCGAGACAACGTCATCAAACGCATCCCATGATGGGTCATCACCTGTACGGAAAGACAGAGAGGTCTAGGCAGATGAGTGATCACACTCCCCGCCGCGCCCACGCGCCCATCGCGCATGATGAGGACGCGGCACGAATCGAGATCGTCGGACTGACGAAGCGGTTCCTCACGCCGAAAGGCGAACCGTTCACCGCAATCAGCGACGTGACGCTCACGGTCGAACCGGGCCAGTTCTGCGCGATCGTCGGTCCGACGGGCTGCGGCAAGTCGACGACGCTCGCGCAGGTCTCCGGGTTGGAACACCCGAGCGGCGGCTTGGTGAATGTCGGCGGCCAGGTCGTCAACGGTGTCACCGACGGCGTCAGCTACATGTTCCAGTCAGACTCGCTCTTCCCGTGGAAGACCGTTCTGGCCAACGTGATGATGGGTCCGACGCTGCTCGGCACCGCCAAGCAGGAAGCCACCGAGCTGGCCATGGACTGGCTGCGCCGGGTCGGCCTTTCGGGGTTCGAAGACCGCTATCCGCACCAGTTGTCGGGCGGCATGCGCAAACGCGTCGCGATGGCGGCCGCGTTGATCAACAACCCGAGAATCCTGCTGATGGACGAGCCGTTCGGCGCGCTGGACGTGCAGACCAAGGCCATCATGCAGACCGAACTGCTTCAGCTCTGGGAGCAACTGCGCCCGTCTGTGCTGTTCATCACCCACGACTTGGACGAAGCGGTGGCCCTGTCGGACCGCGTGGTCATCATGACCAGCAGCCCCGGCACGGTCAAGGACGTCTTCGACATCGACCTCCCGAGGCCACGCGGCGACGTGCAGGAGATCCGGCACGAGAAGCGGTTCCTCGACATTCAAGGACAGATCTGGGAGTCGCTCAAAGACGAAGTGACTCGCGCGTACGCGCAGACGGCAGGAGCAGCAGCATGAGTACGGCAACGGCAACCGCAAAAGTGAACGGCTACATGGTCATCCCGCCCGACGAAGTGGATCTGCGGGCCACCGCACAACGCGCTCGAAAGCGACGCAACGCCTGGGTGTGGGCCGGTCGCGTGATGCTGGCCGTCGTGGTCATCGGCGGCTGGCAGTTGTGCACCGCGCTGGGTTGGGTAGACAAATTCTTCTATGGGCAGCCGTCGGGGATCTGGAACAGCCTGGTCAAGCTCTTCACCGTAGGCACCGCGTTCGGCTCGATCTGGGAGAACCTCGGCTACACCGTCGAGGAGGCCTTCCTCGGGTTCCTGCTCGGCACGGTCGCCGGCATCATCTTCGGCATCCTGCTCGGCTCGAACCGCTACCTGTCATCCGTCTTCGGGCCGTACATCAAGATGGTCAACTCGATCCCCCGCATCCTGCTGGGCGCGATCTTCGTCGTCGCCTTCGGGCTCGGGATGTTCCCGAAGGTGCTGCTGGCGGCGGTGCTCGTGTTCTTCGTGGTCTTCTTCAACGCCTTCCAGGGCGTGCGCGAGGTCGATCCGAATCTGGTCGCCAACGTGCGGGTGCTCGGCGCATCGCCGCTGCAGGTCGCACGCCACGTGACCATCCCGTCGGCCATGACCTGGATCATCGCGAGCATGCACACCGCGTTCGGGTTCGCCATCATCGGCGCCCTGGTGGCCGAGGTGCTCGGCTCGCAACACGGCATAGGCCTGATCATCACCCAGGCCTCAGGCAACTTCGACCCCGACACGGTGTTCGCCTGTATGGCGATCATGGCCGTGGTCACACTGGTCGCGGAATTCCTGATCACGCTGCTGGAGAAGGCGCTGCTGAAGTGGCGTCCGCCGAACCGCTCCGATGCTCAGGCGATCTGACCCTCCTCGAACCTGCACCCCCACTGCCGAATCCCTCGGCGTCACGAAAGGAAGCACTCACATGAAAAAGCGCACCATCTGCGCTCTTGTCGCAACGGTCGGAGCATTGGCGCTCGGCTTGACGGCATGCAGCAGCAGCCCCGGTAATGGAAGTCCGGCCCACGCCGGCAGCAAGGCGTCGGTCCCCACCGTCAAACTGATGGTCGGCGGCATCGACAAGCAGATCTACCTGCCGTACCAGCTCGCCCAGAACCTCGGCTTCTACAAGAAGTACGGCGTGAACGTCGAGCTCTCGACGGAGCAGAACGGCGGCGTCGGCGCCGAGGACGCCATGGCATCCGGCCAGGTGGACTTCGCCGGCGCCTGGTACATCCACACCGTCGACTTCCAGTCCAAGGGCAAGGACGTCATCAACCTCGTGCAGCTCTCCGGCGCTCCGGGCGAACGAGTCATGTGCGGCAACAAGAGCGGCGTGCACTCGGCGGCCGATTTCAAGGGCAAGACCATCGGCGTCACCGACCTCGGATCCGGTACGGATGAGCTGGCGCAGTTCCTGGCATCCCAGCACGGCATCAAGAAGTCGCAGTACCACACCCTCGCGGTCGGCGCCGGCTCGACGGCCATCGCCGCGATCCAGCGCGGCTCCGCCGACTGCGTCGTGACGACCCAGCCGACGGTCGGAGCACTGCTCTCGAAGAAGCTGGCCTACACCGCAGTCGACCTCGCAACCGCCGACGGCGCGACCAAGGCGCTCGGCGGTGACTGGCCCGCAGCCGGCCTGCTCGCACAGGCGAGCTGGGTGAAGTCGCACCAGGATGCCGCCCAGAAGGTCGTCGATGCGCTGGTCGCCACGATGCACTGGATCAGCACGCACTCCGCTGCCGACATCGCGAACAAGCTGCCGAGCGACTTCGTGCAGAACGCCACGATCAGCAAGGCGCAGTACGTCTCCGGGCTCAGCACCGACAAGGGACAGTTCCTGCCCGACGGCATCATGCCCGCCGGCGGCCCGAAGGTGATCTTCAACATGGAGAAGACCCTCGGCGTCGACACATCGAACATCCCGATCTCCGGTACGTTCACCAACAAGTACGCCGAAGCGGCGAACAAGCTGGAAGGCACCACGATCACCACGACGCCGGCTGGCGCCGACGGCTGATCCCGTCACGTTGCGGGGAGAGGATGAGCCCCTCTCCCCGCAACCGCACTACCGACCCGCGTGACCCGTCACGCGGGTCGGTCGCTTAAGCTGACATAGGGCCCAGAGAGAGACCGGCGATGTCAACAGTGTTGTGGCGGGGACGATGACCCGCCCTCCGTTCGCCCGATGGCGCGACTGGCCGCTGGCCACGCAGATCCTGATCTGGGTGCTGTGCATCCTGACCCTGACCAGTGCGATCGGCGCGATCCTCTTCGCTCAGATCAGCAGTCAGGATCTCGACGAGCAGTATCAACAGCGCTCGCTCGCGGTCGCCTCCTCGGTCGCCCAGATGCCCCAGATCGCCGCCGATCTGCAAGCCGACGACCCCCGACACGAGATCCGCGTTCTCGCCGAGCAGGTCAGGTCTGCCACCCACGCGACCTATGTCGTGGTCACCGACCGTGACGGTCTGCGCTATTCGCACCCCAACCCGGCGCTGATCGGCAAACGCCTCGAAGAACCGGTCGCCGTGCTGGACGGCCACACCCACGTCGGCATCGACCCAGGCAGCCTCGGCCGGTCGGCGAACGGCAAAGCGCCGATCTTCGGCCCCGCACACACGATCATCGGCCAGGTCTCGGTCGGCATCCTGGAGACCGCGGAGTCGGCCGAGAACGCGCGCGACATCACGCTGATCGTGCTCTACTCGGCATTGGTGCTGGCTGTCGGGGCGATCGGATCGCTGATTCTCGCCCGACGCATCAAGCGGGTCACCTTCGGATTGGAGCCGGCGTCCATCGCCGCGCTGCTGCAGGAACGCGAGGCCATGCTGCACGGCATCCGTGAAGGGATGATCGGGTTCGATGCCCGCGGCCGCATCACCGTGTTGAACGGCGAGGCTCGACGATTGCTGAAACTCGAGGGGAACGTGCTGGGGCAGGAACTCGAAGAGGTTCTACCCCCCGGGCGGTTGCGCGACCTGCTCACGGGCGCGCTGCCGTCCGTCGACAGCGACATCCTCACCGACGACGGTCTGCTGGTGGTGAACAGGATGCCGGTCTCCCTCGGGGGACGCGACGTGGGAGCGGTCGTCACGCTGCGGGATCGCACCGAGGCGGAGGCACTGATCCGCGAGATCCGAGCGATCGACGGGCTGAGCGAGGCGCTGCGCGCCCAGCAGCATGAATACGCCAACCGGCTGCACGTGATCGCCGGCCTGATCGAACTGGGCGAATACGAGCAGGCATCCGGATACCTGGCGCAGATCTCGCACACTCCGTCGTCGGTCAACGACGACCTGCGAGCGCGCATCGCGCCGGCCGAACTGGCGGCGCTGCTGACGGCGAAGATCGCGGTGGCGAGCGAGCGCGGCGTGCGACTGCGCGTCACGGAGGACTCGCAGCTCGAAGACTCCGGCGTCGACGCCGAGGTGCTTCTGACCGTGCTGGGCAACCTCATCGACAACGCGCTCGACGCCGTCGTCGACGAGCCCGGTCAGAGCGAGGTGATCGTGCGGATCGTGCAGGGCGACGGCATCGTGATCGAGGTGCACGACACGGGGCCGGGCGTGCCGGCCGAGCGCATCAGGCAGGTGCTCGTCGACGGATATTCGACGAAGCAGTCCCGGGCGGGCGCACGCCGCGGGCTGGGGCTCGCGCTGGTGAGCCGGATCGTGCGTCGCCTCGGCGGGAGCATCACGATCACCCCGGGGCCCGGCGGTCACTTCGAGGTCGTGCTGCCGCCTCGGGTCCGAGCGCCCGCAGGCGAGATTGCAGGGGAGATGTCCGGGAGCGAGACGGTGTCATGATTCGAACGCTGGTGGTCGACGACGATTTTCGCGTCGCGCACATCCACGCGGAACGCGTAGCCAAGGTGCCCGGCTTCGAATGCGTGGGAGAAGCACACACGGCGGCTCAGGCGCGCGCCGCGATCGATGAATTGAAGCCCGATCTGCTGCTGCTGGACGTGTACCTGCCCGACGAGAGCGGACTGTCGCTGCTGCGTTCGCTGCACTCCATGGACGAGCCGCCGGATTGCATCCTGATCACCGCGGCGCGCGACCTCGAGACCGTGCGTTCGGCCATGCGCGGCGGGGCGTTCTACTACCTGGTGAAGCCGTTCGGGTTCGATCAGTTCGCGCGCGAGCTCGAGGCGTACCGGTCGTGGCACGCCCAGTCCAGCTCGGGCGGCAACGCAGACCAGGCGTCCGTCGACGAGCTCTTCGGCATGCAACGGGCGCCGCGCAGCGACGCCTTGCGTCGTCGGCTGCCGCCCACCATGCACAAGGTGTACGCGGTGGTTCGGGATGCCGCCGAGCCGATCGGAGCGGCGGCTGTGGCCGACGAGCTCGGCATGAGCCGGCCGACGGCGCAGCGGTACCTGACGGAGCTGGAGCGGCGCGGCCTAGTCGAGCTGCACTTGGAATACGGCTCGACCGGCCGGCCGACCAACGCCTACCGGGCGCGCGGCTGAGCCTGCTCCGATATCGCGAGAGTGCCCGTTTCCGACGAGTGCGCCCGCTGCAGCGGGAACTCTCGTCGGAAACGGGCACTCTGGGTTCGTCGGGCCTGGGGCCCGATCGTCAGGCGGTCGGTGCGGTGACGCTCACGGCGAGGTCGGTGATCGACTGGTCGCCGGGGATCACGGGCTGGAACGACGCCTCGATCTCGGCCCGGCCGAGCAGGTCGTCCATGCGGCGACGACGCTGACGCGGGATGAGGGTCACGACGGTGCCCTGCTTGCCGGCGCGGCCGGTGCGGCCGGAGCGGTGCAGGTACGTCTTGTACTCGTCCGGGGCATCCGCTTGGATGACCAGGTCGATGTCGTCGACATGGATGCCGCGAGCGGCGACATCCGTGGCTACGAGCACGTTGACGCGGCCGCTGGTCAGCTTCTCCAGGTTGCGGGTGCGGCGAGACTGGTTGAGGTCTCCGTGCAGGCTGACGGCGGGGATGCCGGCATCGTCGAGTTGATCGGCGAGTTGCTCCGCGAAGGCGCGGGTGCGGGCGAAGACGAGGGTCTTGCCGTCGCGATCGGTCAGCTGCTCGATGATCGCACCCTTGTCACGGTGCTCGATGACGAACACGTGGTGGTCGATGGTGCTGGAGGCCTGGTCTTCACCGGCGACCTCGTGAACCGTCGGGTCGACGAGGAACTCGTCGACGAGCGACGCGACGCCCTTGTCGAGCGTGGCCGAGAACAACAGCTTCTGGCCGCCGTCCGCGGTGTGGCGCAGGATGCGCTGCACCGGTTCGAGGAACCCCAGGTCGCACATGTGGTCGGCCTCGTCGAGCACGGTGATCGCCACCTGGCTGAGGTCGAGGCGACCCTGCTCGATGAGGTCTTCGATGCGCCCGGGCGTGCCGATCACGATGTCGACGCCACGCTGCAGCGCGCCGACCTGGCGGTGCTGCGGCACGCCGCCGTAGATCTGGGTGGTGAACAGGCCGACACTGCGCGCGATCGGCTGCACGGTGCGGTCGATCTGCAGCGCAAGCTCGCGGGTCGGCGCGAGGATCAGCGCACGGGGCTTGCGCCCCATCTGGCGCTTCTTGCCGCCGCCGTTCTCCATCAGACGCTCCACGACGGGGGCGCCGAATGCGATGGTCTTGCCGCTGCCCGTGCGACCGCGGCCCAGCACATCCTTGCCCGCGAGAACGTCGGGAATGGTGGCCGCCTGGATCGGGAACGGCTTCTCGGCGCCGAGCGCGACCAGTTCGCGCACGATGTTGCCGCCGAGTCCGAGGTCTGCGAAGCTCACGCCCTCGACATCGGATGCCTGGATCGCGTCGGCCTCGAGGCGCTCGAGCACGATGTCGTCGTTCGAGGTGAAGTGATGGCCCTCGGCGTTTGAACTCGTCGACGGCCGGCTCGGGTAGAAGTTGGAGTCGCGGCGCTCGGTGCGCGGGCGATCGTCGTGGTCACGACGCGGCGGACGCTCGTCGTAGGAACGTCGGGGGGCGCGGTCACCGAAGTCGCGGCGCGGGGCGCGGTCACTGAAATCGCGACGGGGAGCCTGGTCGCCGAAGTCGCGACGGGGGCGATCGCTCGCGTCACGACGCGGGGCGCGGTCGTCCTGGTCACGACGCGGCGCACGCTCGTCGTAGGAACGTCGGGGGGCGCGGTCATCCTGGTCGCGACGCGGGCCACGATCGCCGAACTCACGACGCGGGCCACGATCGCCGAAATCGCGGCGCGGCGCACGGTCATCCTGGTCACGACGCGGCGCACGATCACCGAAATCACGACGCGGCGCACGGTCATCCTGGTCACGACGCGGCGCACGATCACCGAAGTCACGACGCGGCGCACGATCATCGCGGTCACGACGCGGGGCACGATCGTCTCCATCGCGGCGCGGTGCACGGTCGTCGCGACGCGGCTCCCAGTTCGAACGCTTCTCGCGAGGCTCCCAATTGGGCCGTTCGGAGCGGCTGCCGCCGGTCGACGACGTCGCCGACCGATCGGATCGCGCTGCGCGGTCTTCGGCGTTCCAGCGCTGCTTCTTGGGAGCGGCGCCTTCGGTCTCGGGCCGATAGCCGCGGTGACCGGGACTGCGGCTGCCGATCTTTGGGCCGGACTTCTTGGCCGGACGCGTGCCGGCGGGCTTCTTGTTGTAAGGCATGACAGATTTCTGGGTTGGATTCGATTGCATGGCAGAACCCGCGGCGGAAGTGCCGCGTCCTTGCAAGATCCAGCTGCTTCGGTGCGCTGGGCCGTTCACATACAGTGATCATTCGCGGTCGACGGCGCTTTCAGCGCCTTCCGCAAAACCGGCCCGCTTGACTTACAAACCCATCCGCGCACAGCGCGGTGTCAAGAGCCGACCTGGCTACGTTACAGCATTTCGGCTGGGAATGCGCCCGTGCGCCCCGATCGGCCTCAGCGACCCGTGAAGCGCGGCGGCCGTTTGGCCTGGAACGCGGCGAACCCCTCGCGATAGTCCTCACTGTCGCAGAGATCGGCCTGCGCCACGTTCTCGGCCGCCATCGACTGCCAGAGGCCGAGTCTCTCGTCGCGCAGCGCCTGCACCAGCGCCTTGCTCGCCACGAACGCGCGGGTGGCGCCCGCCGCGGCCGCTCGCGACGCGTGCACCGCGGCATCCATCACCTCATCGGCCGGGAACACGCGCGAGAACAGCCCGGACGTCACCGCCTCCTGACCCGACATCAGCCGGCCGGTGTAGACCAGGTCGAGCGTCTTGTGCGCTCCGAGCCGCTCGTAGAACAACGCGTGGCCGCCGGAGTCAAGGGTGGCACCCAGATTGGCGAACGGTGAGCCGATCTTCGCCGTATCGGCGACATAGACGACGTCGGTCGCGATCAAGAGGCCCAGCCCGACGCCGAGGCAGGCGCCGTGCGCGACGGCGAACGTCGGCGCCGGAAAGGCGCTCATGCGTTGCAGCAGCGGAGTGACCAGCCCGTCAAGGTAGCCGAGCACGTCGTCGTCCCGCGGGTCGACGCCCGAGATGTCCCGACCCGCGCAGAACGCGCGCCCCTCGCCGCACAACACGAGCGCCCGCACCGATCCCTCGGCGACGGCGGCGGAGGCATCGGCATACGCCTCGGACAGTTCACCGAGCGCAGCGGCATCCAGCGCGTTGAGCTTCTCCGGAGCGTTCAGCGTCACCGTCGCGACGGCATCCTCGATGGTCAGGTCGATCACTGCGTCTTCCTCTCGTTCGGTACCGCTCACACGTCGTAATCGACCGCAACCGTCTCGGTCAGCGGATGCGACTGGCAGGTCAGCACATAGCCGCGCTCCAACTCCTCCGGTTCGAGCGCGTAGTTCTCGGTCATCCGCACGTCGCCGGAGACCAGCCGCGCCCGACACGTGCCGCACACGCCGCCCGTGCAAGCGAACGGAACGTCGGGCCGCACCCGCAGCGCAGCGTTCAGCACCGACTCGTTCGCGTCAACCGGCGTGGTCACGGTCTGCGTCTGACCGTCGAGCGTGAATCGGATCTCGAACGTCTTCTCACCCTCGCGGACCACCACCGGGCGGCCGACGTCACCGGCGACCTCGCCCGGATCACCCGTCGTGAACAGTTCGAACCGGATGTGCGAGCGGTCCACGCCCACGCTCTCCAACGTGTCGCGGCACAGCTGCACGAGCTCGAACGGTCCGCACAGGAACCACTCGTCAACCGTGGCGGCCGGGATGATCGTGTCGAGCATGCGACGCAACCGCTGTTCGTCGATGCGTCCGGAGAGCAACGGCGCGGAACGCTGCTCGCGGGAAAGCACGTGGTGCAGTTCCAGGCGTGCCGGGTAGCGGTCCTTGAGGTCGCTGAGTTCCTCGAGGAACATCACGTCGACGGTCGTGCGGTTGGTGTAGACGATGGTGAACTGCGACGAGGCGGAGCGGGCGAGCACCGTGTGCGCGAGCGACATCAGGGGCGTGATGCCGCTGCCGGCAGCGATGCCCACGATGTGCCTGCCGTCGAGATCGTCGAGGTCGGTCGTGAACGTGCCCTGCGGGCTCATCACGTCGATGCGGTCGCCGACCCTCAACTCGTCGTTGGCCCATGTCGAGAACATGCCACCGAGATCCCGTTTGATCGCCACACTGAGCGACCCGGGCGCCGGCGGCCGGCAGATCGAGTAGCTGCGGCGCAGTTCGCGCCCGCCGACGCGTGCACGCAATGCCACGTGCTGACCGGGCAGGTAGTCGTACTCGCCCTGCAGCTCGTCGGGCACGGCGAAGGTGACTTCCACGCTCGCTGCGGTCAGTGCCCGGATGTCTGCGACCGTGAGCTCATGGAATCTGGCGCGATGCTTGGTGGCCGGCATCACAGCACCTTGAAGTAGTCGAACGGCTCGAGGCAGTCGCCGCACTCGTAGAGCGCCTTGCAGGAGGTCGACCCGAATCGGGAGAGTTCGTGCGTGTTCAGCGACGAGCAGTGCGGGCACTTCACCGAGAGCGAGAGCCGCACCGGGCTCCGTGCGCCGTGCGGCGAAGCACCGTTGGGCGGCGCGATGCCGAACTCGCGCAGCTTCTGCTTGCCGGCATCCGTCATCCAGTCGGTGGTCCACGCCGGGGCGAGCGTGAGCACGACGCGAACGTCGTCGAAGCCCGCCTCGGAGAGAGCGGATGCGACATCGGCACGCATCGCGTCCATCGCGGGGCATCCGCTGTAGGTGGGGGTGAGCACGACCACCACGCAGCCATCGACCACCTCGACGCCTCTCAGCACCCCCAGGTCTTCGATGGTCAGCACCGGGATCTCCGGGTCCACCACGGATGCCGCGGCACGCCACGCCCGGGTGCGATCCGCGTCTGCCGGTCGAGGAGGCAGCGAGGAAGAAGCGGCCATGTCGAGACCAGGACGAGAGGCCTCCCCCGGTCTGGTTACGTGCGCTCGCCGGCGCTCGCTCGCCACTGGACCACCGAACGCGTTCGCGGTCACCATGTCGCCCCCGGATGGGCGCGGGCCAGCACCTGCATCTCGGCGAGGAGGTGTCCGAGATGTTCGGAGTGGCTGCCTCGGCGACCACCTCCCGAGGAGACGAAGCCGCGCGGTTCATCCAGCTCGGCCTGTGCCAGGACGGCAGCGGTCGATGCATCGAATTCGTCACGCAGACTCGACGTCCGCGGCGCGACACCCTCGAGCCGGTCGTACAACGCATCGTCGACGAACAGTTCATCGACGTACGGCCACAGGTCTGCCAAGGCGACCGTCATTCGCCGGCGCGACTCGTCGGTGCCACCGGCCAGTCGCAGCACCCATTGGTCGGCGTGGTCGCGGTGGTAATCCACCTCCTTGACCGCTTTGGCCGCGATCGCGGCGAGCGTCGGGTCATCGGATGCCTGCAGCCGGTCGTAGAGCTCGAAGAGGTAGTGCGCCGCGATGAACTGCCGCGCGATGGTGTGCGCGAAGTCGCCGTTGGGCTGCTCGAACAGATGCGCACTGCGGAACTCGGGCTCATCGCGGAAGTACGCGAGATCGTCCTCGGTTCGGCCGGATGCCGTACCGGCGTGATGGAGCAGCGAACGAGCGTGGCCGAGCAGGTCGAGCGCGATGTTGGCCAGGGCGACGTCCTCCTCGAGTTCCGGGGCGCGGGAGATCCAGCTGCCCAGTTGCTGGGCGAGGATGAGCGAGTCGTCGCCCAGGCGCAGCGCGTATTCGGCGACGTCGTCGGATGCCGCCTCGCCCGCGTCGATGATCTCGGTCGACAGCGTCACGGTGTCGACCGAGACGTGCGCTTTCCCGTCCGCTGGTCGAGTCACAGGTGCTTCACCCCCTCGCTGGCGGTGTAGTAGACGGCGTGCCGGTAGTTCTTGCCGGCGGGCGACTCGAAGAAGGCGCCCTTCGCATCCGGGTCACTGGCAGTGATGGCATCCGATGGGACCACCCAGATCGACACGCCCTCGTTGCGCCGCGTGTAGAGGTCCCGCGCGTTGCGCACGGCCATGGTGGCGTCCGGCGCATGCAGTGACCCGACGTGCACATGACTGAGGCCCCGACTGGAACGCACGAACACTTCCCAGAGCGGCCAGAGCTCGCGGGCATCCTCGCTCATCACGCCGCCCCCGATCGTTCTGCCTGCTTGCGTGCGTACTCGGCGGCCGCCTCGCGCACCCACCGACCCTCCTCGTGCGCGTCGCGCCGGCGCCGCAGCCGCTCCGCGTTGGCGGGACCCCGACCGGCGAGCACCTCGTTGAACTCCGTCCAGTCGATCTCGCCCAGGTCGTATTCGCCGCTCTGTTCGTTCCAGCGCAGTTCCGGATCGGGCAGCGTCACGCCGAGCACCTCGGCCTGCGGCACCAGCATTCCGACGAACCGCTGCCGCAACTCGTCGTTCGAGAACCGCTTGATCTTCCAGGCCATCGAGCGAGCGGAATTCGGCGAGTCGGCATCCGGTGGACCGAACATCATCAGCGACGGCCAGTACCAGCGGTCGACGGCATCCTGTGCCATCGCGCGCTGCGCCGGGGTGCCGTGCATGAGCGCGAGCAGAATCTCGAAGCCCTGCCGCTGATGGAACGACTCCTCCTTGCAGATGCGCACCATCGCCCGGCCGTAGGGGGCGTACGAACAGCGGCACAACGGAACTTGATTGCAGATCGCCGCACCGTCGACTAGCCAGCCGATCGCCCCCATGTCCGCCCAGGTGGGCGTCGGGTAGTTGAAGATCGAGGAGTAGCGGGCTTTGCCGGCGATGAGCTGTTCCGTCATCTCCTCCCGGGTGATGCCGAGCGTCTGGGTGGCGGAGTACAGGTACAGGCCGTGGCCCGCCTCGTCCTGCACCTTGGCCATCAGGATGGCCTTGCGTTTCAGGCTCGGCGCGCGCGTGATCCAATTCGCCTCGGGCTGCATGCCGATGATCTCGGAGTGCGCGTGCTGCGACATCTGCCGGATCAGGGTCTTGCGGTAGTCGGCGGGCATCCAGTCACGGGGTTCGACCCGGGAGTCCGCTTCGATGAGTTCGGCGAAGCGGCGTTCCTCGGCCGAGGGCTCGTGCTCCTGGACGGCTCGCAGGTCGGCTGGCGTGGTCATGACGGTGCTCCTACGGTCGCGGGCAGCCTCTTTACTGACCGATCGTTCGTTTAGTATAAAGTCTAGTCAACCCGGTGTGGAGGCACTATGACGACACGTGCGATGATGATCCGCGACCGCGCATCCGCAGCCCTCGGCATGGTCGTGGAGCGCGACGAGCCCGGCGTGGCGATCGTCAGCATGCGTGTCAGAGACGACATGCTCAACGGCTTCGGAGTCACGCACGGGGGCATCGTCTTCTCCGTCGCCGACACGGCGTTCGCGATCGCGTGCAACGAAGACGAGAACGTCACTCTTGCCGCCGGCGCCGACATCACCTTCCTCAAACCGACGACGAGCGGCCAGACCCTGACCGCGACGGCCCGATTGCGTTCGAAGACCGGGCGCAGCGGCATCTACGACGTACAGGTGACCGACGAGACCGCGGATGTCGTCGCGGAGTTCCGCGGTCGCAGCCGCACCACGGGCCCCGCACGCGGCGCGGACCCGGCTCCCGCCCCCGGCGCTTCGGCCTGAACAGCCCCGCCCCCCTGTATCGAAATCAGGTGACACATGAACTCGACTGGATAATCCAGACCGACCGCAGCGCCACCTGATTTCGATGCGGGTGCGAGGTGCGGAATGCGGGTGCGGGTGCGGGTGCGGGATGCGGGTGCGGGATGCGGGTGCGGGTGCGCAGGCATACGACGCCGCACGATGCGCAGGCGAATCCGCGCACGAATCATATGAACAGCCAGCCGAACGGGAGCAATCATGTCGACGTCTCGCCTCACGCCGCCGCAGGCATCAGAGCTCGACCCCGAGGAGCGGATGTCACGGGACGAGCTCGAATCCCTGCAGCTCCGGCGTCTGCAGTGGACCGTGCGCCACGCGTACGAGAACGTGCCGCTGTACCGCTCGAAACTGGATGCCGCGGGCATCACGCCGACAGACATCCGATGCCTTGACGACGTGCGCGTGCTGCCCTTCACCACCAAGGACGACCTGCGCCAGACCTATCCGTTCGGCATGTTCGCCGTGCCGATGGAGCGCGTTGCGCGCATTCACGCCTCCAGCGGCACGACCGGCCGACCGACGGTCGTCGGCTACACCGCCGAAGACCTGAACGTCTGGGCGAGGCTCGTCGCGCGCTGCCTGCGGGCCAGCGGCATCCGTGCGGGCATGAAGGTGCACAACGCCTACGGCTACGGCCTGTTCACCGGCGGCCTGGGTGCGCACGACGGCATCCAGGCGCTGGGAGCGACGGTCATCCCGGTCTCCGGCGGCCAGACCGCTCGTCAGGTGCAGCTCATCGCCGACTTCCGGCCGGATGCCATCCTCTGCACGCCGAGCTATCTGCTCACCATCGCGGATGCCATGGAGACCGCCGGAATCGATGCCCGCTCGACGTCGCTGAAGGTCGCGGTACTGGGCGCCGAGCCGTGGACGAACGAACTGCGCCGCGAACTCGAGCAGCGTCTCGACCTCGACGCGGTCGACATCTACGGCCTCTCCGAGGTGATGGGTCCAGGCGTCGGCAACGAGTGCATCGAGACGAAGGACGGTCCGCACCTCTGGGAAGACCACTTTCTGCCGGAGGTGATCGACGCTTCGACGGGCGAATCGCTGCCGGACGGCGAGTTCGGCGAACTTGTTTTCACGTCACTTACGAAGCAGGCGTTTCCGGTGCTGCGCTATCGCACCCGCGACCTGACCCGGCTGTTGCCCGGCACGGCGCGTCCGGCGATGCGCCGCATGCAGAAGGTGACCGGGCGCGACGACGACATGATCATCCTGCGCGGCGTGAACCTGTTCCCCACCCAGATCGAGGAGATCGTGCTCGGCATCGAGACGCTCACGCCGCACTTCGTCCTCGAGCTCACGCGTGAGGGCCGAATGGATGCGTTGACGGTGCGGATCGAACGGCATCCGGCGCTCGAGAGGTCTGTGTGCGAAGCGGCCGCCCTGGTGCTGCAGCAACGCATCAAGCAGTTCATCGGCACGACGGTCGCCGTGCGCCTCGAAGAGCCGGGAGCGTTGCCGCGCAGCGAGGGCAAGTACAAGCGCGTGTACGACCTGCGATGAGACCGGAAGTGCTCGCGGCTCACGCCTTGCCTCAGATGCGGCAAACCTGGGATGCGACGGCATCCGAGGCACGATCATGCCGCCGTATCGCCGGTTTGCCGTTCTGCGACGCCCGCCCGGGTGGCACAGGGCACAGGGCGAGCGCCCGGGTGGCACACTTGAGCCGATGACCCACACGACGACGCCGAAACGGGGCAGACCCGGGTACGACCAGCGCGGCATTCTCGAGGTGGCCGTCGCGGCGTTCAACGAGTTCGGCTACGACGCGACGTCGATCGGGGTGCTGGCCGAGCGGCTGGGCCTGTCGAAGTCGGCGATCTACCACCACGTGGCATCCAAGGACGAACTGCTCCGGCTCGCGCTGGACGAGGCGCTGAACGGGCTGGAGGGAGTGCTTCGCGAGCCGGGCGGGCATGACGGCAGCGCCGCCGAACGACTCGCGCACGTGCTTCGCGGCGCCGTGCATGTGCTGATCGACCGGCTGCCATACGTGACGCTTCTGCTGCGCGTGCGTGGCAACACCGAGGTGGAGCGCGCCGCGCTGGCCCGGCGTCGCGCGTTCGACCGGGCCGTCACGGCCCTCGTCGTCGAGGCGCGCGACGAGGGATCCCTGCGCGCCGACATCGACGCACGCATCGTCACGCGGCTGCTGTTCGGCATGATCAACTCGATCGTCGAGTGGTACCGGCCGGGCGGAGCAGAGGATGCCGACCAGCTCGCCGACGACGTGCTCGCCGTGGCACTCGACGGGCTGCGCGTACCGCCGTCGCGGCCCTGACTGCCGGCGAAGACGCCTCAGGCCCAGTGGCCACCCATGAGGCAACCGGTGAGGAGGGGACACAGGCAACCGGCCCATGGCAACCGGCCCATGGCAACCGGTCAGGAAACCGGCCCATGGCATCGCACGACGCCCTCCACTTAATGCATTAGTGCTGTTATATTAGCGCTGTGACATCTAACGACGATCAAACCAGTCTGCGCGACCGACTACCGAGCCGTTGGCGCGCGGCGCACGAGTTCTTCGCCCGGGCGGATGCCGGCATCGCCGAGGTGTACGAACGGCTCGGCATCCGGGGCGTGCGGCCGCGGTTCAGCATGGCTCTGATCTTTCTCGAATCCGGTCCGCTCAGCATCCGCGAGTTGGCGCGCGAGGTCGACGTGACCCACTCGGCGATGAGTCAGACGGTGACCGCGATGCGCGAGGCGGGCCTCGTGCAATCCGCGCCAGGGGCCGACGCGCGAAGCCGGGTGGTGTCGCTGACGGACGCCGGGCGTTCCCTGGTGCCGCGACTACGCGCCGAGTGGGACGCGACGGAGACGGCGATCGCCGAACTCGAGGCAGAGGTGCCATACCCGCTCACCCAGGTGATCGCGGATCTCAGCGCGGCGCTGGACCGGCGGTCGTTCGCCGACCGGGTCGCGGCACACCTGCACGAACCGGCGCCCCCCGGGGGTCCGCACCCTCGAGCGCTATGAGCGCGGCGACCCTGCTGCTCGACATTCGGCCCCTGCTCGAGAACCCGCCCTTTCGCCGGCTCTGGGTCGGCGGCACGATCTCGGGGCTCGGATCACAGCTCGGCTCGTTCGCGGTGCTCTACCTCGTGTGGCAACGCACCGGAAGCGCCGCGTTGGTGGGCGCGATGGGCATCGCTCAGGCCGTGCCGATGTTCGCGTTCGCGCTGGCCGGCGGACGCCTGGCCGACGCAGTCGACCGCCGCACCCTGGTGCTCGCCTCCCGGATCGGCCAGCTGATGGCATCCGTCGCGCTGGCGGCGATCGTGATCGGGGGCATCAGTGCGGTGTGGCCGGTGTACGTCGTCATCGCCGTACAGTCGGGGCTCGGCGCCGTCTCCGCCCCGGCGTCGAAGACGTTCGCGGTGCGCCTGCTGAGCGGCGAGCAGCTCGGAGCGGGTCTCGCGATGACGAACCTGGGCTTTCAGGCGAGCATGTTGATCGGGCCGCTGGTGGCGGGTCTGCTGATCACGTGGATCGGCATAGGTGCTTGCCTGGTGATCGATACTGTCACGTTCCTGTTCGCGCTGTATGGCGTCGCGCGCCTGCCCGCGATGCCGCCGCAACCGGAACCGGGGAATGCCGCGACGGCCGAGAGCGCCAACGGCATCCTTGCAGCCTTGCGGTTGATCCGGCGGGAGCCGATTCTGATCGGGGTGTTCCTCGCAGACGTGAGCGCGACCGTGCTGGCGATGCCGATCGCGCTGTTCCCGGTGATCAATGCGGAGGAGTACGGCGGGTCGGCCTCGACGCTGGGCTTGTTCCTGCCGGCGCTCGCCGTGGGCGGCGTGCTGATGGGCGCCTTCTCCGGTCGGCTCACCCGCGCACGGCGCCAAGGCGCCTTGATGCTCGTCGCCGGAATCGTCTGGGGCCTCGCGCTGGCGGGCTTCGGACTATCGCACGTGCTCTGGCTCGCCCTGCCGGCGCTTGCGATCGCCGGAGCGGCCGACGTGGCGAGCGTCGTTTCGCGCGGAACGATCGTGCAACGAGTGACGCCGGATGCCTTCCGCGGCAGGGTGAACGCTCTCGACTTCTTGGTCGGAGCCGGTGGCCCTCAGCTCGGCAATCTGCGTGCCGGACTCGTCGCGTCCGTGGGCGGCGGGGCGTTCAGCGCGGTCGTGGGCGGTCTCGCTGCGGCCGTCGGTGCGATCGCGATCGGCGTGGGGGTGCCGACCCTGCGCCATTACACGCAGGCTCGTGACGCCGACCGGGCGATTTCCGACCGGGCCTGATGCTTCGCGCCTGATGGCCCGCCCGATGCTCCGCCCCTGCGGTATCACTCCTTGGCGACGAGTGTCAGCACGTCGTAGGCGGCGACCGTCTCGTCGTTCTGGTTGGTGATCACGGCATCCCAGCGCACCTCGCCGTAGTCGTCGGTCTCGCGCGGTGTGATCTGCTTCGCGGTCAGCGCGACGCGGATGCTGTCGCCCGGCGACACCGGAGTCACGAACCTCAGGTTCTCCAGCCCGTAGTTGGCCAACACGGGCCCGGGTGCCGGGTCGACGAACAGGCCGGCGGCGAACGAGACGAGCAGGTAGCCGTGTGCGACTCGGCCCGGGAAGAAGGGATTCGCGGCAGCCGCCGTCTCATCCATGTGCGCGTAGAAGGTGTCACCGGTGAACGCGGCGAAGTGCTCGATGTCGTCGAGCGTCACTTCGCGCGGCTCGCTCACCACCTGGTCGCCGACCCGTAGCTCGGCAAGAGACTTGCGGAACGGATGCCGGCCCCCGGTCGCCGTCGCCGCTCCCGGATGCCAGACGCCGGTGATCGCGGTGAGCATCTGCGGAGTGCCCTGGATCGCGGTGCGCTGCATGTGGTGCAGCACGGCGCGGATGCCGCCGAGCTCCTCGCCGCCGCCCGCGCGCCCGGGCCCGCCGTGCACCAGGTGCGGCACCGGAGAGCCGTGGCCCGTCGAGGTGCGCGCATCGTCACGGTTCAGGATCAGCACCCGACCGTTGTACGCCGCGACACCGGCGACCAGCGCCGCAGCGACCTCAGGGTCTGCGGTCGCCACGCTCGTGACGAGCGATCCCCGTCCCCGGCGCACCAGATCGGCGGCTTCGGCGGTCGAGGAGTATCCGATGACGCTCGCGACCGGTCCGAACGCCTCGACGGTGTGCACCGCATCGCTCGAGTTGTCCGCGAATCGCAACAACATCGCGGTGACGAACGCACCGTCACGGTCGACCTCCGTCGTGCCGTCCGTCTGGCGCACCGCCGGGGCATCCAGCGACCCGATGGCCAGTTCGCCACCGGCTGTGATCAGCCGACCGACCTGGCGCAGCACTTCGGCGCGCTGAGCCTGCGACGCGAGCGGGCCCATCGTCACCCCGTCGGCGCGCGGATCGCCGATGATGACGCGCTCCTGAATCCGCGCACGCACCGCCGCGATGACGTCGTGCACCGAATCCCGTGGCACGATCGCACGACGGATCGCCGTGCAC
This sequence comes from Humibacter sp., assembly GCA_035564555.1. Taxonomy (GTDB): domain Bacteria; phylum Actinomycetota; class Actinomycetes; order Actinomycetales; family Microbacteriaceae; genus DATMTS01. The sequence continues at coordinate 30,196 of DATMTS010000016.1, forward strand.
TTCTGCCCTGCCTTGGCGGTCATTTCGGTGACGAGCTGTTTGACGTACGCCTCGAACTCCGGCGTGCCGGCCACGGCATCCGGGCCGAGAACCGAGGCGTTGATCGAGTCGGTCTCGCTCGTGAACCGCACTCCCCCGGTCTGAACGGTGTCGTGTGCCCGCAGCTTCTCGGCGGTGCTCGCTGATCCCGTGAAAGCGACGAGGTCGCCGAGTTGCAGCCGGTCGAACAGCGACGGCACGCTTCCCGAGACGAGCTGCATCGAGCCGTCGGGCAGCAGACCGCTCTCCACCATGATGCGCACAGCGTGCTCGGCGATGTAGCCGGTCGGCGTCGCCGGCTTGACGAGCGTCGGCACGCCGGCAAGGAACGCCGGGGCGAATTTCTCGAGCATGCCCCAGACCGGAAAGTTGAACGCGTTGATCTGCACCGCCACGCCGGGCAGCCGGCTGTAGATGTGCCGTCCGAGGAACGAGCCGTCCTTGCTCAGCGCCTCCGCCGGGCCATCCAGGTAGACCCGCGCGTTCGGCAGCTCCCGACGCCCCTTGGACGAGTAGGTGAAGAGCACGCCGATGCCGCCGTCGACGTCGGCCCCGGAGTCCTGCTGAGTTGCGCCGGCCTTCGCGGACAGCTCGTACAGCTCGGCCTTGCGCTCGGTGAGAGCTTGCGCGAGTTGCTTGAGCAGCACGGCCCGTTGGTGGAACGTCAGGGCGCCCAGGGATGCCTGCCCGACAGTGCGCGCATGGTCGAGGGCCGCCCGCAGATCCAGGCCATCCGTGCTCACACGAGCGACGATCTCCCCGGTCGATGCGTCACGCACCTCGGTAGCGGCGGCCTCCGTCGCCGCGGCCTCGGTAGCGCCGGCATCGGCCGCGGGCGTCCACCACTGGTCGCGCAGGTAGCTGGGCAGGATGCTCATGATCGTCTCTCCTCGTCCCTCGTCAAGATCGCTCGTCCCAGGTGTAGAACCCCTCGCCGGTCTTGCGGCCCAGACGACCCTCGGCGACCATCCGGCGCAGCAGCGGGGGCGGCTCGAAGCGCGAGCCGAGCTTCACGTGCAGGTATTCTGCGATCGCCAGCCGCACGTCGAGCCCGACCAGATCGGTGAGGCGCAACGGTCCGATCGGATGCCGGTAGCCGAGCACCATGGCCGCGTCGATGTCTTCGACGTCGGCGACGCGCTCTTCGAGCATCCGGATCGCCTCCAGCCCGAGTGCCACGCCGAGCCGCGACGACGCGAATCCGGGAGCATCCGCAACGGTCACCGGCGTCTTCCCCAGCGTTCGTACCCAGCCCTGCGCGGCCGTCACCAGCGCACGATCGGTAGCGGATCCGACGACGAGCTCGACCAGAGCGGATGCCGGCACCGGGTTGAAGAAGTGCATGCCGAGAAACCGATCGGGTCGGTCGAGGACTGCCGCCAACTCGTCGATCGAGATCGATGATGTGTTGCTCGCGATGGCGTACTCGCCGCCCTCGAGCAACACCGCCTCGACACGCCGCAGCGCCTCCGCCTTCAGCGCGACGTCCTCCGGCACGGCCTCCACGACCACTTCGCAACCCGCGAAGGCCGAGGCATCCGTGCCGACCGTGAGCCTGCCGGCGAGCGTTGCGGGAGTCTGAACGGTGGCACCGCGCGCGATGCTGCCCTCGATCGCGTGCAGCACGCGGCCGCGGGCCGCGGCAACGGCATCCTGGTCTCGCTCCACCACCGCCACCGAACTGCCGGCCAGCAGGAACGCGTGCGCGATGCCGGCGCCCATGCGCCCGCCGCCGAGCACGCCGACGTGCTCGGGCGCCTGTTGCCTGTCGCGTTCGTTCACTGCACGCGCGCCTTCCGCTCGAGGAACTCGGTCATTCGACGCTGCTTCTCGGCCGACTCGAACAGCACCGCCTGCGCCTCCTGATCCACAAGCGGGTGCTCCTGCCGGGCGGCCCGCAGGGCCCGCTTCGTGTATCGGGTGGCGAGCGCGTCGTTCTTCGCGATGCGGTCGGCGAGCGCGTGCGCGGCGGTGATCAACGACTCGGCCGGATGCAACTCCGTCACCAGGTGGGCGGCGAGCGCCTCCTCTCCACTCAAGATGCGCCCGGCCAGCAGCATGTCGTTGGCCAACGGTTCGCCGACGAGTTCGCGCAGCCGCCAGGTCGCGCCGGCCGCGGCGATGATGCCGAGCGAGGTCTCGGGGTTGCCGATCTTCAGCCGCGGCGTGCCGATGCGGAAGTCTGCGGCGTAGGCGAGTTCAGCGCCACCACCCAGCGCGTAGCCGTCGATCGCGGCGATCACGGGCATCGGAAGCTCGCTCAGGCGGATGAAGGCCGTCGAGTTGATGCCCTGCCGGGCATGTACCGCGCGACGATCCCGCAGTTCGGCGATGTCGGCACCTGAGGCGAACACCCCGCCTTCTCCCGCGATGATCAGGATGCGCGGATCCGCCTCGAGCTCAGCGCAGAGCGAATGCAGCGCGTCGATGACCGCCTGATTGATCGCGTTGCGCGCCTCGGGCCGGTTCAAGTGCGCGACGACGCGGTCGTCTCGGCGGTCGACGAGCAGAACGTCACTCATGACGCACGCTCCACGATCAGCGCGGATCCCTGCCCGACCCCCACGCACATCGTCGCCAGACCATAGCGGGCATCCTCTCGCTCCATCCGGCCGAGCAGCGTGACGAGAAGTCGAGACCCGCTGGAGCCCAGCGCATGACCGAGCGCGATGGCGCCGCCGTCGGCGTTGACGCGTTCCCGCCCGCGCTCGTCGTCCAGGTCGAGCCGGCGCATGCACGCGATCGACTGCGTCGCGAACGCCTCGTTGAGTTCGATGGCCGCGATGCTCTCAAGGGGGATGCCGCTGCGCCCGAGAGCCTTCTGCACCGCCGGTACCGGGCCCAGCCCCATGATCTCTGGAGCGATGCCGACGCTCGCGCCGACAACGACGCGAGCCCGCGGCACCAGACCGTGGCGTTCGACCGCCTCGCCGCTTGCCACGACGATGGCCGAGGCTCCGTCGTTGAGCGGGCTCGAGTTGCCGGCCGTCACGACCGAGCCGCCTGCGACGACGGGACGCAGCGCAGCGAGGGCCGCCGGGCTCGTGTCACGGCGGATTCCTTCGTCTACCAGGACTTCTCCGTTGCGCGTCGGCACCCCGACGATCTCGTCGGCGAATCTGCCGCCATCCGTCGCGGCCACGGCCCGCTGGTGACTGCGTAGTGCGAAAGCGTCGGCCTCCTCCCGGGTGATCCCATCCAGCCGCGCCACCTCCTCCGCGGTCTCGGGCATGGAAAAAGTCGCCTTGTCCCGTGCCAGCAGACGCGGATTCGCGAATCGCCAGCCGATCGAGGTGTCGAACTGCACGCCGGGCTTCGCGAACGCCCGCTCGGGCTTGGCCTGCACCCACGGCGCTCGCGTCATCGATTCGACGCCGCCGGCGACGATCACGTCGGCATCGCCGGCGCGGATCGCCTGGGCCGCCATCGTGACCGCGGACAGCCCGGATGCGCAGAGTCGGTTCACGGTGATGCCGGGCACCTCGTCGGGCAGACCGGCAAGCAGCACCGACATCCGGGCGAGGTTGCGGTTGTCCTCCCCCGCCTGGTTCGCGGCGCCGAGCACCACCTCGTCGATCACCGTGGGGTCGATGCCAGACCTACGCACCACCTCACCGACCACCAGCGCCGCGAGGTCGTCAGGCCGCACCCCGGAAAGCGCTCCGCCGTACCGGCCGGTTGCGGTGCGCACCCCGGACACAAGAAAGGCCTCTGGCATGCTCACTCACTCCCGACGACGATGTCTCGATCCGACGCCCACGCGACGTCCGCGCGACCCGTCGAATTAGTGACCGATCGTTCAGGAAGTAATTCTGTCAGCCACAGCGCGGCTCGGCAACCGCGCACGCAGCACCCGTGCACCCGTCAGCGCGTGTCGTGATCCTCGAAGATCAGCGCCGTGCGCGTGTCGCGCACAGCGGGGATCGCGGTCAGCTCCTCGAGCACCACGCGCCGCAGATCGGCGTTGTCACGGGCGCGCACGAGCAGCAGCACGTCGAAGTCCCCGCCGACCAGGGCGATGTGCTCGACCTCAGGGATCTGCTCGAGCCGGTCGCGCAATTGCTGCCACGACGATTGCTCGACATGCATCGTGACGTAGGCGCTGGACCCCTTGCCTACCTGCACCGGGTCGACCTTCGCGGTGAAACCGGTGATCACCCGGCTCTCCAGAAGACGCGACAAGCGCGCGTACGCGTTCGCCCGGGAGACGTGCGCCGCCTCGGCGACCGCCGTGATGGATGCCCGGCCGTCGCGCCGCAACGCCTGCACGATCCGCTGATCGACCTCATCGATGGCCATAGCGTCCAACTCCTGCCGTCGAATCTTCCTGCCTTTTGGACATTCTGCCACTCATCGGGGGGAATGGAGACCGACCGTCTCGATCACGCACACCGACTGGCATCCTCGGTCTGCAGAAGCGATCCTGAGAGTAGCCGACGTCTTTCAAGGGAGAAGAGATGCCAGCCACTGCTCATGCGCCGTTCGAGGGCCTGCTGCCGAGCCTCGAGCCGATCCAATTGATCGGCGCGGACGGCGTCGCACACGATGAGGGCCGCGAACGGATGCCGTCTCTCGATCTCCTCGTCGAGGGGTACCGTCACCTGGTGGTCGGGCGGCGCGTCAACGACCAGGCCAACGCGCTCGTGCGGCAGGGCCGGCTCGCGGTGTATCCGTCGTCGTTCGGTCAGGAGGCGTGCGAGGTCGCCGCTGCGATGGTGCTGGACGACGGTGATTGGCTGTTCCCGACCTATCGCGACGCCGTCGCCGTGATCACCCGCGGCGTCGATCCGCTCGAGGCGTTCGTTCAGTTGCGCGGCGATTGGCACTCGGGCTACGACCCGCACTCCCACAACGTCGCGCCGCAGTCGACGCCGCTGGCGACTCAGCTCGTGCATGCCGCGGGCTTCGCGCATGCGGCCAAGCTGCGCGGCGAGAGCACGGTGGTTCTCGCGATCTGCGGAGACGGTGCGACGAGCGAGGGCGATTTTCACGAGGCGTTGAACTTCGCCGCGGTCTTCGGGCTTGCGGTCGTCTTCCTGGTGCAGAACAACGGCTACGCGATCTCGGTGCCTCTGAGCCGTCAGACGCACGCCCCCTCGATCGCGCACAAGGCGATCGGCTACGGGATGCCCGGTGTGCGCGTCGACGGTAACGACCTCGCCGCGCTGCTCGCGGTGCTTCAGGATGCCGTCGAAGCGGCCCGACACGGCGACGGACCCACGCTCGTGGAGGCCGTGACCTATCGCATCCAGTCGCATACCAACGCCGACGATGCCTCCCGGTATCGCAGCGACGACGAGGTCAAGCCGTGGCTCCAGCGCGACCCGGTGCGTCGGCTGCGCGATCACCTGCGCGCAGCCGGGTCGTTGACCGACGGTGACGACGCCGAGATCCACGCGCAGGCGGAGCGCGTGGCATCCACCCTGCGCGACGGGCTGAACACCGAGCGCGACCTCGATCCGGCCGAACTGTTCCGCCACGTGTATGCCCAACCGACGACCCAACTGACCGAGCAGGCAGCGATGCTCGCCGCTGAGCTCACGGCATCCGATGCCGCACCCGAACCGGAGGCACGGTCATGACCTTGCTGCACGACACCGACATCCCGGCGACGGCCGCCACCTCCACGATGACCATGGCCCAGGCACTTAACCGGGCACTCGCCGACGCCCTCGAAGCGGATCCGAGCGTCGTGGTCTTCGGAGAGGACGTGGGCCCGAACGGCGGCGTGTTCCGCATCACCGACGGCCTGAACGCCCGGTTCGGAGAGAGCCGCTGCTTCGACACCCCGCTGGCGGAATCCGGCATCGTCGGCACCGCGATCGGCATGGCGATGAACGGGATGCGCCCCGTCGCGGAACTGCAGTTCGACGCGTTCGCCTTTCCCGCGTTCGAGCAGATCGTCGATCATGTCGCCAAGATGGGCAACCGCACCCGCGGCATGATGCGGCTCCCGATGGTCATCCGCATCCCGTACGGCGGGGGTATCGGCGGCGTGGAACACCATTGCGACTCCTCGGAGGCGTACTACGCTCACACGCCTGGACTCACCGTCGTAGCTCCGTCGACTCCGCAAGATGCCTACGGCCTGCTGCGGGCGGCAATCGCTTCGCCCGACCCGGTCGTCCTCCTGGAACCGAAGAAGCTGTACTGGAGTTCGGGCATCGTGGATGTCTCGGCCCCCCTACCGCGGATCGGATCGGCGCAGATCGTGCGGGAGGGAACGGATGCCACCTTGATCGCCTACGGTGCGAGCGTTCCGATCGCCTTGGAGGCCGCCTCCGTCGCCGAGTCGGAGGGGCGCAGCCTGCAGGTCATCGATGTGCGAAGCATCGTGCCGTTCGACGACGAGACGGTGTGCACGGCCGTTCGCGCGACGGGTCGCGCCGTGGTCGTCGCCGAGGCGCCGGGCTTCGCGAGCGTGGCATCCGAGATCGCGGCCAGGGTGATGGAGCGCTGTTTCCATCACCTGCAGGCGCCCGTGCTGCGGGTGACGGGTTTCGACACTCCGTTCGCGCCGCCCAAACTGGAGAAGTACTACCTGCCGAACGTCGACCGGGTGCTCGACGCCGTCGAAGCGCTGCAGTGGGACGACGAGGTCGTCGGCCGATGAGTCCACGGGTGTTCACGCTGCCCGATCTGGGCGAGGGCCTGACAGAGGCGGCGCTGGTGCGTTGGCTGGTGAGCGTCGGCGACGAGATCACCGTCGACCAGCCGATCGCCGAGGTCGAGACTGCCAAATCGGTCGTGGAGGTGCCGTCGCCGTACGCCGGAGTCGTCGAGGCTCTGCACGGCGAGGAGGGTGGTGAACTGCGGGTCGGCGCGCCGCTGATCGAGGTGGAGGACGTCACCGCGTCGGGTCGGCCGATCGCCGGCGCGGATTCCGCGAGCCAGGGCCGGGATGCGACGGGCGGTGCCGCCGGGGATGCCGACGGGATCGAGCCGGAGTCGACGGGCGGCTCAGGGAACGTGCTCGTGGGCTACGGCACGGCGAACGCCGTGCACACCGGGCGGCGCAGGCGTCGCGTCTCGCGTGGGGTGGACGCTGCGGCCGCCGATCAGGCACGCATTGCTTCGGTCCAGGGACCTCCCACGGGCTCAGCGATCGGGTCGCCGGACTCAGGCGCCGAACGCGGACCCGTTCCGGTGATCTCGCCCTTGGTACGGCAGCTGGCCCGAACCCGCGGGGTCGACCTCTCGGCCGTGCACCCCACCGGCGCGGGCGGCGTGATCACGCGGCACGACCTCGAGGCGGCGAGCGCCTCTGTCGGTGCGACCCGGTCGGCTCCGTCTGCCGCCGGCACCGGCTTCGACGCAGCGCCACCGCCGACCGGAGCGATCGACGCGCGAACCGGGCTCGGCATCCGCTCGACCGCTCCCTTCGGCATGCTGCGGCGGACCGTTGCCGCCACGATGACGCGCAGCCGTTCCGAGATTCCCGAGGCGACGGTGTGGGTCGACGTCGACGCCACGGAGTTGTCGGAGTTGCGGCGGCGCATCCGCATCGGGGAGCGGCATCCTTCGTTGCTCGCCTTCGTCGGCTCGTTCGCCTTGGCGGCGCTTGCCCGCTATCCGGCGCTCGCGTGCCGCGTCACTGCTGACGGCCAAGGCGCGATCGAGTTCGACGGCGTGAATCTCGGCATCGCCGTCGACACGCCTCGCGGACTCGTGGTGCCGGTCGTGCGCAGAGCGGACGCGATGACGCTGCGCGACCTCGACAGCGCGTTGCTCGCGTTGACCGAACGCGCCCGCAGCGGCGAAGCGACGCCGACCGAGTTGACGGGGTCGACGTTCACGATCAACAACTACGGCAGCCTCGGTGTGGACGGCAGCGCCGCGATCATCAACTACCCGGAGGTCGCGATCCTCGGCCTGGGCAGGTTCATCCAACGGCCATGGGTCGTCGACGGGGACATCGTGCCGCGCACCATCACTCAGTTGTCGCTCGTGTTCGACCATCGGGTGTGCGACGGCGGCACGGCGGCGGGTTTCCTGCGCGCGATCGCCGACGACCTGGAGAACCCGTACGAGCGGTACGTCGATCTACGAGCAGGCTGACCGGCTGCGCTGGTCGGCTCAGCGGCGCACCAGTTCGGCCGGCGACTAGCGCTGCGGCAGCAGCTTCAGCTCCATCGCGCGGGTCACCGCACGCGTTCGATCGCTGACGCCGAGCTTGTCGAACACGTGGATCAGGTGCGTCTTCACGGTGGCCTCGCCGATGAACAGGCGCGCACCGATCTGCGGATTGCTCAGGCCCTCGGCGACCAGCGCGAGCACCTCCCGCTCGCGCGGGCTGAGCGCCACCGCCGGTGCCCCCTCCGGCCCCGACCGCACCCGATCGACGAGCTTGGCCGCGACCGTCGGGGCGAGCACGGTCTGCCCGTCGACCACCGCTCGCAGCCCTGCAACGATCTCCTCCGCGGGCGCGGCCTTGAGCAGGTACCCGCTCGCGCCGGCCTCGATCGCGCCGAGGATGTCGTCGTCGCTCTCGTACGTGGTGAGCACCAGCACCCGCACTCCGAGACCCGTGGCGAGGATGCGGTCCGTTGCTGCGGCACCCGCGAGAACAGGCATCCGTAGGTCCAACAGCACGACATCGGGGCGCAGCTCCGCCGCAAGCCGCACGGCCTCGACGCCGTTCGATGCCTCGCCGACCACGGCGAACCCTTCTGCCGCCGAAAGCAGGCCCACGATGCCGGAGCGCACGATGGGATGATCGTCGGCCACCACGACCCGGATCGGCCGTTCGCTCGTCATGCGGTGCCCTCGGCGGTCTGGATCGGCAACCGAACGTGCAGCACGGCCCCGCGACCTTCGGCGGCCGTGAACTCGACGGTGCCGCCGACCAGTCCGACCCGGTCGCGCATACCGTTCAGTCCGAATCCGTGTTCCTGCTCGGGACGATAGGCGCCCGGCCCGACTCCGTCGTCGACGATCGTCAGCACCACGGAGTCCGGCTGCTGCTCGAGCCCCACGGAGGCCGTTGCCGCCTGCGCGTGCTTGCGCACGTTCGCGAGCCCTTCCTGAGCGCAGCGCAGCAATACCACCTCAAGATCGCGTGGTACCGTCACCGGCCCGACCCGCACCCTCACATCGACGGCGGTCTCACGACGGAACCGTTCTGCGAGCCGCGCGAACGATTCGGCGAGCGGCGAACCGTCGGAGGGCACCCGGGCGGTCGCGGCCACCAGTGACCGGGTCTCACCGAGCGCCTCCCGCGCGGTGGTCTCGATCAGCTCGATCGCGTCGCCCACTGCAGGGGCATCTTCTCGCCGGGCGCGTTGTGCGAGCATCACGATGCTGGTCAGGGATTGTGCGATGGTGTCGTGCAGCTCGCGCGCGATGCGTTCGCGTTCCCCGGCGGCGCCGGCGTCGCGGTGCAGGGTCTGCAGCTCCCCTTGGGTGGCGCGCAACTGCTCGAGCAGCCGCGCCCGTTCCGCACCGATGGCCGTCACGTGCGACACCCACAGGCCCATGGTGACGTTGAAGGCCATCGAGATCACCTGGATCACTACCGCTTGGGCGACGGCGTTCGCAGGGAATCCAAGCCCGGCGGCGAAGCCGAAGCCGCCCGCTCCTGCGGCCACTCCGGTCGCAGCGATCGCAGCGGCAGGACTGTCGAAGATGCACCACAACACCGGGAACGCGACGGCCTGGAAGACGAGGAAGTCGGGTTCGCTCGCGGTGCCGACGCCGAGTGCGACGACCAGCAGCGCGGCGAACGGGATGCCGCGGCGCAGGTCGGTGAACCCGGGCACGCCCAGCAGTGGGAAGGCGGTCGCCAGGATCGCCAGCGTCACCCAGACCGTGACTCCGGCGGCGCGCACCTGGCCGCCCTGCTCGAGCCAGACGACGATCGCTGTGACCACGACCACGCCGTAGAACACGACGAACCACCATCGCGATTCGACCACCCGGTCGCGCAAGCGGTCAGCGGCCACCCGCGTCGGGCGGTGCGCCGCCGCATCGTCTGCCATCACACCATTCTCCTCCCGGCGCCCGCTGCTCAGCCGTTCTTGCGGACCCAGCGGAAGGTGAGGCGGCACACGACCAACCCCGCAAGCAACCAGATCAGCAGCACGACGGGCGCCCAGCCGAGCTGCCACGACCCGCCCGGTTCGGCCGCGGCGAACGTGCCAGGCAGGAACACCGCGCGGCACGCCTGTGCGATCCACTTCAGCGGAAAGAGGCTCGCGACGTTCTGCAACCAACGCGGCAGCATCGTGAACTGCAGAAACACCCCGGAGATGAATTGCAGCACGAGCACGATCGGCACGATCACCGCACTGGCGGACTTTCCGGAGCGCGGCAATGCGGAGAGCGCGATGCCGAGCACGCACGAGGTCGCGACGCCGAGCAGGTACACCCAGACCAAGGTGAGCCAACTGCCGGCATCCGTGGGCAGGGCGACGTCGAAGGCGAAGCGCGCGACGAGCAGCAGCAACAGCAACTGTGCGAGCGACGTGACGTACACCTGGCCGATCTTGCCGATGAAATAGGAGGCGACGGGCAGAGGGGTGCCCGCCAGCCGTTTCAATGCGCCGTCGCTCTTCTCGCCGGCTATGTCCACGGCCAGGTTCTGCATCCCGCTGAGCAGCATGCCAGCGGCGACCAACCCGGGCAGGTAGTACGCGGCGTACGTGACGCCACCGGTGCCGTCGGGCGCCGCCCCGACCGTCCCCATCGCGCTGAAGGCGACGGAGAAGATCGCGAGCATGACGACCGGGAACAAAAACGTGAAGAAGACGGCGTCGCCCTGGCGGAAGTAGCAGCGAACCTCGTAGCCGACGCGGCTGAGCCCCAACCGCAGTGCGCGCCCACGCGGCAGCCACGGCTCGCCGGGTTGGGTGGCCGAAGGGGATGCGAAGGCGGTCATGCGACGACCTCCTGCCGCTCGGAGTCGGCGCCAGGTTCCGCGTGGCCGGCGACGCTCGATGGTGCCGCGACGAGGGAGAGGTAGACGTCTTCAAGGCTCGGTCGCACGATCTCGAGCCCGGGCGGCTCGGCGCCGATCCGGCCGACGAGGTCCGTCACGACGCGGCCCGGAGCCGAGGTGCGCACTTCCCGCACACCCACGGCGTCCCGCCAGCGAACGATCGGAATCCTGGCCTGGGCTCCCCCGATCGAGTCGACCGTTCCGACATCGATCAGACGCCCGTTCTGGATCACGCCGACACGGTCGCTCAGCTGCGCCGCCTCGTCCAGATAGTGCGTGGTCAGCAGGATCGTCGTGCCCTCCGACTTCAGGCGCCGAATGAGGTCCCAGAACCGGTGGCGCGCCTCCGGGTCGAACCCCGTCGTCGGCTCGTCGAGGAACAGCAGGTCGGGGCGGCCGACGATGCCGAGGGCCACGTCGACGCGTCGCCGCTGCCCGCCGCTGAGCGTTCGGATGCGACTGCGCGCCTTCTCGGCCAGGCCGACGGCCTCGATCACCTCGTCGACGTCGCGCGGATTCGGATAATATCCGGCGAAGTGCGTGAGCTGTTCGCGCACGGTCACGTTGCCGGCCTCTAACGTGGACTGCAGCACGATGCCGAGTCTCGCCTTCCAGGCGAGCGAGCCGTGCGCCGGGTCGACGCCGAGCACGCCGACCGTTCCGCCGGTTGGTGCGCGATAGCCCTCGAGTATCTCGATCGTCGTGCTCTTGCCTGCGCCGTTCGGCCCGAGCAAGGCGAACGTCTCGCCCGGTTGCACGTCGAAGCTGATGCCGTCGAGCGCGTCGACCGGTGCCGACCCACGCGCCGCGCCGTAACGCATCCGCAGATCCTCGACAGCCACGACGGGAGATGTCTGTGTCATGCCTCCATGCTGATCTGCACGGCGACGGCGCGATAGGCCCGGTCGACGGATGCCGGGGTCAACCGGTCAGTTGATGCACCGGTTCAACCAGTTCAGCATCCGCATGGCCACGACGAGCTGACAAGGCTGGCCGTCCGACAAACACCACCCGGTCACTCCGTACGGCAGATCAGCGTGTTCAGGATCACAGCGCGCCCCAACGCACGAGGGGCGTACTCAGCCGCGCGACGGCGCGTGCAGCGTCCCGCGGATGCGACGGGCGAGCGCATCGGCCGTCTCGTTCATCCGTCCTGCCAGCTCCGGCCACTCCGACTCCGGGATGTTCTGGCGCGGGAACGTCACGGCGATTCCGGCCGCGGGCCATCCGACATGGTCGAGCACGACGACGCCCAGGGATGCCATTCCCTCCGACACCTCTTCGTCCTCGAGCGCGAAGCCGCGTTGCCGGATGGCCTGCAGCATCGACCGCAATTCTCGGTAGCTGCCCGGGCCGCGCCCGGTGCGCTCGACGAAGGCGGAGGCATCCGGAAAGAGCGCGCGCAGTTGCGCCGCGGGCAGCGCCGAGAGCAGCGCGCGACCACTCGCCGTCAACTGGCTCGGCAGGCGCACCCCCACGCCCGTGACGAGCGCCGGGCGACGCGCGGCTCGCTCTTCGACCACGTACACGACATCCCGACCGTGCAACACCGCGAGATGCGCACTCTCGCCCACCCGGTCGACGAGCTGCGCGATCAACGGTCGCCCGAGATGCGCAAGTGGTTGCTGGCGCGAGAACCCGGAGCTCAACTCGAGCGAACGCACTCCCAGGCCGTACCGGCGTTCCTCCGGCAGATGCACGACGAAGCCGTGCTCCTGCAGCACCGCGAGCAGGTGGTACACGCTCGAGCGCGGCAGACCGAGCGACGAGGCGATCGTTGCTGCCGGCACCGGTCCACGCTGGGATGCGAGCAGCGACAGGATGCGCAGCGTCTGGTCGGCCGCCGGCACCTTGGACGCCGCGGGTGCAGCGGGGATCGCATCCTCCCTCGATCCTGCCATCGACCCCCCTTACCGATCCCATCTCAGCTTAGGGCGTCCGGAATCCCAGACGGCGGGTGCGCACACCGCGTTGTGGCGGGCATCGCGCTGTAGTGCAATCGGAGCTATGGGCAGCACCACGAACATCCCCGCAGCCACCGCCACCGCCGCAGCCGCAGCTGCTGCGACCAGCGCGGCGGGCGGCGTCCCCACCGTCACCGTCGGCACCGGCCCGGTCACGATCGACGACGTCGTCGCGGTCGCGCGGCTTGACGCACGGGTCGAACTCGACGTCGACGCCATGCTGCAGGTCGGGGCATCCCGAGCGATCATCGAATCGCTCGCAGACGACCCAGAGCCGCACTACGGCATCTCCACCGGATTCGGCGCTCTCGCGACCACCTTCATCACCCCCGGGCGGCGAGCGCAACTGCAGGCCAGCCTGGTGCGCTCGCACGCCGCCGGCAGCGGAACCGAGGTCGAACGCGAGGTCGTTCGCGCCCTGATGCTGCTGCGGCTGTCCACCCTGATGACGGGCCGCACCGGCGTGCGCCGCCAGGTCGTCGAGACGTACGCCGCGGTGTTGAACGCTCATATCACCCCGATCGTGCACGAGTACGGATCGCTGGGCTGCTCCGGCGACCTCGCGCCGCTCGCCCATTGTGCACTGGCGATGATGGGCGAAGGGCAGGTGCGAGACGCGACCGGCGAGCTGGTCGATGCATCCGACGCGCTCGCCGCCGCGGGCATCGAGCCGCTCGTGCTCGCCGAGAAGGAGGGCCTCGCCCTCATCAACGGCACCGACGGCATGCTCGGGATGCTCGCGCTCGCACTGCACGACCTCGCGCGGCTGCTCACCACGGCCGACATCGCAGCAGCGCTCAGCGTCGAGGCACTGCTCGGCACGGATGCCGTGTTCGCGGCGGATCTCCAGGCGTTGCGTCCGCAGACGGGTCAGGCGCTGGCAGCGGCGAACCTGCGCGCTCTGCTCGACAGGTCGCCGATCGTGGCGAGCCACAAGGGTCCGGAATGCACACGGGTGCAGGATGCCTACTCGCTGCGCTGCGCTCCGCAGGTGCACGGCGCCGCACGTGACACCGCTGCCCATGCCACGCTCGTCGCGGAGCGCGAGCTCGCGGCGGCCGTCGACAATCCGGTGCTCACACTCGATGGCCGGGTCGAGTCGAACGGCAACTTCCACGGCGCGCCGATCGGCTACGTGCTCGACTTCCTCGCCATCGCGATCGCCGACGTCGCCGGCATGAGCGAGCGGCGCACCGACCGCTTCCTCGACCCCGCCCGCAACCAAGGGCTGCCGCCGTTCCTCGCGCACGAGGTCGGGGTGGATTCGGGCCTGATGATCGCCCAGTACACCGCGGCGGGAATCGTGAGCGAATTGAAGCGCCTGGCGGTGCCGGCGTCGGTGGATTCGATCCCATCATCGGCGATGCAGGAGGACCACGTGTCGATGGGCTGGGCGGCGGCGCGCAAGCTGCGGCGTGCGCTCGATGGGCTCACGCGCGTTCTCGCGATCGAGGTGCTGACCGCTACACGCGGATTGGACCTGCGTGCACCGCTGGTGCCCGGGCCCGCGACGGGCGCCGTGCGAGACCTGGTGCGGGCGTACGTCGGCGGACCGGGTCCCGACCGTCAGCTCTCACCCGAGATCGAGGCCGTCGCTGGGCTGGTGGGTTCCGGCGAGGTCGTGGCGGCCGCGGCATCCATCACGGGCCTGGCCTGAACCGAACCGACACGATGACCCGACGAAGGAGTCTGAGATGACCATGACCGAAGAGAACGCGGCCGCGGCCGGGGCACCGCGCACCGTGCACGCTCCGCGCGGCACGACGCTCACCGCGAAGAGCTGGCAGACCGAGGCGCCGTTGCGGATGATCCAGAACAACCTCGACCCGGAGGTCGCCGAGCGACCCGACGACCTGGTCGTGTACGGCGGCACCGGCAAGGCCGCGCGCAACTGGGAGTGCTTCGACGCCATCGTGCGCACCCTCGCCGAGCTGGAGAGCGACGAGACCCTGCTCGTTCAGTCCGGCAAACCGGTCGGCGTGTTCCGCACGCACGAATGGGCGCCGCGTGTGCTGATCGCGAACTCGAACCTGGTCGGCGACTGGGCGACCTGGCCCGAGTTCCGCCGACTCGAGTCGCTCGGACTCACGATGTACGGGCAGATGACGGCCGGCAGCTGGATCTACATCGGCAGTCAGGGCATCCTGCAGGGCACTTATGAGACCTTCGCCGCGGTGGCACGCAAGATCGCCGGCCGCACCGGGGGCCCCGACGGGCACGGTGACGGGTCGCTGGCCGGAACACTCACCCTGACCGGCGGATGCGGGGGCATGGGCGGGGCCCAGCCGCTCGCCGTCACCATGAACGAGGGCGTCGTGCTGATCGTCGACGTCGACCGGGCGAGGTTGCAGCGCCGCATCGACCACGGCTACCTCGATGAGCTCGCAACCGGCGTCGACGACGCCGTCGAACGCGTCACCGCAGCCAAGAACGAGCGACGACCGTTGTCAGTCGGACTGGTCGGCAACGCGGCGAGCGTGTTCCCCGAGCTGCTCTCGCGCGGCGTCCCGATTGACATCGTCACCGATCAGACCAGCGCGCACGACCCGCTGTCGTATTTGCCGGAAGGCATTTCGGTCGAGGAATGGCACCCAGCGGCCGAGGCCGACCCGGAGGGTTTCACCGAGAAGGCACGGGCATCGATGGCGAAGCAGGTGGAGGCCATGGTCGGCTTCCTGGATGCCGGTGCTGAGGTGTTCGACTACGGCAACTCGATCCGCGCCGAGGCGCAGCTGGGCGGGTACCAGCGTGCGTTCGACTTCC
The DNA here is from genome assembly GCA_035564555.1 of Humibacter sp. Classification (GTDB taxonomy): domain Bacteria; phylum Actinomycetota; class Actinomycetes; order Actinomycetales; family Microbacteriaceae; genus DATMTS01. Next base: position 45,898 of record DATMTS010000016.1, read on the forward strand.
CGGGCTTCGTGCCCGCGCACATCCGTCCGCTCTTCGAAGAGGGCAAGGGGCCGTTCCGCTGGGTCGCGCTCTCGGGCGATCCGGCCGATATCGCCGTGACCGATCAGGCGGTCCTCGATCTGTTCCCCGAAGACGACCAGCTGCGGCGTTGGATCACGAAGGCATCCGAGAAGGTGCACTTCGAGGGCCTGCCCGCGCGGATCTGCTGGCTCGGCTACCAGCAACGGCACCTGGCCGGGCTCAGGTTCAACGAGCTCGTGGCATCCGGAGCGGTCTCGGCGCCGATCGTGATCGGGCGCGACCACCTCGACTCGGGTTCGGTGGCCTCGCCGTATCGCGAGACCGAGGCCATGAAAGACGGGTCGGATGCCATCGCCGACTGGCCGCTGCTGAACGCACTGCTGAACACCGCCTCCGGTGCGACGTGGGTGTCGATCCACCATGGCGGCGGCGTCGGAATCGGACGCTCGATCCACGCAGGACAAGTGGTGGTGGCCGACGGCACGGCGCTGGCCGCGCAGAAGATCGCGCGCGTGCTGGTCAACGACCCCGGCTCGGGCGTGATGCGCCACGTGGACGCGGGTTACGAGCACGCGGCCGACGTCGCTCGCGAGCGCGGCCTGAAGATCCCGATGCTCTAGCCTGGCGCGTTACGTTTGCGGGATGTCGGCGGTCGGAGCTGCGGACGGGAAGCTGGAGGCCATGGGCACGCATGTGATCACGAACATCGGGCAGCTCGTCACGAATGATCCGAACGTCGGCGACGGCTCGGCGCTGGGGGTGCTCCGGGATGCGGCGGTGCTCGTCGAGGATGATCGCATCGCGTGGGTGGGCGGCAGCTGCGCCGCGCCGGCCGCCGATGCGATGACGGATGTCGGCGGCTCCGCCGTCATCCCGGGTTTCGTCGACAGTCACAGCCACCTTGTGTTCGCCGGCGATCGTGCGGCCGAGTTCGAGGCCCGGATGGCCGGCCGGAAGTATTCCGCCGGAGGCATCCGTTACACCGTCGGGGCGACCCGCGGTGCGACCACCGCCGAGTTGACCGCGGCGGCCGTCGCGCTCGCGGCTGAGGCGCTCGCGCAAGGCACTACGACCCTCGAGATCAAGAGCGGATACGGGCTGACCGTCGACGATGAGCGACGTCAGCTCGAGATCGCCCGCACGATCACCGACGAGGTCACCTACCTGGGCGCCCACGTCGTGCCGCCCGAATTCGTCGATGACCCCGATGCGTACGTCGACCTCGTTGTGGGCGACATGCTCGACGCGTGCGCTCCACTCGCGCGTTGGATCGACGTGTTCTGCGAGACCGGCGCATTCACACCGCAGCAGTCCCGTCGCATCCTGACCGCGGGCGCGGCCCGCGGCCTCGGAGTGCGCGTGCACGCCGGCCAGCTCGGCGCCGGCGACGGGGTGCGGCTCGCGGTCGAGTTGGATGCCGCCTCGGTCGATCACTGCACCTACCTCAGTGACGCGGACATCCAAGCGTTGGCTTCTTCGGACACTGTCGCGACTCTGCTGCCGGGCGTCGAATTCTCGACGCGGCACCCGTACCCGGATGCCCGTCGGCTGATCGATGCCGGAGTGACGGTCGCGCTCGCCAGCGACTGCAACCCGGGCTCGTCGTTCACCTCGTCGATGCCGTTCTGCATTGCGCTGGCCGTGCGCGAGATGGGCATGACCCCGGCCGAGGCGCTCTGGGCCGCCACCGCCGGCGGGGCGGTGGCGCTGCGCAGGTCGGATGTCGGCCGCATCACGACCGGCGCACGGGCCGATCTGGTGGCCCTCCGCGCTCCGACTCACGTGCACCTGTCCTACCGACCCGGCGTCCCGCTGGTCGACCGGGTCTGGAAGGCCGGGACGGCCGTCGACTGACCTGGCCCGTCGAGCGGCGCGGCCGACGCTGAGGCGCGCGCGATGAGCGATGATGCCACCGATGAGCACGGCCCGCTCGCCTTCGTGGCGGGCGCCGTCGAGCGGCGCCGGCGGTCGTTGAGTTCGCTACTTTCGCAGAGCGAACCCGGCGAGCGCCTCCAGCACGCATAGCGCCGCGAGACGCACCGTGCGCCCGTCGGGCGCGTCAGCTGTGGCATCCACCTCAGCGATGTCGATCGAGCGCAGCAACGGATGCCTCGCCGCCGTCCGCACCGCGGCACGCAACTCGTGGGCCGAGATGCCGCCGGGAACCGATGCCGGGCATCCCGGCGCGACCGACCGGTCGCAGGCATCCACGTCGACGTCGAGGTGGATCGGACCGGATGCCGCGCCGGCGAGCTGCAGCGCCTCGGCCATGACGTCGGCGATCGGCCGGCGCAGCAGCTCGTCCCGATGGATGACGGTGATGCCCAGCTCGGTCGCTCGGCGGGAGTAGGCGGCGGAGTTCGCGAAGTCGGCGATGCCGATCTGCACGACACGCCGGCCGTCGAGTCCGTAGTCCTCGATGAGGCGCCGCACGGGGGAACCGTTGCTCGCCCCGTCGCGCAGGTCGTGATGCGCATCGATCGTGACGAGGCCGGCGCGTGCGAGGTCGCCGCCGAATGCACCGAGCGCGGTGGGAATCGTGAGCGCGTTGTCGCCGCCCAGAGCGATGACGACGGATGCGCGGGCGGCGGCGCGAGCGACCAGGTCGCGTGCCCGAGCCTCACCGGCCTCGCCGTGCGGGTCGTCGGCGTCGCCGAAGTCGGCGACGCGCAATGCGCCGAGCTCGACCCCGCCGTGCACTCCGCGGTCGGGCGCGAGAAATCCGCTGTACCGGCGCAGCGCCTCGCGAATCGCTTCCGGCGTCTCGCCGGTACCCCCCGGGGTGAGGGAGGTGCGCCAGGTCGGGATGCCGACGACTGCGACATCGAGTTCGCCCTCCATCGCAGCGGGATCAGGAAAGTCGCCGGTCCGCGGCCACAGCGGGTCGGATGCGAGAGACGCCATGATCGTCAGGCTAGAGGCATCCCGCGCCCGATGCGATGTGCCCGTCGACGTTGACGTCCGGCATCCCGGACTCGGACTAGATGCGCCCGCGCGACGGTCGCCCGTCAGTTTCATACGCCGCACGCTGAGGTCGAGCGAGATACGCATCGGGCCACGGTCGCCGCGCGCCAGAAGTCACGCCATGCGCCACCAAACGTGGCGCGCACCGCGAGAAGTGGCGCAGGGCGAAAGCGGCTTCGGCTAAGAGGCGTATCAGCAGCGCCTCGCCGGGCGCGCGGTGCCGGCGACGAGCGGCCGGCGCGACGCACCCTTACGGGTCGTGCCGTGGCTCGTGGCTGACCAACCCGACGGTGTTGCCCTCGCTGTCCCGGATGAATCCCATCCACTCGTCTGTTCCGGCGGGTCCGAGCGAGTCGTCCTGGTGACTGAAGATCACGTGCGGCTCGTCGATGATCTCGACGCCGCGGGCCCGCGCTGCGTCGATGGATGCCTGCGCGTCGTCCACCTGCAGGTAGATGACGGCCGACGGCGCGTTCTTCTCCAGCAGCAACCGCGATACGCCGACGTTGAAGAACAGCAGCCCCGGCGGCTCGAATCGACCGGCCGGCTCCTCGCCGAGCAACTGCGTGTAGAACGCCGCGGCGCGGTCGAGGTCTTCGGCGTGTTGTGCGACCTGCAGAATCTCCATCGCGGTCTCCTTCGGCTTATGCCTCAAGTATCCCGCCGGGTTCGGGCGGTGCGCTTCCCTGTGCGGCCGCCTGCCCTCCGCAGCTCGGTGCGTGCCTCGGCCGGCTTTGAGCTTCTCGGTCGCGACGCCGCCGTTCCGCGCTACCTCAGCGCCGGAAGCGGGCGTGCGGCTCGTCGGCGACCGCGGCGTGGATGCGCGACGCGTAGCCCTCGTCCATCGGCGGAAGTTGCGCCACAGGGAACCAGCGGGCGTCCGTGTTCTCGTCGTCGCCGACGGCGGGCTCCCCCGACACCCATCGACAGCGGAAGGTCAGATCGAGGTACTGCGCCTGATCGCCGTTCGCGTATTCGATCGCGTGACTGACGCCCACGGATGCCAGTCGCTCGGCCACCGCGACGACGCTCGCCTCTTCGAGCACCTCGCGTTCGGCGGCCACCGCCGGCTGTTCGCCCGGGTCGATGATGCCGGTCACGGGCGTCCACTCGCCGGTGTCCGCGCGACGCACGCAGAGCAGTTCCACGTCGTCGCCCTCGCCGCGCAGCACCACCGCCGTCACGCCGCTGAGCCACAGCGGATGCGTGCCGATCTTCTCGCGCAACGCCAGGATGAAATCGGGGGTCGGCATGCGACCGAGCCTATTCGACCGGTTCCGTCGCGCGCGCCTCGGGCACGTCAGGCTCATCGGCGCCCTGCGCACCGGCATCCGGCGCACCGGCACCAGGCATACCGGCAGCACCCGCCGCGGCACCGCGCTTCGCGGCCCGGCGCGCGGCGCGTCGCTCGCGCGCCCCCTCGACCAGGTTGTACAGCGTCGGCAGCACGACGAGCGTGAGCAGCGTCGACGACACCAGTCCGCCGATCACGACGAGCGCCAGCGGCTGCGAGATGAACCCGCCCTTGCCGGTGACGCCGATCGCCATCGGCAGCAGCGCGAAGATCGTCGCGAGCGCGGTCATCAGAATCGGCCGCAACCGTCGTGAGGCGCCGTGCGCCACCGCGTCTGGAACCGACATCCCACGCCTGCGGTACTGGTTCACGAGATCGACGAGCACGATCGCGTTCGTGACGACGATGCCGATCAGCATCAGCACGCCGATCAGTGACGCGACTCCCAGCGGCACACCGGAGATCAGCTGCAGCGCGATCGCTCCGGTCGCCGCGAACGGGATCGACACCAGCAACAGCAACGGCTGCCGCAACGACCGGAACGTCGCGACCATGACCACATAGACGATCAGGATCGCCGCGAGCAGTGCGATGCCCAACTGCGAGAACGCGCTGCCCTGGGATGCCGTGACGCCACCCACCTTCGCGGTCGCACCTGCCGGCAGCGAGGCATCCTTGAGCACCTTGGCGACGTCGGCGTTCGCCGTCGTCAGATTGTCGGTCGCCGGGGTGGCCGTGACGGTGGAACTGCGCAGCCCCCGTTCGGTCGTGACCGTCTGCGGGCCGTTGGTCTGCGCCACAGTGGCGATCGTCGAAAGCGCCACGGCGCCGGCAGGTGTGAGGATCTTCAGCTTCTTCAACGCGTCGACCTTCGCGGGCTGCCCAGAATCCTGCAGGTACACCTTCAGGCTGGTGTTGTCGATCGCAACGGTGCCCACCGCGGTCGGCTGCATGGCCTCCGACACCTGACTGCCGACCGCGACCTCGGTCAGACCCTTGGCCGCGGCCTTCTCTCGGTCCACGATGACACCGATGTACGGCAGCGAAGCGCTCAGGTTGCTGGTGGTCTGCTTGATGGAGTGGAGCTTCTCGAGGCCGCTTCGGATGGCGTCGGTCGCGGTCTGCAACTCTCGGTCGGTGGATGCCGTCACGTCCACCTCGATGTCGCTGGACGCCCCGAAGCCACTGGACGCGGACACGGTCACCACACCGGCGCCCTTGAGCGCCTTCAGCTCGGTCTCGACGCTGTTCTGCAGCTTTTCCTGATCGGCATCCGGGTCGGTCGTGATCGAGAAGGTGGCCCCTCCGCCACCACCGCTGAACGCATCGCGCAACGCGCTGCCGGTGGAGCCGATCGAGAGTTGCACGGTCTTGACGCCGTCGGTGTCGAGCAGCTTCTTCTCCACGACCCGCGCGGCGTCGTCCTCGGCCTGCAGACTCGTGCCGGGCGGCAACTGCTGCGAGACGGTGAGGGTGTTCTGCCCGGTGGAACCGAGGAAGTTGGTCTTCATGCCCGGAATCAGGGCCAGGGTTCCGCCCAGCACCAGGATCGAGATGATGATGGTCACGAGCGAGTGTTTGAGCGTCCACGTGATGATCGGCAGGTAACCTCGCTGCAGTCGAGAGGGATGCTCGAGCTCGTCACGCCCGCCGCCGGCCGGCACGTCGGAGACGAACTCGGCCGCCGCACGATCCCCGCGCACGGCCCGCGGCGGTCGCACGAACCAGTACGCCAGCACCGGAACGATCGTCAGCGCGACGAGCAACGACGAGAGCAACGCAATGGTCACCGTCAACGCGAACGGGCGGAACAACTCCCCCGTGACGTCACCGACGAAAGCGATCGGCAGGAACACGGCGACGGTGGTGATCGTGGAGGCCGTGATCGCCCCGGCAACCTCGCGCACGGCACGCACGATCGTCGATGCCCGGTCGGCGCCCGGCACCAGGTGTCGTTTGATGTTCTCGATAACGACGATGGAATCGTCGACGACGCGGCCGATCGCGATCGTGAGCGCACCGAGCGTGATGATGTTGAGGGTGTAGTCAGCGGCCTGCATGCCGAGGAAGGTGATCAGCACGCTGGTCGGAATCGAGATCGCGGTGACCAGCGTCGACCGGATCGAGAGCAGGAAGATCAGGATGATCACGACGGCGAAGCCGAGACCGAGCAGGCCTTCCTCGGTGAGCGAGTTGATCGACTGCTCGATGAACGGCGCCTGGTCGAACACGACCGTGATCTTCGCGCCGTGGCCGAGCTTCGACTGCAGCTCACCGGTGATCGCGTTCACCGCGTGCGAGACCTCGACCGTGTTGGCTGAAGGCAGCTTGGTGACGGCGATCGTCAGCGCCGGCTTGCCGTCGACGCGCGAGATCGAGGTCATCGGGTCGTCGGTCAGCTTCACGGATGCCACGTCGCCGATGGTCACGACCGGGCGCGGCGCGGCCGTCGGCGCGGTCGCGGCGCCGGCGGCAGGGCCCGTGGCC
>DATMTS010000017.1:0-48184 GCA_035564555.1 Humibacter sp.
GCACCCGTTACGACCGGCTGGAAGCGGAGAAGGCGGAGTTCCACGCCCGCGTGCGCGGCGCGTACCTGAAGCTGGCCGAAGACGAGCCCGAACGCTTCTTGGTGTTGGATGCGACGCTGCCCGTCGACGTGCTCGCCGCCGCCGTACGGGAACGCATCGCGCCCCTGCTGGTTGAGTAGGTCGCGCAGCGACCGTATCGAAACCGGCCGTTCCGCTGATCGAGCGGCGAACGAGCGGCGCTGCTCGACCACCGGAGCAGGCGCGTCGGCGGCGGCGGGTAGCCTTGATGCATGACGGTGTGGAGCGGCCTGACGGGGCAGGACGAGGCGATCGCCGTGTTCCGCTCGGCGGTCTCCGCTGCCGCCGACTCGGCGATGACGCACGCCTGGCTCATCACCGGCCCACCCGGATCGGGACGCTCCAACCTCGCCTTCGCCTTCGCCGCCGCGTTGCTCAGCGGCAACGGTGATGACGGTGACGCGGCCACCAGCAAGCAGGTCGAAGCGCGCACGCATCCTGATCTCGCGGTGCTCAGCACCGAGCGCGTGATCATCTCGATCGACGAGGTGCGTTCGCTCGTCGCCAGCTCGCAGTACTCGCCCTCGGTGGGGCGATACCGGGTCATGGTCATCGAGGATGCCGATCGCATGACCGAGCGCACCTCGAACGTTCTGCTCAAAGCGTTGGAGGAGCCTCCGGAGCGCACCGTCTGGATCCTGTGCGCGCCGAGCGAGGCCGACCTGCTGCCCACGATCCGGTCCCGTGTGCGCACCGTGCGACTGCGGGTGCCGAGCGTGCGTGACGTCGCCAATCTCATCGTTGCCCGCGACGGAGTGGACGCCGACACCGCCGAGCGCGCCGCACGCCACGCGCAGAGCCATATCGGCATGGCGCATCGCTTGGCGACCAGTCCGGACGCACGGGAGCGGCGTGCGGAGACCCTCGAGCTCGCCGTGAAGATCGGGAACGTGTCGCAGGTCATCGCGGCGGCGGCGCGGCTGCTCGAGATAGCCGGCGCCGATGCCAAGGCGATCACCGAAGAGCGTGATGCCGAAGAGCGTGAAAGTGCGCTGCGGTCGCTCGGCATCGAACCCGGCGGCACCGTGCCGCCTGCGCTCCGGGCGCAGTTGCGCCAGCTCGAAGAAGACCAGAAGCGGCGCGCCACGCGCAGTCTGCGCGACGGGATCGACCGCATCCTCGTCGACCTTCTCTCGCTCTACCGCGACATCGTGATGCTGCAACTGGGCAGCGGGAGCGACCTCGTCAACACCGAGTTGCTCGATGTGTTGACCTCCCTCAGCAACCGCACCACCCCGGCCGATACTCTGGCGGTCATGGATGCCATCGCCACGGCACGGGAACGGATCGGCGCCAATGTCGCCCCCGCCCTCGCCCTCGAGGCGATGCTTGTGAGCGCCATCGGAAGGGAATCCGCGTGAATCAGCGCCGCAACGGCCGCCGCAGGGGCATCATTCGGGCGGTCGGGGCGGCTGCAGCCGCCCTGCTGGCGGTCTCATTGGCGGCGTGCGTGCCGTTCCCACTGGGCGCGAAGACCTCCGACACGTCGACACCGGTGCAGGAGCAGGTCGCGCCGCAGCTGAAGCCCTTCTACCGGCAGAAACTGGTCTGGAACGATTGCGCCAAAGGCATGCAGTGCACGACCGTCAAGGCGCCCCTGGAGTGGGCGAGCCCTTCCGTCGGCACGGTCGAGCTCGCCTTGATCCGCCAGCCGGCGAAGGGCAAGAAGCTCGGCTCCCTCTTGGTCAACCCGGGCGGCCCGGGCGGTTCGGGTTACGACTTCGTCAGAGACTCGGTCGACTATGCGACGGACGCGAAGCTGCAGAGCAGCTTCGACATCGTCGGATTCGACCCACGCGGGGTCGGCCGCTCCAGCGCGGTGAAGTGCTACGGCGCGCAGAAGATGGACCACTACCTCTACGACATCACCCCCGGCATCCGGGGGTCGGATGCCTGGATCGCGGCTCAGAAGAAGAGTTCGACCGACTTCGGTGCGGCCTGCAAGCAGAACACCGGACCGCTGCTCGGCCAGGTCGACACCGTGAGTGCGGCGCACGACCTCGACCTGATGCGCGCCGTGCTCGGGGACAAGAAGCTCGATTATCTCGGCTACTCATACGGCACCTACCTCGGGGCGACCTATGCCGGGTTGTACCCGAAGAAGGTGGGACGCATGGTGCTCGACGGCGCCCTCGACCCGGCCGCCACGAATTTCGACGTGACCGAGGTGCAGTCGAAGGGCTTCGAGTCGGCGTTGCGTGCGTATCTGGCCGACTGCTTGAAGAACGGCCAGAACTGCCCGTTCACCGGAACGGTCGCCGACGGAATGACCACGATCAAGGCGCTGCTGGCATCCGTCGAGCAGAGCCCGATCCGCAACAGCGACGGGCGGGAGCTCGGCGCCAATACGCTCGTCACCGCGATCATCTACCCGCTCTACGACGCCAACTCGTGGAAGTACCTCAGCGACATGTTCGCGCAGGTGATGCAGGGTGACGCGAGCTATGCGTTCCAACTCGCCGACGGCTACAACGACCGCAGCGCGAACGGAACGTACAAGTCCAACTCGACCGAGGCGTTCACGGCGATCAACTGCCTCGACTATCGCTACGACGACAACCCGGCCGTGATGCGCCACCAGGCCGCCGAACTGACCGCGGCCGCCCCTGTGATCGGTCCGTACATGGCATACGGCGACATCGGGTGCGCCACGTGGCCGTACACGTCCACCGCGACGCGGGCGCCGATCCATGCGTCCGGCGCGGCGCCGATCGTGGTCGTGGGCACCACGAACGACCCGGCGACTCCCTACGTGTGGGCCAAGAACCTGGCATCCGAGCTCGACAGCGGTCATCTCGTGACCTATCACGGGCAGGGTCACACCGCGTACAACAAGTCGAACGCCTGTGTGAACAACGCGGTCGACGCTTACCTCGTGAGCGGCACCGTACCGACGACGGATCCGATGTGCTGACTCGATTCGTCACACCGCGTGGTGCAACTTTGCAGCGGTTGCAATAATCAAGACATGATGGGCGAACTCGGGCTGCGCGAGCGCAAGCGCATGGCGACGCGCGTCGCGATCCAGCGGGCGGTGCTGATGCTCGCGCAGGAACGCGGCTACGAGGGCGTGACGGTCGAGGAGATCAGCCACGAGGCGGGCATCTCGCCGCGCACGTTCTTCAATTACTTTCCGACGAAGGAGGCCGCGGTCGTCGGCGATGTGCCTCGATTGCCCTCGCCCGAAGCGATGGATGCCTTCGTGCACGCCGATGGAACCCAGAGCGTGCTCGACGGCATCCGAGACCTGCTCGCCGGCACGGCCGACAACGAAGCCAAGGCGGAGGAACGGGACATCCACCTGCTTCGACGCAGCCTGCTGAAGGAGAATCCGCAGCTGTTCTCGCTGCGGATGGCGAGCATGCGGCAACTCGAGGCCGACCTCGTCGCGCTCGTCGAACGTCGGCTCGTCGCCGACGATCCACGCCGGGCCGCGGACCCCGAGACGGTGCACTCGCGGGCCCGTCTCTTGACCTACGTGGCGTTCGCCGGCATCCGCCACGCCTGGTCGTGCTGGGCCGAGCATGGCGGCAGCGGTTCGCTGTCGTTGCGGCTGCACGAGTCGTTCGCCCAGCTCCAGACCATCGGGCGAGACGACTGGTGACGCGTTCGGTCTGCCGCGCGCGATCCGCTAAGCTATCTAGCTGTGTGTCACGCATGCGTGTCACGCCGCCTTAGCTCAGTCGGTAGAGCGATTCACTCGTAATGAATAGGTCAAGGGTTCGATTCCCTTAGGCGGCTCCACACTTGAGGACTTCGGATGCCCGCTGTCACCTTCGGCACGACCCCACCTTCGGCACGACCCTCGGCTACGGCAGCCGACACGCTCCATGACGGGGCCGACGATAGGCTGCGCTCTGTGACGCGACGACCACGATGGGGCATCCTGGCAACCGGCGGGATCGCCGAACTCTTCACACAAGACCTTCGCCAAGCCGGATTCGACGTGCGGGCGGTCGGTTCGCGATCGCAGACGAAGGCTGAGTCGTTCGCCGCTCGGCACGGCATCCCGAAGGCGCATGGCGGTTACGACGAGTTGGTCGACGATCCGGACGTCGACGTGGTCTACATCGCGACCCCGCCTTCGGAACACGCGGCGAACGCCGTCCTGGCGCTGAACGCAGGCAAGCATGTGCTGATCGAGAAGCCGTTCACGATGACCGGCGCTCAGGCGCGACACGTCGCGGATCTGGCGCGGGCACGCAAGCTGATCGCGCTCGAGGCGATGTGGACTCGGTTCCTGCCGCACGTCGCCCGCGTGCGCGAGATCATCGCGGCCGGAACGCTCGGCGATCTGCGCTCGTTCACCGCCCAGCACATGCAGCTTCTCTCCGACGATCCGGCGCACCGTCTGAACGCACGCAAACTGGGCGGCGGCGCCTTGCTCGATCTGGGCATCTATCCGGTGTCATTCGCATTCCACCTGTTCGGCGCGCCCCAGACGGTGCTGGCGGCAGCGCGGTTGCGCCCCACCGGCGTCGATGCCGAGGTCGGCGCGGTCTTCGGCTACCCAGATGGACGCATCGCGACGATGCTGAGCGCGAGTGACGCCCGAGGCTCCAACATCGCGAGCATCATCGGAACGCGCGCACGCATCGATATCGACGCCACCTGGTTCACTCCGACGACCTTCCGCGTCATCGGGGCGCACGAACGCGTGCTGGACACCTTCACCTCCGCCGTGAGCGGACGCGGTCTGCAGTTGCAGGCATTCGAAGTCGAGCGCTTGATCGAAAGCGCAGAGACCGAGAGCCCGCTGATGCCACTTGACGAGTCGGTGCAGATCATGGGGACGCTCGACGAGATTCGCCGGCAGATCGGCGTCGTCTACCCGGACGAGTAAGCACCGGCGGTGTGGTCTTCGCCGCCGAATACGGCACGCCGCCGGATACGGCATTCGAGTGATGCGACGGCATTTCGTCGCCCAATATGCCGTTGCATCTCTCGAATGCCGTATTTGTGTGGATGAGGCGGCTGCGTGGATGAGGCGGCTTGCCTGGCGGGGCGGCTGTGTGGATGAGGCGGCTGTGTGGATGAGGCGGCTGCGTGGATGAGGCGGCTGTGTGGATGAGGCGGCTGCGCGGATGAGGCGGCTGTGTGGATGAGGCGGCTTGCCTGGCGGGGCGGCTGCGGTGGGCGGGGCGGCTGCGCGGATGAGACGCTTTTGCGGTGGATGGGGCGACGGATAAACTGCACGGATGCATGAGCCAGCCGATCCTCGTCGGCCGCGCATTCTCGGTGGGGTGCTGACCGCGATCCGCACGAACCCTCGCGCGTGGATCATCGCCGCCGCGACCGCTGGTCTCGTCGTGCTCGGCGGCGGCTCATTCGCTCTCGGCACCGCAATCGGGGCCCCGTCGGCGGCGCCCGCATCCACAACTCCCGTGACGGCGGCGACTGCGACGCCCACCAAGACCGTCATCCCGACTCCGCCACCGCGCCCCACCGCAACGCCTGCCGCTCCGGCGGCGCGGCTGCGCACCTGCTCGGTCGCCGGCCTGGCCGACGACGGGCGACTCGGTACCTTCGAGGGCCAGGTGTTGAACGCGAAGACCGGCGAGGTGCTGTTCGACCGGCACGGCACGAAGCCCGCCCCGACGGCCAGCGTGATGAAGATCCTCACCGCGGCGGCGGCGTTGGCCACTCTGGGAGCCGACTATCGCATCCCGACCACCGTCGTGAAGGGCTCAGAACCGGGCCAGGTCGTTCTGATCGGAGGCGGTGACGTCACCCTTTCGCGCACCCCGACCGGCAGCGACCCGTTCTACAAAGGCGCGGCGCACCTCGATCAGCTTGCAGCGCAGGTGAAGAAGGCGTGGTCTGCAGATCCGGCGAACGACGGCAAGCCGATCACCTCACTCGTGGCAGACTCGTCCCTCTTCTCCGGTCCGGTGTGGCTGCCCAGCTGGGATGAGCACGAGGAGCGCATCGTCGAGGGGAGCACGGCCTACGTGACGGCGCTGCAGGTGGACGGCGACCGGGACGATCCGTACGTGCTCGAGTCATCACGCGGAACGGATCCCGTCGGGCGGGCCGCGAACGCGTTCGCGAACGACCTCGGTGGCGGCATCCGCGTCTCCAAGGGCACGGCCGCCTCAGGCGCCAAGCAACTCGGTCAGGTGCTCTCGCCGACCGTATCGACCATGGCCGATCAAGCCCTGACCTACTCCGACAACACCATCATGGAGACCCTGGCGCGGCTCGTGGCGATCAAGACGGGTTCGGGTGACACCTTCGCTGCCGAGAACGCCGGAACGCGCCGTGGCCTCGCCCCGTATGGAATCAGCACCTCGGGCATCCGCGTCGTCGACGGCTCCGGCCTCAGCGATCTCAACCGGGTGCCACCGTCGTTCCTGACCCGACTGATGGTGAAGATCTTGAATCGGCAGAGCGGGCTCGGCATGATCTACGACGGGCTGCCCGTCTCGGGCGAGACCGGCACGCTGGCCGCGCAGTACGGCAGATTCCAGGGCGCCGCCTCTGTTGCTCGCGGCAAGATCAATGCGAAGACGGGATGGATCAACGGCGGCTACACGCTCGCCGGTGTGGTTCACTCGGCCGACGGAACGCCCCTCACGTTCGCGGTGTTCGCGCTCGGCGACGTCGACAACAGCGCGATGGCGGCCATCGACTCGCTCGCGGCGGGGTTCTACCGCTGCGGAGGGAACCTCTCGAACAACTGACCTGCTCGTTACTCAACGGGCTCGGATGCCGCAACCCCCACGACATCGCCTCGGCCGTGGGACAGAATGGGAGCATGTCCAGGGCGCTGTTCATCATCGACGTGCAGAACGACTTCACCGAGGGCGGCGCGCTCGAGGTCGAGGGCGGAGCGGCGGTCGCCGCCGGGGTCACGAGCCTGCTGCGCGAGCATCCGAATGCCTACGACCTCGTCGTCGCGTCCCGCGACTGGCACGACGCCGAAGGTGACAACGGCGGGCACTTCGCGACCGATGCGGAACCCGATTTCGTGAACACCTGGCCGGTGCACTGCGTCGCGGACACCCCGGGCGCCGAGTACCACCCCGACCTCGACGCCGAGCTCATCGCCGAGCACGTGCGAAAGGGCCAAGGCGAACCCGCGTACTCCATCTACGACGGTCGCACCGAGTCGGGCAAACGCGTGGAGGAGTTGCTCGACGAGCACGGAGTGACCGAGATCGACGTCGTCGGAATCGCGACCGACTACTGCGTTCGCGCTTCCGCACTCGACGCCATCGAGCACGGCAGACACGTGCGCGTGCTCACCGATCTCGTCGCCGGCGTCGCACCCGAATCGAGCGAAGCAGCGCTGGCCGAACTCGCCCATGCCGGTGCGGTGCTCGGGAGTTCGAGCGCGGTCACCGAGTGAAGGCGGCGCAGCAGAGCGGCCGCCCTCGGGTGCCCGCCTGGCTGCGTGCCCTGATCCCGGCTGTGCTGATCGTTGTCTGGCTCGGCGTCGCCGGCGTCGGCGGACCCTACTTCGGCCGCGTCGATGAAGTCTCCAGCAACGACCAGACCAGCTACCTGCCGGCCAGCGCCGATGCGACCAGGGTTGCCGCGCTGCAAGCGAGATTCAGCGGAAGCGACGCCGTTCCGGCCATCGTGCTCTATGTTCGCCGCGGCGGGCTGAGCAAGGGTGATCTATGGGCGATCACGACGCAGGCGAAGACCTTCGGCGCGCTGCGAGGCGTCGGCGCGGCATCGCCGCCCATCGGCTCGCGTGACGGCGAAGCCGCCGAGGTCTTCGTGCCCATCGCAGACGATTCCGACCTGCCCTCATCGGTGCAACGCCTGCGGGAGCACATCGCCGCCGACCCGCCGCCCGGGCTCACCGCATACGTGACCGGACCGGCCGGCTTCACTGCCGACCTGGTGGATGCCTTCGGCGGCATCGACGGGATCCTGCTGCTGGTAGCACTGCTTGCCGTGTTCGTGATCCTGATCGTCGTCTACCGTTCGCCCCTGCTACCGGTGCTCGTGCTCGGCACGGCCACCTTCGCGTTGTGCGCGAGCATCCTCACCGTGTGGTGGCTGGCGAAGACCGGCGTCGTGCAACTCAACGGCCAGGTGCAGGGCATCCTGTTCATCCTGGTGATCGGGGCGGCGACCGACTATTCACTGCTGTACGTGTCGCGATACCGGGAGGCGCTACGCGACGACGAACGACGCTGGATCGCGACGTGGGTCGCGCTGCGCGGCGCGTTCCTGCCGATCCTCGCCTCCGGCGGAACGGTGATCGTCGGCCTGCTCTGCCTGCTGTTCAGCGACCTCAACACGAACAAAGCGCTCGGGCCCGTCGCTTCGATCGGCATCGCCTTCGCGCTGCTGGCGGCGCTGACGCTGCTGCCATCACTGCTGCTCGCCTTCGGCCGGGTGGCCTTCTGGCCGGTGCGGCCCGCGTTCGGTTCCGCGCATCCGAGACTCACGGGCCCGGATGCCCGCGGGCTCTGGCCGCGTGTCGGCCGCGCGATCGCGGCGCGTCCGCGCACCATCTGGGTGATCAGCACCCTCGTGCTGTTGGCGGCATCGGCCGGCGCGCTGCAACTGAAGGCGAACGGGGTGCCGCAGAGCGCCCTGATCCTCAGCCATTCCGAGGCACGCGACGGTCAGCGGGCGCTCGGCGATCACTTCCCCGGTGGGTCCGGCAGCCCCGCGGTCATCGTCGGGCCGGAGGACGAGTTGCAGGGGTTGACGGATGCCATGCTCGACACCTCGGGGGTGTCGGCCCTCTCGGTGATAGTGAAGGACTCGCCGACGGGCGCGCGCGTGACGCGAGACGGCATCCAGCCGGGGGCTTCGCGAGCGGCACCGGCTCCGATGGTCGTCGACGGCGATGTGATGCTGCAGGCGACGCTCACTCACGCCGCCGACTCGATGGCCGCCGAGCAGACCGTGCGAGCCCTGCGCTCGGCCGTGACGGGCGTCGATTCCGGCGCACTCGTCGGGGGAGTGACCGCGACCGCGATCGATTCGGACGACGCGTCGATCCATGACCGCAACACGATCATCCCGGTCGTGCTCGTCGTCATCCTGATCATCCTGATGCTGCTGTTGCGCGCCGTGCTCGCGCCCGTGCTGCTCGTGCTCACCGTCGTACTGTCGTTCGCGGCGTCGATGGGCGTCTCGGCGCTCGTCTTCGACCACGTCCTCGGTTTCGCCGGGGCCGACCCAGCCGTACCGCTCTACGGCTTCGTCTTCCTCGTCGCGCTCGGCATCGACTACAACATCTTCCTGATGACGAGGGTGCGCGAGGAATCCCTGCTGCACGGCACCCGGGGCGGCATCCTGCGCGGGCTCGCCGCCACCGGCGGAGTGATCACCTCGGCCGGGCTCGTGCTCGCGGCCACGTTCGCCGCTCTCGGCGTGATCCCCATCCTGTTCCTCGTGCAGATCGCCTTCATCGTCGCATTCGGCGTGCTGCTGGACACCCTTGTCGTGCGGTCTCTGCTGGTGCCGGCGCTGGCGTATGACATCGGTCGCGCGAGTTGGTGGCCGTCGCGGCTCTGGCGCGACAACGGCGGGCACCCGGATGCGCGAGGTCATGGTGCACACGCGGCCGCACCGCGGACGCGCCGGCCCGAACCGATCGGTTCGGCAACCGACGGATCGGCGGCCGAATGACGACGGTCACGACCGCCGACGGGACCCCGATCAGCTATCGCGTGTCAGTCGGTGACGACCCCGTTCTGCTGGTGCACGGCTTCGGCTCCGACGGCGCGGGCACCTGGGCCGCGAGCGGCTGGCTCGACGCCCTGGCGCGCGCGGGCCGCGGAGCGCTCGTCGTCGACCTGCGCGGGCACGGGGCGAGCGGCAAGCCGCACGACGCGCCGGCGTACCGTTTGCGCGTGCTCGCTGCCGACCTGGTCGCCGTTCTCGAGGATGCCGGGCTGCAGCAGGCGGATGTGATCGCGTATTCGATGGGCAGCCAGGTTGCGCGTGCGCTCGCCCGGGATGCGCCGCGGCGCATCCGCCGGCTCGTGCTGGGCGGCATCGGGCCGGTCGAGCAGTTTCGGGCGTGGGGAGTGGATGCCGTGCGCGAGACGCTGCTGGATCGCGTAGCTCGCGAGCGGTACCCGGTCGCACCCGAGGCGGACGCGCAGGCGGGAGGTGTTCCGCCGACGGGTGTCGGCATCCTGCGGGCGGCGCTGGAGGGGAGCGGTGCGGACGCGGTGGCGCTCGCCGCGTGCGCGGAGGCCGTGGCATCCGATGTGCTGCTCGTCGGGCCGATGCCCGTGCCGACCCTGCTGATCGTCGGCGGGGCCGATTCCGTCAGCGAAGGCGCGGAGGACTTCGCGCGTCGGCTGCACGCGTCGTTCGTCTCGCTGCCGGGCCGGACCCATCTCACCGCGTTGGGCGCGCTCGGGTTCAAGCGTGCGGCGTTGGATTTCCTCCGCGCTGACGATTCGCCTGGGTTCGACCAGGCGTAGGGACCGAGTCGCCCTATAGCCGGAAGGTGGTCACCGGGATCGTGGACACCAGATCACGAGCGACCGTCAAGGCGTCGGACTCGCTGAGCTGGTGGGTGACCACGAGCTGGGCCAGAAAGGCGGAGTCAGCTCGACGGGACATGTCGTGGCGGGCGGGAATGGAGCAGAAGGCGCGAGTGTCGTCGATGAATCCGGAGGTCTTGTAGAAGCCGGCGCTATCGGTTGCGGCGGCCCGGAAGCGTCCGATCGCGGCCGGGGTGTCGATGAACCACCACGGTGCCCCGACATACACCGAGGGGTAGAAGCCCGCCAGTGGTGCGATCTCGCGAGCGAATGCGGTCTCGTCGACGGTGAACAGCACGAGCCGGAAGGCCGGGTCCGTTCCGAAGTCGTTCAGAACCCGGGCCAGTGGCCGAGTGAAGGCGGCGACCTCCGGAAGGTCGTGGCCGGTATCCGGGCCGAACTTCTCGAGTGTGGGCCGGTGGTGGTTGCGTAGCACTCCAGGATGCAACTGCATCACCAGGCCGTCCTCCACGGCCATCACGGCGAACTGGTAGAGCATATTGCGCCGATACGCGAGAGCCTCGTGCGGTGTGATGGTGCCGGCCACGCCGGCGGCGTGCAGCCTCTCCGCCTCGGCATCCGAGAGCGGCTCGGCCCATGCGTCGATCACGCCGGTGTCCGTCGCCGTCGCGCCGTTCTCGATGAAGAACCGCCGCCGCGCACGCAACGCATCCAGCAGTCCGCGATAGCTGAAGCAGTCGATGCCGCTGACCTCGGCGAGCCGAGTCAGGGCGACCGGCCACCCCGCCGCTGCGGGGTCCATGTACCTGTCCGCGCGGAAGGTGGGCGGCACGCGGGAGGAGAAGGTCGGGTCGGCGGCAAGTGCGCGATGGGCGGCGAGGTCGGCGGCCGGGTCATCGGTGGTGGCGAGCACGGCGATGTTGAACCGGTCGAACAGGCTGCGCGGCCGGAAGTCGTCCTGTGCCAGAAGCGCGCACAACCGGTCGAAGAGGGCGTCCGCATTCTGTGCGCTGGGATGCTCCTCAAGCGCGAAGACGTCGCTGAACACGCTCTCGAACCAGTAGCGCACGGGCGTGCCCAAGAAGAGTTGCCAGCGCTCGCAGAACAGCCGCCATATCTGCCGAGGATCCGCGGCGGCCGGGCCGAACCCGAGCCGGTCGAGCCCGACGCCGGACGCGTGAAGCAGACGGGTCACATAGTGATCCGGCGTGATCAGCAGGGCGGCGGGATCGGCGAATGGCGCGTTCTCCACCAGCAGCGCGGCCTCGACGTGCCCGTGCGGAGAGTAGATCGGCGCTCCGGCGACCTCCGCGTAGAGGGCGCGCGCGACCTGCAAGGCGGCGGGATCGGCAGGCAGCAGTCGATCGGGGTGCGGAGCGAGTCTGGTCATGGGGCGCTTCTTGTCGGTGCGGTGCCGGTGGAGGCGGGGTCGGTCGGGGCGTCGGCGTTCGGATCCGCCCTGCTCGGGGCAGGACCCGTGGAGGCGCGGACCGTCAGATGCGTGGGCAGGGTGCTCAGTTGGCGCGGCGCGGTTCCGCCGGTCGGATTGAGCCGGCCCAACAGCATGGTGATGGCCACGCGTCCCGCCTGCTCGATCGGAGCGGTGAGCGTCGTCAGCGGCGGATTGCAGAATTCCGCGCCGAAGATGTCGTCGCAGCCCACGATGCTCATCTGATCGGGAACCTGGATGCCGCGCTCGGCCAAACGCTGCAGCATTCCGATCGCGATCAGGTCGTTGAACGCGACGCACGCGGTGACCGCTTGGTTGACGGCGGCATCCGCAGCCGCGGCGCCCGAGGTCATCTTGGGTGGGAAGTTGCCGATCTTGACCACGTCGAGTCCCAGATCGGACGCATGGCGCTGCAGCGCCTGCCAGCGTCGCGCATTGGACCAGGAACCCGCGGGCCCGGAGATGTACGCGACTCTGCGGTGGCCGAGCGACACCAGGTGATCGAGGGCCTGGCCGATTCCCGATGGGGTGTCGATCACCACCGAGGGAACGTCGCGCACGCCGCGGTTGATCGCCACCAAGGGGAAGGTCGCCGCTGCGCGGGAGAGCTCGTCGTCCGTAAGTCGTGACGCGGTGAGGATGACGCCATCGGCCGATTTGCGCAGCTTCTCGATCGCCTCGGCCTCCACCTCGGCGGACTCCTCGGTGTCCACGAGCAGTTGCGTGTACCCGGCCGCCTTCAGCTGCATCTGGGTTCCGCGGATGATGTCGAAGTAGAAGGGGTTGGTGATGTCGGGCACCAACAGCGCGACGGCGACGGTGCGCCCGGAGGTCAGCGCCCGGGCCTGGGAGCTGGGGATGTAGTTCAGTTCCGCCGCGGCCTGTTCGACACGCTCGCGGGTGCGGAAGTTCACCCGGCCCGGATTGGAGAGTGCGCGAGAGACGGTGGAGGCGGCAACGCCGGCTCGGGCAGCGACGTCGTGGATCGTCGCCGAACGGCCGGCAGCAGGGCTGATGGACACGCTCACGTCCTCTC
This sequence comes from Humibacter sp., assembly GCA_035564555.1. Lineage (GTDB taxonomy): Bacteria > Actinomycetota > Actinomycetes > Actinomycetales > Microbacteriaceae > DATMTS01. The sequence goes on from DATMTS010000017.1 coordinate 12,998, forward strand.
TCGCTGGGCACTCACGACGTCGACACGAGGTCGCGTCAGATCAGAAAACCACATACTGCAATTTTTGGCAACCGGTTGCAATCGTGTGCCAAGCGGACTTAGGGTGACGGAACCCACCCAATGTGATCGTCATCACCAGCTTCGCAACGAGGCGGATCGAACGAGGAGGAGACCAACATGGGGATCAAGAAGACCAGGACGGCGGGGCTGATCGCCACGGCCGCCGTCGGCGCACTCGCCCTGGCGGGGTGCAGTGCACCGGCCAATTCGAACGGCTCGACGAGCGGCGCAGGCAAGACCATCACGGTCTATGTCGGTGCCAACACCCAATACGCCCAGGCTCAGCAGCAATGGTTCAAGGACGTCTCGGCGGCTTTCGAGAAGCAGACCGGTGCGAAGGTCGCCTTCGAGACATATGCCAGCGGCAACGATGAACTGACCAAGATCCAGACGTCCGTGGTCTCCAACCAGGGCCCTGACATCTACGACCTGGGCACGACGTTCACGCCCACCGCCTATTCGACCGGCGCGTTCGTGAAACTTACCGCCGCCGACTGGAAAGCGATCGGCGGAAAGAGCAAGTTCATTCCATCTACCTTGGGCATCTCCGGTCCGGACGCCAACGACCAGGTCGGGATCCCGTTCGCGTCTCGGCCGTTCGTGATGGCGTACAACACCGATCTGCTGACCAAGGCCGGGATCAGCGCTCCGGCCACGACCTGGGACGGTCTGGCCGCGCAGGCGAAGAAACTGACGGGCAACGGTGTCTACGGAATGGCCGTGGCATACAAAGACAACTACGACCCGTGGAAGTACATCTGGGCCATGGACAGCCAGTCGGGCAACCCGTTGGTGAACGGCAAGACGGCCACCATCGACGATGCGACGACGCTGAAGGCCTATCAGACGTACTTCGGCTGGCTCACGCAGGACCATGTCGTCGACCCGGCATCGGTCGGCTGGAGCAATAATCAGGCGCTCGCCGCGTTTGCGTCGGGCAAGGCGGCCTTCTTCCCGATGACCACCGCGACCTCGATCCACACCCTGGACTCGTCCGCGGTCAAAGGAAAGTACAAGTACGCGCTGATGCCGACGGTACCGCCGGGAGCGACGTCGCTGCCGTCCGGGGGCAAGCCGGTGGCCAGCATCCTCTCGGGTGACAATCTGGTCGTCGCGCAGTACTCGAAGACCCAGGACCTGGACTTCAAGCTGATCAAGCTGCTCACCGATGATGCCCAGCAAAAGATTCAGTACACCGAGTTCGGCAACCTGCCGGTCAACGCGAGCACAGCGAGTGCGCTTGAGAGCAGCAGCCCGGCATTAAAGCCCATCGTGGACGCCTCGGCCGCCTCGTACGCTACGCCGTTCACGGGTGCATGGGGTGACATCGAACTGGGCCTGGTCAACGTGGTGGTGCAGTCGATCCCGAAGCTCGCCGGCGGCTCGGTGAGCGACTCCTCGCTGAAGTCGCTGCTGGCCGCCGCGCAAAAGACCGCTCAGTCATCGCTCAATCGCGCTAAGTGACGATCGACATGTCAGCGACGTCCGCGGCATCCTCCCGCCGGTCCGCCACGGGCGGACCGGCGGGGAGGAGGCCGGTGAGCGGCGGAGGAGTGCCCGGCGGAACGCGTGGCCGCCGCAGCGTCACGGAGCGCGATCGCCCGCTATGGATGCTGCTCCCGGGCGGTGTGCTGATGGTGATCATCATCATCGTGCCGATCGCGATCGGGTTGGTCATCTCCGTGCTGGACCTGGATCAGTACACCCTCCGGCAGTGGCTGAGCGCCCCGTTCCTCGGGCTGGGCAACTACGTCGAGGCGCTGACGCAGTCGCCACTGCTCCGCTCGTTCTGGATCAGCATCTCGTTCGCCGTCATCTCCACCGCGGTAACGGTTCCGATCGGAGTGGCCGCGGCCATCGCGACCCAGAACAAGTTCCGAGGCAGGGCCCTGGTGCGGTCGGTGTTCCTGATCCCCTATGTGCTGCCCTCTTTCGTGGTCGCCACCGTATGGCGCACCATGTTCCAACCGGGCGGCATCATCGTCAACGGCCTGCACGCGATCGGGATCAGCAGCGGGCTGTGGCTGAACGGACCGCAGAGCTATTGGACCCTGGTGATCGTGGAGATCTGGGCCTCATGGCCGTTCATCTACCTGCTGGCACTCTCGGGGCTGCAATCGGTGGACCACGAGGTTCACGAGGCATCCGCCCTCGATGGGGCGCTGTGGTGGAAGAAGCTGAGATACGTGATCTTTCCCTATCTCAGGGGGCCGCTTTCGCTGGCCTGCATCATCGCGGTGCTCAGCCACATCAACAACTTCACGCTGCCGTTCGTTCTGTTCGGTGTGCCAGCACCGGACGACGTGCAGACCTTGCCGTTCCTGACGTACATCACGAGCTTTCAGAGCTTCCGCTTCGGGTTGAGCGCTGCGATGGCGTTCATGTCGCTGATTCTGGTGGCGATCCCGGTGTTCGTGTACCTGCGGGCAGTCAAGCTCGACACCGATGAGGGAGGCCGCAAATGAGCGCCACAGCGGTACGGACCGGTGGTACGCCGGGCGTGAGCGGCCGGAGTCGTCGGGAGGGGACCCGGCACGCGGAGGTGACGCGGCTGCTACCGAGGGGCGTGCTGATCGCCGTGATCGTGGTGTTGTGCGTACTGGTCGTTTTCCCGCTGGCCTACGTGCTCTTCGGATCGGTCAATTCCGACGTGGGCGTCGCGCGAGGGGAGTTCTTGCCGTCGAGTTTCTCCTTGGCGAACTTCGCGGGCATCTGGACGACCGTCGGGCTCGCCAAGGGCATCACCAACAGCCTGATCGTCGCCGGGAGCACGGCCGTCGTCTCCGCGGCGCTTGCGGTGGCCACGGCGTACGTGCTGGTGCGATTCACGTTCGTGGGGCGGGTCACGATCCTGCGAAGCCTGCTGGCGCTGCAGTCGATTCCGGGCACCCTGATGGTGCTTCCGGTCTTCGTGGTGTTCTCATCGGCCAGCACCTATCTCGGCATCACCGTCATCGGCACCAGGTGGGGGCTCTTCATCACCTATCTGACCTTCGCGCTGCCGTTCTCGACCTGGGTCATGGTCACCTACCTGCGAGGGCTGCCCCGCGAGCTGGAGGAGGCGGCCAGGATCGACGGCGCGTCGAATCTGCGGATCCTCGGCCGGATCATCCTTCCGCTGAGCTGGCCCGGGATCATCGTGTCGGCGATCTTCGCGTTCCTGCTGGGCTGGAACGATGTGCTGTTCGCGTCGGTGATGACCAATCCCGACACCCAGACCGCGGCGATCGCCTTGCAGATCTTCGGAGCGACGCAGCAGGGCGGCGCGCTGCCGTTGTATGGGCAGATGATGGCCGCGTCGCTGGTCTGCGCCGCGCCGGTGGTCGTGCTGTACCTGATTTTCCAGCGCTATCTAGTGGGCGGTCTGACCGCAGGAGGAGTGAAGTAGGAATGACTGATTCAGGGTCCGTGCGGTGGCACCTCTCCGGGTTCGGCGACGAGATCGACGCCGATCCGGTGGTTCAAGCCGCAGTGCTGCAGGCGCTGGGCGCGAACCACATCGAGGTGCGCAGCGCCTGGGACACCAATGTGGTGGAGATGACCGCGGAGCAGCTGAACGCACTGGCGGCCGTGTTCGCCGACAAGAACCTGACGGTCTCGGCCGTCGCGTCGCCGGTCGGCAAGGTCGATGTCGCGCTCCCGGTCGAACACGAGGTCGAGCGGCTCGGCCGGGCGATCGCCGCCGCGCGGATTCTCGGCACGCGATACATCAGGATCTTCTCCTTCTACCACCCCGACCGAGAGGCCGAGTCGGTGCGCGAGGACGTGATGGTGCGTATGCGCGCGCTCGCCGACGCCGCCGAGGAGGCGGACGTCATCCTGCTGCATGAGAACGAGAAGGACATCTATGGAGACATCCCGTCGCGGGTGCTCGAGATCATCGAGACGGTGGACTCGCCGGCGTTGAAGGTGGCATGGGACGCGGCGAATTTCGTCCAAGTGGGCGTCGCACCGTTCGACGACGCGTACGCGCTGCTGAGGCCGCATCTGGAGTACCTCCAGGTCAAGGATGCACATTTCTCGGATGCGAGTGTGTGTCCGGCCGGTGAGGGCGACGGTCAGGTTCAGCGGACGGTGGAGGCGCTGAGCGACTCCGGATACACCGGCTTCGCCTCGCTGGAGCCGCACCTGACCGGAGCATTCGGCCTGGGCGGGTTCTCCGGGCCCGCGGCATTCGGAGTGGCCGCCCGAGCCTTTGCCCGAGTAACCGAGAAGGCGGGAGTGCAACTGGTATGAGCACGAAGGAATGGGGCGTCGCGATCCTGGGATGCGGCACGATCGGCGGCACGCACGCTGCGTCGGTGGCCGAATTCGACGAGTTGCAATTGGTGGCACTGGTCGATGAGATCGAGGCGGCCGCGGTGGCGCTGGCAGACCGGGTGGAGGCGGAGGGCCGGCCGAGACCCGCCGTGTACCCGGCGCTGGCGGATGCGCTGGCCGATCCCGCGGTCGAGCTGGTCGTGGTTGCCACGCCCAGCGGCTTGCACATCGAGCAGGGGCTGGCCGTGCTGGCGGCGGGCAAGCACCTGATCATCGAGAAGCCGCTCGACGTCGATCTGCGCCGCGCGCAGGAGATCGAGGCGGCGGCGTTGGCCGCCGCGGAGAACGGGGTGGTGGCTTCGGTGATCAGCCAGCACCGCTTCGACCCGGCCAGTCAGATCGTCGCCAGGGCGGCGGCCGACGGCCGGTTCGGGCGCGTCACCTCGGCGATCGCGTCGGTCGCGTGGTGGCGCTCCCAGGGGTACTACGACTCGGGCGACTGGCGGGGAACCTGGGCGATGGACGGTGGTGGCGCCTTGATGAACCAGGGCGTGCACACCGTGGATCTGCTGCTGTGGTTCCTCGGCCGCCCGGTGGAGATCTATGCGCGCACCGCGTTGCTGGCGCACGATCGTCTCGAGGTCGAGGACACCGCGGTGGCGACCGTGGCGTTCGAATCCGGCGCGCTGGCCGTGCTGCACGCGACCACGGCTGCGTATCCGTCGTTGACCGTTCGCGTGCAGGTGATGGGTTCGGCCGGTTCCGCAGTGATCGACGGGGACGAACTGGCCTACTTCCATGCCGCCGAGACAGGTGAGGATGCCGGCCCGATGGGCCTGGGCGGCGGCGGGAACCGCGCAGCCGAAGAACTCGGCAGCGCCGAGGTCCGAGTAGACGAGGCGGTGAAGGATCCGACCACGTATCCGGCCGGCCATGTTCGCCAATACGCCGACGTGCTGCGCGCGATCACCGAGGGCGGCGCCCCCGGTGTGCGAGTCACCGACGCGGTCCACGCGCTGGCTGCCGTGCGCGCCGTCTACCTTTCGGCCACGCTGGGGCAGCCGGTGCTCTTCGACGACGTGCTGGCGGGCCGGTATGACGAGGTCGCGGTCAGGACGGTCGCATCATGAGATTCTCGGTGTTCACGGCATCCACCCCGGAATGGACGCCCGAGCAAGCCGCCGACACGCTGGCCGCCCAGGGCTGGGACGGGATCGAATGGCGCATCACCGACCAGGCCGATGCCGAGAACCCGGGATTCTGGGCAGGCAACCGCTCGACCTGGCCGATGACCGGCCTGGAGGAGCGCCTCGACGACATCGCACGGATCACCGCAGCGGCCGGGCTGGAATTCTCCGGACTGGGCGGCTATGCGCGCTGCGATAACCACGACGACGTCGAGCGGATACTGGCCGCCACCGCGCGACTCGGCGCCCGTCAGGTGCGGGTGACCACGCTGCCGTTGGGCACCGCGTGGATGGGCGCAGCCGAGCCCAGCGGACGCAGCTATCCTGAGCTGTTCGCCGAGACCCGCGAGCACTTCGAATGGGTGAGCGAACGCGCCGCCCACCACGGTGTGAAGGCGTTGGTGGAATTGCACCACCAGACCGTGATCTCCTCGGCATCCGCCGCCGCGCGGCTGCTGACCGGGCTCGATCCGGCTCATGTCGGCGTCATCCACGATCTGGGAAACCTGGTGATCGAAGGTCACGAAGAGCACCTCGCCGGCCTGCAGCTGCTGGGCGACCACCTGGCGCACGTGCACGTGAAGAACGCGCGCTGGGTGGCGACCGGCAACAGCGGAGAAGGGGTGCTCGCCGACACCGTGCACTGGACCAGCGAGTGGGCGACCCTGCGCGCGGGCCAGGCCAGCGTCGAAGGCTATCTGCGCGCCTTGGTCGCTGCCGGTTACGACGGTTGGATCACCGTCGAGGACTTCTCCACCGACCTCCCGTTGGCAGAGCGGACGGCGGACAACCTGGCCTATCTGCGTGCGGTCGAAGCGGTGGTTCGGGCCGACGCGTGAAGCCGCTGAATCGGAGAACCTGGCCGTCGCCTGAGGCGCCGGTGCGCATCGTGCATCTGGGGCTGGGGGCGTTCCATCGTTCGCATCAGGCCTGGTACACGGCGCGGGCGAACGAGGCAGCTCCAGGTGACCCGTGGGGAATCGCGGCCTTCACCGGGCGCAGCCCTCAGGCAGCGGATGATCTGGGTGCGCAGGACGGCCTGTTCACCCTGATCACGCGCGCCGCCGATGGAGACCGCGCCGAGATCGTCGGCAGCATCTCGGCCGCCGTCGACGGGGCGGATGCCGTGCGCTGGCGTGAGCTGATTGCGGCGCCCAGCACCGCCATCCTCACCATCACGATCACCGAACGCGGCTATTGCGCCGACGCGGATGGGCGGTTGGACCAGCGGCTGGAATCAGTGCGCGATGACCTGCGGCTGCTGCGCTCCGGCGCTGCGGGCGCGGTGCAGACCGCGCCTGGCCGCATCGTGGACGGCCTGCGCGCGCGTCGCGCGGCCGGGGGCGCCCCGATCGCGATCGTCAGTTGCGACAATCTGGCGGGCAACGGCGAGCTGTGCCGTGCGGTCGTGCTCGAGCTGGCACGGGCCGTCGATGCCGACCTGGCCGGTTGGGCGGCCTCCGCCGTGTCGTTCGTGTCCACGATGGTCGACCGGATCACGCCGGCGACCGCTGCCGAGGATGTCGCCGAGGCCGCCGAGCTGACCGGTTACGCCGACGCGGTTCCGGTGGTGGCGGAGCCGTTCGCCGAGTGGGTGCTGGCCGGGGAGTTCCCGGCCGGGCGGCCGGCCTGGGAATCGGCAGGCGCGCTCTTCGTGGATGACGTCGCTCCGTACGAGCAGCGCAAGCTCTGGCTGCTCAACGCCGGCCACTCTCTGCTGGCCTACCTCGGGCTGCTGCGCGGTCACGACACCATCGCGGCGGCGATGGCGGACCCGAACTGCATCGAACTGCTTGAGCGCCTATGGGCCGAAGCGGCCGAGTGCCTGCCGTTCGGAGACGCCGAGATCGCCGCCACCACCCGGACCCTGCGGGCCAGATTCGCCAATCCACGCATCCGCCACCTTTTGAGCCAGATCGCGTCCGACGGCTCAGCGAAGCTGCCCGTGCGAGTCGTGCCCGTGCTGCGCGAACGTCGTGAGGCCGGCCGCGCGCCCGGTGCGGGTCAGGCGGCGCTGGTCGCCGCCTGGATGCTGCACCTCGGCGGCCCCGGACACCTCGTGCAGGATGCCGGCGCCGCCGGGCTTCGCGACAGGCTCAGCGGCGAAGCCCACGCCGACGCCGCTGCGACGCTTGACTTTCTCGATCCCGTGCTGGGCGCCGACCCTGCGCTCGTCTCGGCGGTCGCAGACGCGGCATTCCGCCTCTCATCCCCGTCAGAGAATCCCGAAGGGAAGAACCCGTGAAGATAACAGCCGCCGAGGTGATCGTGACCAGCCCGGATCGCAATTTCGTCACCCTCAAACTGACGACCGACGACGGGTTGACCGGACTGGGCGACGGCACGTTGAACGGCCGCGAACTGGCGGTCGTCGCCTATCTGCGTGAACACGTGGCGCCGCTCCTGATCGGCACCGATCCGCACCGGATCGAGGACACCTGGCAGTTCCTCTACCGTTCGGCATACTGGCGCCGCGGCCCGGTGACCATGGCCGCGATCGCGGCCGTCGACGTGGCGCTCTGGGACATCAAAGCCAAGGCGGCCGGGATGCCGCTGTACCAGTTGCTCGGTGGTGCCTCGCGCACCGGGATCCGAGCGTACGGCCATGCCAGCGGCCGCGACATCCCCGAGATCTTCGACTCGATCCGCGAGCATCTGGAACTCGGCTACAAGTCGATCAGGGTTCAGACGGCGGTCCCGGGCATCAACGCGGTCTACGGCGTGGCCGGACAGCCATCGGTCGGTGGGAAACGCTATGACTACGAGCCCGCGCAGCGTCAGGCGCTTCCGGCCGAGGAGGACTGGGACACCCGGGCGTACCTGCGCCACCTGCCCACCGTTTTCGAGGCGGTGCGCAACGAGTTCGGTCCCGAATTGCCGCTGCTGCACGACGGGCATCACCGCATGACGCCGATCCAGGCGGCCAAGCTGGGCAAGGCGCTGGAGCCGTACGACCTGTTCTGGCTGGAGGACTGCACGCCGGCTGAGAACCAACAGGCGCTGCGACTTGTGCGCCAGCACACCACGACGCCGCTGGCGATCGGGGAGGTCTTCAACACCATCTGGGACTACCAGACGCTGATCACGGAGCAGCTCATCGACTACGTGCGCTCGGCGGTCACCCACACCGGTGGCATCTCGCCGATGAAGAAGCTGATGGACTTCGCCGCGCAATATCAGATCAAGTCCGGCATCCACGGACCGACGGACATCTCACCGGTCGGCATGGCGGCGGCGTTGCACCTGGATCTGGCCATCCACAATTTCGGGATCCAGGAGTACATGCGGCATGGCCGACTCACCGACGAGGTGTTCGAACAGTCGTTCACCTTCGCCGACGGGTATCTGCATCCAGGCGAGAATCCGGGGCTCGGCGTCGAGTTGAACGAAGACGCGGCGGCGCGGTTCCCGTACACCCCGGCCTACCTGCCGTTCAATCGTCTCCAGGACGGCACCGTGCACGACTGGTGAACGGAGGCGCTGTCAGAACCGTCGGCCATCGCGCGGGGCATCAGGCGGCATTCGCGAGATGGCACGGCAATCCGGGCAACGAATTGCCGTGCCATCCCGCGGATGCCGTGCGGTGCTGACTTCCTGGCGCGGGGCGGCCGAGCCCGCCAGCGTTCTCAGACGGTGTTGCCGACCTTGAATCCCTTCTCGGTGTCGCCCTCCCGAGTGTATGAGAAGCCGTCGGCGCCGATCGTGACCGCCATCTCGCCGGGCTCCTCCCGTTGGATGACCGGTTGGGGGTTGCCGTCGAGGTCGAGCACGAGCGAGGCATCCGTGTACCAGCTGGGCACCACGGGGTTGCCCCACCAGTCGCGCCGCTGGTTGTCATGCACGTCCCACGTGACGACCGGGTTGTCCGGATCACCCGTGTAGTAGTCCTGCGTGTAGATCTCGATGCGGTGGCCGTCGGGGTCGCGCAGGTACAGGTAGAACGCGTTCGAGACACCGTGCCGGCCGGGGCCGCGCTCGATCGTGTCCGACTTGCGCAGCGAGCCGAGCTTGTCGCAGATGTAGAGGATGTTGTGCTTCTCGTGCGTGGAGAACGCGATGTGGTGCATGCGCGGACCTGCGCCTCCGGTCATCGCGGTGTCGTGCACGGTGTCTTTGCGATGCAGCCAGGCGGCGTAGATGACACCCTCGTCGTCTTCGATGTCCTCGGTGATGCGGAAGCCGAGCCCCTGCAGGTATTGGCAGCCGGCAGCGACATCCGGGGTGACCTGGTTGAAGTGGTCGAGGCGCACGAGCGCGCCCGCCCCGTGCAGGTCGTATCGCCAGGCGAGTCGCTCCACGTGCTGCACCTGGAAGAAGAACTCGTAGGGGAATCCGAGCGGGTCGGTGACGCGCACCGCGTCGCCGATGCCCTTCACGAAGCCGTCGGCACGTCGCTCGACCCGGCAGCCGAGGTCGCGGTAGTACGCCTCGGCACGGTCGACGTCCTCGGATGTGCGCACGCGGAACGCCAGTGCTGCCGCCGCCGCGACGGGGCCTTTGCGCAGCACGAGATTGTGGTGGATGAACTCCTCGAACGATCGCAGGTAGACGGTGTTCTCGTCTTCCTCGGTCACGACGAGGCCGAGGATGTCCACGTAGAACTCGCGGGACGCCGCGAGGTCGGTGACCACGAGTTCCATGTAGGCGCAGCGGACGACGTCCGGCGGGGTGAGGGATGAGGTGAGTTTCGTCATTGGAGTGTCTTTCTCGATGGTGCTGAATGGTCAGACGTCGTCGCGGGAGTCGGCGGAGTCACCGAATCGGGGCGTGTGCACCTGGCCGAGGGTGATGTGCACCGCCTGCTGGTCGGTGTAGAAGTCGATGGACCGGTAGCCGCCCTCGTGCCCGAGGCCGGAGGCCTTCACGCCGCCGAACGGGGTGCGCAGGTCGCGCACATTGTGCGAATTCAGCCACACCATGCCGGCGTTCACCGACTGCGCGAACGTGTGCGCCCCGGCGAGGTCGTTGGTCCAGATGTAGGCCGCGAGCCCGTACTTGGTGTTGTTCGCCAGTGCGAGCGCGTCTTCCCAGGTGTCGAACGGGGTGATCGCGACGACCGGGCCGAAGATCTCCTCCTGGAAGATACGGGCATCCGGCGATACATCGGCGAACACCGTGGGCGAGACGTAGTTGCCGGTGTCGAGCCCCTCGGGACGGCCGCCGCCGGCCAGCAGCCGGCCCTCACCCTTGCCGATCTCGACGTAGCTCATGACCTTCTCGTAGTGCTCGGGGTGCACCAGCGAGCCCACCTCGGTCTTCGGATCGTGCGGGTCTCCGACCACGATGTTCTTCGCTCGGGCGGCGTACCGCTCGCAGAATTCGTCGTAGATGCCGCGCTGCACCAGGATGCGGCTGCCTGCGGTGCACCGCTCGCCGTTCAGGGAGAACACGCCGAACAGGGTGGAGTCGATCGCCGCATCGAGGTCGGCGTCGTCGAACACGACGGCTGGCGACTTGCCGCCGAGCTCCATCGACAGGCCCTTCAGGAAGGGCGCGGCGTTGCCGAAGATCAGCTGACCGGTCTTGCTTTCGCCGGTGAACGAGATGAGCGGCACGTCGGGGTGTTTGACGAGCGCGTCGCCGGCTTCTTCGCCCAGCCCGTTCACGAGGTTGAACACGCCGTCGGGCAGCCCCGCGTCGCGGAAGATCTGCGCCCACAGGCTGGCCGACAGCGGAGTGAACTCCGCCGGTTTGAGCACGACGGTGCAACCGGATGCCAGAGCCGGCGCGAGCTTCCAGCTCTCCAGCATGAACGGCGTGTTCCACGGTGTGATCAGGCCGGCGACCCCGATCGGCTTGCGGTTGACGTAATTGATCTGTCGGCCGGGAACCTTGTATGCGTCGTCGGCCTGGGCGACGATCAGGTCGGCGAAGAAGCGGAAGTTCTCGGCCGCACGCTGCGCCTGACCCAGCGCCTGCGTGATCGGCAGGCCCGTGTCGAACGTCTCCAGTTCGGCAAGCCGCGCATCCTGGGCCTCCACGGCATCCGCGATCTTGTTCAGCACTCGGGCGCGTGCGCGCGGCAGCATCCGCGGCCACGGTCCGTCGGTGAAGGCGCGGGTCGCTGCGGCGACCGCGAGGTCGATGTCGGCCTTCTTGCCCGCGGCCGCCTGCAGGTAGGTCCGGTTCGACACCGGATCGAGCACGTCGAAGGTGTCGCGGTCGACGCTGTCGACGAATTCGCCGTCGATGAAGTGCTGGATCTTCTCCGGCAGGTTCTCGGGCACGTAGTGCGCCATCTCACGCTCCCTTGTTGCTGGCGACGGTGAAGCCCTCGACCGGGCTCAGGTACTCACGGCCCTGCTCGAGCAGGGCGTTGATCTTCTGGATGCCTGCCGGCGTCGGCTCGATCAGCGGAGGTCGCACGTGCGCCGACGCGATCAGCCCCTGCTGCGCCATCACCCACTTGCCGGGCGCCGGGTTCGTCTCGACGAACAGCAGATCGACCAGCGGATGCAGGCCGTAATGGATGCGCTGGGCGGTCTCGAGGTCGCCGATCTCCCACGCGTCGTACATCTGCGCACTCGCCTTGGGCGCGATGTTCGCCGTCGCGCTGATGAACCCGGCGCCCCCGAGCGCCATCAGCGGCAGGCAGAGCAATTCGATGCCGCTCCACACCAGCAGCTCCGGGCCGCACAGCTGGAGCACTCGCGAGAAGTGCTCGAAGTCCTTGGTGGTCTCCTTGATGCCGACGAAGTTCTCGACATCGCGATACAGCCGGGCGACGGTCTCCGGTGCGAGTTCGACGGCCGTGCGGCTGGGAACGTTGTAGGCGATGATCGGCAGGTCGGGGAACTCAGCAGCGACCGTCTTGTACCAGACGTACAGCGCCTCCTGGGTGGGCCGGGCGTAGTACGGAGTGATGATCAGCGCGGCGTCGACGCCCGCGTCGCGGGCGGCGGCGGTGAGCTCGATCGTTTCGTTCAGCTTCGCCGAACCGGTGCCCGGCACGAACGGCACGCGGCCGTCGATGGCCTTCGCGACCGTGCGGATGGCATCCGCTCGCTCCTGGATCGTCTGGGCGCTCGGCTCACCGGTGGAACCGCCGATCGAGATGCCGTGCGAGCCGGATGCCAGTTGCCAGTTCACGAGATTGGCGAGGCCGGCGTGGTCGAGCTCGCCGTCGGCGGTGAACGGCGTCATCAGGGCGGCCAGCGAGCCGCGGATCAGCTCGGGCCGGGTGCGGTACTTCATTGGGGTTCCTTCGGTGGAGGTGACGGGATCAGGCGCTCTGCGTGCGTTCCGCCTCGTGGGCGAGGAATGCGTCGAGCGTGTTGTGGCGGTGTCCGCGGGCGGCGAACTCGATCTCGAGTGCGTCGGCACCGCGTTCGATGAGCTGCAGCAGTTGCTCGTGCTCGTCGACGGAGTCGCGCGCGCGACCGGGAACGAAGCTGAACGTCGAGTCGCGCAGCACGTTCATCCGATTCCAGCCGCGGTGCACGAGCTCGAGGATGTGCGGGTTCGGGCACTTCTCGTACAGCACGGAGTGGAACTGGAGATTCAGCTGCGTGAACCGGTGCGGCTCGAAGTGTTCCAGGCACTCCATCATCTGCTCGTTGATCGCGCGGGCCCGTTCGATGTCGTCGGCGTCGATGAGGGGCGCCGAGAGCGAGGTCGCGAAACCCTCGACGAGTCCGAGCGACTCCATCGTGAACGCGTACTCGGAGCGGTCGACCATCGCAACCTGCGCCCCCACGTTGCGTTCGAACGTGACGAGGCCCTCGGCCTCGAGCATCCGGATCGCCTCGCGCACCGGCACGACGCTGATCTGCAGTTCGCCGGCGATCTGGCCGAGCACGAGGCGATAGCCCGGTGTGAACCTGCCGTCGGAGATGCGCTCCTTGACCCACGCGTATGCGCGTTGCGATTTGCTCAGCGCTTCGGCCGTGCCCGCCTGACCACTCACTGCGGTGTCTGCCATGCGCGGTACCGCTCCTTCCACTCGCTATTCATCGGATACAGGCCGTCGACGCTTTCGTGCGCGGCGACCTGTTCAGCGATGAACGTCTCCTGCCGCTCCTGCTCGATGGCGTCGTCGACGACCTCTTCGACCAGGTCGGGCGGAATCACCAGCACGCCGTCGGCATCACCGACGATCACATCGCCGGGCTGCACTGCCGCCCCGCCGCAGGCGATCGTCACGTCGGTGTCCCACGGCACGTGCCGGCGACCGAGCACGGCGGGATGCCCGCCCGCATGGTAGGTAGGGATGCCCAGCTCGGTGACCGCGGTCAGGTCGCGCACTCCGCCGTCGGTGACGATGCCGGCAGCGCCGCGCACCTGGGCCCGGAGGGCGAGGATGTCGCCGACCGTGCCGGTTCCCGTCTCGCCGCGCGCCTCCATCACGAGCACGTCGTCGGCGTCGAGCGTGTCGAACGCGCGCTTCTGGGCGTTGTAGCCGCCGCCGAAGCGTGCGAAGAGGTCTTCACGGTTCGGGATGAAGCGCAGCGTGCGCGCGAGCCCCACGAGCCGCTTGCCCGGTTGGGTCGAGGTCAGGCCGTCGATCGAGACGTTGTTCAGGCCGCGCTTGCGCAGTTGCGAACTGAGCGTCGCGGTTCCCACCGAGGTGAGCTTGGCCTTGAGCTCTGCCCATTCGCGGGTCGAGTATGAAGCGCCGGCGACCTTGTCCCCGCTGGTCGAGTCGGCAGCGCCGGTGACCGTATCGCGACCCGCGGCGGCCTGGTCTCGATACGCGTGTTCGCTGCGCTCGCTCCCTACTCGACCACCGGACGGGGCGGGAACGGCGTCGGCGGATCCCCAGGCCTCGGCTCGCTGCGTGTCGTCGACACGCGGCTGCGCGCTGAAGTCGGGCAGCGGATGCTCGCCCTGCACGACGTAGGTGACGAGACGTCCGCTCGAGCGCGCGCCCTGCCCTTCTGCGAGCTCGGGGGCCGAGGGGGCGTCCACCTCGACCTCGACGGTGTCGCCGGGCTGCACGACCGAGGATCCGGCCGGAGTGCCGGTGAGGATGACGTCGCCCGCCTCCAGCGTCAGCAACTGCGAGAGGTCGGCGATCAATCGGGCGAACGGGAACAGCAGGTCTGCTGTGGTGTCGTGCTGCACGAGCTCGCCGTTCACCCACGTGCGGATGCGCAGGCCGCCGGGGTCGATGCCTGCAGCCGGGATGAGGTTCGGGCCGAGCGGTGTGAAGCCGTCGCCGCCTTTTGAGCGCAGGTTGGAGCCCTTGTCGGCGTACCGCAGGTCGTAGACCCCGAAGTCGTTGGCCGCCGTGATGGAGGCCACGTACTCCCAGGCATCCTCGAGTCCCACCCGGCGGGCGTCTCGCCCGATCACGAGCGCGATCTCTCCCTCGAACGCGAGCAGCTCTGTTCCCGCCGGGCGCTCGACCGTGCCGCCGGAAGCGGCGAGCGACGACGACGGTTTGAGGAAGTACGAGGGTTGCGCCGGGGTGCGTCCGCGCTGCGCGGCCCGCGAGGGGTAGCCCAGATGCAGCGCGATGATCTTGCCGGGCCGGGGCACCGGCAAGCCGTTCTCGAGTCCGCCGCCTTGCGTCATGTTCGAGATCGTATATCATTTGATCGACAATGACAATGCAGTCTGCCCCCGCTCAGGTGTTGGCGGCGATGATCTCGCGCTGATACGGCGCGATGACGTGCGGCGAGACGCGGCAGTCCAGCAGCAGGAACGCCCGTTGCGCAGGGGGCTTCGCCGCCCACACCCGGAGCGCGTCGAGGTCATCGAGCGCACGCACCACGACGCCCTCCGCGCCGAATCCCCGAGCCACCGCTGCGAAGTCGACCTCGGGGATGCGCATCGGCTGCTGCGCGAGTCCCTTCAACCCGTACAGGTTCACCTCGGCTGCGTACGCCGTGTCGTTCCACACCACCACCAGGCCGCGACCGCCGGCGATGCGCACAGCGCTCTCGAGGTCGGCCATCGCCATCAGCGCGCCGCCGTCTCCGGTGGTGAGCACGACCGTCGACTCCGGTCTGGCCGCTGCTGCACCGGGAACGCTTGCGAAACCGAGACCGATCGACTGGAACGCCGTGCCGACCATGATCATCCGGTCCGGTGAGGCGACCGGCCAGTACATGTTCGCCCAGCCGATGAAGTGCCCGCCGTCGGAGACGACGACCCGGTCGTCGGGGAGCAACTCGGCGATGCGAGCGGCGACGCTGCGCGGATCGAGGCGCCCGTCTGCCGCAACAGCCCCACCCGGCTCGCGCCGGCGCAGCGGAGCGAAATCCACCGACTCGCGCCACCCGGAGGGTGCCGCCGATCGCGCACGCAGTAGTTCGCCGAGCGTGGTCGCTGCCAGCCGTGCATCGCCGGCGATGTAGTCGGTCACCACTCGATCGGTGGCGCCGGCGCCGACGTCGATCTGCACGACCCGCGTGTGCGGCCCGAACAGTGCACCGAACCGGGTGGTGAACTGGTTGAGGGAGGCCCCGAAGACGACCGCGACGTCCGCTTCGCGCACGAGCGCCATCGCCGCCTCCTGGCCGAAGCCGCCGGTGACGCCGAGGTCGTACCCGGTTCGTGGGAACACGCCCCGGCCGAGCGCGGTGGATGCCGTCACGGCTCCGGTCGCGTCGGCGAGCGCGCCAAGGGCGTCGCCCGCGTCGGCCAGCCACGCCCCGCGACCGGCGAGCAGGAACGGCCTGCGCGCGCCGGCGAGCAATCCGGCGACGGCATCCAGCTCGACGGCATCCGGAACCAGGGGCCCGACGACCTCGACCGGCCCTGCACCGGCATCCGGCCCTGCCTCGGCATCCGCTCGAGCCCCGGCGCCCGTCGCAGAGTGCCGGCCGGTCCCGGCCGCCGCGAGGTCGTAGGGGATCGCCAGCACGACGGCGGTGCGGTGCGACAGCGCGTGCTGAATCGCGCGCGTCGTGGTCGCCGCCGCATCGTCGCGCTCGACGACGAAAGTCACGGCCCCGGCCGCCGCGGCGATCGCCGGCTGGTCGACGTCCCACGCTCGTGCTCCGCTCGTCGGCGCATCGCCCACGACGAGCAGCAGCGGAGTGCGGGCCCGCACCGCCTCGGCCAACGGCGTGAGCATGTTCGTGAATCCAGCTCCGTAGGTCGCCGTTGCCACCGCGAGACGTCCGCTCGCGCGATAGTAGGCGTCAGCGGCGACCACCGCACCAGCTTCGTGCCGCACCGCGGTGTAGCGCACGCGTGGTCCTGCTGCGCGCTCGTCGAACAGAGCGTCGAGCAGATAGGCATTGCCATTGCCCATCACACCGAAGCAATCGGTGACGTAGGCGGCGAGCACGCGGGCGACGACGGCGGAAACGGACAGGGGTGCGGGCATGGCGGAATTCCTTGGAGACGTAACGGAGGTGAGGCCGTATGTGTCTCGCGCGACGCGCCTATTGCCCCTTTTGCGAGCAACGGAATCCCCACGGATGCCGGACGCCTCCATGATATCCGCAGCGGCCTCCGCTGGGGCCGAGCCGGGTGCGCATCCGGGCGGGGCGTAATGTGGTGCGCACGTGCCCAGTTCGGGGGGAAGGCGGTTCGACGATGACGACGAGGTTACCGGCCACGCGAGGCATCTGGCGGCGCAAGCCGATCGAGCAGATCGATGACGACAGCGCGGCGGAGGGCACAGCGCAGCTCTCCCGATCGCTCGGCCTCTGGCAACTCACTGCGATCGGTGTGGGCGGCATCATCGGGGCGGGCATCTTCACGCTCGCCGGTGAGGTGGCGCACCTCACCGCCGGCCCGGCCGTGCTGATCTCGTTCCTGATCGCCGGGGTTGCCAGTGCCGCCGCTGCCCTGTCGTACGCGGAGTTCGCCGGGATGATTCCCAAGGCGGGCTCGGCGTACACGTACGGTTACGCCGTGCTGGGCGAGATCGTCGGGTGGTTCATCGGCTGGGACCTGCTGCTGGAGTACACCGCGATCGTGGCAGTGGTGGCGATCGGCATCTCGGGCTATCTGGGATTCCTGATCGACCAGACCGGCATCCATCTGCCGCCGTGGATGCTCGGGGCGTGGGGCACCGGCAGCGGTCACGTGATCGACGTGTTCGCCATCCTGCTCTGCCTGCTCACCGCGTTCGTGCTGACCCGGGGCATCCGCAACGCCGCACGCTTCGAGATGGTCGCGGTGGGCATCAAGGTCGCCATCGTGTTGTTCATCATCGCGCTCGGGATCTTCCACATCAACAGCGGCAACTACCACCCGTACTTCCCGTTCGGCTTCAGCGGAGTGATGACCGGCGCGGCGACGGTGTTCTTCGCCGTCTTCGGATACGACGCCATGAGTACCGCGGCGGAGGAGTCGAAGGATGCCCGCAAGCACATGCCGAAGGCGATTCTGCTGTCGCTCGGCATCGCCATGGTGCTCTACGTGCTCGCCACGCTCGTGCTGACCGGTATGCAGAACTACAAGACCATCGACCCGAAGAGCGGATTCGCCAGCGCGTTCGCCTCGGTCGGGCTCGGCGGCGCAGCGAACATCATCGCGCTCGGCGCGATCGTGGGCATCGTCACCGTCCTGCTGACGTTCATGCTCGGCGTGAGCCGGGTGTGGTTCTCCATGAGCCGCGACGGCCTGTTGCCTGCCTGGTTCGCCAAAACGAGCGTGAAGCACAAGGTGCCGACCAGGGTCACCTGGATCGTCGGCATCGCCTCTGCCGTGCTCGCGGGGCTGCTGCCGATCGGCGTCGTCGCCGAGCTGACCAACATCGGCATCCTGTTGGCGTTCGTGGTGGTGTGCGCGTCGGTGATCGTGCTGCGGTACCGGCACCCCGAGATCCAGCGTGGGTTCCGGCTGCCCTGGATGCCGGTGGTGCCGGCCATCGGCGTGATCGCCTCTCTCTGGCTGGTGTCGTACCTGCACTGGGAGACCTGGGTGCGGTTCGCGGTGTGGTTCCTGATCGGCATGGTGGTGTATTTCACGTATTCGCGAAAGCACTCGCTGTTGGCGCCCGACAGCCCGCGAGCCGACGCCACGATCGAGTGACGCACGGCGCCGGCCGCGACACAGCGGTTCACGGCAGGCGCAGGATCACGCGAATGTCGATCGCGCTCCGACTCGATCGTCATCCCGGTATCGCAGCGGATTCGCGGCGGTTAGTGTGACGAGTAGTGAAAGGGAAGCATCATGCGGTACGCGCTGTTGCTCAACAACCAGGAGGCCGACGAGGCCGGCGTGACCGAGGAGGCCATGGCGCCGTTCCGGATCGCGTTCGACGAGTACGCGAAGGATCTCGAGGCCGCCGGAGTGCTCGCGTCGGCGGACATCCTGCAGCCCGTGGCGGCATCCACCACCGTGACGTTGCGCGGTGGCCGGCTGGAGATCCAGGACGGGCCGTTCGCCGACACGAAGGAGAAACTCGCCGGGGTGTTCCTGATCGACGTTCCCGACCTGGATGCCGCGCTGGCGTGGGCCGAGAAGTGCCCGGGTGCGCAGTACGGGGTGATCGAGATCCGGCCGGCGGCCATCGTCTTCGCGGACGGGCAGTGGCACCAGACCGTGTGAACGACGATGCGGCGAAGCAGGCGGAACGATCCGCCCGCACGTCATACGGCCGGCTGCTCGCGCTGATCGCGGCGCAGAGCAGGGACATCGCGCTGGCCGAAGACGCACTCGCCGACGCGTTCGAGCGCGCGCTGCGCGACTGGCCCGCATCCGGTGTGCCGGAGAACCCGGACGGCTGGCTGCTCACCGTTGCCCGCAACCGGCTGCGCGACGCGTACCGCTCGGCCGCGACGCGCACCTCGTCGCCGTTGCAGGAGGCGGACGGTGCGGCGCTCGAGCGAGACCTCGATCCGGATGCCATCGGCGACAAGCGCCTGGAGTTGATGTTCGTCTGTGCACACCCGGCGATCGATCCGGCGATCCGCACACCTCTCATGCTGCAGACCGTGCTCGGGGTCGAAGCCGATCAGATCGCACGCGCGTATGCGATGCCGGCGACGGCGATGGCGCAGCGGCTGGTGCGGGCGAAGCGACGCATCCGTGACGCCGGCATCCCGTTCGTCATCCCATCCAAACGCGACCTGCCGACGCGGCTGGCGGCGGTGCTCGAAGCGGTGTACGGCGCGTATGCGATCGACTGGCGCCCCGTCTCGGGCACCACGGTGCGGAACTCGTTGTCGGGCGAAGCGCTCTATCTCGGCGAGACGCTCGTCGCCCTGCTGCCGGCCGAACCCGAAGTGCTCGGGCTCGCGGCCCTGATCTGTCTGTCGGTCGCGCGTGCCGACGCCAGAGTGGATGCCTCGGGCTACGTTCCGGTGGATCGTCAGGACACGACGCTGTGGAATGCGGGCCTGATCGCGCGGGGCGAGGCGCACCTTCTTCGAGCGCACGCGCTCGGCACGATCGGACGGTTCCAGCTCGAAGCGGCCATCCAGTCGGCGCATTGTGCCCGCGCCGTGACGGGCACGACGGATGCCGCCGCACTCGTCACGCTGCACCGGGCACTTGTGCGGTTGGCGCCGACGCTCGGCGCCAGGGTCGCGCTCGCCGCAACCGTCGGCGACGCGGACGGACCTGATGCCGCGCTCGTCGAACTCGACGGCATCGACGCGCCGGGGATCGAGCGCTTCCAGCCGGCTTGGGCGACGCGCGCGGACCTGCTCGCACGCGCGGGACGGCCTGCGGAGGCGCGTCTCGCGTACGAGAAGGCGATCTCGCTGACCACGGATCCGTTGCTGCGGCGGTACCTGGAGGAACACACTGCGGCGCTCTGATCCCCGCTCGAGCGACGACTGCACACCGAGGTGCGCCGCTTCCGCTGGTCGACGTCGATCGGATGGGGAGCGGCATCGGTGACGATCGGATCTGTCCTGGCAGTCCTCTCAGCGCGCCGGGTCGTACCCGGCCGGGTGAACAGTGGTCGAGATCAGTCGACCGTGCGCACCGAAAGTGAAGTGCGTCGGGGTGGTGCCGCTCTCATCCAGGCCGAACAGCACGCCGTGCGAGCGGATCGCCTGCACGTTGCGGTGGTCGGCGATCGTGACCGAAGCGCAGGGGATCACCTTCTCGCGCCAGGCGAAGACGTAGATTCCGGGGCGCAGTTCCCACACGGAGTTCTCATCGGTGTCGGCCAGGCCTCGCTCCGGGCCGGCCAGGCACTGCCAGGTGTACCACTGCGGGCTGAGATAGACGTGCTCATACGCGTGCACCGGGCTGTAGACCCACATCACCCTGCGGCCGATCAGTGCCGTGCTCGGCGCCGCGGCCACACCGGAGACCGCCGCGCCTTCGATCGTGCCGGGCACGAAGACGTGCGCCACCCGGGTCTGTCCCTTGACCGGCTCGCGGATCACCGAGATCACCGACAGTGCACGGCCGGCGCGCAGATCCAGGATCAGGCTGACCGCCTCGTTCGGCAGATGCCTGTGATGGAACTGCGCATAGATCAGGTCGTCGTCGACTTCGATCGCCTCATAGGCGTCGGTGCCGTTGGAGGCCGGCGTCTCGTCGCCCGAGCCCGGGTGATACTCCCACGAGACAGTGTCTGCGCCGAAGCGGTGCCGCACCCGGGTGCCGCGGTCGTCGAGCACGACGATCTCTCGGCCGCTCAGTGCATCGCTGAGCGGCGCCTTGTTGGCGTCGAATCCGGGCGCCAGGCCGTCGAGCGGCAGCCAGGTCGAGGTGTCGGAGAGGTTGGTCGTGGTATCGGTCATGGTCATCTTTCCGGATCGGGAGGAATCGGGATCAGTGCGCGCAGCCACAGGACCCGCCGCAGCTCGCGTCGGGTGCACAGCGGAAGGCATCAGCGGTGCCGTCCGGCAGATCGAGCGCGGGATTGCGATCGAGGAAGCCGTAGGGCTTCAGCCAGAAGCCCGAGTAGTCGACCGGCATGATCGGCCAGTCCTCGGTGCGCGGGATGTGAGTGGGACCGAAGGTGTGCCAGAGCACGATGTCGGTGCCGTCGAGGCTGCGGTTCTGCTCCTGCCACGACGGGATGCCCGCGCCTCCGGCGTGCGCGTTCGGGTAGTCCCCGGCGGGGAAGCGCTCGGCCGGGTCGAACACGGTGGCCCACAAGTGCTTCGTGGCGAACGCGGCGCGCCCGAACACGGTCGAGTCCGGCTGCGCCATGAGCGTTGCCGACGGCATCGGGATCAGGTGGAACGACGTGGGTTTGCCGACGTGATTGCGCCGGGTCGCGCTCGCGACCTCCCAGGTGCGCGCGGTGGGCGCGTTGGCCAGCCTGCCGGCGTGCGCCTCGCTTGTGATGGGCGTGGCCGTCCAGGTGAACGCGTTGCCGTGCGGGTTCTGTGGACCGGTCGGGATGCCGACGGCGTCGACCTCGGCGAGGGTGTTGTCCTCCCCGTCGATGGCGACGTCGAGCCGAGCGCAGAACAGGTGCTGGTGCACCGGGGCGAACAGCCCCGGCGCGATCTCGGCAGCGTGCGGGTTTTGCGCGCCGGGAGTGCCGGCGCCGGCGAACACGATTCCGGTGGCCTTCGCCTCGACCTGGATCGAGCCGTCCAGGTAGAAGTACCAGAAGAATCCGTAATCGTAATTGCCGATCGTGGCGAAGTAGCTCACCACCAACCGCCGGGAGCGCCGCACCTCGGGCGCGCCGTCGAGATCGGTGTGCTTCCAGAGGATGCCGTAATCCTCCTCGTGCATGCACACCACCTGCGGAATCTTCACCGGGTTGCCGTGATCGTCGGCGACGAAGCCGTCGAAGTAGTGGATGACGCCCAGGCAGTCGCAGCCGAGCCGAAGCGAGTTCGCGTTCTTGCCCAGCAGGTACTCGCCGGCGTCGAAGTAGCTGATCCAGAACCGCGTCGGGGTGGTGTCGCCGTACGGCACCACCATCTCGGGCACCGATCCCCGGTACAGCACGGATCGGTCCTCGTCGCCGTCGCGGAACGTCACCTGGTTCAGCACCAGGCCCTCGCGGGCGTTGAACCCGACGCGGAATTTCCAGTTCTGCCATTCGACGGCGGAACCGTCGACGCGAAAGCTGGGCCCTTCGGGCTGGCTGATCGCGATCGGCTTGAGGCTCGTACGGGCCGGGCCGACGGACGCCGCGTCGTAGTTGCCGGAGGCGGCCGGCACCGGAACGTCCCCATCGTCTTCGACGCGGATGACGCTGCCCGCGGTCAGGTCGATGTGCACGATCAGGCCCTCGACGGGATGCGCCCAGGGGCTGTCGGTCGGGGTTTCGCGCAGGAAGGTGAGAGACCTGATGACGCGCCGCCCCACCTCCGCCGCCCGGCCGAAGTATCCGGGAGCCAGCGGTGCGCAGAACGCGAGCTCGATCCGGTCGGCCAGCCCGCGCCGCATCATCGCAGCCTGCCAGTCGAGGTCGGACTTGGCGATCTGCTCGGCCCGGGCGTACTCCTCGAACAGATACTGCGGCTGCCCGTACGGCGGCGCATCCGAGGCGAGCTCCCGGTAGGAGACCAGCTCGCCCGCGGTCACAGACACGACAGCCTCGGCACCGCGACCGGTCGCCGTGTCCAACAGCACGAACAGCAGCCGGCGCTCGATCGTCTCGCCCGGTTGGAACACCGCGACCGCGTGCTTGTCCGGTTCCACCGGCAGTACGTTGGGGAATCGCGTCGTATCCGTCAGCCGGCCGGCCTCGGCCAGGATGCGGCGGCCTTCGGCGATCTCATCGGCCGTCAGCGGATCCAACGGATGCCGTACGTGTGTCGGAGTGGACAGCAAGGCCGTGTGGGCGTGACCGTCGTGGTGCATCGTGCAGTCCTCGAAGATTCGGGTCAGTATCGAGCGGCAGGGTCGGGCTCGATCTCCTCGGGCCTGTGCTGCGCGTGCGGGTTGAACTTCTCCAGATCGGTGGCCAGCGCATCATACACGGCCGGCCTCTTCGCCTTCAGGTATACGCCGTACAGGATGCCGCCGACCAGAGCCACGAGCAACAGCAGCGGCAGCAGATTGACGATCAAAGCATCCGAACCGGCGACGATGTTGAAGTTCGCGATGGCGAGGATGACGATCGCCAGCAGGCCGAGGAATCCGATGCCGGGTGCGATGAAGGTGCTCCACCAGCGGGGGTCCCGAGCGCGACGGAAGTGCACGATGATCGAGAGCGCGGCGAGCGCTTGGAGCACGAGCACGCACAGGGTGCCGAAGCCGATCATGCTGGGCACCAGCGACGCGATCGGGTCGAGCCCGGCGAGGGCGAACAATCCGGCGATCACGGCCGCGAACACCGCCTGCACCACCCCGGCGACCTGCGGCGCTCCGTTCTTGCGGGTGCGCGAGAGCGCGTGCGGAAGCACCCGGGCGCGGCCCAGCGAGTACAGGTACCGCGTCGCGGAGTTGTGGAAGGCGAGCATCGCGGCGAACAGGCTGACCAGCAGCAGGATCATCATGACGTCGGTCATCGCGGTGCCGAGGTACTTCTGCGAGAGGCTGAAGATGAGGTCGCCGCTCTCCAGGTGCTTGACCGCGGTCGCCTGAGCCTGTGCCACTCCTGTCGCGCTGACTACCGCCCAGGTAGTGAACGCCAGGATGAAGCCGATCAGGCAGATCGCGAGATAGGTCGCACGAGGAATCGTCTTGAGAGGGTTCTTCGCCTCTTCGCCGAACAACGCGGTCGCCTCGAAGCCGAGGTACCCGGTGGCGGCAAGCAGCAGGCCGACCGGCAGCGAACCCGAGAACACCGCGGCGGGACTGAACGCCTGAAACGAGAATCCGGTCTGGAACAGCACGGAGAAGTCGAACACGAGAAGGATGCTCGTCTCGAGCACGAGCGAGACGCCCAGCACCTTCGAACTGAAGTCCACGCCCTGCCTGGCCAGGATGAACGAGACGATGATCGACAGCAGGCCCCAGACGTACCAGTGCAGGTTGAACCCGGTGAGCTGCGCGATGACGGTCTGCATGAAGAAGCCGCTCGTGCCGATCGTGCCGACCACGAAGAAGTTGTAGCCGAGCGTCGCGATGAGTCCCGCGATGAGGCCTCCGGTGCGGCCCAGGCCCTTGACGACGAAGGCATAGAACCCGCCCGCATTGACCAGCTGCTTGGACATCTGGGCGTACCCGATGGCGAACAACAGCAGAAGCACGGCCACGATCAGGAACGACATCGGCGTTCCGCCGCCGTTGCCGAGGGCGACCGCCAGGGAGGCGACGACGACGATGCCCGTCAGCGGTGCCACCGCGGCGAGCACGAGAAAGACGATTCCTGCGACGCCGAGGGCGTTCTTGCGCAATTGGGTGTGGGAGAGGAGGTCAGACACGTCAGCCCCTTGCTGTACTCGGGATTGCGGGTGCACGGAGCGCACTCGATGCCTTGAGTCTGCAGCCGAGCCGTCGCCTCCGACTTGCCCTGGAGGGAACAGGAATAGCACGGGAGCGCAGAAACCGCGTAGCCCCTGCTCCGGGTGGGGAAGGATGACGGTCATCGGAACGGAGGCGGGCGGAATGGAACTCGACTTGACCGGGTCGGCCGTCGTCGTCACAGGCGCAGGCTCCGGCATCGGACGTGCTTGTGCGACGGCGCTCGCCGCGGAGGGAGCATCGGTCGGTCTCATCGATCGCGACGAGACCGCCCTGCGCGAACTATCGGTCGAACTCGGAGCGCCGTTCCGGGTCGCTGACGTCACCGACGAGCCCGCCATGCGTGCGGCGCTCGACGATCTCGCGCAGCGCCTCGGCGGCATCGATCAGCTGGTGTGCTGCGCGGGCATCTCCGGACCATTCGGGGCGGCCATCGACGAGATCGACCTCGCAGCGTGGGACGCGGTGCTCGCCGTCAACGTCACGGGACCGTTCCTGTCGGTCAAGCACGCGCTGCCGCACCTCCGCAGGGCGCAGCATCCGGCTGTCGTGCTGATGGGATCGGATTCCGGTTTC
This sequence comes from Humibacter sp., assembly GCA_035564555.1. Taxonomy (GTDB): domain Bacteria; phylum Actinomycetota; class Actinomycetes; order Actinomycetales; family Microbacteriaceae; genus DATMTS01. Next base: position 38,269 of record DATMTS010000017.1, read on the forward strand.
GTCGCGGCGCCGGGAATGGTGCCGTACAACGCCTCCAAGGGCGCGGTGGTTCAGCTGAGCCGTGCACTCGCGACGGATCTGGCGGCACACGGCATCCGGGTGAACTGCGTATGCCCGTCGATCGTGGACACCCCCATGGCGCGGCGGGACCTCGGGGTCACCGACTTCGCCGACGCGGGATTTCCCGTCCAGTCTCCCGAGGAGGTGGCCCGTCACGTGCTCTATCTGTGCTCCCCGATATCTCGTCCGGTGAACGGCACCACGCTCGTGTCGGATTTCGGGTATCTGGCGCGCTCGTCCTTTCCGGCCTGATGGGCCGGCCCGCACTGCAAGCGGCACCGACCACCATTGAAGGAGAGACATGACCGAGATCACCCAGGGACCAGTGGTCGTCATCACCGGCGGCGGAACGGGCATCGGCGCAGCCGCGGCTCGACGGTTCGCTGCCGACGGTGCACGGGTTGTCCTGATCGGCCGGCGACGCGAGCCGTTGGAGCGCGTTGCGACCGAGACCGGCGGCATGTCGGTCGTCGCCGACGCCGCGGACACGGCTCAGGCAGCGGATGCCGTGGCGCGGGTCGTTGAGCGTTTCGGCCGCATCGACGTGCTGATCGCCAATGCCGGCGGTCATGGCCTTTCGACAGTGGGGGAGACCTCGGACGACGAGTGGGCGTCGAGCCTGCGGGCGAACGTGACGACGGCGTTCGCGATGGCGCGTGCTGCTCTGCCGCAGTTGATCGAGGCCGGTGGCGCCGTGGTGATTGTGTCGTCGCTCGCCGGGCTGTTCGCGGGGCCGGGCGTCGCCGGTTACACCGTCGGCAAGCACGCATTGATCGGTTTGACGCGCTCGCTCGCGCGGGATTATGGAAAGCTCGGTGTGCGCGTCAACGCCGTGTGCCCGGGCTGGGTGCGCACGCCGATGGCCGATGCTGAGATGGACGATCTGGTCTCCGCATCCTCGCTGACCGACCGCGAGACCGCCTACTCCACCGTGACCGCGAATGTTCCGCTCGGTCGCGCTGCGGCGCCCTCCGAAATCGCCTCGGTCATCCGTTTCCTGGCCTCGTCGGATTCTTCGTACATGACGGGATCGGTGCTCATCGCCGACGGCGGTGCGCATATCGTCGATTTGCCGACGATCGCCTTCGACCAGGTCTGAGCGCCCTTCGACCGACTCAGGGATGCCGCGGCTCAGCCGACGCGGCCCACCCGCAGATCGCTCGGCGGCCTGTCGTAGGCCGCCTTGAAGACGCGGCTGAAGTGCGCGGCATCCATGAAGCCCCAGCGGGCCGCGATCGCGGCGACCGGCCGGTCCGCGCACAGCGGATCGAGCAGATCGCGGCGACAGCGCTCGAGCCTGCGCGAGCGGATCCACGACGACACGGTGGTGTCATGCTCCTGGAAGATGCCGTGCAGATGGCGCGTCGAGATGTAATGGGCTGCGGCGATCTGCGCCGGACCGAGTTCGGGTGAACCGAGGTTCTCGTCGATGTACCGGTGGATCTGTCGCACGAGCGCCTGGTGACCGTTGCTCGGCGCGCGTCCCACATCGAGCTCGTTGGCGAGCATCGTCGTGAACAGGTCGATGGTGCTGTGCGCGAGCCGCGTTCCGGTGCTTGCGCTGAAATGCTCCAGGTTCGCGGCGAACTGCGCGACGAACGGCGTGATCATCGCGCCCAGGCCGTCCCGACCCGACATCCGCACGGCCGTCAGTTGGCCGACCATGTCGACCGGCAGGTCGATCAGATGCTGCGGGAACATCAGCACGAGGGTCTTGAAATCGTCGTCGAACACGAGGGAGTACGGCCGGTGGGTGTCGTAGATGGCGAGGTCCCCGGGGCGCAGCACCGCCTCGCGATTGTCTTGCACCAGCAGGCCGGTGCCCGAAAGCATCACGCTGATCTTGTAAAAGTGCCGGTCGGCGCGGGCGATGAGTTCTGGCGTGCGCTCTACGATGTGCCGCGTTGCACTCACCTCGGAGACGTGCATCTCTTCGCCTGCGCTCGACGAGCGGATGCGACCCCAGAACGGGTCGGGCCGGTCGCTGGTGACCTGAAGGGGCACGAACGACTCGGACACGGCGGTTCGGAACGCGCTGAAGTTGCGTGCTACTGCCGTCGTGACGGCATGCAGATCGCCGCGCTGCTGTATTGGAATGACGGGCATCGTGTCTCACCTCACCCGGATCGCGACCTCGTTGTATACGATCCGTGATATCGATGGTATCAGTCGGGCGTGCCCGGTTAGCATCCCGTGTTCAGCCAGTCAATCGAGGGATTCTCGGGTCGGAGGCGCGTATGGTCGAATCCGTGCGGTCAGCCAGTGCGATTGTCGGGATTCAGAAGCGATGAAGAGTCACGGTCGGGCGGCCGATCCACGCGCTGTGACGCCGGTCGGCCGCATCCTGTGGGGTGGCGCCGTGGTCGCCGGATCTGCGATCGGAGCCGTGTTCGGCGTCGGCGTCGTGACCGTGGCAGAAGGCCTGCTGGCCCGGGAACGGCTGATGCCGAGACGCGTGGTTCCGGCGGCCTCGGGCACCGGGGTGTACGGCGAGGACAACCCCGGAGACCCGTTGGATCTGGCCCTGATGGGCGACTCACTGGCCGTCGGCTACGGCAGCGACGACCCGACTCGGACGGTCGGGACCATTCTCGCCGATGAACTCGCCCAGGCGTCCGGACGACCGGTGCGGCTGCGGAACGTCGCGGAGGTGGGGGCCGAGTCGGCTCACCTGCCGGGCCAGCTCACCGCGCTGGTGCGCTCGTCGCCCACCCCGGACGTCGCGGTCATCATCGTCGGAGCCAACGATGTGATGCATTTGAAGCGACTGGTCGACGCGCTCCAGCCGTTGTCGAGGACGGTGCGCGAGTTGCGCGCGGCGGGTAGCGAGGTGATCGTCGCCACCTGCCCGGACCTGGGTACCGTTCTTCCGTTCTTCCAGCCGCTTCGTTATTTCGCCCACTGGCTCAGCCGCCTGCTCGCGACGAGCCAGACCATCGTCGTGCTTCGCGCGGGCGGTCGCACCGTATCGTTGGCCGACACACTGGGACCGTTGTTCCGTCGCGATCCGAGTTCGATGTTCTCCTCGCTCGATCGTCTGCACCCCTCCGGCCTCGGTTACACCCGCGCGGCCGAGGTGCTGCTGCCCAGCGTGCGCGTCGCCGCCGGGTATCCCAGCCACGACGATGTGCGCGTGCCGCATCGGGTCTACCTGAAAGGCAGCAGGCACCCGTTGGCCTGGCTGGCGTTTCGCGCCTCCCGGCGGGTGGGCGCACGGCTCACGGCCCTGGGCGAATCCGGCGGCCCTGCCGAACTCACCGCCGACCAGGCGACTCCGGAGGCGGTCGAGGTCACGGGCCGGGTCGAGGTCAGCGGTCGATCGGGCTGAGCCACCGACCGATTCCAGCAGAAGGGCCGGCACGCCTGCCGACGTCGATCAGCGCAGCGACGCCGCGATGGCATCCGCGGCTCGGGACAACCGGGCGCCGACCTGATCGTCCGGCGTCCTGCTGCCTACGAACACCACGGCGACCGCAGCCGGCGGCTGCCCCGGAACGATCAGTGGCGAGGCGATCGACCTCAGACCGGGAATGACCTCGTCGTGACTGAACGCATAGCCGTCGACGCGTGCGGTGATCGCCTCGTCGCGCATCCGCTCTTCTGAGCCGAGCTCGGCCCACTGCGCTGCGGTCAACGCCGACTGGATCGCGATGCCGGGCGCGCCATATGCCAGGGGGTGCCGGGTGCCCGGTCGCTGGGCGACCGTGGCCACGACGTGCCGCGGCTCGACGCTGACCAGCGTCACCACCTCGTGCTGGTCGAGCACGGCGACGAACGCCGTCATGGCGAGTTCGTTGGCGACCGCGGTCAACTCGGGCAGAGCGGCGGCCTGCAGATCGTGCTGAACGCTGCGCGCGAGAGCGGCGAGTCGCGGTCCGAGCAGCACCCGGCCGGAGGCATCCCGAACCACCAGCCGGTGGTCTTCGAGGGTGCGCAGAATGCGGTAGGCGATCGAGCGGTGCACGTCGAGCGCCGTGGCGAGCTCGGCGATGGTCATCGGCCCGCTGGACTCCGCGAGGACCTCGAGCGCACGGATGCCGCGCGACAGGGTCTGGGCATGCGGCGACGCGGTGGATGGGCTGGTGTCGTCTGCCGTCACGCCCTCATTCTGTCGCATGCCCGGCAGCGGGGCCGCTCCGGCACAGTCGATCGAAGCGCTCGGCGGGTCAAGCGGGCGTCGACGAACATCCGCAGCGGGTCCGGATCGACGTGGATAGGCTGACTGCATGAGCGAAGATGCCGTCATCGTCGACGTCGTGCGCACACCATCGGCACGAGGCAAGGCCGGTGGCGCGCTCAACGGCATCCATCCCGTCGATCTGCTCGGCGATCTGCTCGCCGAACTCGTGCGCCGCAACGATCTCGACGCGGATCTCATCGACGATGTGATCGGTGGCTGCGTCGGTCAGGCAGGTGAGCAGTCGTACAACGTCGTGCGCAACGCCGTGCTCGCCGCGGGCCTGCCCGAACACGTGCCGGGGACGACGATCGATCGGCAATGCGGCTCCAGCCAACAGGCGGCGAGCTTCGCTGCCCAGGCCATCCTGTCCGGGCAGCAGGAGGTGGTGATCGCGTGCGGGGTGGAGTCGATGAGCCGCATCCCGCTGGGTACGACGACCCTCGGTCGGGATCCGCTCGGCGCACGAGTGGCCGACCGTTACCCGCGCGGCCTCGTCAGCCAGGGCGTCTCGGCTGAGCTCATCGCACAGAAATGGGGCTTCAGCCGGGAGGAATTGGATGCCTTCTCGGCCCGATCCCATCGGCTCGCCGCCGACGCGACCGCGCGCGGGGCCTTCGCCCGCGAACTGGTGCCGGTCGGACGGCCGGACGGCCGGCGCGTCTCGGCCGACGAGACCATCCGCCCCTCGACCGACGTCGAAACGCTCGGCGCGCTCAACCCCTCGTTCCGCACCGATGCGCTCGCGTCGCGGTTCCCCGAGCTCGACTGGAAGATCACTCCGGGAAATTCCTCTCCTCTGACGGACGGCGCATCCGCCGCCCTCATCATGAGCGCGAGCCGGGCACGCGACCTCGGGCTGACGCCCCGCGCACGGTTCCACGCCATGACGGTGACCGGCAGCGACCCGCTGTACATGCTCACGGGCATCCTGCCCGCGACCAGACGCATCCTGGATCGCACCGGACTCGGCATCGATGACCTCGACGCCTACGAGGTCAACGAGGCGTTCGCGCCCGTGCCGCTGGCGTGGCTGCGTGAATTCGGTGCCGATCTCGACCGGCTGAACCCGTACGGGGGCGCCATCGCGCTCGGGCATCCGCTCGGCGCCTCGGGAACCCGGCTGCTGGGCACCCTGCTCGCGCGCCTCGAGCACACCGGCGGCCGGTACGGCCTGCAGACCATGTGCGAGGGCGGCGGCATGGCGAACGCGACCATCATCGAACGGCTCTGACCCGCTCTGACACCCTGAATCACCTTGGCTGGAGGAAACATGCGCATAGAGGAATGTTCCGCGTTGGTCACCGGCGCGGCGTCCGGGCTGGGATTCGCGACCGCTCGGGCGCTGGCGGAGGCGGGGGCCTCGGTGGTCATCGTCGATCTGCCTGACTCGGCTGGTCAGGATGCCGCCGAGGAACTGGGCGGGCGCGCCCTGTTCGTCGCAGCCGACGTCACCGACGAGAAGCAGGTGCGCGCCGCCGTTCGGGAGGCATCCGACATGGCGCCACTGCGCATCGTCGTCAACTGCGCGGGAATCGCCACGCCCGGCAAGGTGCTGGGCCGCGACGGAGTGCTCGCGCTGGAGCAGTTCGAACGCGTGGTGCGGGTGAACCTGATCGGTACGTTCAACGTGATCCGCCTCGCTGCGGAGGCGATGACGAAGGTGGAACCGCTCGGCCGCGTCCAGGTGCCCGGCGACGCGGAACGCGGCGTGATCGTGAACACGGCGTCCGTCGCCGCCTTCGACGGCCAGATCGGGCAGCCCGCCTACGCGGCTTCGAAGGGCGGTGTCGCCGCCATGACCCTGCCGATCGCGCGCGAGTTGGCACGCAGCCTGATCCGGGTGATGACGATCGCGCCCGGAATCTTCGACACCCCGATGATGGCCGGTCTGCCCGAGGCGGCCCGACTCTCGCTCGGCGAGCAGGTTCCGCACCCCTCGCGACTCGGGCATGCCGACGAGTACGCCTCGCTGGTGCGGCACATCGTGGAGAACCCGATGCTGAACGGCGAGGTCATCCGGCTCGACGGCGCGATCCGCATGCAGCCCAAGTAGTGCGCCACTTCTCACGCAGTGCGCCAGAAATTCCGGCGCACTGCGTGAGAAATGGCGCAGGGCGCGGCAGCGCCCCGCTCGCGCGGGGTCTCACTCCGCCAGCGGACCGGAGTGTGCGTCGAGGAACTCGTACACCTCGGAGTCGTCGACGCCGGGAAAAGTGCCGACCGGCAGCGGCGAGAGGATCTGCGCGTGCAGGCGGGCACTCGGCCAGGCCTTGCCGCCCCACCGTTCGGCGATCTGCGAGGGTGGGCGGCGGCAGCACGACTCGTCCGGGCACGTCGACACCGCTCTGACCGTCGACTCCCGGCCGCGGAACCACTTCGCCTCAGCGAACGGAACGCCGAACGTGATCGAGAAGCCGCCGGCATCCGTGGTTCCGGTCTGCGTCGCGCACCAGAACGTTCCAGCCGGCGTGTCGGTGTACTGGTACAGCTCGGTGGTGCGGTTCGTCTGCGTGAACGCCGTGCGGGCGCTCCATTTCTTGCACACCAGCTGGCCCTCGATCGCGCCGGTCACGTCGGTGGGCAGCGGCAGGTCGTCGTTCTCGTACCCCTTGTACAGAGCGCCGTCATCGCCGACGCGCAGGAAGTGCAGCCGCATTCCCAGGTGCTCGGTCATCAGGTTCGTCATCCGCAGCGAGGCGGCTTCGTGCGTGACCCCGAACGCATCGCGGAAGTCCTCGACGGCGAGGTCCTTCTCCTTCTTCGCGTTCTGCAGGAACGCGACGGCTGCGGCCTGAGGCATCAGGCAGCACGCCGCGTAGTAGTTGATCTCGAGCCGCTGCAGCAAGAACTCGGCGTAGTTCGCCGGCCGGGTGTGCCCGAGAAGGCGATGCGCCATGGCCTGCAAGGCCATCGAACGCAGGCCGTGGCCGCCCGGGATCGATGCGGGTGGGAGGTAGATGCGGCCGTTGGCGAGGTCGGTGACCGATCGTGCCGAATGCGGCAGGTCGTTCACGTAGATCAGCTGGAAGCCCAGCTGCTCGGCCATCACGCTCACCTCCCGGTGAGTGAGCGCGCCCGTGGTGTGGCCGGATGCCTTCACCCGCTCCTCGGCGAGCGCCTCGATCTCGGGAAGGTAGTTGTTCCTGGCCCGCATCCATTCGCGCAGCTCCGTGTTGGCGCGCCGTGCCTCCTCGGGCGTCGCGATGGCGAGCTCGGCCCGCCTGGCCAGCTCCCGGTGCAGCCCGACGAGCGACTCGAGCGTCTCGGTCGGCGTGCCGCGAGTGGGCTTCACCACCGGCAGCCCGAGCGATGCGTACAGCGAACCGCGCTGAGCTTTCGTGAGTTCCAGCTCGAGGGCAGCACGGTCGTCGGGCGGTTCGTTCTTCAACAGCGTCGCGAGGTCGACTTCCAGAGCATTGGCGATCGTCTGCAGTGCCGACAGCTTCGGCTCCCTGCGGCCGTTTTCGATCAGAGAGAGCTGGCTGGGGGCGAGACCGGTGGATGCTCCCAGCTGGTCGAGCGTGAGGGAACGCTGCCCGCGGAAGTGCCGGATGCGATGCCCGATGGTGGCGATGTCGGTGCCGTCCTGACTCATCCTTTGACAATAGCGAAAGAATCGCGATTCTTGACACCCCAATTCGCGCAGGACGGCGGTAGAACCCGCCGAGGATGGGTAGTGGACATAAGAATTCACACCTGGCCGTGCGATTCGCAGACGACGACGGCCGAAACCGGGAGGGCATCCATGACCATCACCGAAAGTTCGACGAGATCCGATGCCGGGCACGAACCGCAACGAGGCGGCACGAGTGACGCGAGGCTCGCGGCGTGGGTCGAACGCATCGCTGCCCTGACGAAACCGGACGACGTGGTCTGGTGCGACGGCTCACTGCGCGAGGCGGACAGACTCACCAAGCAGCTGGTGGCCGAGGGCAAGCTCATCCGGCTCAACCCCGACTGGCGCCCGAACAGCTTTCTCGCCCGCACCGACCCGGCCGACGTCGCCCGCGTCGAAGACCGCACCTTCATCTGCTCCGAGCGCGAGCAGGATGCCGGGCCGACGAACAACTGGCAGGAACCGCAGAGCATGCGCTCCGAGCTGAAGGCGGTGTTCGACGGCAGCATGCGCGGACGCACGATGTACGTCGTGCCGTTCTCGATGGGGCCGCTCGGCGGCCCGATCTCGCAGTTGGGCGTCGAGATCACCGACTCGCCCTACGTCGTGATCAACATGGGTGTGATGACCAGGATGGGTGCCGGTGCCCTGGAGCTCATCGAGGCCGGTGCCACCTGGGTTCCGGCCGTGCACAGCGTGGGATACCCGTTGCGCGATGCGGACGGCGTGACCCGGCCCGACGTCGCGTGGCCCTGCAACCAGACCAAGTACATCGTGCAGTTTCCCGAGGCCCGCGAGATCTGGTCGTACGGATCGGGTTACGGCGGCAACTCCCTGCTCGGCAAGAAGGCGTTCGCGCTGCGCATCGCCTCGGTGATGGGTCGAGACGAAGGCTGGCTCGCCGAGCACATGCTGATCATCAAGGTGACTTCTCCGGCGGGCCGGGTCTTCCACATGGCTGCGGCTTTCCCGTCGGCGTGCGGCAAGACGAACCTCGCGATGATGCGCTCCACCCTGCCGGGTTGGACGATCGAGACCCTCGGCGACGACATCGCCTGGCTGCGTCCCGGACCCGACGGCCGCCTGTGGGCGATCAATCCGGAGCGCGGGTTCTTCGGTGTGGCGCCGGGCACCGGCTACGCGACCAACGCCACCGCGATGGACACCTTGTGGGGCAACACGATCTTCACCAACGTGGCCTTGCGCGACGACGGCGACGTGTGGTGGGAAGGCATGACCGATACGGCGCCCGAGCACCTCATCGACTGGCAGGGCAACGACTGGACGCCGGATTCGGGTCGTCCGGCGGCGCATCCGAACTCGCGGTTCACCGTCTCGGCCGCGCAGTGCCCGTCGATCGCAGACGAATGGGATGCCCACGACGGCGTGCCGATCGACGCGATCATCTTCGGAGGCCGTCGTGCGACGAACGTGCCGCTGGTGGTCGAGGCGAAGGACTGGCGGCACGGCGTGTTCATCGGTGCCACCGTGGCATCCGAGCAGACGGCCGCGGCTGACGGACCGGTCGGCGAACTGCGCCGCGACCCGTTCGCGATGCTGCCCTTCTGCGGGTACAACATGGCCGACCACTGGGCGCACTGGCTGAAGATGGGTGACCGGCTGGGCCTGAAGGCGCCGGCGATCTTCCAGGTCAACTGGTTCCGCAAGGCGGAGGACGGCCACTACCTGTGGCCCGGTTTCGGCGAGAACGTGCGGGTGATCGCCTGGATCGCGCAGCGGCTGGACGGCGAAGCCGGTGCGGTCAAAGCGCCGATCGGGTTGCTGCCCCGCGTCGAGGACCTCGAGCTCGACGGCCTGGACGTTCCTACCGACGACCTCGATCAGTTGTTCGCGGTCGACCGCGACTCCTGGCTGGCGGAGTGCGAGCTGACCGAGGAGTTCTTCGATCGGTTCGCGGGCCGGGTGCCCGCATCGCTGAAGGCCGAGCTCGCCGCGTTGCGCTACCACCTCACGGCGTAGCCGTCGCGGGGCCAGCCGGTTCCGGCCCTCCGCTGGTCGAGTAGCGAGCGAGCGAAGCGAGCCCGCGTATCGAGACCGAG
>DATMTS010000018.1:0-63223 GCA_035564555.1 Humibacter sp.
CCCGACACCCCCGGCGGGGGCGCCGGGGCCGCGCGCCCACCCGTTCGGCCCGCAGACACTGTCTTCCGGTGGCTGAGCACCGGATCGGCCGCATCGATCATGGTGATCCTCGCCGGCGTCGCGATCTTCCTCATCATCAAGGCCCTGCCTGCGATCACCGCCAATTGGACGACGAATGCAGATCTGTCGACCGGCACCACCCAGGGCAACTCGTCGTTCTGGCAGTACGTCGCCCCGCTGATCTGGGGCACCCTCTGGTCCTCCCTCATCGCCCTCGTCATGGGCGCGCCCATCGCCATCGGCATCGCGCTGTTCATCTCGCACTACGCCCCGCGCCGACTGGCCACAGTGCTCGGGTACCTGGTCGACCTGCTCGCCGCGGTGCCGTCTGTGGTATTCGGTCTGTGGGGCATCTTCGTCATCAGGCCGTTCATCATTCCGTTCCAAGATTGGCTCAACGAGTATTTCGGCTGGATCCCGCTGTTCGCAGGACCCGTGTCGCGTACCGGCTCAACGATCCTCGCGGGGGCGATCGTTCTCGCCGTGATGATCCTGCCGATCATCACGTCGATCTCGCGTGAGATCTTCTTGCAGACGCCTCGGTTGCATGAGGAAGCGGCGCTCGCGCTCGGCGCGACGAAATGGGAGATGGTCACGATGGCGGTCTTCCCTTACGCGCGCAGCGGCATCGTGAGCGCGACCCTGCTCGGGCTCGGCCGGGCTCTCGGGGAGACCATGGCGATCGCGATGATCATCTCGCCGTCGCTGGTGTTCTCCATCAAGGTCATCACCGATTCGGCCAACTCGCAGACGATCGCCGCCAACATCGCGAACAACTTTCCCGAGTCGAACCCTCTGCAGCGTGACGCACTGATCGCTACCGGTCTCGCCCTGTTCGTCATCTCGCTCGCCGTGAACATGGTCGCCCGGCTGATCGTTCGGCGGGGCGAGGCCGGCACCCGAAGGCGTCAGAGGAAGCCCGGTCCGTTGCCGCCCGTGGACCCGACCACGCTGCTCGTCGTCGACGCCGCCGCGAGCCCGTTCCGGGCCAGGCACAACCAGGAAGACGCAGGCGCCATCAGGAAGACCCACAACGCATGAGCGCGACCGCCATCGACAAAACGCCCCGGTCCCCTCGTGGGCCGGTGCCGAATACCCTGACCTCGGGGCAGCTGCCCCGGCACGTCGAGCTCTACACCCTGGGCGTCGCGCTGGGCGTCAGCGTGGCGGCATTCGCCTTGATCGGCTTCAGTATCGCCGGGTGCCTCGTGCTCACCGCAGTGCTCTATCTGGTCGGTCTCGGCTCGATCTCCACGATCGTCGAGAACCGCCGAAAGGCCACCGACCGAGTGGTGCGCGGACTCGTCACGATCGCCTTTCTGCTTGCTTTGATCCCTCTGGTTTCCACTCTCGCCACGGTGCTCGACAAAGGCTGGGCCTCGATGACCTGGCAGTTCATCACCGGAACCGGCGGTTCGGTGTTCGACTCCGCCACGCTGAAGGTGACGGTCGTGCAGGGCGCGCTCCAGTCGATCGTCGGCACGCTCGTCATCACGGGCATAGCAGCGCTGATCTCCATCCCGATCGGCATCCTGACCGCGATCTATCTCGTCGAATACGCCCAGCCGAGGCAGTGGATGGCACGCACGGTGACTTTTCTGATCGACGTGATGACCGGCATCCCCTCGATCGTGGCGGGTCTCTTCGCGTTCTCTTTGTCGACTTTGATCGTCGGCCCCAAAGCGTTCAGCGGATTCTCCGCCGCCATCGCCCTGTCTGTGCTGATGATCCCGATCGTGGTGCGCTCGACCGAGGAGATGCTCAAGCTCGTCTCGCTGGACCTGCGCGAGGCGTCCTTCGCCCTCGGGGTCTCCAAATTCGCCACCATCGTGAAGATCGTGCTGCCCACGGCCATCGCAGGCATCGTCACGGGCGTGATGCTCGCGATCTCACGGGTGATCGGTGAGACCGCGCCGATCTTCATGGCCGCGAGCTTCACCGACAACTTCAACGCGAATCCGTTCAACGGTCCCATGCAGACGCTGCCCGTGATGGCGTACACCGGCTACAAGTTCCCCAGTTCGGATATCGCGACGTCGTACCAGTCGGCCTGGGGCGCAGCCCTCCTGCTCGTGCTGCTCGTCGTGGTGCTCAACCTCGTCGCGCGCATCGTGGCCGGCATCTTCTCCCCGAAAGGCCTGCGTTAGCAGGCATCCGAGTCTCAAGGAGCACAGTGTCCAAGCGCATCAATGTGAACGACCTCGACGTCTACTACAGCGACTTCCTCGCCGTCGAGGGCGTCACGATGACGATCGAGCCACGCACGGTCACCGCGTTCATCGGCCCGAGCGGCTGCGGCAAGTCGACGTTCCTGCGTACGCTGAACCGGATGCACGAGGTCATCCCCGGCGCCCACGTCGAGGGCGAGGTGCTGATCGACGGCAACGACCTGTACGCACCGGGCGTCGACCCGGTGCTGGTGCGCCGGCAGGTCGGCATGGTCTTCCAGCGCGCGAACCCGTTCCCCACGATGTCGATCCGGGAGAACGTGCTTGCCGGGGTCACGCTGAACAACCGACGGATGCCGAAGGTCGAGCAGGACGAACTCCTCGAACGTTCACTGCGGGGAGCCAACCTGTGGGAAGAGGTCAAGGACCGGCTCTCCTCCCCCGGGTCCGGCCTCTCCGGCGGTCAGCAGCAACGACTGTGCATCGCACGCGCGATCGCCGTTCAACCGGACGTGCTGTTGATGGACGAGCCGTGCTCCGCGCTCGACCCGATCTCGACGCTTGCCGTCGAGGACCTCATCGAGGAACTCAAGAACGACTACACGATCGTGATCGTCACCCACAACATGCAGCAGGCTTCCCGCGTCTCGGACCGTACCGCGTTCTTCAACATCGCGGGCACCGGCAAGCCCGGCAAGCTGATCGAATACAACGACACCGCGATGATCTTCTCGAACCCCACGGTGCAGGCCACAGAGGACTACGTGTCGGGCCGTTTCGGCTGACGGCCAGGCGGCGTTACCGGGGGTACGACGCCGCCCGGTAACGCCGCGGTCTCCGGCCGCGCCGGGCGCCGGACTCCGCTTGCGCTGCGTTGCGCCGCAACGCGTCGGCCGCGGGGACGACAACCCGGGGTGCCTGCTATTGTCCACCCTCCGGTTCCGTTGCGCATCTCGATGCACGCTGATGGTCGCCTACGGCGACCCGGAAGCGTCGTCTAGACTGTTTGACGGCCGGGCCGCAGTAACCCCGGGCTCCACTTTTCGCCGCTCCGAGCGGCCACGCGCCGAGAGGCGTTCTGCGGCCCGGTCATTCGCTGCCCGCTGCGTGACCGCAGCGGTCAATCAAGCGCATTGTCGCGCCACAACCGGGCGCAGACATCGAGTTCCCCCGCCGTCTTCGCGTAACGCGCGCCACGAGTCGTGAGTTCGCTCGCGCGCTCCGGGTGCATCAGGTCCGCCTCATCCGCCAGCGCGGTGCATCCCGTGCCGATCACGCGGCAGAACGCCGCGGCGCGCTCCAGCGCACCGGCGAAGTCGCCCTGGAAGAGGCCCCGCAGGATGCGATCGGCGAGTTCGGTGATCTCGGCCGGGCCCGTCGGCGTGCGAGCGCCCGCCACGACGGGATCGATCGTGGACATCGCCTCCGCCCCGCGTTGGAACAGGTAGCTCGTCTGGTCCGGATCCCGCGTGATGACCAAGCGCAGCAGGTAGATGCGCCACAACGCGCCGGGCAGGCTGTGCGGGGCGGCGTGCGACCACAACTCCGCGATCGCGTCGATCCCGTTGTCGTCCGTGTACTCGACCAGCCGGTCGACCACGTCCGGCTGCGGGTCGGCACGCACTCGGGCGAGCAAGGCGGTCGCCGTCTCGTGCGCGATGCGGTTGGCCTCGGCTGGATCGACACCACCGCGCACATTGTCGAAAGCACTACCCGGAACACGGGCCGGTTTGTGGAATTCCGCCATCTACTCAGCCTTTCACATGCTTGTCAAGGCGTCGCGCCGTCTTCTTCTGCGCCGCTATGGTCGCCCCATGAATATATTCCTGATCATCATTGCGATCATCGCCGTCATCCTGTTGTTCACAGGCGGCTTCGTGCAGTCGGTTCAGTGGCTGCTCTGGGTCGGGATCGTTCTGGCGCTGATCGCGCTCATCGTGTGGCTGGTACGGGTCATCTCAGGCCGTAGGGCCTGAACCGCGGGTGGCTCGGGAGCGTCCCGAGCCACCCCACGATCCGCGCTAGATTAGTCCGTGCGCCCCTGTAGCTCAGTTGGTAGAGCATCGGACTTTTAATCCGCGGGTCGTGGGTTCGAGTCCCACCGGGGGCACCCAGTAATTCACCGGGAGCGAAGGCCGCTTGGCCTCGACATCGGCTCCAAGGTCGCTACCACTAGTGACGCGACCTGGTTCGACCCCGGAGCGAGATCCCGGCCAGCGGATGGAGAGGCAACTTCCCATGCGGGGAAGCACCTGGAACGTGTCCGGGCCCCGCCCTCAGCCCTCGTCTTCGGCCTCGCCGATCAACAGGAAAAGGCCGGCGTAGGGCGGCAACCGCACCGAGAAGCTGTTCAAGTCATCGACCCGCCCGATCTCCTCGTCGCCGACGATGTCGATCACGGCGCGACGAGGTGTCAAGACGTCTGAGCGCACGGTTCCCTCGATCGTGTCGTTCCCGAAGTTCAGCACCGTCACTTGCAATGCGGCATCCGTACGGGTCTGGTCGCCGTCGTCGAGCCGGTGGACCATCACCAGCATGGCCGGATGCGCCACGTCGGGGATGTCGACCTGGCTCGCCACGTCGATCGAGTAGGCGTCCCGCACGCGCAGGATGTGCGTCAGTTGTGAGGCGAACGAGCGGTCGGAGGTCAACTGCTCGGTCAGCGAGCCGAACAGCGATCGGCCTCGTGGCATGCCGGACGCAGAGGTCGCGGCATCCGGGTTCCCTCCCGTCAGATCGTGGGCGCCCCGATGGATCCAGCGGGTGTCCCCCGTGGCGATCAGGTCCTGCACCTGATCCACGGGCAACGGCAGAACGCCGAGCAGATCCCAGGCCGACAACGCGAAGACTCCCGGTTGCCACGCATTGAACATCGCGAGCAGCAGCTGCGCCCGGAGGATGCCGTCCACGTCATCGTCACCGATGGAATCCAGTGTCGTGAAACCCTGCGTCGCCGCGATCGCCGATGCGGTCGTGCACGCGATGCCGTTCGTCGTGAACACCCGGTTGTAATCGGCGTTCTCGCCGGTCAGCCTCTCCAGCAGGTCCGTTCGAATGGTCTCCGCGAGTTCCGCACCCGTCACCTCCTCACCGCGGAACGAATACACGTCCAAGCGGTGCCGCGCCGCCCAGTGCACCAGTTCGTAGGTGAGCTCGTCGTGGTTCTGCAGTGCGTGCACCAGCCCCGCCGGGTCCAGCCCGATCTGCAGCGAGGTGCGCAGGGTCAGACGCAGGAACTCGGTGTCGCCCGTGGCGAGCGCATGGTGATAGGCGGGACGGTTGATGAAGTCGTACGACAGGTCTGCGCCGACCCGGCCGGTGTCGCGGATGTCTTCGATGCTCAGGTTCAGCTCCTGGAATGTGAATCCGCCCACCTTGCGCACCATGCTGGCGATCAGATGATTGGCCGCTTCCGAGAGCGGATGCCCCTCCGACCACCCGGGCATTCCTTCGGTGCTCTTCTCGACGCCGAGGAATCCGTTCGCGTCAAGGCGCAGCGCGCTCGATCCGAGGTCGCCGAGCGAATGCAGCGCATCGCCGATCACCAGGCGCATGCCGGCGAAAGTGGGGTCGAGCCAGTTGATCGACGGCTGACCCTGCTTGAAGTAGTGCAGGTACACCCAGCGCCGGCTCCGCCCGTCAACCCCCACGATCGGTGGGGTCGCGCTCCAATTCGTCTCCTTCACGCCCGGGGCGTAGAAGATGACACGTTGCAGCTGTCCGATGATGTAACCGCTGTCGGCCAGGTTCGCTTCGGTTTCGGCGTCGAGGTTCACGGCATCCCGACCATCGGGCACATCGGGGAGCAACGACCAGTCCTCTTCGGGGATCTCCACCATGTGGTAGATGCCGGGATAGTCCTTGTAGGCCATTTCGGCCAGCCGGAAGTCGGCGCCCTTGCCGGTGTGACCGGGCACGATGTCGTCGATCACGCTGCCGCCGTGCCGCTCCGCGACGTCGCACAGCTGCCTGAACTCGTCTTCGAGCCCGAACTCCGGATCGATCTGGGTACTGATCCGGTCGAAGTGCCCATCGACGCTCGCCGTCTGCGCCCAGCCGGTGATGCCGCCCGCCTGTTTGACCGGCCCGGTGTGTACGGCGCTGATGCCGATCGACTCGAAAGCTTCCCACAACTCTTCGCTCGCGAGGGCACTCAGGTACGACTGCCCGGGCCGGGTGATCAATGAGATCGGATAGGCGGTGAACCATACCGAAGCGGAGCGGATGGCACGGCGGGCGTCGGGGCGTGCATACGGATTGCGCCACATGCTCGGCTGACCGGAGAGACCACGACCCAGCACCTCGGCGTCACCGAGCATCGATTGGCGCTTCAGCCATTCCACATACGACGGATTCGACGCGTCGGCGGATCGCGGATCTGCGAACCCCCGGCGGATGCCGCTGGCCCGCAAGTGCACCCGCGGCCGCAGCCGACGGGGACGCGCCGGGTACCGTTCCTCGTCGTACGTGGGCTCGGGCGGCTCGTCGCCGACCTCGATGGGCAGGCCGATGGGGGTAGGGAGGTTCTCGGCCTGCTCGGCGCTTTCGGAAACCGTCATGCCCCCCAGCCTTGCCTTAAAACTCGCCACTGGCCAGAGGAGGATCAGATCCGCGCATTGTGCGGCAACCCGGCGTAACGCAAGCAGAGGTCCGTTCGTAGGGACTAGCCTCGGGACCATGGCAGCCACGGCCAGTCTCCTGGAAGCACTCGCCGGCTGGATCGGCCGACAGCGCTGGTTCGCCGGTAAAGGGGTCGTGCCCCGACTGCGTCTGGTCGGCTCGTTGGAATGGCGCAGCGATCACGATCTGAGGATCTCGACGCACTTGGTGGTCGATGCGGCAGGCGACTCCGAGGTGCTGTATCAGGTGCCGGTGATCCTTCGTCGGCAGGCGTATCAACCCGCCGAGCACACCCGCATCGGCGCCGTGACGGACGACGACGGCGAGCTCTGGCATGCCTACGACGCGGCGCACGACCCCTTGTTCGCGCAGCTTCTTCTGCAGTTGGTCGTCGACGGCGGCGCCATCGGCGGCGATCATGCGGTCGCGCACGGCGTGCCGGGCGGGCGGTCCACACTCGACGCGGGCAGGCGGACGATGCGTGTGCTCGAGTCGCAGGTGCTGCGCGGCGAGCAGTCGAATACGTCGATCGTCTATCGGGTCGATGACGGTGGAAGGGAACGCGGCGTCATCTGCAAGATCTTCCGCTCCCTTCACCACGGCGAGAATCCCGATGTAGTCCTGCAGTCGGCGCTGTTCGCCGCAGGATGCCACTACGTGCCCGCCACGATCGGCAGCGTCCTGGCGGAATGGCCGGACGCGGCCCAGGCGGCGCCGGGGGCCAGAGGTCATCTTGCCTTCGCGCAGGAGTTCCTCGACGGGGCGGTGGATGCCTGGCGGCTCGCCCTCTCAGCCGCGGTCGACGGACGTGACTTCACCCACAGCGCACGCGAGATGGGAATCGCGACCGCCGACGTGCACGCCACGCTGGCCTCCGTGCTTCCGACTCGCGATGCGACGGTCACCGACATCGACGACGCGATCGCCGGCTGGGGTGAGCGGCTGAAGGCGGCGGTCCGCCAGATTCCCGGTCTGGAGGATCTCAGGCGGCCCGTCGAGGCGTTGTACGCACGAGCACGGCACGTCTCATGGCCACGACTGCAACGCATCCACGGCGATCTGCACCTCGGCCAGATCCTTGCCACGGGGGACCAGCGCTGGGCGATCATCGACTTCGAGGGCGAACCGATGCGGCCGCTCGCGGAGCGTTCGCTGGTTGACGTGCCGCTGAGGGACGTCGCCGGAATGCTGCGCAGCTTCGACTACGTCGCGGGCTCGCAGACGGACGCGCCCGGGGTGCAGGAGTGGGCGCGCTCTTGTCGGCGAGCATTCGTCGACGGCTACACCGAGCGAACCGACGACGACCTGGCGGGACGCGCGCTGCTTCTTGATGCGTTCGAGCTCGACAAGGCTCTCTACGAGGCGGTGTATGAGGCGCGCAACCGGCCGGCGTGGGTCGGCATCCCCACCGCGGCCGCGCGCCGCCTCGCTCTGCGTGCCGCCGGCTGAAGGAGCACGTTCGGCCTCTCACCGGCTTGGCCCCTAGCGTTCGGCGAGATCCTCCGGCATCCACGGCCCGGCCGGCCGGATTCCCCAGCGAACAGACCACCGATCCCCGGGTGAGAGCCGGCGCAGGCCGTCGCCGCTGTTCAGAGCGTCGGCCGGGGCGGTCATCGGCTCGATCGCCACCGCGACGCCGCCGGGCGTGAGCGTGGCGAAGGAACGGTGCGTGAACCCTTGCACGAAGCGCATGTTCTCGTCACCCCAGAGCACGACCGACCGTCCGTCCGGGGCCGTGAGCGAGTGCTCCACGACGCCGTCGACGACGTGCGCGTCTGCCCAGCCGTCGTCGATGTCGAGTTCGGCGACCACGCGGCCGGCACGCAGGTCGTAGTCGGTCCCGTCGACCGGATGCGCGCCCGTCACGTTGCCCCGCGCGTCGCTCGTGAGGTGCGTGTCGGCCGCGATACGCAGCACGAGCGAGTCTGTCGGCACCTCGCCCACCCGCAGGTAGGGGTGCGCTCCGACCGCGACGGGCGCCGTGCCGCTCCCCGCGTTGGCGACGGTCGTCGTGACCTCCAGACCGGCATCCGTCAACTCGTGGCGCACCACGACATCGAGTAGAAACGGGTAACCGAGCTGCGGATACACGGTCGCCGTCTGGGTGACCGAGTGGTCCTCGCGCCCGACGAGTGAGAATGGCGCGTAGCGCAGCAGACCGTGGATCGCGTTGCCTTTCGCCGGCTCGGTCAGAGCGAGTTGTTGCACGGACTCGGTGCCGTCCTCCGCCCGCAGGTCCCAGCGCCCATCGCGTACCCGGTTGGGCCACGGCACCAGGGTGATGCCGTCGCCGGAAGGCGGCGTGGCATCCTCATCGAACGGCTCGGTGAGGTCGCTTCCCTCGAGTGTGAGCGTGCGCACTCCCGCCGCGACCTGAGTGATCGTTGCGCGCAACACGCCGTTCGGCGTCGCGCACGTCAGTTCGTACTGTTCCCCGGTCGGCGCTCGCATATGCTCATCGTGCCACCACCCGGATGTCGGCGCCATGCGCCCGTAACTCGGTCAGCGGTTCCGATGCCGCGGAGATTCCGGTGATCACCAGGTCGAAATGGTCGATCGGCCCGATCCTGCCCAGCCGCACGCTGCCGATCTTCGAGCCGTCGGCGACGACCACGGCGCGCGAGGCCGCGGCGACCATGCTGCGCTTGAGTTCGGCCTCAGGAAGGTTCACATTGGTGACGCCGCCGACCGCATCGACGCCGTTACAGCCGATGAACGCGATGTCGGCGTGCACGTGCTCGAACATCACCGACGCCAGCGGCGCGACGAGCGAATGCTGCAACGGCCGCAGGGTTCCTCCGGTGACGACGACCTGGAATCGGGGGATCGCGTGTTCGAGTTCGAGGGCGATCGACAACCCGTTGGTGATCACGGTGATGTCGCGAAGGGCATCCCGGTCGACCAATGCGCGCGCCACGGCCGCCGTAGTCGTTCCCACATCCAGCAGCACGCTCATACCGGGCTCGACAAGCGAGGCGGCCTCCTGCGCGATGACCCGCTTCTCCTCGGCGGATGCCTGCATCGCCTCCTCGAACGGCAGTTCGCGCACCGCGGAGGCATGGCGCGGCATCGCTCCGCCGTGCACGCGGCGGATCGCCCGATGCTGCTCGAGCACGTCGAGGTCGCTGCGCACGGTGACCTCCGAGACGCGGAACGCCTCGCCCAGCTCGCTGACACGGGCGAAGCCGCGCTCCTCGATGAGCGCGAGCATGCGTTGCCTTCGCACCGTCGCGGGCAGCGTCTCGGATTCGTTGCGCTCCACGCCCACATCGTCGAATACTTTCGTTCCCTTGTCAATTCGAAATACCGACCCGGTCGCTCTCCAGAATCTCTGTAGTATTGGCTTTCGTATCCGCAAGCGGTGATGAGGAGCGGCACGTGGGCCAGATCAGCAAACGCGAGCGCACGCTCGCCGACGGACGCCAGCTCATCTACTTCGACGACGCCGACACCACGCTTTCTCCCGATCGTGCGCCCGACCTGCGCGCTCTACCGGAGCGGCCTCCGACCGCGACCATGCGGCAGGATGTGCTGACGGGCGAGTGGGTCTCGATCGCCGCCGCCCGGCAGAACCGGGTCGTGATGCCGCCGGCCGAACTCGACCCACTGGCTCCGCAGTCCCCGGGCAATCCGTCGGAGATCCCGGACGAGTACGACGTCGCGGTCTTCGAGAACCGTTCCCCGTCGTTCGGCCCGTTGCTCGCCGACGCCAATGCGCCACAGGGCCTCGACGACCTGGCCGCCATCGGCATCGGCCGCACCCGCACCTCGGTGGGGCGCTGCGAGGTCGTGTGCTTCTCCCCTGCCCACGAGGGCGCATTCGGCAGTCTCACCCGCTCGCGGGCCCGCACGGTGATCGAGGCCTGGGCCGACCGCACGGCCGCGCTCTCCGAAATGCCCGGCATCCGTCAGGTCTTCCCGTTCGAGAACCGAGGCGCCGAGATCGGGGTGACCCTGCAACATCCGCACGGCCAGATCTACGCCTACCCGTATATCACGCCGCGCACCGGCCGGCTGATGGCCTCGATCGACTCCTATGGCCCGACGCTGTTCGCCGACGTGCTCGCGGCAGAACGCGCCGGCGAACGCCTCGTGCTCAGCGGCGAGCACTGGAGTGCCTACGTTCCGTTCGCCGCTCGGTGGCCGATCGAGGTGCACATGCTGCCGCATCGGCACGTGCCCGACTTCGCCGCCACCACCGACGTGGAGCGCGACGAACTCGCGGTGCTCTACCTTCGACTGCTGCGCGGAATCGACGCGCTTTACGACACCCCCACGCCGTACATCGCGGCCTGGCATCAGGCGCCGGTCGACGCGCACCGGGACGACATCAGGCTCTGCCTTCAGCTGACCTCTCCCCGGCGCGCCGCCGATAAACTCAAGTACCTCGCCGGCAGCGAGGCGGCCATGGGAGCCTGGATCGGCGACGTGCCCCCCGAGACGCAAGCGCAGACGATTCGCGCGGCGATCGACCGCGCAGACGAGCAGCACACTACGAACGAGGAGAACCGGGCATGACCGACGGCGACGAACTGCGGGATGCCGCCCGGGCAGGTTTCGAGCGCTGCTTCGGGGACCGGCCGGACGGGCTCTGGTCGGCTCCCGGCAGGGTCAATCTGATCGGCGATCACACCGACTACAACGACGGATTCGTGCTGCCGTTCGCGATCGACCGCCGCACGATCGCCGCCCTGCGGCTCCGTGATGACGGCGTGGTTCGGGCGGCATCCGAATTCGATGAGACCATCGTGCAGTCCGAGGTCACCGCGCTCGGTCCGGGCAGCATCGACGGGTGGGCCACCTACCCGCTCGGGGTGGCATGGGCACTGGGTGCGCAGGCGATCGGCGACGGGGGCGCGGATCTCGCGGCCGTGCCGGGGTTCGACGTGTACTTCGCCTCGAACGTGCCCGTCGGCGCGGGGCTTTCATCGTCGGCCGCACTCGAGTGCGCGATGGCCGTCGCCCTGAACGACGTTTGGGGCTTGAGGCTCGAGCGCGAAACGCTCGTCACGGTCGGCCACATCGCGGAGAACGAGGTGGTCGGCGCTCCCACCGGAATCCTCGACCAGTCCGCCTCCCTTCTGGCTCGTGCCGACTCGGCGCTGTTCATCGACTGCCGCAGTCGCGCGACCGAGGTCATTGCGCTCAACTTCGCCGCGGCCGACCTCGAGGTCCTTGTGATCGACTCCGGCGTGGAGCACGCGCACGCCGACGGCGGGTATGCGCAGCGCCGGGCATCGTGCGAGGCGGGCGCCGCGGCATTGGGAGTCGCGTCCCTGCGCGAGGTGGGCGTGACCGACCTGCCGCGAGCGCGCGAGGTGCTCGACCCGGAGACGTTCCGCCGCGTGCGCCATGTCGTGACCGAAGACCAGCGCGTGCTCGATACGGTGCGCACGTTGCGCGAGCAGGGGCCGACCGCGATCGGCGACCTGCTGGATGCCTCGCACCGTTCGCTGCGCGACGACTTCGAGAACTCGGTTCCCGAACTCGACCTCGCTGTCGAGATCGCTCAGAATTATGGCGCGATCGGCGCCCGGATGACCGGCGGCGGCTTCGGCGGCTCGGCCATCGCGCTGGTGCCGGCGCACCTGGTGTCGCACGTGCGCTCCGCGCTCGACGCCGCGTTCGCCGAACACGGCTACGCCTCGCCGGAGATGTTCCTCGTGCGGGCAGCCGAGGGCGCCAAGCGCGAGGAGTAGGGCTAACGCGGCCGGCGGGAGGCGGCGGCATCCCGGCCGGCAGCATCCTGGCGTCGGATGCCGCCGCGACCGAACAGCACCACCGCGAGGTAGCCGACCACGAGCGCGACCAGCACGCCGAGGTTCGCGTACTGCCACGCACCGGTTCGTCCGCCGAGCCCGAGCGGACCGAGCAGGTAGCCCAGCCAGTCGAGCCAGTGCGCGTTCGTGATCGTGTTCGTGATCAGTCCCCACCCCAAGGCGGTGCCGATCACGAGGCCGCCGATCGACACCCAGTTCACCCGACCGTACCTGCCGCGGGCATCGAACAGGTCGCGGTCGGAGTAGTCCCCGCGGCGCAGTGTCAGATCCGCGAGGAACACGCCGCACCATGCGGCGATCGGCGTGCCGAGCGTGATCAGGAACGCCTGGAATGGCCCGATGAAGTCGGTGGCGAAGAACACGATGTAGACGGCGCCGACGATCATGATGACCCCGTCGACGGCGGCGGCGGCCGGGCGGGGGATCCTCAGCCCGGCGCTGAGCAGCGCGATGCCGGATGAATAGATGTCCAGCACGGCGCCGCCGATCAGGCCGAGCACGGCGACGATCGCGAACGGGATCAGGAACCACACCGGCAGGATGCTGGTCAGAGCGCCGATCGGATCGGCCGCGATGGCGCTGTTCAGCGTCTTCGACGAACCGGCCAGCAACAGGCCGAAGACCACCAGGATGACCGGTGCCAGCGAGGAGCCGATCGTCGTCCATGCGATGACCCCTCCGCTGGAGGCTCGGCGCGGCAGATATCGCGAGTAGTCGGCGGCCGCCTGCACCCATCCGAGCCCGAAGCCCGTCATCATGAATACGAATCCGCCGATCAGTTGCTGAATGCTGCCGCCCGGCACCGCCGCGACCGCGGTGAAGTCGATCGTGTTCCAGACCAGGGCGATGTAGGCGATCGTGAGGATTCCCGTGACGATCGTGATCACGACCTGCATGCGCATGATCACCCGGAAGCCGTAGATGCCGCCCCAGATCACCAGCAGAACCACGACGATCAACGCGATCGCCTTCGTCGCGGTGCCGCTCGACAGCCCCAGTTCCTTGAACACGGTCGAGGTCGCGAGCACAGCCAATGAGACCAGCACCGTCTCCCAGCCGACGGTGAGCAACCAGGAGATGACCGAGGGGAGCCGGTTGCCGTACACCCCGAACGCGGCGCGGCTCAGTGTCAGCGTCGGCGCGGAACCGCGCTTGCCCGCCAGCGAGATGAACCCGCAGAACAGGAACGACACGACGATTCCGAGCACGGCGACGATGGTCGCCTGCCAGAACGAGATGCCGAAGCCGAGCAGGAAGGATCCGTAACTGACCCCGAGCACGGAGACGTTGGCCGCGAACCACGGCCAGAACAAGCCCCGCGGCGCGCCGTGCCGTTCGCTCTCGTCGATGGAGTTGAGTCCGTTGAGCTCTACGCCTGCGCGCGTCGCGGGTGCTTCGGCGGTGACTGCCGGGTCGCTCATGATGTGCCTTTCGGTTCGGTCCGCTCGGTTCGTCCGAGCGCCTTCAACACCCGGTCGGCCGACCCGCCGAGCCCCCACATCTCGGCGAGCCGGAGCATCTCGGCGCGTTGCCCGTCGGCCGGGGGCCGCAGCACGGCATCCACCTCGGCCAGGTCGAGGTCTCGCACCACCTCAACGACGCGGGGCGCGACCGTGAGGTACTCGGCGGCATCCAGAATCTTCGAGCGAAGGGATGCCGCCAGAGGCGTACCCGGGTCGGTCGCCGCATCCAGGATGCCATCGAGGTCGCCGAATTCGGCGAGCAGCCCGGCAGCCGTCTTCTCCCCGACGCCCGCCACTCCCGGAAGTCCGTCCGACGGATCGCCGCGCATGACGGCGAAGTCGGCGTATTGGGCCGGCCGGATGCCGTACTTGGCGAGGATGACGTCATCGGTGACCAGTTCGAGCCTGCTCATGCCCTTGGCGGTATAGACGATGCGCGCGCCTGCCGCGTCACTCACGAGTTGGAAGAGGTCGCGGTCGCCCGTGACGACGTCGATGGGCGTTGTCGCCCGGGTGACGAGGGTTCCGATCACGTCGTCGGCTTCGTGGTCGGCCGCGCCCACGATCGGGATGCCCAGCGCCTCGAGCACCTCCCTGATCAGAGGGAGCTGTTCGACAAGGCCTTCCGGGGTCTGCTCGATGTCCACGCCGCCGACCCGCTCCGCCACGCGGTGCGCCTTGTAACCCGGCAGAAGCGCGACACGCCAGGTGGGTCGCCAGGCGTCATCCCAGCAGGCGACCAGGGAGGTCGGAGTGAAGTCGGTCACGAGCTTCGCAACGATGTCGAGCAGCCCCCGCACGGCGTTCACCGGCGTGCCGTCCGGGGCGCGCACGGTATCGGGCACGCCATGGAAGGCGCGGAAGTAGAGGGACGCGGTATCCAGGAGCATCAGGCGCTCGGTCACGTGGCCATCCTGCCACCTCGGCGGTCGCCTGGGCCGCAGCCGGCGCTGCGCGCCCGACGGGAGGGGGCCCGGGACGCCGGACCTGCCCGGCGGGATCGGCGTGGGCGGCGCGGCGGGTTCGGTGTGGACACGCGCGGCTAGGCTGACGTCATGAGCGCACACCAGGATGCCCGGCTGATCACCCTGCCCGGGCGCGACGCACCCCAGGTCGCCCCCTCGGCGTGGGCCGCGCCCGGTGCAACGCTGGTGGGGGCGGTGCACCTGGCCGAGCGTGCGAGCGTTTGGTACGGAGCGGTGCTGCGCGCCGACAACGAGCCGATCAGGATCGGGGAGGACTCGAACCTGCAGGACAACGTCTCGGTGCACGTCGACTCGGGTGCGCCGGTATCCGTCGGGCGCGGCGTCTCGGTCGGACACAACGCTGTGCTGCACGGTTGCACGATCGAAGACGACGTGCTCGTGGGCATGCACGCCACGGTGATGAACCACGCCGTGATCGGTGCCGGTTCCCTGGTAGCCGCCGGCGCCCTCGTGACGGAGGGGACGGTGATCCCGCCGCGTTCACTGGTCGCGGGAGTGCCTGCCAAAGTCAGACGTGAGTTGAGCGACGCCGAGGTGGACGGCATCCGTCACAACGCCGAGGTCTACCTCGAGCACCTGGCCCTGCACTCCTCGGCGACCTGACGCCGTTCTCCCCACCGGCGCCGCTTACTACGAGGCGGGCGGCTCGACGTCGACGGGTTCGCCGTGCGTGACGTGCAGCAACTCGTCGAACGTGGTCGGGAAGACGGTATGCGGATGCCCGGCCGCCGCCCAGACGACGGGGAACCGCGCCAGGGCGGTGTCGACGAGCGTGCGTAACTGCCGAGGATGGCCGGTGGGCGCGACTCCCCCGATCACCTGGCCCGTCGCCTCCCGCACGACCTCGGCGGGGGCCCGGCCGATCGTGCCGCCGAGCAGCTCCCCGAGCCACGCCGTGTGCACCCGATGAGCGCCGGAGGTCATCACGAGGATGGGTTCGCCGTCGAGCGTGAAGACCAGCGAGTTCGCGATCGCGCCGACCTCGACGCCGAGTTCGGCAGCGGCCGCCACGGCGGTCGGCGTCGGTGACTCGAACCAGCGCACCTCCCCAGCGATGCCGTGTGCGCGAAGCTCGCGCTCGACGAGCGCGACAGACGGATGCTCCTTGTCGACCATGCATCCACCCTACGAGGGCGCGTCGCCCCTCCATCGTCCCGATCCCAAACCTCCGTATCGAAATCAGGTGGCGCGCCGGGCCGACTGGATTATCCAGTCGGCGGCCCGCGTCACATGATTTCGATACGGAGGGGGGGCGTGACGGACAGACGGGCGGTCGGCGGCTACAGGCGTTCGGCGGCCGTCACCACGTTGGCCAGCAGCATCGCGCGAGTGAGCAGTCCCACACCGCCGGGCACAGGCGACAGGTACCCCGCGACCTCGGCGACCGCCGGGTCCACGTCACCCGCCAGCTTCGCCCTGCCGGATGCCGTCGTGCCGACCCGGGAGACGCCCACATCGACGACAGCGGCGCCGGGTTTCACCCAGTCGGCCTTCACGAGGCCCGGCTGCCCGACCGCGGCGATCACGATGTCGGCCTCGCGCACGACCTCGGGGAGGTTGCGGGTACGCGAATGCGTGAGAGTCACGGTCGCATCCACGCCCTTGCGCGTCAGCAGCAGCCCGAGCGGGCGTCCAACGGTCAGCCCGCGACCGATCACGACCACATGCCTGCCCGAAACGGTGACTCCGTACCGGGTGAGCAGCTCGAGCACGCCGGCCGGAGTGCACGGCAACGGGAAGCTGCCCGCGAACTCGGTCGTCGCATCCACGCTCAGCACCAACCGGCCGAGGTTGGTCGGGTGCAGTCCGTCGGCATCCTTCGCCGGGTCGATCCGCTCCAGCATCGCGTTCTCGTCGATTCCGGCCGGCAACGGCAGTTGAACGATGAACCCGGTCACGTCGGTGCTGGCGTTGAGCTCGTCGATCGCGGCCTCGATGTCGGCCGTCGTGGCCTCCTCGGGCAACTGCACCTGTACCGATTCGATGCCGAGTTCGGCGCAGTCCCGGTGCTTACCGGCCACGTACGAGACGGAACCGGGATCCGATCCGACCAGCAGCGTGCCGAGGCCGGGGTGGATGCCCCGTTCGTGCAATGCGTCGACGCGCGCCTTGAGCTCCAGCTTGATCGCTGCGGCGGTGTCGACACCGTCCAGACGAACGGCCGTCATCAACGCACCGAGGAGGTGAGCTCGACGGTCTGGGCCGGCTGACCGAACGGGCCGAGCCCCGGGTAGAGCGGGAACTCCGCGGTCAACGCGCTCACGCGGGCACGCAGCGCCCGGATGTCGGCGCCCGGGCGCAACGCGAGCGCGATCACGTCGGCCACCTCGGTGAACTCGGTGTCGCCGAATCCGCGCGTGGCGAGCGCCGGCGTGCCGATGCGCAGACCGCTGGTGACCATCGGAGGTCGGGGGTCGAACGGCACCGCGTTGCGGTTGACGGTGATGCCCACCTCGTGCAGCACGTCTTCGGCCTGCTGACCATCGAGCTCAGAGGTGCGCAGGTCTGCGAGCACGAGGTGCACATCGGTGCCGCCGGTCAGCACGTCGACGCCGGCGGCGCGCGAGTCGTCTGCGGTCAGCCGGGATGCCAGGATCTGCGCTCCGCGCACGGTACGCTCCTGACGGTCTGCGAACTCCGGCGTGCCGGCGAGCTTGAACGCGGTCGCCTTGGCGGCGATCACGTGCATCAGCGGCCCGCCCTGCTGACCAGGGAAGACGTTGGAGTTGAGCTTCTTCGCCAGCTGCATGTCGCGGGAGAGAATGAAGCCGGAACGCGGGCCGCCGATCGTCTTGTGCACGGTGGAGGAGACGACGTCGGCGTAGGGCACGGGAGACGGGTGCAGCCCGGCCGCGACCAGTCCGGCGAAGTGCGCCATGTCCACCCAGAGCTTCGCGCCGACCTCGTCGGCGATCTCGCGGAACGCCGCGAAGTCGAGCTGGCGCGGGTATGCGGACCAGCCGGCGATGATGACCTGCGGCTTGTGCTCGAGCGCCTTGTCACGCACCACGTCCATGTCGACCAGGAAGGTCTCGGGGTCGACGCCGTAGCTCACGGCGTTGTACAGCTTGCCGCTGAAGTTGAGCTTCATGCCGTGCGTGAGGTGGCCGCCGTGGGCGAGCTCGAGGCCGAGGATGGTGTCGCCCGGCGTCGCGATCGCCGAAAGCACGGCGGCGTTGGCCGTGGCACCCGAATGCGGCTGCACGTTGGCGTACTCGGCGCCGAACAGACTCTTGGCCCGCTCGATGGCGAGCGATTCGGCGATATCCACGAACTCGCATCCGCCGTAGTACCGACGGCCGGGGTAGCCCTCCGCGTACTTGTTGGTGAGCACCGAGCCCTGCGACTCGAGCACGGCACGCGGAACGAAGTTCTCGCTCGCGATCATCTCGAGGTAATCGCGCTGGCGGCCGAGCTCCTGCTCGAGCACGGCTGCGATCTCGGGGTCGACCTCGGCGAGCGGGGCGTTGAAAGTATCGGTCATCACTGGCTCCTTTTCTAGACAGGGACGGATGTGGTGGTGTTCCGTCGGCCCAGGCGTGCGGCCGAATCCGCTCCAATGTCTGAAGGGTCGCTCCCCGATGGTGACCATCTGAGTCGGTGCCGGTCTCGGACAGAGAGATCGGCGCCCGTCTATACGCCAGTTGCGACCCCCATAGCTTACCAGCGGATGCCGTCGGCACGAGCCCGTGCCTTTCGCGCCGGGCTGCAGTAGGATGATTGGAATCGAGTAGTTCCAATCATAAACGATCACTTGGTCGCCCCTCGCTCGCTCACTGGACCTTTGGAGAAAACCCGATGGCATCCGTCGACAACGCCGCCACGGAGCCGGGAGGCCGGATGGCCGCCGAGCTCGCGTCCCAACCGGCCCTATGGGAACGCGCCGCCACCTTGGCGTCGGAACGGGCGGTGCTGCCCTCGGCAGGGGAACGCGTAGCGGTGGTGGGCTGCGGCACATCGTGGTTCATGGCACAGGCCTACGCGAGCCTCCGCGAGCGCGGCGGCCGCGGAGAGACCGACGCGTTCGCCGCATCGGAGGCATTCACCGATCGCGGCTACGACGCCGTGCTGGCCATCACCCGATCGGGAACGACGACGGAGGTGCTCGAACTGCTGGACGCCGTGCGCGGCAGGGTGCGGACCATCGGGATCGTCGGAGACCCGCACACCCCGCTCGTCGACCTGGTCGACGACGTCATCGCGTTGCCGTTCGCCGACGAGCGGTCGGTCGTGCAGACACGCTTCGCCACCACCGCGCTTGCCTTCCTGCGCGCATCACTGGGCGAAGACCTCTCCGCCGTGATCGGCGAAGGCCGCGAGGCGCTCGCCGCGCCGCTCGACGACGCGCTGATCGAAGCGGAACAGTACACGTTCCTCGGGGCGGGCTGGACGGTCGGCGTGGCCCATGAGGCCGCGTTGAAGATGCGCGAAGCATCCCAGTCGTGGACGGAGTCGTACCCCGCCAAGGAGTACCGGCACGGTCCGATCGCGATCGCCGCGCCGAATCGCGTGACGTGGATGTTCGGCGATCCGCCGGCGGGACTGGCGGACGACACACGCGCGACGGGGGTCCGCTTCGAACATCGCGCCGTCGACGGCATGGCCGACCTGATCCGCGCACAGCGCGTCGCCCTGGAACGCGCCAGGCGAGCAGGGCTCGACCCCGACCGGCCACGCAACCTCACCCGCTCCGTCATCCTGGACTGATCGTGAACACCGCATCCACGCCGCCCGCTGCGACGCTGCTCGGAGCCGGCCCCGCGGTCCTGGCGTTCGACGTCGGAGGCACCGACATGAAGGCGGCACTCGTCGACGAGGCGGGTGCGCTTCGCGAGGTGAGGCGCGTCGCCACCCCGCTCGACGGCGAACGCACGGGGGAACGCGTTCTGCAGCGCGCCGCCGAGCTGGCAGCCGAATTCGGCATGCGCAATCCGCGACTCGCCCCGCGCGCGGCCGGTCTGCTCGTGCCGGGCCAGGTCGACGACGAAGCCGGCATCGGAGTCTTCGCCGAGAACCTGGGCTGGCGCGACTTTCCGTTCCGGGATCGCGCCAGGGACCTGCTGGGCATGCCGGTCTCATTCAGCCATGACGTGCGCGGGGCCGGCGAAGCCGAGCATCGACTGGGTGCTGCAGCCGGGTTCGACGATGTGGTGGTCGCCGTGATCGGAACCGGTATCGCGGCCGCGGTCTTCGTGCAGAACCGGCTGTACACCGGCGGCGGTCTGGCCGGCGAGATCGGACACGACAAGGTCGCCGACGGCCCGGAGTGCGCCTGCGGCGGCCACGGCTGCCTGGAGTCCGTCGCTTCCGCGGCCGCGATAGCGCGCCGATACAGCGCGAAGACCGGCATCCACGTCGCCGGCGCCGAAGACGTGCTCCGACGCATGCGCGCGGGCGACGCGAATGCGGCGTGGGTGTGGGAGGACGCGCTCGACGCGCTCGCCCTCGGCCTTTCGCACACGGTCGCGCTGCTCGCGCCGCAGGCGATCGTGATCGGTGGCGGACTGTCACTGGCCGGCGACGCCCTGTTCGTTCCCTTGCGGGAACGGCTCGAGCGCATCCTGACCTTTCATCGCCGGCCCCGGGTGATCCCCGCCAGCATCGGTGCCGACGCCGGCCTGATCGGCGCGGCGCTGCGGGCGCGCGACGCGGTGGTGAGCTCATGATCGTCACGGTGACGCCCAACCCGGCCATCGACCTGACCTACCACGTCGACGCGTTCCGGGCCGGCGAGAGCCTTCGCGTCGATGGTGCCGGGATGCGAGCCGGCGGCAAGGGCGTCAACGTCGCACGGGTGGTCGCCGGATTCGGCGAGCCGGTGCTGGCCATCGCCACAGCCGGCGGCGCCTCCGGTCGTGAGTTCGCCGACGACCTGCAGTCCTCCGGCATCGCCCACCGGCTGGTTCCGGTCACCTCCTCCACCCGACGCACCGTCGCCATCCTCGACCGCACCAGCGGCGCGACGACGATCCTGAACGAACGGGGCGGCCCCCTCTCGGATGCCGAATGCGATGCGCTGGCTGCGGCCGCACGCGAAGCGCTGCTCGGATACCGCCGCGGCGAACCCGGGCACGACGACCGCGTCCTCGACGACCGCGTCCTCGACGACCGGTACGGCGACCGGCCGGCATGCCTGGTCGTCTCCGGCAGCCTGCCGCCCGGGATGCCCGACACGTTCTGCGCCGACCTGGTGCGCTTCGCGCACGAAGCCGGAGTGCCCGCCGTGGTCGACGCGGTGGGCGCCGCGCTCCTCGCCGCGGCGAGCGCGGGAGCGGATGTCGTCAAGCCGAACAGTGCCGAGCTTTCGCTGACGACAGGCGTCACCGACCCGATCGCCGGAGCCCGGATCCTGCTCGAGCACGGCGCCGGCCTCGCCCTGGTCTCACTCGGCGCGGACGGGATGCTCGCCGTCACCCCCGAGAAGGCTCTGCATGCCCGACTGCCGCAGCCGTTGGAGGGCAACCCGACCGGCGCCGGGGATGCCGCGGTAGCGGCCGTCGCCGTGCACCTGGCGCAGGGCGACGAAGACCTGATCGCCATGCTCGAGCGCGCCACGGCCTGGTCGGCCGCCGCCGTGCTGCGGCCCCTCGCCGGGGAGATCGCGGATGGCGCGGCACAGCTCCAACACCTCGTCACAACCACCGACGCGTGAACTTCGCCGCCGGCCGTCAGGAGAAACCACCATGCCGCTCACCTCGACCGCGCAGCTGGTCGCAGCCGCGTCCGCGACCCATTCCGGCATCGGCGCATTCAATGTCATCCATCTCGAGACCGCCGAGGCCATCGCTGCGGCCGCCGAACGCGCCGACCTGCCGGTGATCCTGCAGATCTCGCACAACTGCGTGAACTACCACGGCGGCCTGGAGCCGATCGCGACGGCCTGCCTGCGCCTCGCGCACGCCTCGGCGGCGCCGATCGCGGTTCACCTCGACCACGCCGAAGACGAGCGCCTCGCCCGGCAGGCGGTCGACCTCGGCTTCGGCTCCGTCATGTTCGACGCGGCCCGCCTCGACTACGACGACAACGTGGATGCCACGGTGCGGGTGGTCGAGTACGCGCACGCGAACGACGTCTTCGTCGAAGCGGAACTCGGGCAGATCGGCGGCAAGGACGGCGCACACGCCCCCGGGGTGCGTACCGACCCGCACGAGGCGACGCGGTTCGTCTCCGACACCGGGGTGGATGCGCTGGCCGTAGCCGTCGGCTCCTCGCACGCGATGACGCAGCGGCTGGCATCGCTCGACCTGGAGCTGATCGCCCGGTTGCGCGCCGCGCTGGCCGTGCCACTCGTGCTGCACGGGTCATCCGGAGTCTCGGACGATCAGCTCGTGGCAGCGATCGCGGCCGGCATGACCAAGATCAACGTCTCGACACATTTGAACGGCTTCTTCACCGGTGCGGTGCGCGCCTACCTTCACGAATATCCGTCGGTGGTCGACTCTCGCCGCTACGTGGCGGCGGGGCGAGATGCCCTGGGTGCCGAGGCCGGGCGGCTGCTGCGCCTGTTCGCGCCGGGCATCGGGAGGAGACCGTGAACCGCGCAGAACGGATGAACGCCTTGCTCGATCTGCTCGCCGAGACCGGGCGCATCGAGGTCGACGACATCGTCGGGAAGCTGAACGTGTCGGCCGCCACGGCGCGCCGCGACCTCGATTCGCTCGCCGCCCAGCAACTGCTCACCCGCACCAGGGGCGGAGCGATCGGACAGTCGGTGGCGTATGACCTGCCGATCCGATACAAGAAGGAGCAGCACGCGCCGGAGAAGCAGCGGATCGCCCAGGCGGCGAGCACGCTGGTCCGCCGCGGCGACGTGGTCGGCCTGTGCGGCGGCACCACGAGCACAGCGGTCGCGACCGCGCTGGGAACGCGAGCCGACCTGGCCGAACCGTCGCCACACCCCACGCTGACCGTGGTGACGAACGCCATCAACATCGCCGCTCAACTCGTGATGCGACCCCAGATCAAGACAGTCGTGACGGGAGGCGTGGTGCACCCGCGCTCCTACGAGCTGGTCGGCCCGTACAGCGACATCGTGCTCGAGCAGATCACGCTCGATGTCGCATTCGTCGGCGTGAACGGCATCGATGCGGCGTTCGGCGCGACCGTGCACGACGAACGCGAGGCTGCCGTCAACACGCTGATGGCGCGGCGTGCCGGACGAGCCGTGATCGTCGCCGACTCGAGCAAGATCGGGCGGCGCGCGTTCGCCACCCTCGGCGAAGCACACCTGTTCGACACGCTGATCACCGACGACAGGGTCACGCAGGAGCAGTTGCGCGCCTTCGCTGATGCGGGTCTGCGCGTCATCGTCGCCTGAGGGGAGCGGCCCACACAGCTACTCTTTGCGCATGCCGAACATCGGATTCCGCTCCGACCTGCTGCGTCCCGCAACAGGCGACGAATCGCATCGCGTGACCTACATGGAGTTGTTCTTCGACCTCGTGTTCGTGTTCGCAATCACCCAGGTCTCGCACCTCCTGATCCACCACCAGTCCGGAGCCTCGTTCGTGCACGCGATCATGCTCGGCGTCGTCGTCTGGTGGGCGTGGGTGTACACGACCTGGGCGGCCAGCTGGCTCGACCCGGAGCGCGGGCCGGTGCGCGGGCTCTTCATCCTGCTGATGCTGCTCGGGTTGCTGGTCTCCAGCGCCATCCCGCAGGCGTTCGGCGATCACGCCCTGTTGTTCGCATGTGCGCTGGTCGCCATGCACCTTTCACGCAGCGTCTTCACGATCTTCGCGTTCGCACGCAGGCAACCGGCCCACGCCGTGAACTTCGTGCGGATCAGCGTGTGGCATGTCGTCGGGGGCGCCGGCTGGATCGCCGGCGCCCTGCTGCCAGACGAGGTGCGACTCTGGGTCTGGCTGCTTGCATTCGCGATCGATCTGATCGGGCCGCGCGCGATGTACTACACGCCGGGGCTCGGCGCATCCGCGGTGGATACCTGGAACGTCTCCGGCGAGCACATGGCCGAACGGGTGAGCCTGTTCCTGATCGTCGCCCTCGGTGAATCCATCGTGGTCACCGGCTCGACCTTCAGCACGGACCGCTTGACCTGGGTGACGTTCACCGCGTTCCTCGCGGCCTTCGTCGGAGCGGTACTGATGTGGCTGCTCTACTTCAACCACAACCAGCGCGGCGGCAGCGAGTACATCAGCCAGGCCGACGAAAGGGGCATGATCGCGCAGACCGCGTTCACCTACATCCCGATCCTGTTCGTGCTCGGCATCGTCATGTCCGCCGTGGGCGACGGACTCGTGCTGGCGAACCCGACGGGTTCGACAGGTCTCTGGACCGCGGGGATCGTCACCGGCTCGTTCTGCGTCTATCTGATCGGCAACGCGCTTTTCACCCGCGCGGTCGGCGGACCGTGGCTGACCGCGCACTTCGTGGCGGCCGTCGCACTGGTCGCGCTGTTCGCGCTGCATCCGCTGGTGTCGCCGCTGGCCCTCAGCTGGATCGCGAACGGAGTGCTGCTGAGTGTCGCCGTGGTGGATGAGCGAAACCACCGTGGCCACCGCCAGGGTGCCGTCGACAAGACGGGTCCGGATGCTCCCCCCGAGGCATCCGGACCCGTTCCGATCACCCGCCGGACCCCCTGGCGGGTTCACCGACCCGATGACCGCTAGGGTCGGCCATCGGGGTTCGCGCCGCATCGTGTGCCGAATGAAGTGCATGCGAACGCTCGGGTCACCCTGAGAGAGGCCGGACCGCCGCGGTTATGACGCGGGTCTGCGCCTTTTTCGAGAGAATTGTGAACCGACCGGGAATCGCGCAGAATCAAGCGGGAGACCCGTCATAGTCGAACTCGCCCCGCGTCACTCCATCAGGAGCCGCATCCCGCTGCCCGCAACACCTGAGGGAGTCACCCCGTCATGAGCATCGTGCGCAGGCGCGTCGACGTCTCGACGCTCAGCGACGCTGAACTCGTGAAGCGCGTGCGGTCGGGTGACACTCAGGCGTACGGCGTGCTGTGGGAACGCCATTCTCGGGCGGGCGCCACCGTCGCGCGGTCGTACACGTCGTCGTTCGATCCGGACGACCTCGTCTCCGAGTCGTACGCGAAGATCTTCCAGACCATCACGGCCGGCGGTGGACCGGACGGAGCCTTCCGTCCCTACCTGTTCACGACGATCCGCAACACCGCCGCCTCGTGGGGTCGTGCCCGCCGCGAGACCTCCATGGAGGACGCGGAGCTGGTTGAGGATCCCGCGTTCAGCGAAGAGAACTCGCTCGCGGCGCTGGACCGATCTCTGACGGCGTCGGCGTTCCGGGCCCTCCCGACCCGCTGGCAGGAGGCCCTCTGGTACAGCGAGGTGGAGGGCATGACTCCGCAGGAGATCGCGCCGCTGCTGGGCATGAAGGCGAACTCGGTGGCCGCCCTCACCTATCGCGCACGGGAAGGCCTGCGACAGGCGTGGATCCAGGCGCACCTGAAGTCGGTTCCCGACGACTCCGACTGCCGGTGGACGATCGACCGGTTGGGCGGCTATGCGCGCAAGAGCCTCGGCAAACGGGACACCGGCCGCCTGGAAGCGCACCTGCAGGACTGCGCCAAGTGCACGATCGTCGCCGCGGAGGCGAAGCATGTCGGTTCCCGGCTCGCACTCGTGCTGCTGCCGCTGACCGCCGGGGTCGCCGGCGCCGCGGGATACACCGCCTGGATGCAGTCCGGCGCGCACGCGACGACCTATGCGTTGGGAGCCGGAGGCGTCATCATGCCGGCCGCAGCGTTCGGCTCCGGCCACGGTGCCGCCGGCAGCGCTGCCGGTAGCGCCGGTAGCGGCGGCAGCGCCGGTAGCGGCGGCAGCGCCGGTAGCGCCGGCGGAAGCGGCGGCGTGCTCGTCGGAGCATCGATCGCGGCCGCGCTCGTGATCGCCGCAGTCGTCGCGGCCGCGGCGCTGGGCCCGGCGCTGTTCGGCGGTCCTCAGCCGCCGGCGCGATCGGCTGCGAGATCCTCGCCGTCTGCAACTCCCGCACCGTCCTCCGGCGCACCGTCGTCGACCACCCCTGCACCCTCCGTCGCGCCGGCGCCCGTCACAGCGCCCGTCGCACCTGCGCCGAAGGGCCTGCCGGCGGCATCCGTCACGACTCCCGTGCCGGTCGTGCCCGCGGCGCCTGCGCTCACGATCGCGAACGTGAGCGGCGACGGCCTGCTCGACGCCCGCGGCACCGCACACCCTGGTAACACCGTCACCGTGGCCGCCTCGCCGGATGCCACGACCGCCTCGCGCGGCTTCGCCCGCTCGGTGGTGCTCCCCTCGAGCGTGTCGCTCGGCACGGCTGTCGCTTCCGCCGACGGCGAATGGCGGGTGAGCGCCGACATGAGCTCTCTGCCCGACGGCCGCTACACCCTGTTCGTCACCCAGACGACGCCGGCCGGCGTGAAAGGTGCGGCAGTCGCGCGCTCCGTGCGCCTGCGGATCACGGTCGCCGTGCCCGTCTTCGTGTCACCGGCGAACGGCTCGACCCTGAGCACGATGCCGACGGCGTTCTCCGGCACCGTGGCGCACGCAGATGCCGTGCTGGTCAGCGTCGACGGCGGCGCCTTCCGCGCTGCCACGCTCCACGGCGACGTCTGGAGGTCGCCCGTCACGGCCCTCGGCAACGGCGTGCACCAGGCGACCGCGGTCGTGAGGTACAAGCACCGCAGTTCGGCGACCGCGCAGGCAGCGTTCACACTCGCGGTGCCGCCGAACATCACCGCCCCGGCCGCCGGAGCGCAGATCACCAGCCCGCAGCTGTCGATCGCCGGCACCGGATCCCCCGGGGCGCGGGTCGACCTGGGCGTCGCAGGCTGGACGCCGCCGGTCGGCTCGGCGACGCCGGCGGCGAAAACGATGGTGGCTGCCGACGGCCGGTGGGCGGCCACGCTGGATCTTTCGGCGTTGCCGAACGGCGACTACACGCTGACCACGACACAGACCGACGCATCCGGCGGCGTCAGCCGGGCGGCAGCCGTGGGATTCGCGTTGCGGGTCGCCCTCGCCCGGCCCGTCGTCGACGCGGTCGATGTGGGCCCCCTCGACTCCTCCGGCGCCGGGCTCTACTTCCCGATCGTCACCGGCTCGAGTGCGCCGAATGCGACGATCGTCGTCTCCGATGGAACCGGCTCGAGCATCAGAGTGACGGCCGGCGACGACGGGCAGTGGCAGACCCCGCAGCTCACCGGCTACGGCACGGGAGCCGGCGTCGTCAGCGCATACCGAACGGACGGTTACGTCGATTCGGCCGCCACGGCCCCGGTGGGCATCATGATCGCGGCAGCACCGCGCGTGACCGTCACACCCCAGGGCGACTGGTCTGCCCAGCCGCACCGATTCACCGTCGACTATTCGGGAAGACCGAGCGCCCGCTTCATGCCGTATGCCGACGGCGAAGCGTGGGCGAGCCTCGGTTCGCAGTCACTGGACGGCAACGGAGCCTTCACCGATCCGACGTTGTGGTACTGGCAGAACGGATCGGACGATCACACACTGGGCGCCCGTTACGAATCCGGAGATCGCTTCGGGCCCACCGTGAACCTTCCATTCCTCAGCGCCGTCGGCAGTGCGTCGGCGACGCGGCTCAGCCTGCGCGCTGCGGTCGAGCCCCTCGCTGTGCCGACGACCCGCTGACCACGGCGAGCACGATCGCCGCCACGAGCACGGCCGCGTAGACCCAGGGCAGGCGGCCCACACCGAACGCTCCGTAGACGACGGCGCCCAGTGCCGCTCCGCCGCCGATGCCCACGTTGAACGCCGTCGTGTAAAGCGCGCTCGCGGTGTCGCGGAACGCGGGCGAGGCCGCATGCAGCATCCTGGTCTGCAACAGTGCGGGCAGCGCTCCGAACGCCAGCCCCCAGAGCACGAACGCGGCGATCCCCGCGACCGGGACGGCCGCGAAGAACGCCAGGGCGAAGACCGCCGACGACGTGACCGAGAGCAGGATCACCAGGCTGCGTTGCGGGTTGCGACCGAGCACCGATCCGGAGAGCACGAGACCGACGGCACCGGCCAGCCCGTAGAGGAAGAGCATCGGGCCCACTGCTGCCGCATCCAGATGCATGGCATCGATCAGGAAGGGCGCGACGTAGGTGTAGAGCACGAAATGCCCCACCATCAGGATCGCCGCGAGTACGCAGATCAGCACCACGGGCAGAACCCTCAGGTCGCGACCGCCGA
Source organism: Humibacter sp. (assembly GCA_035564555.1). Taxonomy (GTDB): domain Bacteria; phylum Actinomycetota; class Actinomycetes; order Actinomycetales; family Microbacteriaceae; genus DATMTS01. Next base: position 28,241 of record DATMTS010000018.1, read on the forward strand.
TGTCCGCCTGCGTGTTCCGGTGCGGCTCATCCCTTTCCACTGCGGGCAGGAACCGCCACACCATCACCGCAGCGATCAGCATCAGCACGGCGACCACCCCGAACGACATGCGCCACCCGAACACATGCCCGAAGGTCGTCGCCAGCGGCACGCCGAAGATCATCGCCGCCGTTCCGCCGCCCAACGTGATCGAAACCGCACGTCCGATCTGCTCGCGCGGCACGAGGTGGCCCGAGTATGCCCCGACGACCGCCCAGAACATGCCGTGCGCGATACCGCCCAGCACCCGGGTGCCCACGAGCACCGCGTAGTTCGGCGCGAAGGCCGACACCAGGTAGCTCAGCGCGAGCACCGCGATCACGCCGACCATCATCGGATGCCGGGGCCACCGCCGGGTCAAGGCGGTCAACGGTGCGCTGGAGGCGACCACGGTGAACGCGAAGACGGTGACCAGCAATCCCACCTGTGGCTCGGTCACGCCGAATGACGCCGCCATGTCGGGTAGCAAACCAGTCGGCAGCGTCTCCCCGGTCACCGAGAGGAAGACGGCTGCGGCGAGCACGATCAGGCCCGACCAGGGAAAGCGGCGTGCAGGCGCGCGAACGCCATGGAAAACAGAAGACATATCTCGAAGGGGAAAGGCGTTCCCCGCACATCCGGTGCTGCACCGTGGCGGGTCGACTACGCGCCTGTGTGCGCGCCCAGGGCCGAACGGGAAGGCCGACCACCACCATCCTATCGGCCGCCGGGCATCCATTAGCCTTGAGCAGGTGACCGTAACGACCGATGAGCGCCCCGCGACCCTCACGCACTGGGTCATCACGCTGGTCTGCGCCGACCGTCCGGGAATCGTGCACGCGGTCAGCGGCGCGATCGTCGGAGCGGGCGGCAACATCACCGAAAGCCAGCAGTTCACCAGCATCGACACGGGCCGGTTCTTCATGCGGCTGCAGGTCGAGTCGCCTGCAGCGCGAGAGGAGTTCGCCGCCGCGCTGCAGCCGGTCACCGAGGCGTACGGCATGACCTGGGGTCTGGATGTCGTCGGGCGACCGGTGCGCACGCTCGTGCTGGCGTCGACGGCGGCGCATTGCCTCAACGATCTGCTTTTTCGTCAGCGCGCGGGCCAGTTGCCCGTGCACATCCCGCTCGTGCTCTCCAACCACGGCTCGCTGCGTGAACTGGCGGGCTTCTACGGAGTGCCGTTCGACTCGATGCCGATCACGGATGCCGCAGGCAAGGCCGAGTTCGAGGCCCGGGTCCTCGACGAGGTCGAACGGGGCGACATCGAACTGGTGGTACTGGCGCGTTACATGCAGATCCTCTCCCCGGGGTTGTGCGAAGCACTGGCCGGACGATGCATCAACATCCACCACTCGTTCCTGCCCGGCTTCAAGGGCGCCAACCCCTACAAGCAGGCGCACGCCCGCGGGGTGAAGCTGATCGGTGCGACGGCGCACTTCGTGACGAGCGACCTCGACGAAGGACCCATCATCGAACAGAACGTAGTGCGGGTGGATCACGCGCAGAGCCCGTCGCAGCTCGTGTCGATCGGGCAGGACGAGGAGAGCCGCACGCTCACGCAGGCGGTGCGCTGGTTCGCCGAGCGGCGCGTACTGCTCGACGGCGCACGCACGATCATCTTCCGCTGACCGGCGCGGTGGCTTCTCGTAGAATCGACGGGTGACCGACGCCCATCAGACACCCGCGATCGGGTTCAACGACGTACTGCGCTTTCTGCTCGAACTGTTCGCCATCGCAACCCTCGGCATCTGGGGATTCGTCGCCTGGCCGTTCGCTTGGAACATCCTGGCCGGCGTCGCTGCTCCCGTGCTGGCGATCCTGCTCTGGGCGCTGTTCCGCTCGCCCAAAGCCGTGTTCCGCATCGATCCATTCGGCAAGGCGCTCGTCGAGATCGTCGTGATGACCGCTGCGGCCTTCGCGTGGTGGGATCTGGGCCAGCCGGTCGTGGCAGTCGTCTTCGCCGTGATCGCCCTGGTCAGCGGAATCCTGAACGGATTGAGGGAGTTCGCGTGAACGGCAACCTGATCATCCACGGGGCCCGCAAGCTCGACGCCGACGGGCTCGTCGACGACTTCTGGTTCGCCTCATCCGAGGGCGCGATCGACGCGGTCGGCACCGGGGACGCTTGGCGCGGGCACATCGGCGATGCGAAGGTCGTGGATGCCGAAGGTCACTGGCTGACGCCCGGGTTCATCGACCTGCACGGGCACGGGGCGGGCGGGTATTCGTACGATGACGGGCCGGGCGAACTGCTCGCGGCGCTGGCGACGCACCGTGCGCACGGCACGACACGTTCGGTCATCAGCCTGGTCGCCAACCCGCTCGCCGACCTGCGCGACAGCCTCGAGGTCATCGCCGGGCTCGCCGAGCGCGATCCGCTCGTGCTCGGCGCGCACCTGGAGGGGCCGTTCCTCGCGCCGTCGAAGCGCGGTGCGCACAATCCGGATTTCCTGCGGGACCCCCAACCCGAGCTCGTCGAGAGTCTGATCGCGGCCGCACGCGGAACGCTGCGCCAGATCACCATCGCCCCCGAACTGCCGAACGCGTTGGAGGCGATCGACGTGCTGGTCGCGGCCGGCGTCGTGGTCGCAGTGGGGCACACCGAGGCGACCGAGGATCAGGCACGCGGGGCGTTCGATCGTGGCGCCCGCCTCTTGACGCATGCGTTCAACGCGATGCCCGGCATCCATCACCGGGAGCCAGGACCGGTGGTCGCCGCGTTCGAAGACGACCGCGTCACCCTCGAGCTCATCCTGGACGGTCTTCACGTGCACCCCGACGTGGCGCGGCTCGCGTTCAGGCAGGCGCCGGGCCGCATCGCACTGATCACCGACTCGATGGCCGCCGCGGGCAGCGCCGACGGCGATTACCGGCTCGGCACGCTCAACGTCACCGTCGCACGCGGCCTCGCCGTGCTCTCCGGCACCACGCGGATCGCGGGTTCGACCCTCACCCAGGATGCTGCCCTGCGCATCGCGGTCGACCGTGCCCGCCTGTCACCGGCGGCAGCGGTCGAAGCCCTCACCCTGACGCCCGCCCGCGTGCTCGGCAGGGAGCACGAACTGGGCCTGCTGCGGGCGGGCTACGCAGCCGACGCCGTGCTGCTTGACCACGACTGGTCGGTTCGCGGCGTGTGGGCGGAGGGCGCACCGATCGCCGTCTGAAAAGCTGTCGGCCCTACAACTGCCAGTCGGGCTTGTTGGCGTAGGTGTAGGTGTAGTAGTCGGCCAGCTTCAGCTTGGCGGCGGCCGCCTCGTCGATGATCACCGTCGCATGTTCGTGGAACTGCAGCGCCGATCCCGGACACATGCTCGCGACCGGTCCTTCCACCGCCGCGGCGATGGCATCCGCTTTACCCGCACCCTGGGCGACGAGCACGAGGCGACGAGCGTCCATGATCGTGCCCAGACCCTGCGTCAGGCAGTGCGTCGGCACCTCGTCTGGTGAGGAGAAGAAACGCGCATTGTCGGCCCGGGTCTTGGGCGCCAACGTCTTGATGCGGGTGCGGGAGGCGAACGACGACGTGGGCTCGTTGAAGCCGATGTGGCCGTTGGCGCCGATGCCCAGGATCTGGATGTCGATGCCGCCGGCGTCGCGGATCGCCTGCTCGTAGTCGGCGCATGCGGCCTCGATGTCGTTCGCGCGTCCGTCGGGCACGCGCACCCGGGCAGGATCGAAGCCCAGCGGCTCGACGACTTCGGAGCGGATCACCGAGTGATAGCTCTGCGGATGATCCAGCGGGATGCCGACGTACTCGTCGAGGGCGAAGGCGCTGGCGCGCGAGAAGTCGAGTTCGCCCGCGCCCACCCGTCTGGCCAGCTCGGCATAGATCGCCAGCGGCGACGAACCCGTGGCAAGGCCGATCACGGCATCGCGTTTGCGCTCCACCACGCGGGCCACGGCGCGCGCCGCGGCGGTGCCGACGTCGGCCGGGGTGGCAAGGATGATGATTTCCATGGCTCTGCCCAATCTACCGGTCGCCGTCCCCCTCTCCCGGAATCGAGGGGCAAAGGTCGTCGGGGTGACTGGGACGTCAGGTGTGACCGGGGTAATCCGGCTGCGGCTCGGGCTCCGCGGGCAGCGCCGCGGGTGCGATGTTGGCCGTCACCGCGCTGATGTACGCTTCACGTTCCTCCCGCGTGGTCGGGCGGCCGTGCACGCCCGGCCGGGTCTGCCACGGAAGCGGCCCGGTGGCGTGTCGATACTCCACGCCGATGGCATCCAACTTGGGCAGGTAGTGGTCGACGCGCCACGTGAAATCGTCATAGTCGCGCTCCCCCGTCGACCAGAGTGCCTCCGCGAGCGCGGCGAGCCGCGGGAAGGCGAAATAGTCGACCGTGCGCGGCGAATCCATGTGCTCGGTCCAGATGTTGGCCTGGCCGCCGAGCACGTGACGCGCCTCTTCGGCCGTCAGTTCCGGCGGAACGGGGTCGAACCGGTACACATCGGCGACGGTCAGCACGATCGCCACCGGGATCGGCTCGCCGGGCAGCTCCGACTGCCGATAGTCGAGGTAGACCTGGTCGTCGGGGCAGCTCACCACGTCGTGGCCGGAGCGGGCGGCTGCGATCGCCCCGGTCATCCCCCGCCAGGACGCCACGGTCGCGCCCGTCGCGAGTCCGCCCTCCAGGATCTCATCCCAGCCGAACAGCCGCCTTCCGCGTGAGGCGAGGTGGGCATCGAACCGGCGCACGAACCAGCTCTGCAGCTGCTCCTCGTTCTGCAGGCCGAGCTCCCGCATCCGCTGCTGAGTGCGTGGATCGGACTGCCACTGGTCTTTCGGGCATTCGTCGCCGCCGATACCGATGTACGGCGAGGGGAACAGTTCGATCACCTCGTCGAGTACCCCGGTGAAGAAGTCGATCGTCGACTCCTCGGCGTTCAGCACGTTGTAGTTGATGCCCCATCTGGTCCAGGTCTGCAGCGGCACAGCATCGCCGCGATCGACGCCGAGCTCGGGGTACGCGGCGAGCGCCGCCTGCACGTGACCGGGTGTCTCGATCTCCGGCACGACCGTGATGAACCGTTCGGCCGCGTACGCCACGATCTCGCGCAGGTCGTCCTGCGTGTAGTACCCACCGTGCGGGCGTCCATCGGTCGGAGCGCCGGCGTCGGCCCCGACCTGCGACTCCCGCCGCCAGCCGCCGACCTCCGTCAGTCGCGGGTACCGCAGGATCTGGATGCGCCACCCCTGGTCGTCGGTCAGGTGCAGGTGCAGCACGCTCAGGTGGTGCATGGCCATCAGGTCGATGAAGCGCAGCACGTCGTGCTTCGGCATGAAGTGCCTGGCGACGTCGAGCATGACTCCCCGCCAGGCGAATTTCGGTGCATCCTCGACATCGATCACCGGAACGGTCCAGTGCACCCCGCGAACCGGCGCGCGCCGGTAGATCTGCGGAGGCATGAGCTGCAGCATGGCCTGGCAACCATGGAAGACGCCCGCCGGGCCGCCGCCCGCGATGTGCACGTCGGTGCGCGTCACCGAAAGCCGGTACGCCTCTGCGCCCAGCTCGGGGTTCCATTCCAGCGTGATGGCGCCCTCTTCGGCGCGGTCCAGCGGCAGGCCGGTAGCCGGACGCAGCACCGACTGCAGCCATCCGGCTATCCCGGAGAGCTCCATCGGCGCGGCGATGCGGGTGCTGCGGTCCAGTTCGAAGTCGCCTTCGCCGGTGATCAGACTGGCAGGACGGGGAATGAGCATGCGGACTAGCTTTTCAGTAACGTGACGAACTGTCGAGTCAGCGCCCCGGCCCCTGGACAGCACGCCGCGGCCGACGTTGACTGAATGGATGCGGTTGCACCCGATCTCTTCGGACGCATTGGACGGTTTCGCCTACGACGAGCGGCGCCGGGTGCTCACGATCGCCTACGAATCCGGCGGCGTCTACGAGTACTTCGACGTCGAGCCGGAACTCGTCGCCGAGTTGCGAAGGGAGCAGCCGCATCCGTGGCGGGTCGTGGGCGAACGGGTCAAGCGGCACCGCTATCGCCGCATCCGCTGACCCCCACGGGCCTCGCTCACCCGAGCCGCACCCGCAGCGTGACGAGCTGGAACGGACGCAACCGCAGCGAAGCCGTCGCACCGTCGGCATCGACGAGTGCCGGCGGCTGTGCCAGCGGCCGCTCGAGAAGGTCGGTCTCCGAGATGGCCGCAACGTCGGCATCCACCGTCACGGCGGCCGAGGCCCGCCTTCCGTAGGCCTCGTACAGCCGCACGATCAGGTCGCCGGAACGGTCCTCCGCGAGCTTCACCGCTTCGACGATCACGCCGTCGCCGGCCACGCGCAGTAGCGGCTCCAGCCGCGTCGCGGCGGGCCTGGCCGGCAGGTTCAACCGATACCCCTCGCGAACGGCGTCCGGGATCTCCGCGCCGACCAGCAAGGAACTGCGGAACACATGCTCGCCCTGATCGGCGTGCGGATCCGGGTAGAGCGGAGCCCGCACGAGCGACTGCCGCACCAGGGTGGTCGTTCCGCCACCGGGCCGCGGATGCCTCGTCACGTCGTGTCCGTAGGTGGCGTCGTTGGCGACGGCGACACCGAAGTCCGGCTCGCCGACGTGCACCCAGCGATGAGCGCTGGTCTCGAAACGGGCGACATCCCACGACGTGTTCTGATGGGTCGGGCGCCTCACGTGGCCGAATTGCACCTCGGAGGTCGCCTCGTCGGTGTGCAGGTCGAGCGGGAACGCCAGCTTGAGCAGCTTCTGCCGTTCGTGCCAGTCGACGATCGTCGTGACCTCGAGTGCCGCGGCGTCTGCGGTGAGCGCGTATTCCTGGCTGAGGCGCGAAGCACCGAACGACCTGTCGACGCGCAACGCGACGCGCTGAGCCGAATCCGCCACGACCTCGATGCGGTCGACGCCGATCACCGGCTCCCCATGCCGGCGGTACTGTTCGTCGACGTCCCAGGCATCCCACTGGACAGGCGTGTCCCGGAACAGTTGCAACTCGGCCGCCGCCTCCCCCGGCGCGATCGCCTCGCGCCCGCGGACGAGATCGACCGCCGATCGGATGCGACCGCTCGGGTCGATCACGAAGCGGGCAAGGTCGTTCGACAGCACGTGGCCCTCGTCGGTGCGTTCGATACGCGCGACGCCGACGCGGCCCGGCACCGCCGCGCCGAGTGCCGGCACGCCGTTCACCTCGAACGGCGACGCGTTGAACACCGATCCTTCGACGAGCACTTCGGCCGACGCGGCGAGGGCGGCATCGGCATCGTCGATCACGGCCTCCAGCGCCGCGGCCACCCGCGCGTAGCCGGCCTCGGCATCCTGGTACACCCAGGCGATCGCCGACCCGGGCAGGATGTCGTGGAACTGCTGCAGGAGCACGGTCTGCCACGCCCCGTCAAGCTCGTCGTATGGGTATGCCGCCCCGGTGCGCACCGTCGCGGTCGCCGCCCACAATTCGGCCTCGCGCAGCAGTTGCTCGCTGCGCCGGTTGCCACGCTTGGTGCGCGCCTGCGAGGTGTAGGTGCCGCGATGGAACTCGAGATAGAGCTCCCCCGACCAGACGGGCGGGTTCGGGTACTCCTGGCGGGCATCCGCGAAGAATCGCTGCGGGGTCGCGATGCGCACCGCCGGGGATCCCTCCAGCGACGCGGTTCGCGCCGCGGCCGCGAGCATCTCGCGCGTCGGCCCGCCGCCGCCGTCGCCGTAGCCGAACGGCACGAGTGAGGAGTTCGCGGCGCCCTTCTCGGCGAAATTGCGTTCGGCACGGGCGAGATCCGTTCCCGACAGCGTCGAGTTGTACGTGTTCACCGGAGGGAAATGCGTGAAGACGCGGGTGCCGTCGATCCCCTCCCATTCGAAGGTGTGGTGCGGAAAGACGTTCGTCTCGTTCCACGACATCTTCTGCGTGAAGAACGACCGGATGCCCGCCGCGACCATGATCTGCGGCAGCGCCCCCGAGTAGCCGAACGAGTCAGGCAACCAGCCCACCGTCGACTCCACCCCGAATTCGCGCAGGAAGAACCCGGCGCCGTGCACGAACTGCCGCGCCATCGCCTCGCCGCCTGGCAGATTGGTGTCCGATTCCACCCACATGCCGCCGACCGGCACGAACCTGCCCTCGGCGACTCGGACTGCGATGCGCGAGAACAGGTCGGGGTAGTGCTGTTTGATCCACGCGTACTGCTGGGCTGACGAACAGGCGAACACGAAGTCGTCGTTCTGGTCCATCAGGTCGAGCACATTCGAGAACGTGCGAGCGCATTTGCGCACCGTCTCCCGCGTCGGCCAGAGCCACGCCGAGTCGATGTGCGCGTGCCCCACGGCGGTGATGCGGTGCGCACTCGAGGCCGCGGGCGCGGTGAGAACGGCGGAGAGGGTCTCACGCCCGGCCTGCGCCGTGCCCGCGACGTCGAACGGATCCACGGTGTCGACCGTGCGGTCGAGCGCGAGCAGGATGTCTGCGGCGCGGGTGGAGGCCGCCGGCAGCTCGTCGAGCAGGGTGCGCAACGTCCAGATGTCCCTGTCCAGCTGCCACACCTCATCGTCACGAAGTGCGAGTTCGACACGGCGCAGGGTGTAGATCGGTTCGGTGCCCGCTGTCGCTTTGTCGCCCAACAGGGTCGGCTCGAATGTCCAGACGCCGCCGACGTCGGGGTTGGATGCCGCCTCGATGTAGAAATCGACGGCCTCCCCACCGCCGAGCGACGCGAGCCGCACCTGGGCGTTGAACGGTTCGATCGCTTTCACGATGCGACCGTCGGGGGCGTAGATCAGGCCCTCGGCCTGAAACCCGGGCTGTCCGGAGGTGAATCCGAGATCCACCACGACCTCGGTGTTCTCGGTCGCCCACGCCGATGGCACGGCGCCCGTGACATGCAGCCAGGTGGTGCCCCACGGTTTGCCCCAGCGGCGGCCCACCTCGAACGGCTCGAACGTCGCGGCGACCGCATCCGTGAACGGCACCGGTTCATCCGGCACCTCCCACGCCGTGACGGTCAGCGGAACCGAAGCACGATAGAGCGCGGGCTGGATGCGCTCGCCCACGAATCGGGCTACGCGCATGCGTACGAGGTCCGCGTTGGTGTGCACAGGGTCTCCTAGGTTGTGGTCGGTTGTTCGGGTGAGCCGTTGACTGCGCCGGCGAGGGCGGAGCCCGCGCTTTACTACAGCATTTGTATTTATTATCGTCAAGAGCGATGTCGTTCGGGTGCGGACGCCTTGCGGGCGACTCCGTCGGCGACGCCGGTCAGCGCGCGATGAGCAGCGCGGCCGGCCGAGGTGAGAATGCGTGATCGAGCACCAGGCAGGCCGCGCCGACGGCTGCCACATCCTCCCCGAAGGCAGACTCGGTGAAGGTGACCGAGTGGGGTACGACGAACTCCGGGGACTCGAGCACGCGTTGCGGAATGCGGGCCAGCATGAACCCCGCGACGGGCCCGAAGAACGGGCCGCCGAAGACGACCTGGTCGAGGTCCAGCAGATTCACCAACTGCACCAGCCCCGTCGCGACGTCGCGCGCGACGGCATCCAACAACGCCGTGGCGCGCTCCTGGCCACGCGCGGCCGCTGCGGCGAGCGCACCGAACTGCTCGCGCACCGCCTCAGTTCCGAGCGGATGCCCGGTGTCGGGGAGGATGCCCTGCTCGATCGCCTGCTGCACCAGGCGCCTGGGCAGCACGGCGTTGCCGAGACGCCTCCCGGCGGAGGGCGCATCGCCCGCGTCGGGCTGGTCTCGCACGATCAGGTAGCCGATGTCGCCGGCGTTGCCGCTGACACCTCTGATCACCTCGTTCTGCAGCACGAGACCCGTGCCGACACCGGTCCCGTAATAGAAGAACGCGAGGTTCGCGCGGCTCGTCGCGTGGCCCGCCCAGACCTCGGCGACGGCCGCGGCGGTGACGTCCTTCTCCAGCAGCACGGGCATCCCGAGCCCCGCGGCCAGCTCGTGACGCACGGCGACGTGATCCCATCCGTTCAGCAACGGCGGACTGAGCACGCTGCCGGAGGCGACGTCGACCGGGCCGGGCGCGGCGATGCCCACGCCCATCACGCGGGTGGCGTCGATTCCCGCCGTCCGCACGACCTCGTCGACGCCCGCGAGGATGCGTTCGATCGTCTGCGCGGCACGACCAGACTCCGGGGTGGGGATCGTCCGATGCGCGACCACGTGCGATGCGAGGTCGAGAAGCACGACGGTGATGACCGTCGGGTCGAGGTGCACGCCGACGGCGAATCGTCCGCTGGGCTGCAGCTTCAGGATGGTGCGGGGCTTGCCGACGCCGGCGACGACCGTCCCCGCGTCGACGATCAACGCGTCGTCGATCAGCCGGCGGGTGACGTTGGAGACGGTCTGCGCGCTCAGCCCGGTGCGCTCGGCCAACTCGACCCGGCTCACCCCCTCGGTCGAGCGGCGCACGGCGTCCAGGATGACGGTCTGGTTGTATCCGCCGACCGCGGGGAGGTTGGCGCCCGCCTGCATATGGGCTCCCCTCGCTCTCGCTGCTCTTGTCAGCCCCGACACTACTCGGCGCCGACTTTCCGACGTGCACCGCGGCGGTTGCAGGAAGAATCGGTGACACGCTGCGCGGTGGGTCACCGGGATGCCATCATTTTCGGAGACGAGCGGATCTCCGGTATCGTCGGAGCGGAACAATTTATCTTGACGTCGAGATTTATCTCGTTGATGGGAGCGCGCAGAACGCATGGCCAAGATCATTTACACCCACACCGACGAAGCACCGTTGCTGGCGACCTATTCCTTCCTCCCCATCGTTTCGGCGTTCGCCGAGAAGGCCGGCGTCGAGTTCGAAACCCGCGACATCTCCCTGGCAGGTCGCATCCTGGCGCAGTTCGGGCTTGCGGACGATGCGCTCGCCGAGCTCGGTGAATTGACCAAGAGCCCCGAAGCGAACATCGTCAAGCTGCCCAACATCTCCGCTTCGGTGCCGCAGTTGAAGGCCGCGATCAAGGAACTGCAGCAGAAGGGCTATGCAGTTCCCGACTATCCGGATTCTGCCGCGAGCGACGAGGAGGCCGAGATTCGGGCCAAGTACTCCAACGTCATCGGCTCGGTCGTCAATCCGGTGCTACGCCAGGGCAACTCCGATCGACGCGCCCCGCAGTCGGTGAAGGCCTACGCGAAGAAGCACCCGCACAGGAACAAGCCGTTCGCTGACGGCTCCAAGACCAGTGTGGCGACGATGGGCGAACACGACTTCAAGAGCAACGAGAAGTCGGTCACCTTGTCGCACGACGATACCCTCACGATCGTTCTCGAGACGACGGACGGGGAGCGCACGGTGCTGTTTCAGTCGCTGCCGGTGCTGAAGGGTGAGGTGGTCGACGCGACGTTCATCTCGGCGGCCCACCTCGATTCCTTCCTTGCCGACGCGCTGGCGAGGGCCGAGGCCGAGGGCGTGCTCTTCTCGGTGCACCTCAAGGCGACCATGATGAAGGTGTCCGACCCGATCATCTTCGGCCACGTCGTGAAGGCGTACTTCGCTGACGTCTTCGCGAAATACGGCGAGGAACTCGCCGCGGCCGGGCTTTCTGCCAACGACGGGCTGGGCGCGATCCTGGCCGGACTCGACGGTCTGCCGCACGGCGTGGAGATCCGGGATGCCATCGACCTCGCACTCGCTGCCGGACCGCGTCTCTCCTACGTCAACTCCGATAAGGGCATCACCAATCTGCATGTGCCCTCCGACGTCATCGTCGACGCCTCGATGCCGGCGCTGATCCGCAACGGCGGCAAGCTCTGGGACGGCGAGGGGCGCGAAGACGACACCCTCGCGGTGATCCCCGACTCCTCATACGCCGGGGTCTACGCGACGGTCATCGAGGACGTGAAGAAGAACGGACCACTCGACCCGGCGACCATCGGATCGGTGTCGAACGTGGGCTTGATGGCGCAGGCCGCGGAGGAGTACGGCTCGCACAACAAGACCTTCGAGATCCCGGCAGCAGGCACGGTCAAGGTCATCGACTCGGCGGGCGAGGTGCTCCTCTCCCACGACGTCGAGCCGGGCGATGTCTGGCGCGCCTGCCAGACGAAGGACATCCCGATCCGCGACTGGGTGAGGCTGGCGGTCACGCGGGCGCGCGCGGCGCAGATCCCTGCGGTCTTCTGGCTCGACGAGTCCCGCGCACACGACGCCCAGCTCATCGCGAAGGTGCGCGAGTACCTGGCCGACGCCGAACTCGTCGGCGACACGGCGGGCCTCACGATCGAGATCCTCGCGCCGGAGACCGCGACGTCGTACTCGCTGGAACGGATGCGCAAGGGCGAGGACACCATCTCGGTCACCGGCAACGTGCTGCGCGACTACAACACCGACCTCTTCCCGATCCTCGAGGTCGGCACCTCGGCGAAGATGCTCTCGATCGTTCCGCTGATCGCAGGCGGCGGTCTCTTCGAGACCGGCGCGGGCGGATCCGCCCCGAAGCACGTGCAACAGCTCGTGCAGGAGAACTACCTGCGCTGGGACTCGCTGGGCGAGTTCTTCGCGCTGGTGCCGTCCTTCGAGAAATACGCCGACTACGCCGGCGTGCCCGCGGCGCAGACACTGGCGGACACACTCGACCGCGCAACAGCCTCCTTCCTCGAGAACGACCGCAGCCCGGGTCGCAAACTCGGCACGATCGACAACCGCGGCTCGCACTTCTATCTGGCGCTGTACTGGGCCCAGGAGCTCGCGAAGCAGACCGATGACCCGGATCTCGCGGCGACGTTCGCCGGGCTCGCAGACGCCCTCACCGCAAAGCAGGACGCGATCGTCGAGGAGCTCATCGCCGTGCAGGGCAAGCCCGCCGACGTCGGCGGCTACTATCTGCCTGACCCTGAGAAGGCGCGCGTCGTCATGCGTCCGTCGCGAACCTTCAACGAGGCTCTCTCCGCGCTCTGAGCGGTGCCGGGCGCGGCACCGTGCGGGTCGGCCTTTCGACTATCGCGAGGCCGACTCGCCACGTTAGCCTTGCTGCATGGCTGACTTGAGACTCGAAGAACTGTCCGCGTCGAACATCGCGGCGGCGAACGCTTTGTCGCTCAAACCCGGCCAGGAGCAATTCGTCGCACCGGTGTCGTATTCGGCCGCGGCGGCGGTGAGCAACCCCGCGACGACGTGGCAGCGTGTGGTGGTCGACGGTGAAGCAGACGGCGACGAAGTCGTCGCGTTCGTGCAGGGCAACTTCGACGCCGAAGCCGAGCACGAGGAGTTCCGTGCGATCGTCTGGCGCATCAACGTGGATGCCGGCGCGCAGGGACGAGGAATCGGCACCTTCGCCATCCGCGCTCTGGCCGACGAGGCGCGCAAGCGAGGATTCTCGACGCTCAACGTGATCTGGGAACCGGGTGAAGGCGGCCCCGAGGCCTTCTTCCTCGCGACCGGCTTCAGCCCCGTCGGCGAGACCCAGTACGGCGAGACCATCGGCGCGATGCAGCTCTAGAGCCTTCGACGTGCCAGCACCGGATTCATTCGTCGAGGCCGTGCTCGATGTCGTTGCAGACATCCCGCCCGGCCGGGTGATGACGTACGGCGACGTTGCGGCCGCCCTCGGCTCCCGCGGCGCTCGGGTCGTCGGCCAGGTGATGGCACGCTACGGTTCGGACGTTCCGTGGTGGCGTGTGATCCGGGCCGGCGGGCAGCCGCCGGTGTGCCATGAGGGCCGGGCACTGGAGCACTACCGGGCCGAAGGCACGCCGCTGGCCGGTCTGACGGCCGACGAAGCGGCTCGCACCGGTGCCGAACTGCGCTTCCGCGTCGACCTGCGCCGCGCGCGCTGGGCTCCGGCCACTGACCTCGCAGCTACCGAGGGGTAGCGAATCTGCTCACAGCATGGCCGACGTTCGCCGCCATGAGCACAGCCCAGGCGACGAGCGCTATCCAAAGGAATACGCGCCCGAACCATCCGACGAGCGGCAGTCGATCGGCTGCGCCCAGGTCGATGCCGGCAACGGCATACATGCCGAGCGGAAAGACCGCGCTCCACAGTGACGGGTCATAATGCAGCGGTATGCGCCGCGCGACGTGGCGCCACCAGTCGACGGCGACCAGCACGGGACTGAGCCAGGTCGCGAACGACCACAGGACCACTGATCCTCCCGCCACCAAGCCGTGCGTGACATCCACCATCGGAGTGTGCTGCATTTCGACGATGCGCGAGCCCGCGAGCACTGTGATCGACGCCGCCCCCATGCTGACCCAGTACGCGGGTCCGATGCTCTCGGCGGTTACCCCGTGCGCAAGCAGGTGAACGATGACAGCGACCCCGATGATCGCGTACAGGATGAGCCCGACCCCCCAGAACATCACCGCCACGATGGACAATGCATCGCGCAGGGGCGGCAATCCCGGCTCGAGCGTGGCGGCCAGCACGGCGATCGACTGGCTGGCCACCGCCCAGACGAACCATGACCCGTCCATTCCGCTGAGGGTCTCCCGACCCCGTCGGCCGATCACCACCGCCCATGGCACGGCGTAGCCGAGCACCAGCCAGACCAGGAACGACACCCCGAGCAGCGCCGCGGGCAGGGCAGGGCCCGTGTCCATCGCCAACCGCGCCGCGAGCACATTGGTGCCCGCCACGAAGGTGTAGAAGAAGAACCCGGTGTGCGGTGCGGTGAAATCGTGCCAGACCCGGCGCGGGTAGGCGATCAGCCGCCATACGCTGAGAGCCACCAGCACGAGGTAGGCGACGGCTGCGATCACGAGCAGGACGACGGATGCGATCGTGAGCCCCTCGTAGCGCAGCCCGATCGAGATGATGCCCGTCGCCATCACGACTGCGAAGTAGCCCGGCGACAGCGTGCGGACGATCTCGGTCAACCGTGCGCCGATCCCGTGCCCCACTTCGCCAGGCTACTCCGGCGGCGCACGCCGCTACCCGACCGACGGGACCCTACACGAGCGAGTCGCGCCAGGCGGCGTGCATCTGGGCGAACCGGCCGGTACCGGCGATCAGGTCGCTGGGCGATCCGTCTTCGATGATGCGGCCGTGTTCCATCACGAGCACCCGGTCGGCGATGGCGACCGTCGACAACCGGTGCGCGATGATCACCGCGGTGCGGTCGGCCAGCAGCGTCTGCAGCGCCTCCTGCACGAGGCGCTCGCTCGGGATGTCGAGCGAGCTCGTGGCCTCGTCCAGGATGAGCACCGCAGGGTTCGCCAGGAAGGCGCGAGCGAACGAGATCAACTGCCGCTGACCGGCCGAGACGCGGCCGCCGCGCTTGTTCACGTCGGTGTCGTAGCCGCTCGGCAGACTGCGGATGAACTCGTCGGCGCCCACGGCCTCCGCGGCCGCGACGACCTCCTCCATCGACGCGTCCGGTTTGCCCAGCCCGATGTTGTCGGCGACCGTGCCGGAGAACAGGTACGCCTCCTGAGTGACCATCACGATCGCCCGGCGCAGATCCTTCGGGTGCAGATCGCGCAGGTCGATGCCGTCGAGGCTGACGCGGCCGTCCGTGGGGTCGTAGAACCGTGAGATCAGTTTGGCCAACGTCGACTTGCCCGCACCCGTCGACCCCACCAACGCGATGGTCTGGCCGCTGGGCACGTCGAGGGTGAACTCGGGCAGGATCACCCGATCCTTCTTGTACGCGAACGTCACCGACTCGAACCGCACGTGTCCACGCGCTTCCCACAAGTCGACCGGCTTCACCGGGTCGGGAACCGACGGCTCCTCCTCCAGAACACCGGAGATCTTCTCCAGCGCGGCAGCGGCCGACTGGTAGGAGTTGTAGAACATCGCCATCTCCTCCATGGGGTCGAAGAACCGGCGCGTGTACAGCAGTACGGCCAGCAGCACACCGATCGGCAGGGCGCCGGTGGCGACCCGCAGACCGCCGACCAGCAGCACGATCGCGACGGTGATGTTGCCGATCATCACCAGTCCCGGGTCGAAGATGCCGAACAACTGGATCGTGCGCGCGTTCACGTGGCGGTAGTCCTCGACGAGCCCGCCGAACTCCTTCTCGTTGCGCTTCTCCTTGCGGAACGCTTTGACCGCGCGGATGCCCGTCATGGTCTCCACGAAGTGCACGATGAGCTTCGCGGATGCCACCCTGGATTCGCGGAACAGACGCTGGGAACGCTTCTGGAACCAGCGGGTCAAGAAGTACAGCGGCACCAACGCGCAGAACAGGATGACGCCGCTCACCCAGTCGTTCCAGAACATCATGATGGCGATGAACCCGGAGTACAACGCGCCCTGCACCAACTGGTTGATGCCCGAGTCGAGCAGCTCGCGGATCGAGTCGAGGTCGCTCGTCTGCCGCGAGATGATGCGACCGGAGGTGTACGACTCGTGGAACTCGAGGCTGAGCTTCTGGGTGTGCAGGAAGACCCGCTTGCGCAGGTCGATCAGGATCGCCTGACTGATCCGCGCCGACATGACGGTGTACCACGACACGGTCGCCGCTCCCACGACACCCGTCACCAGGTAGGCGACGCCTGTCCAGGCCAGCGGCCACCAGTCCTGCCTGAGCAATGCCGGCAGGCCGGTGTCGATGCCGATCGCGATCAGCGTCGGACCCAGTACCTGCGCGATCGTCGAGAACACGATGACGACCATCGCGAACACGACCTTGCCCCGCAGCGGCGCCAGCAACGATCCGAGCAGGCGCAGCGAACGGCTGCGGATCTGCTTGGACTCCGCCTTGGTGAAGTCGTTGCGTTCTTCACCCTCGACACCCTGAACGGTTGTCTGGCTCACAGGTTCACCTCCTGAAGGATCTCTTCGTTCTCGTCGGCTTCGAAACTGGAGATCACGAAGCGGTAGTGCTCATTGCCGGCCAGCAATTGCTGATGGGTACCGACGGCCGTGATCTTGCCGTCCTGAAGCAGGGCGA
Organism: Humibacter sp.; assembly: GCA_035564555.1. Taxonomy (GTDB): domain Bacteria; phylum Actinomycetota; class Actinomycetes; order Actinomycetales; family Microbacteriaceae; genus DATMTS01. The sequence continues at coordinate 45,063 of DATMTS010000018.1, forward strand.
CCCGGTCGGCCAGCATCACGGTCGAGGGCCGGTGGGCCGCGATCAACGCAGTCGTGGATGCCAGCACCCGCCGTAGCGCAGCCTCGACGAGCGCCTCCGTGTCGACATCGAGCGCCGAGAGGGGGTCGTCGAGCACCAGCACGGCCGGTTTGGCCGCCACGGCCCTGGCCAGAGCCAGCCTCTGCCGTTGGCCGCCGGAGAGGCTGAGCCCCTCCTCGCCGACCTTCGTGTCGACCCCGTCCGGCAGGTCGTATGCGAAGCCGGCCTGCGCGATCTCGAGCGCCTCGGTCAGCTGCGCTTCGGCGCGCGCTTTGGTCTCCGGGTCGTCGCCCACAAGGTCGGCCCTGCCCAGCAGCACGTTCTCGCGCACCGACGCCGAGAACAATGTGGCGTCTTCGAATGCCATCGCGATGTGCGTGCGAAGTTCCTCTCGGCTCAGCTCGCGCACGTCGACACCGTCGAGCGTGACCGCACCACCGGTCACGTCGTACAGCCGGGTCGTGAGCGCCGTCAGCGTCGACTTGCCGCAGCCGGTGAGCCCGACCAGTGCCATCGTCTCCCCGGGTTCGAGCTCGAGGTCGATGCCGTCGAGCAGGTCGGGGTAGTCGGCCGGCGAGTCCTGGTAGCGGAAGTGCGCGTCGCGGAAGGCGAGCCGGCCCTGCGGCAGGTCGATCGTCTTCGGATCCACCGGATCGGTTATCTCGTTCGGAGTCTCCATGACCTCGAAGAACCGGTCGACCGCGGTGCGGGTGTCGAAGGTCATCGACAGTAGGAACCCGATCGACTCGATCGGGAAGCGCAGCACGCTGGCCGTCGCGAAGAACGCGAGCAGCTCGCCCGTGGTCAGTCCGCCCTGTCCGGTGAGCCAGACGCCGACGACCAGGCAGACCGCGAACGCGACATCCGGAACCAGCAGCAGCCAGAGCCAGATGCCCGCGATCGCCTTCGCCTTCGCGATCTCGGTGCCGCGCAGGTCTTCCGCCTGGCGCTCGAAGTTCTTCAGCGCGTGCCGCCCGCGGCCGAACGCCTTGAGCACCCGGATGCCGTGCACCGACTCCTCCACGGTGGTCGCCAGGTCGCCGGCCTGGTCCTGGCTTCGGCGTGCGATCACCGAGTACTTCGACTCGAAGACGTACCCGTAGATCCACAGTGGGATCGAGCAGACCAGGAAGATCACCGCGAGCAGCCAGTTCCACCAGATCAGCACGCCGAAGCCGACGATGATGGTGATGATGTTCACGAAGAACAGAACGAAGCCGAACGAGATCCAACGGCGGATCAGGTTCAGATCGCTGACCGCGCGGGACAGCAACTGTCCCGAGGGCCACCGGTCGTGAAAGCTCACCGGCAGGTCTTGCAACCGGTCGTACAGACCGTTGCGCAGGTCGGCCTCGACCCTGGTGCCGGGCGTCAGCACGAACCAGCGTCGCAGCGAGATGAGGACGGCCTCCCCGGCGCCGAGGGCGAGCACGAGCAAGGCGGACGGCACGACCTGCGCCGCGTCGCCGTCTTTCATCGGGCCGTCGACGAGCGCCTGCAGCACCATCGGGATGGCCAGGGCGACGACGGATGCGCCGAGCGCGGCGACCATGCCCAGGTAGATGCGCGGCATGGCCGGCTTTGCGAAGGGGTAGATGCGCGCGAGCGAGCGGATGGTGCTCGGGCGTTTGATTTTCTCTCGAGGCGGATGTTGGCGGCGTGCCGAGACGGACATGTCAGATCTCTTCTGTAGCGGTGGCGATTCTACGATGGCGGTGTGCGCTGTTCGACGTGGTCGGCGACGATGCGTCGCCGCGTCGGCGAGAGGTCCGATGACCGGCCGCAGTAGAGCGCGGCGTCGGATCGAGTCGGACGTGCGGGCGGCGACGGTGCGCCGCGGGTTCCAGAGGGGCCGGCTGCGGCTCTACTGCGCCCCTGCGCCGAAGGCGCAAGCGGGAGCGGCTGCGCCGTGCCCGGCGCCGCAGTCGATGGCTCCGAACGTCCGGGACTTCCCGGCGGAGCGATACCGGAGCGGCCGAAGGGATTCGACGGCGCGCGCGCCGAAGACCCCGAGCACCGCACGCGTGTCCGTGGTGGTGTTCTCTGTCTTCGTCATGGCGTCCTCCCTGGCGTCAGTATCATTCGTCCGCGGTCCCGCGAGGGCCCCGACTGCGAATGCAAGGGCGAAAGCGCGACAGCCTCACAGGTTATACCCGTGGGGAAAGCGCATGCAAGAGGCGGTTCAGCGCACCAGGATCGAGAGGCAGGTGACGCAGCCCTCGAGCTTCTCGAATTCCCCGATGTCGACGGTGATCACGCGGTAACCCAGGTCGCCGATCAATTCTGCCGACAAAGGCGCAGCGGCCGACATCAGAACGGTGTCGTGGTCGAGCACCACCACGTGAGCGCCTTCGGGTTCGGGTACCGCGAGGAAACGCTCGAACACTCCGGGGTCGTCGACGAAACCGGGATGCCCGATCACGGTTCCATCCGGCAGTGCCGTCACCGACGATTTCAGGTGCAGGGCCTTCGTGGTCGGCACGGCGATCACGGTGCGGCCGAGTCGCCCGGCGATCGCGCGCAACTGGCGGATGCCTTCGGCGTTCGTTCGCCCGCCGCGGCCCACATAGACTCGATCGCCGATCTGCAAGACATCGCCGCCGTCGAGCGTGCCAGGGTCCTGGATGTGCTCGATGATCAGGCCCTGCGCGCGCAGGCTCGCCTCGGTCGTCGCCGTCTCCGCACGGCGCGACACGGCACCCGGATTGGTGATCACGGCCGTCGACCCGAGCACGACGGCCGTGTCCTCGACGAAGACCGAGTCGGGCAGCGTGTCGGTGGCTTCGATCTCCATGGTCTGCCAGCCGGCTCCCGCGAGGGCCGAGACATAGGCATCCCATTGCTCGTCGGCCTTTCCCTGGTCGACGGGTTGCCGCGCGATGTGTGTGACCAGTCCCTCTGCGAGATTGGCCGCCGGGATGCGCACGAACGCGAGGCGGCGCCCGCGACCCTTGCCCTCGAACGCGATGAAGGCCCGATAGAGCACCACACCGAGCGTTCCGTTGACGACGGCGGCGAAGATCACGAACGGCAGATTCTGGCCGAGCAGAGTGGCGATCACGTTGAGCAGCAGCGTGCCGCTCAGGGCGGCGCCGTTCGAGCCGGTGGTCTGCACCAGCATCGCGGCGATGATCGCGATGAGGCCCGCGGCCAACCCGGTGAGCAGCCCCGTCCACCACGTGCGATACATCCCGAGCACCCCGCCGACGATCAGCAGGATGAAGACGAAGACCGTGCCCAGGGCGTAGAAGTTACTCACGGTGCCCAGCAGCAGATACGACGTGCTGCTGGACGAGCCGAGGTATCCGACGGCGAATGCGAGCAGGTTCGCGGCATGGACGACGAGCGCTACGACGAAGGCGGTGAGCGCGGACGCGACGAACGAGCGGCCCCAGGAGATGGTCATGATGACCAACCTATCCGAGGCACCCTATGCGTCAGCCCGGCCGGCTCACGCGAACGCGGGCTGCGCCTGCAGGCGGTTCAACGCGAGCTCCTCTGCGGCGGCCAGCGTCGTGAGGCCGCGCGCATCGGCGTCGGCGAAGATGTGTGCCACCGTGTCGCCGATCTTCTCCACCCGCTCCCGGGTCGCCTCAGCCGACGCGCCCGGCCGGGTCAGGGTGTCGAGGAAGATCACACCGCCCGCGTTGACCACGAAGTCGGGCGCCCACAGGATGCCGCGCTCACGCAGGCGTTCGGCGCCTGAGCGCGCGGCGAGCTGGTTGTTCGCCGGGCCGACCACGGCTTTGACCCGCAAACCGTCGATCACCTCGTCCGTGAGGATTCCGCCGACCCCGGCCGGCACGAACACGTCGCCCTCGACGCGAGGCGCGGCATCCGCCTCGACCCAGGCGGCACCGAGCGCCGCGGCGAGCTCGCGCTTGACCGGGTTCACATCGGTGACCGTCAGCACGGCTCCCTCCTCCGCCAAGCGCGTGGCCAGCAGGGAACCGACGTGACCGAGGCCGAGCACGGTGACCCGGCGACCCGCGACGTCGCGGCTGCCGAACGCGGCCTGCAGGGTGGCCAGCAGACCTGCATAGACGCCGTGCGCCGTCGCGTCGCTGGGCTCGCCGACGCCACCCTTGTCCGACGGCAGCCCGCAGACGTCCCCGGTACGCTCGGCGACGACGGCCATGTCTTCGGCACTGGTGCCGACATCCTCGGCGGTCATGTAGACGCCGTTCAGGCTCGCGATGGCGTCGCCCAGATCGAGCATCGCCGCACGCCGGCGTTCGACGTCGAGCGTGGTGCCACGTGGCAGGTAGATCACCGTCTTGCCGCCGCCGCGGTTCAGACCGGCTGCCGCGTTCTTGTACGTCATTCCTTCGGCCAGCCGAATGGAGTCGTGCACCGCCTCGACCCAGTTGTCGTAGTTCCACAGGCGGCAGCCGCCGAGCGCCTGTCCGAGCCGGGTGGAATGTACGGCGATGCTGATCGTCAGCCCGCTGCGCTTACCCTTCACGATGAGCAGTTCTTCGTGCGGCAGGTCGGTTCCGGTCAGGTCGACGAGATCGGGCGCGGTGGACATCGGTGTCTCCTTCGGTGGCTGTGGCAACGGGGTGGCGTGTCACGAGCAGGTCCTCAGCTTGTGGCAGGGACGCTCACCTTCATTCTGCCATGCGGCAGGCACGGCGGAGCCGCTCGTGCTCAGTGGAAGAAGTGCCGCTCTCCTGCGAAGTACAAGGTGATGCCGGCGTCGGCCGCGGCCTGGATGACCTCCTCGTCGCGGATCGACCCGCCCGGTTCGACGACGGCCTCCACGCCGGCGTCGATCAGGATCTGCAAGCCGTCCGCGAACGGGAAGTAGGCGTCGGACGCAGCGACCGATCCCGCAGCGCGGTCGCCCGCCCGCTTCACGGCGAGGTCGCAGGAGTCGACTCGGTTCACCTGGCCCATGCCGACCCCGACGGAGGCGCCGCCGGAGGCGAGCAGGATGGCGTTCGACTTGACGGCTCGGCACGCGGTCCAGGCGAACGCCAGGTCGGCCAGCGTCGACTCGTCAGCGGGTTCCCCGGCGACCAGCGTCCACGCGTCGACCGGGGCGAACTGCGTGTCCGCCTGCTGGATGAGCGCGCCGCCGGAGATCTGCTTGACCTCCAGCTCGCCGCGCCGATAGTCCGTCGGCAGTTGCAGGAGGCGCAGGTTCTTCTTGGTCTGCAGCAACTCGAGCGCCTCGGGCTCGAAATCCGGGGCGACGAGCACCTCGGTGAAGATGGGCTTGACGCTCTCGGCCATCGCGAGCGTGACCGTACGGTTGGCGGCGATCACCCCACCGTATGCCGAGACCGGATCGCACGCATGCGCCTTGGCGTGCGCCTCAGCCAGGTCGGCGCCGGTAGCGATTCCGCACGGGTTGGCGTGCTTGACGATCGCGACGGTCGGCTCGGTGAAGTCGTAGGCCGCACGCAATGCCGCGTCGGCATCCACGAAGTTGTTGTACGACATCTCCTTGCCGCCGAGCTGCTCGCACTGCGCGATGCCGTGGCCGTCGTGCTCGACGTAGAGCGCGGCGCGCTGATGCGCGTTCTCGCCGTAGCGCAGCGGCTCGCCGAGCGACACGTGGAAGTCGAACACCTCGGGCCATTCGCCGTGCTGGTGCAGGTCGACGCCGGCATGAGCGACCCGGTCGGCGTCGAAGGTGTGGCCGAACGCGACGGCGTCCGAGCTGGAGAACCAGTCGGCGACGGCGCGGTCGTACAGCGCGGTGTGCTCGAACGCGGCCTTGGCGAACGCACGCCGTTCGGAGAGGGTGGTGCCCCCGCTGCGGCCGATCGCGTCGATGATCTCGCCGTAGCGTTCGGGCGAGACGACGACGGCGACGTTGGCGAAGTTCTTCGCCGATGCCCGCACCATGCTCGGGCCGCCGATGTCGATCTGCTCGACGACGTCGTTGGCAGCCGCGCCGCCGGCCACGGTCTGCGCGAACGGGTAGAGGTTGACGACGACGAGTTCGAAGGGCGCGATGCCCAGCTGCGTGAGTTCCCGCTCGTGCGACTCCAGGCGCAGATCTGCAAGCAGACCGGAATGGATGGCGGGGTGCAGCGTCTTCACGCGGCCGTCGAGCACCTCCGGGAATCCCGTCACCGTTGCGACATCCGTGACCGAGTACCCCGCCGCACGGATCGTGGCAGCGGTGCTGCCGGTGGAGACCAGTTCGACACCCGCGGCGGTCAGGGCGGTCGCCAGCTCCACCAGATTGGTCTTGTCGCTGACCGAGATCAAGGCGCGGCGAACGGGCACGAGATCCCGTTGACGGTAAAGGGATGGGTCGTGGCTGGGTCCGCTCATGCTTGGGACAGCTCCTTCAGGTCGACGTGGGAGTTGGCGATAGCGAGCACCGTCTGGATCAGCAGCCGGCGTTCGACGTTCTTGATGCGCTCGTGCAACGACCCCTCGGTGTCGCCGGGCAGTACGGGAACGCGTTCCTGTGCGATGATCGGGCCGGAATCGACTCCGTTGTCGACGACGATCACGCTCGCGCCGGTCTCGGTGACACCAGCCCGCAACGCATCGCGCACACCATGCGCCCCGGGAAACTCGGGCAGGTAGGCGGGATGCGTGTTGATCAGATTCGGAGCCAATGCATCGACCACCCGGCGCGGCAGCAGCCGCATGAAGCCGGAGAGCACGACCAGGTCGGGTCCCCACTGGTCGATCTGTTCCAGCAGCGCGTCTCCCCACGCGTCACGGCTGTCGAACGACGAGAACGCGACGGTGAACGAGGGGATGCCGTAGGCCTCGGCGCGCTCAAGCGCCCCCGCGTCATCCCGGTCGCTGCCGACCGCAACGACGCGAGCCGGGAACTCGGCGTCCTCAGCCGCCTCGAGCAGCGCCGCAAGATTCGAACCGCCACCGGAGGCCAGGACGACGAGTGAGAGCACGCCCCTAGCCTAGCTGCGCCGATGAGCGGAGAACGCGCCGACGAGGGCGCCGGCGGCGACCTCGACGCCGACGGCGAGGCCGACGAGCCAGCCGTTCGGCCCGGCATCCTGCAACCGACCCGGCCCGAGGGAACCCGACGACGACCACGCGAGCAATCCGACGATGACCCCGGCGAAGCATCCGATGCCGACGGCCACGAGCGTGAGCCTGCCGGCGTGGGTGGCGACGCCCCGCAAGGAGCGCGAACGGGTCAAGTAACCTGCTGCGAATCCGGCGAGCACCGGCACGACCAGCCCGGCGAACGCGAGCGCGGACGATCCGTGGGGCAGGATGCCCAGCAGCGGCACGGCCGGAACGGGGCCGACGACGGTGCCCACCGGCGAGACGGATGATCCGGTGCCCAGCGCGAACCCGGGACCGGCCAGCCAGGATGCCGCCCAGACCACGGCGTTCGGTAGCAGCGCGAGCTGCGCGACGGTCACCGCGGTCGCGCCGAGCACGCCGGCCTGCAGGCTCTCGTACAGGGCGACCAGTTGCGCGTAGTGCGCGGCGATCGAGACGGCGACGACCGCGGCGGATGCCCCGAGCAGCATCGCGGTCGCGGCAGCACCGCCGCGACAGGCGGCGACGATCGCGACGCGGGTTGCCGGGCGCAGTCGATTCAGGGCGCCGAGCGGGGTATCGTGGTCGGCCCTCTCGGAGGGAACCGTCGCGGCGGGTGGGGCGTAGGGGGATGCCGCGTAACCCGATGCCCCGTGGGTCGCGTGCGTCGTCGATGTGGTGTGGGAGGCGGATGCCGCCGGGGCGTTCCCTCGGGCGCGCGTGATGCCGATGCCGAGTCCGAGCAACACCCCCACCGCGAACACGAACGGCGGAAGAAGGACGCCCTGCCACGCGGAAGGCCGGGCGACGGGCGAGCCTGCAGTGAACGTGATGACGGCTGCGAGCACCGCGTATGCCACGATCGCCGAAACCGCACCCGTGATGCGGTACGACGTGCCTGCAGCACGCGCTCCGGTTCGCGCCCCCATCAACACGACGAACAGAGCGATGCCCAGTGCGGCGATGGTGATCGGGAACGACATCGCCGCGCCTCCCGCACCAAGCGCCGCGACCGTCGTGGCGGGCAAAGTGACGGCGAGGTCCGCGCCATGCCCGAGCAGCCAGGCGTCGGCGCCGGCCCGCCAGAACACGGTCCAGTCGACGTCGAGGTGGAACTGCACCGCCCACATCACGGTCAGCGGAACGAGCGCGACTCCGATGCCGATGGCGACGACGATGACCGCGTCGAGGGCGGCGAGCAGGGCGACGGTCAGACGATTCATGCGTTCTCGACCCTACCGGCGAACCGGCCGACGCCCGGGTGGGCGCGCTGGGGCAGCGCGCGATCGCGGCGACCGTCGGCACTGCCCGGCTGCACCCGTCCTGCCTGCGGCGCCCTGCGGCACCAGCAGGCCCTCAGGCTGCACCCACCGTGCACCTGCAGCCCACCGTGCACCTGCAGCCCACCCTGCGCCTGCAGCCCACCGTGCACCTGCAGCCCACCGTGCGCCACTTCTCTCGTATTGCGCCAGAACTTCTGGCGCGTGGCGGGAGAAATGGCGCACGGCGGCCGGATGGCGCGGGCGGAACCGGCGCGCGCGAGCGCAGCGTGGCGACGCGGCGACGACCTCTTACGCGCCTACGACCTCGCGGAGCAGGCGTGCGGTCTCGCTCGGCGTCTTGCCGACCTTGACGCCTGCGGCTTCGAGTGCTTCCTTCTTGGCTTGAGCGGTGCCGGCCGAGCCGGAGACGATGGCACCGGCGTGCCCCATGGTCTTGCCCTCCGGAGCGGTGAATCCGGCGACGTAGCCGACGACGGGCTTGGTGACGTTCGCCTTGATGAAGTCGGCCGCACGCTCTTCAGCGTCCCCGCCGATCTCACCGATCATCACGATGGCCTTCGTCTCCGGGTCCGCTTCGAATGCGGCGAGAGCGTCGATGTGCGTCGTTCCGATGACGGGGTCGCCGCCGATGCCGATCGCGGTGGAGAAGCCCAGGTCACGCAGTTCGTACATCATCTGGTACGTCAGCGTTCCCGACTTCGAGACGAGCCCGATCGGCCCTTTGCCGGTGATGTTGGCGGGGGTGATTCCGACCAGCGACTCACCGGGGGTGATGATGCCGGGGCAGTTCGGACCGATGATGCGGGTCTTGTTGCCCTTGGCCTTCGCGTGCGCCCAGGCCTCCGCGGAGTCCTGCACGGGGATGCCCTCGGTGATCACCACGAGCAACGGGATCTCGGCATCGATGGCCTCGACCATCGCGTCCTTGGCGAATGCCGGCGGTACGAAGATGATCGAGGCATCCGCCCCGGTCTTCTCGATCGCCTCGACCACCGAGCCGAACACGGGCAGGTCGACCGACGAGCCGTCCTTCGCGACGTGCGAGACCGACGTGCCCGCCTTGCGCGCGTTGACGCCGCCGACGACCTGGGTGCCCGCCTTGAGCATGAGCGCGGTGTGCTTGGTGCCCTCTCCGCCGGTGATGCCCTGGACGATGACCTTGGAGTCCTTGTTGAGGAAAATCGACATTGTTCGCGCTCCTACTTCGATGCCAGTTCGGCGGCCTTGTCGGCGCCTTCGTCCATGGTGTCGGCCAGCGTGACGAGCGGATGCGCCGCCTCACGCAGGATGCGACGGCCCTCGTCCACGTTGTTTCCGTCGAGCCGCACGACCAGAGGCTTGTTCGCCTCGTCGCCGAGGATCTCCAGCGCCTTGACGATGCCGTTGGCCACTGCGTCGCACGCGGTGATGCCGCCGAACACGTTCACGAACACGCTTTTGACCTGCGCATCGTTCAGGATGACGTCCAGCCCGGCCGCCATGACCTCGGCGGATGCGCCGCCTCCGATGTCGAGGAAGTTCGCGGGCTTCACGCCCCCGTGCGCCTCCCCGGCATAGGCGACGACATCCAATGTCGACATGACCAGTCCGGCTCCGTTGCCGATGATGCCGACCTCGCCGTCGAGCTTGACGTAGTTCAGGTCGTGCTGCTTGGCCTTGGCCTCGAGCGGATCCGCGGCGTCCTTGTCTTCAAGCGCCTCGTGATCGGGATGCCGGAAGTCGGCGTTGGCGTCGAGCGTCACCTTGCCGTCGAGTGCGATGATGTCGCCCTCTTCGGTGAGCACGAGGGGATTGACCTCGACGAGGGTGGCGTCCTCGCCCTTGTACACGTCGTACAGCTTGACCAGCACGGGAGCGACCTTCTGCGTCAGCTCCTCGTCGAAGCCCGCCGCCTTCGCGATCTCGACGGCTTTGGCGTCGTCGATTCCGGTGCCCGGGTCCACATCGATGCGGGCGAGCGCTTCGGGCTTCTCGACGGCCAGCTGCTCGATCTCCATGCCGCCTTCGACGCTGGCCAGCGACAGGTAGGAGCGATTGGCCCGGTCGAGCAGCACCGAGAAGTAGAACTCGCGGGCGATGCGGGCACCGCCGGCGACCATGACGCGCTTCACGACGTGGCCCTTGATGTCCAGGCCGAGAATCGCGTTCGCCGCGGCTTCCGCCTCGTCGGGGTTCTTCGCGACCTTCACGCCGCCGGCCTTGCCGCGGCCGCCGGTCTTCACCTGCGCCTTGACCACGACGACCCCGCCGAGCTTCTCGGCCGCCGCGCGCACCTCCTGGGCCGTGTCTGCGACGATGCCAGGGAGAACCGGCACCTCGTACTTCTCAAAAAGGTCTCTGGCCTGATACTCGTAAAGATCCACTTATTTCCCAATCCGCTCGCGAGCTGGGCGCTCTCAAATAGCTCGACGCCGAGATAAATTCGCCGTCGCAAAGCCTACCGTGTCCGGCTGACCGCTCCTGCAATGAGCGGAGGTCGTGGGTATGGTTGCCGCATGACGCGCGGGCTGAGGGACATCGCAGCCGAGGGCATCCTGCTCGCCGGCGGCGGCCGCGCGATCCTGTTGCAGATCGCGCATCCTGCCGTGGGACGCGGTGTCGCCGAGCACAGCGACTTCGCGTCCCGCCCGCTCGACCGGCTTCGCGCGACGATGACGTACGTGTATGCGGTCGTCTACGGCAACGCCACCCAGAAGGCGGAGGTGAGGCGGCGGGTGAACGCCGCGCACGCCCCGGTGCACGCGCCCGCATCCGATGGCTCGACGGGATACGACGCCTACGACCCGGAGCTGCAGCTGTGGGTGGCCGCGACGCTGTACGACACGGCCGTCGATCTGTATCAGCGGGTCTTCGGGCAGCTCGACGAGGAATCCGCCGATCGCGTCTACCGCGAGTATGCGGTGATCGGCACGGCGCTCCAGGTGCCGCAGGAGACGTGGCCGGCGGATCGTGCGGCGTTCCAGCGCTACTGGAGCGGCGTGCTTCCGACGCTGCGAGCCGACCCCGCCACCCGCCGCGTCGTCCGCGAGCTGTTGATGGCGCGCGGCGCCCCGCTCTGGCTGCGGGCGCTGATGCCCTGGGCGCGGTTGTGCACCGTCGCGCTGCTGCCTGCCGACGTGCGGCAGGCTTTCGCGCTCACGCTGACGAGCAGGAACCAAAGACGCTTCGACCGGTTCATCTCGATGACCCGAGCCGTCTATCCGCGCCTTCCGGTCGGAGTGCGGCACGCGTTGCGCGACGCACTGCTGCGCGATCTGCGTGTAGCGCCGGCATGAGCGACGCCGACAGGTCGCCCTTCACCTTCCGGTTGCGCGCCGATTCCAGCAAACCGGCCGCGTGCCCATTCGAGCGATGACGCCGCTCCGGCCTGCCTCTCAGGCGGCGCGTGAGACGTTCGAGAGGCTCGACGGATCTGCCGGGCCGGAATCGCCGACGACCGCGTCGACGGCGTTCCCGGAGCGCTCCGACTCGCGTTCGTCTGCGCAGACCTGGCACAACCACAAGCCGTCGATGAAGATGAAGGTGAATTCGGCGCAGTCTGCACACCGGCGGGTCGCGAGCAACGCGTCGAGATCGTCGCCTGATCCGGCGTTTTCGATGATGTATCGCTCATCCCTGGTCATGCTTCAAGGGTGAACCGAACCACTGACATCGCCGCACAGGCTCGTCGGCGTTGCGGATCCGGCGTCGCCGCCCGACAGCGCTCTTCGAAAGCCGGCGCCGAAGCGCGTCGACGTACGGCAACGTGTCAGTGAGGGTCGCCGCCTGGCCCCTCCGGCCGTGCGGCACCCGCCGCCCCGGATGCCGGTGTGTGGCCTGCGATCGCGGCGCGCAGCATCCCGTCATGCTCGGCCAGTGCGCGCATCGCCGCGTCGCCGTCGAGTCCTGAGATGACGACGAGGATGGCGGCCTTGACCGATCCGTCGACCTCCGCCAGCGCGGCAGCCGCGGTCGAAGCGTCGGTGCCCGTGGCGAGCATGACGGTTCGTTCGGCCCTGGCGCGCAGCTTCTCGTTGGTCGCCTTCATGTCGACCATCAGGTTTCCGTACACCTTGCCGAGCTGCACCATCGAGAGGGTGCTGATCGTGTTCAGCACGAGTTTCTGCGCCGTGCCCGCCTTGAGCCGGGTGGAACCTGTGACGATCTCCGGCCCGACCACGGTCTCGATCGCGACGTGCGCGACTGCACCCAGAGCGGATTCGGGGTTGCAGGCGAAACCGACGGTGAAGGCTCCACGGGCGCGCGCTTCGCGCACGGCAGCGAGCACATACGGAGTGCGGCCGGAGGCCGAGATCCCGACGACCGCGTCGTCCGGGCCGATGCCGAGGTCTGCGATCTCGCCACGCCCAGCCGCCGCGTCGTCCTCGGCGTTCTCGACGGCTCGGTGCAACGCATCCGGTCCGCCGGCGATCAGCCCGACGACGGTGGAGGGTTCTGTGCCGTACGTAGGGGGAATCTCGCTCGCATCCAGAACCCCGAGCCTTCCCGGCGTTCCGGCGCCGACATAGATGAGGCGACCGCCCCGGCGAAGTCGTTCCACGATGCCGTCGATCGCGCGCGCGATCGACGCGGACTCGCCGGCGACCACCGAAGGAACCGACGCGTTGTCCTCGCACATCACGAGCACTTGTCGTCTCGTTCCCAGGAGGTCCAGGTCGCGCGATGCGTCGTTGACCAGTTCGGTGGAGAACGAGGCCAGCGAGTGACGCAGACCGTCGCGCACGGAACGGGAGGAGTCGGCCATGCCCCCACGATATCGGCCGTCGAACACCCGTGCCGCTAGGCTTTCGCTGCGCACTTTGCCGTGCATCGTCCGGAATCCGGGCGGGAGCGGCGGTGCGTTCGCGCGTTCCCCAGCCCGCGTGAAACACAAGCCCGATCCGAACCCGAACTCGAAAGGCGACCCGGTGGCGTCCTCATTCGACTACTTCATCTCCGGCGACCACGCAGCGGCGCGCGCGATCGTCGCGAACACTCTGACCGCACAGGGATTCGCACTCGAGCCCTCGGAGACCGGCGATCTCGCGGCCAAGCGAGGAAGCCTGGGAGCGACCGTGTGGCTGGGCGCGCTGGCCGGCAAGAACTTCCACGTCTCATTCACCGTCGAATTCTTCGTGGACCAGCAGGGACAGCTGATCGCCAGATTGAACCGCAACCTGGGCGCCGGAGTGCTCAAAGGCGGGGCGATCGGCGCCAGCAAGACCGACGGAGCCTTCGTCGACACGGCCAACGCACTGGCCGAAGCGCTCTCCGGCGCCGGCGTGCTCACCGGCACCCTGCAGGGCTAGCCCAGAACTCGTTACGGCACTACAGCTTCTCGATCGGCGCGATCTTGATCAGCAGCTTCTTGGTGCCCGCCCGCTCGAACTGCACGTGCGCGACGCGCTTGGTGCCCTCCCCCGTCACATCCAGCACGCGGCCGTCGCCGAAGTCCACATGCCGGATGCGGTCACCAGGCTGCAACGTGAGGTCACCGTTGTCGCGCACCTGCCCGGTGATGCGATTGGCCCACTCGGTCTTCGGCTTGCCCGCTGCAAGCCCCGGCACCGCCGAGTCCTGCGCGCTCGCCCGCCGACCGTAGCCGCCGTATCCCCCGTCTCGGCGAGCGTTGAGAGCCCGCGGCTGCGTGCCACCGCGGCTGGTCGCCATGCCGGGCGATTGCCGCCACTCGATGAGTTCAGCGGGAATCTCCTGCAGAAACCGGCTGGGCATCGCCACGGCCGTCTCACCGTATTGCGCGCGGGTCATCGCGAGCGAGAGGTACAGCCTCTTGCGCGCGCGAGTGATCCCCACGTAGAACAGGCGGCGTTCTTCGGCGGGACCGCCCGGCTCACCGGCGGAGATGCGGTGCGGCAGCAGGTCTTCCTCGACGCCGGTGAGGAACACCGCGTCGTACTCGAGTCCCTTCGCCGTGTGCAGCGTCATCAATGAGACGGTGCCGCTCGCGTCGTCGATCTCGTCGGCCGCCGCAACGAGAGACACCTCGGTGAGGAAGTCGACAAGCGTGCCCTCGGGGTTGTTGCGACCGAACTCGCGCGTGACGGCGACGAGCTCTTCGACGTTCTCGGCTCGAGCCTCGTCCTGCGGATCGCGGCTGTTGCGCAAGGCGTCGAGCAGTCCGCTGTGCTCCAGCAGGAAGGTGAGCAGATCCGCAACCGAACTCGGGCCACCCGGCGCATCCGGATCGATCTTCGCGGCGCCCTCGTCGAGCAGTGTCGCGAGCTGCAGGATCGCGTTCGTCACCTTCGGGCCGAGGCCGAGAGCCGCGGCGTTGCGCATCGCCTCGCGAAAGCTCACGCCGTTGGCCTCGGCGAAGCTGCCGAGCTGCGTCTCGGTTGCCGGCCCGATACCACGTTTGGGAGTGTTCAGGATGCGCCGCAGAGCGAGTCCGTCTTGCGGGTTGGCCACGGCGATCAGGTAACCGAAAGCATCCTTGATCTCGGCCCGCTCGTAGAACTTGGTGCCGCCCATGATGCGGTACGGCAGCGCCGAGCGGATGAAGATCTCCTCCAGAGCCCGGGTCTGCGCGTTGGTGCGGTAGAACACGGCGATCTGGCTGTACGGCATGCCGGCCGCGTGCAGCTTCTCGATCTCGTCGGCCACGAACTGCGCCTCATCGTGACCGGAGTATCCGGTGAACCCGATGATCTTCTCGCCATCACCGCCCGCGGTCCAGAGCTTCTTGTCTTTGCGGTCGAAGTTGTTCGAGATCACCGCGTTCGCGGCGGAGAGGATGTTCTGGGTCGAGCGATAGTTCTGCTCGAGCAGAACGACCTTCGCACCGGGAAAGTCGCGTTCGAACTCGGAGATGTTGCGGATGTCTGCACCCCGGAAGGCATAGATCGACTGATCGGAGTCACCCACCACCGTCAGCGACGCGCCCGGTATCTCGCCGCCCCGGGTCGCCAGATTCGCCACGTGCATCCCCGCGGCCTCCATCTCGTCGACGTACTGCTGCGGCACCGCACGGGTCAGCTCGCGGATGAGGGAATACTGCGCGTGGTTGGTGTCCTGGTATTCGTCGACCAGGATGTGACGGAACCGCCGTTGATAGGTCGCAGCGACGCGCGGGAAGGCCCGGAACAGATACACCGTCTGGCTGATCAGGTCGTCGAAGTCGAACGCGTTCGCCTGGGTGAGCGCCCGGGTGTACTGGCGGAAGATCTCGAGGAAGGTCGCCTCCTGCGGATCGGACCGGTTCGCCACGCGTGCGTAGCTCTCCGCGTCGGAGAGCTCGTTCTTCAGCTTCGAGATCTTGGCCGCGGCGTTGGCCGGGGTGAAGCCGAAGGCATCGGCCTCGAGGTCTTTGATGATGCGTTTGAGCAGTGCGCGGGAGTCGCCCGAGTCGTAGATCGTGAAGCTCTTGGTGAAACCGAAGTTCTCGGCCTCCCGGCGCAGGATACGCACGCACGCCGAGTGGAACGTCGAGATCCACATGCCCTCGGATGCCTGCCCCAGCAGCGACTCGACGCGGTCGCGCATTTCGGCGGCGGCCTTGTTGGTGAAGGTGATCGCGAGGATCTGGCTGGGCCATGCCTCTCGGCTGCCGATCAGGCTCGCGATGCGATGGGTGAGCACCCGCGTTTTTCCCGATCCGGCACCGGCGACGATGAGCAGGGCCGGCCCGCGATAGACCACCGCTTCGCGCTGCTCGGGATTGAGCCCGTCGAGCAGCGAGGATGCCGCATCCCCTGTCGCGACGCCGTGCTCGTCGAAGGACGGCCCGGGACCGTCGAGGATGATCGGCGTCGAGCCGGTGGCAACCGAGGCGCCCCGCGCGTCGCTCGAATCGAAGGATGTCATGCTCTCTCGATTCTAGGCGGCGCGTCCGACACGCAGCTGCGGCTTCCGCGCTCCTCCACTCCGGGGATCCATTGGGATTCGCCGCGGGAACGATCAGCGGGATGCCCGCACGTCGGCCACCAGGTCGGGTTGGTCGGTGAATACGCCGTCCACCCCGGAGTCGATCAGCAGTTCGAACTCGCCCCGCCAGTCTCCCCAGGCGGCTCCCTGCGTGCCGTGGCGGAACTGCTCGGCCAGAAACGCGTTCTCCGGTCGCAGCGTCCAGCAGAACACGCCGAGTCCGGCGCCGTGCGCGCGGTCGACGAGGTCGGTGGTTCCGTCCGGCGATGACGCGTCGAGCACAAGCGATTTTGCGACGCTGATGCCGTCGACCCGTTCCGATTCGATGGCGGTGGCCAGTTCGAAGAGCCCCTCCTCTGTCACGTCGTCCGTGTACCGCCGGGCCGCCGCCCCGTGCGCCGCGACTTCGTCGGCCGGCGCCCCATCGGGTTCGATCAGATAGACGCGCTTGGCCATGATGCCCCGAGCGCGCACCTTGCCGAGCACCGTCCGCTCGAACGACTCGACGACCAGGCGGCCGCGATCGCCGCCCCAGCCGGCATCCGTCGCCGCAGCGGCGAACAACTCGTCCAGCGGCAGCCCGATCGACTCGAAATAGGTCGCGTGCTTGATCTCGGCGACCATGCCCAGCGAGCGCCCCGACCGCTCGGACGCCCGATCGATGAGTTCGAACAATTCGCTCAAACGCATGATCGGAAACCTGCCGTCGAACGTCGCACTGCCGGAGCGCAGCGGACCGAGGCGCTCGCACGCGCGCAACGTCTTCAGCTCGTCCCAGCTGAAATCCTCGGTGAACCAGCCGGTCACCTCGGCGCCGTCGATGCGCTTCGTGGTTCGCCGGCCGGCGAACTCGGGTCGGGAGGCCACATCCGTCGTCACGGAGACGTCGTTCTCATGCCTCAGCACGAGCACCCCGTCACGCGTGGCGACGATGTCGGGCTCGACTGCGTCGGCGCCGAGGGCGAACGCCAGTTCGTACGCCGCGCTGGTGTGCTCCGGACGGTATCCGCTCGCGCCGCGATGACCGATGATCAGGGGCGACGGCGCTGCACGCATGGCCTGATCCTAGCGAGGCGGCCGGATGCGACCCGGCGAACTGTCAGCCCAGAGCTGACAGATCTTCGGTAGCGTTGGTTCATGGCACTCTCGAACCCCGCATTCTCGCGCAATCCCGCGTTCCGCCCGAACAGGGCCGCGGCCACCACCGAGGCGACAGGGCTCGCCACGGCGGATGGTCTGCAGCAGCTCTATGAGGCTCCGGCGGCGACCGCAGCCGAGACCGACCGGATGACCGTCGATGACACCATCGGCAAGTCGGTACTGCTGTTCCTCGTGCTGCTGGTGACCGCGGCCGTCGGCTGGTACGTGCCAGGGCTGTTCTGGATCGGGATGATCGCCGGTCTCGCGCTCGGCCTGGTCAACTCGTTCAAGCGCAGCCCGTCGGCTCCCCTCATCATCCTGTACGCCGCCGCGCAGGGCTTGTTCGTCGGCGGCATCTCCGCCCTGTTCGAGCAGCTCTGGCCTGGCGTGGTCGTGCAGGCCGTGCTCGCCACGCTCGTGGTGTTCGGCGTGACGCTCGCACTGTTCGCCAGCGGCAAGGTGCGCGCGTCGAAGAAGGCCACCAAGATCTGGCTGATCGCCATGGTCGGCTACCTCGTCTTCGGCCTGATCAACCTCGGCCTGATGTTCTTCGGCGGAGTCAACAGCGACCTGGCCTTCGGCCTCTACTCGGCCAAGGTGTTCGGCATTCCACTCGGCATCCTGATCGGAGTCTTCGCCGTGCTGATGGCCGCGTACTCGCTGGTGCTCGATTTCGACTTCATCAAGCAGGGCGTCGCCAACCGGGCGCCGCGCAAGATGGGCTGGTACGGAGCGTTCGGGCTCATGGTCACGATCGTGTGGCTCTACATCGAGTTCTTGCGCATGATGGCGCTGTCGCGCAACTGACCCGGGTATCGAAATCAGGTGAGAGGGCGCTTGGTCTGGATT
>DATMTS010000019.1:0-1692 GCA_035564555.1 Humibacter sp.
CGGACAGGTCGGGTCGGGTTTCGGGTTGCCCGTCAGCCCCAGCTGGGACAGGATGCCCGTGGCCGCCTGGATGGTCTGCCCGGTGAGGTCGGTGAGCGTCACCTTGCCACTCGACACATGAAGACCGATCGCGTCGCCCTCATGGGCGGACGCGTTCGCCGCGGGATCGGTGGAGATGACCACGTTGGCCGGGACGCTGGGCGAGTTCTCCGTGGTGGTCGGTCCGACCGTCAGCCCCGCCTGTTGCAGCGCCTGCGTCGCCGCAACCACCGTCATGTTGTGGACGTCGGGGACCGACACGGTCTTCTTGCCGGTGGAGACGTAGAGCATGATGGTGTCGCCCGTCGCGACGACGATTCCGGCGGCCGGATCGGTGCGGATCACCTGGCCCTGCGAGTAGGTGGGGCTCGACTCGGTGGTCTGCGACCACTTCAGCTTCATGCCGTCGAGTTCCGAGGTCGCCTTGTCGAGGGTCTGCCCCGACAAGTTGGGTACCTTGCGCGAGCTGTCCGGCATCGTGGTGCTCGGAGCAAGACGCAGGACCCACCCGAGCACGGCGACGATCACGACCGCCATGATGGCGATGCCGGCCCAGATCCAGATGACGGGAGGGCGCCGCTGGGTGCGCGTCATCGTCTGGTCCTCGGCGAGCTGACGGAAGGCCGCCTCCGGTCCCGACACCGTGCTGGGCGGGGGACCGAACAGGGTCTCGGCGAACTCGTCCTCGTGCTTGCGCTTCGGGACGCGGCCGGCCGCGGCCTCCTCGAGGTCGGCCCGGAACTCGGCCACGGTCTGGTAGCGCTCGAAGCGGTCCTTGGTCAGGGCCCGGGCGACCACCACATCCATCGCGGGGGAGATCTTGGGGTTCACCGTGCTCGGCGCGACCGCGGTCTCGCTGACGTGCTGGTAGGCGATCGCGACCGGGGTGTCGCCGCGGAACGGGGCACGCCCGGTCAGCATCTCGAAGAGGACGACACCGGTCGAATAGAGGTCGGTACGAGCATCGACGGACTCGCCCTTGGCCTGCTCGGGTGAGAAGTAGCTGGCGGTACCCAGCACAGCCGTGGTCTGGGCGACCGTCGCGGACGAGTCGCTGATGGCGCGGGCGATGCCGAAGTCCATCACCTTCACCTGGCCGGTCTTCGTGATCATCACGTTGCCGGGCTTGATGTCGCGGTGCACGACGCCCGCTCGGTGCGAGTACTCGAGCGCGGTCAGGATGCCCTCGGTGATGCGCACCGCCTCGGACAACTCGAGCGGACCCTTCGCGATGAGATCTTTCAGAAGGACGCCGTCGACGTACTCCATCACGATGAAGGGCAGCTGCGCCTCGTGCCCGTTCGGCTCGCGCACCGTCTCTTCCCCGGCGTCGAACACGCGGACGATGGTGGGATGCGTCATGCGGGCCGCGGCCTGCGCCTCCTGACGGAAGCGCGTGCGGAACGCGGGATCGGTCGCCAGGGACGGCTTGAGCAGCTTGATCGCGACCGTTCGCCCGAGTCGCGAGTCGGTGCCGCGATGAACATCCGACATGCCGCCCCGGCCGATGAGCTCGCCCACCTGATATCGGCCTGCGAGCAGGCGGCTATCTGGGCTCAATGCGGACTCCTTCTGGGGTGATGACTCGGGTTAGTGTAGCGGGGCCTGCCTGGAGATCTCCCCGAGCAGCGTCGCCGCGATCACTTGTTCCCG
>DATMTS010000020.1:0-30741 GCA_035564555.1 Humibacter sp.
AAGTACCTCTCGATGGCCAAGGAGGTCTGAGACGAGTAAGCAAAAGGTCGGCCCTGTCGAAATGACAGGGCCGACCTTTTTACGGCTATACGGCTATACGGCTATACGGCGTGAGCCGACAGGTTCACGATGGTGCTCTTCGGCTCGGTCATCGCTTCCAATGCGAATCGAACGCCTTCCCTTCCGATGCCCGAACTCTTGAACCCGCCGAACGGCATGGCGTCGGAACGAAGGTCGCTCGTGCCATTGACGATCACGGCTCCCGCAACGATCCGCGACGCGACACTGTAAGCGGTGTCGATCGACTGCGTGAAGACACCCGCTTGAAGTGCGTAATCCGTGCTGTTCGCAGCACGGATCGCCTCATCGAGGTCATCGAACGGCATGATCGTGACGACGGGACCGAACACTTCTTCCGTGATGAGCGGAGAGTCAGCGGCCACTCCCGTGAGAACGGTGGGGTGGTAGAAGGCGCCCGTACGCCGGCCTCCGACATGGACACTCGCTCCGCGCGCCCGCGCGTCATCGACCCAGCTCTCGACTCTGATCGCCGCGGCCTCGCTGAT
Source organism: Humibacter sp. (assembly GCA_035564555.1). Taxonomy (GTDB): domain Bacteria; phylum Actinomycetota; class Actinomycetes; order Actinomycetales; family Microbacteriaceae; genus DATMTS01. The sequence continues at coordinate 567 of DATMTS010000020.1, forward strand.
GAGCGGCCCGATGTCCGTGCTCGGATCGAACTTGCTTCCCACCTGCAACAGATCGGTCTTGTCGACGACCTCGCGGAGGAAACGATCGAACAATGAAGCGTGAACGTAGACACGCTGCACGGAAAGACAGTTCTGCCCCGCCACTCCGAACGCGCCGCTGACGACGCCGTCGACCGCCATGGAGAGGTCTGCGTCCGCACAGACGATGGAGGGGTTGTCTCCGCCCAACTCCATCAACATCTTTCGCGGGCCCGACACGTCGGTGATCTTCCGCGCCGTGAGGGGACCGCCCGTGAATGAGACCAGCGAGATCCGGCTGTCGGTGACCAGCGCGTTTCCGACCTCCGCTCCGCCGCAGATCACAGCGATCCGGCCGGCCGGGACTCCGGAGGTCACCAGCACGTCCGTGAGGGCAAGCGCGGTGAGCGGAGTGAACGACGATGGCTTGAGCACGACGCCGTTGCCGCCCATCAACGCAGGGCCGACTTTGTGGGCGACCAGGTTCAAGGGATCGTTGAACGAAGTGATCGCCGCGACGATGCCGACCGGCTCCCGGGTGAACCAGCCGATCTTGCCGGCCCCGTTGCGGCTGCTGTCGAACGGGATGGTCTCTCCGGTCAAGAACGCGCCCGCTTCGGCCGAGAGACGCAGAGTCTCGACGCAACGACGAACTTCGCGCTCCGCCTCGGCCAGCGTTTTCACACCTTCGGAGGCGATCAGCCGCGCAAAGTCGCCTGCCCGCGCCTGGACGAGGCGAGCTGACGCCTCCAGGCTCTCTCTCCTGGCCCACACGGGCCAGGCTTCCGCGCCCAGGGATTCCGCGACCCCCGAGATCGCCCGATCGACATCCTCTTTCGTCGACACGGCGACGTGACCGAGGACGCGCCCGTCTTCCGGATCGGCAACCGCCAGCTCCAGACCAGAGGTCTGCCACGTTCCGGCGATGAACGCCCCGCCCGGCGCAAGTCCGGCTAACCCATTTTCCGGCGCGGCCGTCCGCGTGAGTAGTGATTGTTCGTACACGTCCATCACGAAGATCCGCTAGCTCACCAAGTCGACGATCTTGGCGCCGACACCGATGAACGGCAGGAACCAGGGAGGGCCGAAATGCCCGGGAACCGGGGGGAATTTCAGACTCTGCCATACCTCCGTGCTGGGTCGGCCGATCAATCGCAAGGCCATCTGCTTGCCCATGTGGCTGGCCATCTGCACGCCATGACCGCTGTAGCAGATCGAGTAGAACACGCCATCGTGCACGCCGGCGTGCACCATCTGGTCCATCGAGATGTCGACGAGGCCGCCCCAGGTGTAGTCGATCTGCGTTCCGGCCAGATAGGGGAAGAGCGTCGTCATGGCGCGATGCAGAATCTCTGCGCTCTTCAAATCCGATTCCGGATTCGACAGTGCGAACCTCGCGCGGCCGCCGAACAGCAGCCGGTTGTCCGGCGTGATGCGGAAGTAATAGGTGAGAAGCTTTGCGTCCGCCGCCTGACGGCGATGCGGCAGTATCCGGTCGACCACCTCTTGAGCGAGGGGTTCGGTGACGATGATGAAACTGCCGACCGGAACCACACGCCGCTGCAGCCAGGGAGTCAGGGAACCGGTGTAGCCGCTCGTCGCCACGAGTACTTTGTCCGCCCTGATCACTCCACGGGTCGTCTGCACCTCGTGAACCTCGCCGGAGATCCTGGAGAGTTTCATGGCTTTTGCGTCTTCGCAGATGACGGCGCCGGATGCCACCGCTGCCTGCGCCAGCCCGTGCACGAATTTGCCGACGTGCACCCCTGCCCCGAGCGGGTCGACCATGCCGCCGTGATAGAAGTCGGTGCCGATCTCGTCATGGATCTGCGCCTTGGGAACCACGGAAACGTGATAATCGGCGAGTTTCGCGAGGCTCTTCTGCGTCGCGTACATGCCGTCAAGGTGCCCGGGCTTGAACGCCAGAGAAAGCTTGCCCGAGCGCTCGAAATCACAGTCGATCTCGTTGTCCCGGACGAGGCTCTCGACCGTGTCGATGGCCCGGTTGTATTCCCGGAACATCCCGACGGCCCGCCCTTCGCCGTACCGCTTGACCGCAGTCCCGAACCCGATCGCGAGCCCTGTGGTGGCCATGCCGCCGTTTCGTCCCGACGCCCCCCACCCGACGGTGTGCTCGTCGATCACGACGACATCAGCGCCTTGCTTGGCCAGCTCCAGCCCTGCCGACAATCCCGTCAGCCCGGCGCCGATGACCACGACGTCGGCCTTCTCAGGCACGGGCGTGCGCCGATAATCGCCGGACGGCGTCGCCGTGTCCAGCCAGTACGGAGTGAGTTTCACCAGGACCTCCTAATTGGTTCGCGGATCAGATCCCGAGCAGCGAGTTGAGCTCGCCGAGGGATTTCACGATCGTGTAGTTGTAAGCCGGGCTCTGCGGGTCGTACCCGCGATCGAGCATGATCTTGTTCGTGAAGCCGAGATCATCGGCGGGCATCAGGTCGTAACGAGTGTGAGACGACACGTGAAGGAAGTCCTCCGGAGCGGCGTTCAGCTGGTCGAGCATGTACTCGAAGGCCTGATAACGCGGCTTGTAGAAGCCGGCCTGCTCCGCCGTGAAGACGGCATGGAATTCGGCCTCCAACTTCGGCACGGAGGTGTCGAGGAATCTCGTGTCGGCGTTGGAGAGGATGACCAGCTCGAAATTGGCGGCCATCGTCTTCAAGGGCTCGACGACATCCGGGTGGGGTCCCCAGGTGAGCACTGAAGCTGCGAGCTGCTCCCCCGCGTCTGCCTGCACGTCGAGACCCCATTTGCGGCAGGTTCGGGTGTAGGCGTCGTGAAGCACCTCCGCGTAGGCATAGTAGGCGCCGCACACCTGGTCATAGCGATACTTGCTGAACCGGGGCAGGAAGGCCTTGATCTGCTCCTCCGACAGACGATCGCCGATCAGCCTGCGCGTGACACTCTCGATCTCGAAATTGATCAGGGTGCCGTAGCAGTCGAACGAGATGTACTTCGGCCGAAAGCTCGTGTCTGTCATAACGTGTCCAATCTTCTTGGGTCCTGGCGGCGCCGGGACATTGCGCACGTCCTCGGCCGTTTCGGATCAATATAGCCCGGATGGTGCCGATTGTCGACAGTCGGCAACCTTTTGTTGACATGTTATACTCTGGTCTAAGGAACATGCCGGCGACACACGTCGGCCGAGGCGGATGCTTGCGGGGAGGCGCCGCCGTAGCTATGCCCCGCGGTGGAGGTACTTCATGGCCGGCCTGAGCAACCTGAAGGCGCTTGAACTGAGATCGACCGCGGACAGCATCAGCGACGAACTGCGGCAGATGATCATCGACGGCACGCTGCAGCCCGGCGAACAACTCGGCGAGGCCAAGATCGCGGGGCAACTGGGCGTCTCGCGGGCTCCCGTCAGGGAGGCGCTGCAGTTGCTCGTGCAGGAGAGACTTCTGGTCGCGGCCAGGAACAAGGGCGTCTCGGTCGTCTCGTTCACGCCCGCCGACATCCGGGAGATCTACGATGCCCGCCTCGCGATGGAAAAACATGCGGTGTCCCAGATCGTTTCCGCGGGTCCCGCTGCCAGGGCGAGCGCCGCAGAAGAATTGAGCGGAGTGCTGCCGAAACTCGCCGAGGCCATCCGGGCCGGCGATCGGCGCCGAATCTCGGCCATCGATTTGGAGTTTCACACGGGGCTCATCGCAGCGGCCGGCAATTCCCGTCTTCTGCACGCCTATACGATCCTTTCGGCGGAGGCGCTTGCATGCATCAATCGACTGGAGATCGCGCACCCGACCGGGCTGGATCTCGTGTCGGATCACGAGGAGCTGATCGAGTTGCTCGCCAATGGCGACCTCGACGACGCTTTGAACGCGTTCAGCTCGCACTTGAACGTTGCGGCAACGCGTTTGACGTCTCCGTCCGCCGTCGAGGCGAACTGAGCGGGCATGATTGCCTCCCACTGACGAAAGTTTACAGCAGACTGTCGACAATCTGCGAAATCCGTGGTTGTATGTGAAGGACGAAGACGTCACTTGGCCCGAGAGGACATACCATGAGATTCGGAAAAACGCTGTCTCTAGCCGCCGCGAGTGCAGCAATGCTGCTGGCGGTCAGCGGCTGCAGTGCCACGGCAAGCGGGGACGCGCCGGCCGCCGGCGGATCGAGCTCGACCGACGTGACCGCCGGTGTGAAGGTGGATCCGGCTGCCGCGAAGCTGTTGCCCGCTTCGACGAAGAAGGCGGGGACACTGACCGTCGCGATGGACCTGAACTATCCTCCGACTTCTTTTCTTGCCTCGGATAACGCGACGGCGATCGGCTTCAACCCTGATTTCGTGCGCCTGATCGGTAAGAAGCTCGGTCTGAAGATCAGCATCGAGAACGTGTCGTTCGACACCATCATTCCGGGTATCGCTGCCGGTCGATACGACTTCACGGCGACCGACATGAGTGCGACGCCTGAACGGTTGAAGGTGCTCAGCATGATCGACTACTGGGACGCCGGTTCGTCGCTGGTGGTCAGCGCGGGCAACCCGATGAAGTTGAGCTTGGCTGACAACTCGTTGTGCGGACACAGCATCGGTGTGACCCTGGGCTCGACTCAGGCCGAGCAGTACGTGCCGCTGATCTCGAAGAAGTGCGAAGCCGCCGGGGGCAAGGCCGTGAAAGCCGTTGTTCTGCCGAACGTTCAAGACGCGCTCACGCAGCTGGCTTCCAAGCGGATCGATGGCGTGTTCTATGACACCAGCTCATTGGGTTGGGCGGCCAAGAAGCAGTCGCAGTCGTTCGAGTTGCTGACCCCGCAGTACAAGAAGGAATCCGGAACGGATCTCGTCGCGCTCGGGATCGCGAAGGATTCACCGTTGATCCCCGCCCTGCACGCTGCGACGCAGTCGGTTCTGGACAGCCCGCAGTACAAGAAGGCCCTGAACGCTTGGGGTTTGGGTGCGGGTGCGATCACGACAGCAACATTGTTGAAGTAGCCGCATGTCTTCGAGAGCATCGGTTCTCGTTCGCAGCAGCGAGACAGGAAAGGCGGACATCGTGGACGCGTCGCAGAAGCCGAGGATCCACCGTAGAAGCGCGGCCGAGTACGTCGCGTGGGTGGTTTTCATCCTGATAGCGGCCGGCCTGGTGTTCACGCTGACGACCAACCCGAATTACCAGTGGGGGGTGGTCGCGCAGTACTTCACTTCCGCGTCCATCCTCCGCGGGCTGGGGCTCACGCTGGTCTTGACGGCGGTCTCGATGGTGTTGGGCACGCTCGTCGGTTTGCTGGTGGCGGTGATGCGTGCCTCTTCGATCCGTCCGGTGATGCTCGCCGCTTCCGCGTACATCACCTTCTTCCGCGGCACCCCGGTACTGGTGCAGTTGATCTTCTGGTTCAATATCGCGGCTTTGTATCCGCATCTGGCGATCGGGATCCCGTTCACTGACGTTTCGCAGACGATCGACGTGAATCAGATCATGAGCGCTACCACTGCGGCGATCATCGGTCTCTCCCTGAATGAGGCCGCGTACATGGCCGAGATCATCCGGGGTGGGTTCACCTCGGTGGGTAAGGGGCAGTTGGAGGCCGCGGATTCGCTCGGGATGAGTGGGATGACGAAGATGCGGAAGATCATCATTCCGCAGGCGATGCCGTCGATCATTCCGGCCACCGGCAATCAGGTGATAGGGATGTTCAAGGAGACCTCGCTGGTCAGCGTGCTCGGTGTCGCCGAGCTCCTGGAGAGCGCTCAGTTGATCTACGCGCGCACGTATCAGACCATCCCGCTGCTGATTGTGGCGTGTCTGTGGTACCTGGCCATGACCCTGTTGTTGAGCTACCCGCAGTCTCTGATCGAGAAGCGGTATTCGCGCTCCACCGCGGCGATCGGTCGAACGATCATGCCGACCGAGAGCATCCTGATTGGTGAGGGAAAATGAGTGAACTCGGCACAGTCCATGTGCGGGGACTTCGCAAGTGCTTCGGCGAAAGAACCGTGCTGCGCTGCATCGACCTCGATGTCGCGTCAGGAGAGATCTGCTGCATCATCGGCCCCAGCGGTTCGGGCAAATCCACCCTGCTGCGCTGCATCGACGGGCTCGAGTCGATCGACTCGGGAGTGCTGCGCGTCAATGGCGAGGATCTCGGATACTACGAGACCCCGACCGCGTACCACGCGCTCAGCGCCAAACGCGTGGCCCTGCAGCGCACGAAGATGGGCGTGGTCTTCCAGCAGTTCAACCTGTTCCCCAACATGACCGCGGCCGAGAACGTCATGTCGGGCCCGGTGCTCGTGAAAGGAACAAAGAAGAAGGAAGCCGGCGTTCGAGCCGCCGAACTCCTCAAGAGCGTCGGCCTGGCAGGCCTCGAGGACCACTATCCGTCCCAGCTCTCCGGCGGCCAACAACAGAGGGTCGCGATCGCCCGGGCTCTGGCAATGGACCCCAGCATCATGCTGTTCGACGAGCCCACCAGCGCCCTCGACCCGGAATGGGTCGGAGAAGTCCTGGCCGTCATGCAGGACCTCGCCCAGCGCGGCATGACGATGCTCATCGCAACCCACGAGATGGGCTTTGCCCGCGAGGTCGCCGACACACTGATGTTCATGGACGGCGGCGTCGTCGTCGAACGCGGCGACGCACGTGAAGTCATCACCAACCCGAAAGAACCCAGAACGCAGCAGTTCCTGAGGATGGTGTTGTAGATGACAGATGGGCAACTCGCCGTCATCGGGGTCGGCAGCATCGGCAGCATGGCGCTCTGGCAAGCCTCCCGGCTGACCGACTCCGTGGTCGGATTCGAAGCAGAATCGCCCGCACACACTCGAAGCGCGGTCGGCGGCGACACCCGACTGTTCCGCATGACCTACCGGGGCGAGAACAACTATTACCCGATACTTCAGCGCGCACGAGAGTTGTGGCGTCAACTCGAGGCGGAGTCGTCGCAGACGATTCTGACTCAGTGCGGCGGACTCTCGATCGGCTCTCCGGACGGCCCGTATATCCCGCAGCTCCTCGAGTCGATCCGACGCACCGGTGCGCCGCACGAGATCCTCGATCAGGCCCAGATGGCGCAGCGATACCCGCAGCACAACCTGCGCGACGGCGAATGCGCCGTCTTCGACCCCGAAGCGGGTTTCCTCCGAACGGATCGCGCGGTTCTGTCTGCACTGAACGTCGCCGAGTCCAACGGTGCGACCATCATGCGGCATACGCCGGTCGAAGAAGTCCGCGAAGCGGCCGACGGAGTCGTTGTGAGTTCGGGGGGCTCTTCGTGGACGTTCGATCGAGTCATCGTGGCCGGCGGAGGGTGGTCCACGAGTTTGCTTCCCGCCGGCTTGCGCCGGCACGTGCGCCCGCATCGTGCGTATCTCAGTTGGTTCGCCGCCCGCGATGCCGCTCAGTTCGCTCCCGAACGCTTCCCGATCTTCATTCGGATCTCCGGCGATCGTTCTCTTTACGGCACGCCCACGATGGACCAGGTGACCGTGAAGGCGACGCTCGACGGCCGGGGCTCCCCCACGGAGGATCCTGCCGCGGTGCCCAGAGAACTCACCCCGGAAGAGATCGTGGAGACGACCGAGACGGTTGCCGAATTCCTTCCCGGGCTGATGCCCGACATCGTCCGATCAGACGCCTATCCGGACCTTTACACGGACGACGAGGCTGCGCTGTTGGGGAGCTCGAAAACCAGCCCGCGCATCTACTGCGCCACCGGCTTCTCGGGCACCGGATTCAAGATGTCCTCGGCGTTCGGAGCCATCGCCGCCGCCGAAGCGCTCAGCGGGTCCGAGGAAGCCGGCTTCGACTTCCTCAGGCCCGACCGATTCAGTGTTTGAACAGCCGGAGCGCAGGGTCGCGCTGGTCACCGGTGGCAATCGCGGCATCGGACTGGAGATCGCCCGGCAACTCGCCAGGCAGGGTGAACACGTCATCGTGGCGGCAAGGAACAAGACCGATGGCAAGCGATCCGCGGCCAAGCTCACTGATCTCGGTTATCGCAGCTCCGCAGTCGAACTCGATGTGACCGATCCCGCTTCCATCGACCGGGCCGTCGGCGCAACCGTCGACGAGTTCGGTCGGATCGACGTACTGGTCAACAACGCCGGCATCGCGATCGATGGACCGGCCCACCGCCCTTCGGATCCTGACTTCGACAGGGTGAAAACGACCCTGGACACGAACCTGTTCGGGGCCTGGGCGTGCGCCAGGGCAGTGGCGCCGCATATGCGGGCCGCCGGCTACGGACGGATCGTGAACATGTCGAGCAACATGGCATCCCTGACACTCACCGAAGACGACGAATCCCCCGCCTACCGCATCTCCAAAGCAGCATTGAACATGCTGACGGTGGTGCTCGCGGCCGAGTTGCGCGAAGGCGGGATTCTCGTCAACGCAGCATCGCCGGGGTACACGCGGACCGACATGAGCCCGAATGCCACCAGAACCGTCGAACAGGGAGCGGATACCGCTGTCTGGCTGGCCACGTTGCCCTCCGACGGTCCGTCAGGCGGTTACTTCTATGAACGTGCGCCACTGCCGTGGTGATCGCGGACCACGTCTGATCAGAGATACCGGAGCACGAACGGATGCAAGAAGCAGAAACGCCTGCGGAGTTCGAGAACGCCCCCGGCCGGGCTGAGACCGAACGAGGTTGGGCGCTGTCGGAGATCGAGACGCCCGCCGTGCTCGTCGACCTCGATGTCGTGGACGCGAACATCCATCGCATGCAGGCCGCCATGGCCGGCAGGGGTGTCGGGCTGCGCCCGCACGTGAAATCGCACAAATCGGTCAACCTCGCGCGGCGCCAGTTGCAGGCCGGAGCGATAGGGATCACCGTCTCCAGTGTCGGAGAGGCCGAGGTTTTCGCGGAGGCCGGGTTCGAGGATATCTTTCTCGCCTACACCATCTGGGCCGGCTCCCGGCATCGGGCCGAGAGGGTCATGAGGCTTCACAGCCGAGTGCGCTCTTTCTCCATCGGGGTCGATTCGGAAGCGGGCGCGCAACGTCTGGCCGATGCGACACGCGGTTCGCGTCGGCCGCTCCGAGTGCTCGTGGAGATCGATAGCGGGGCTCACCGCACCGGCGTGAGTCCGAAGGGAGCGGGAGAGCTTGCCGTCGCGTGCCAGCGGCTCGGTCTTGACGTCGCCGGAGTCTTCACGTACGCCGGGCACGCCGGGAAGTCGCGCGAAGCGCGCGTCGAAGGAGCGGCCGATGAGGTGCGCGCAGCGGAGGAAGCGATCGCCTCCTTCTCGATGCAAGGGATGCCCGTGGAGATCGTCAGCGCGGGTTCCACTCCCACAGCCCTCCTCTCCTCCCGTCCGCCGATCACCGAATCCAGGCCGGGCGAATACATCTTCAACGACGCCGACAATGTGCGCCTGGGCACCTGCGAGGGTCTGGCGGACGTCGCGCTCCTCGTCGCCGCGACCGTGGTCAGTACCGCTGTCGACGGACAGGTGATCATCGACGCGGGAACCAAGGTGCTCGGCAGGGAGGGCAACGCCGAAAAGGGGTTCGGACTGGTCCCCTCGATTCCCGGCAGCTCGCTTCGCCTGTTGAATGAGCACCATGGCTATCTTTCGATCCCCGACGGCGTGGTGCGCCCCGCCGTGGGCGACATGCTGACCGTGGTACCCAACCACGCGTGCCCGGTTGCCAATCTCTTCGATGAGTACATCGTGATGCAAGGCGGATCCCCGGTCGACCGGTGGCCCGTTGACGCCCGCGGTCACTTGTCCTAGTGCGCACAGCCGAAGAGCACGGCCCCCATCCCCCCCCGAACGAGAACGGATTCGAAGATTGACGAAGCACATTCCTGCCATTGAAGGCGTGCAACCCGGAGGCGACTCATATTCACAGGTGGTGGAAGCAGGCGGGCTCGTATTCCTCGCCGGTCAGGTGGGCAGTGTGGGGGGCCGGCCCGAGACCTATCCCATCGATTTCGAGGCCGAAGTACGCGCCGCGTTCGCCAGCGTCGCCGATCTCCTATCGGGGGTCGGCCTCGGCCTGGATGCCGTCGTCCGGTGCGTCATCTACCTCACGGACTTCGCCGACTTCGCTCAGATGGACCAGATATTCCGCGAGATCTTTCCCACCAGGCCACCCGTACGAGCCACCGTAGGCGTCGCCGCGCTCGCCCGTGACTGCCGGTTCGAAGTGGAGATCACCGCAAGCCGGTAAGCCCCTGCGCCGACCCGAAGTCAGATGGATGCGACCTCGCCCTGACGTTCGCGCACGACACGGTCAGACCGACCTGGCGGCGATCGACCGCTGAGGCGTCAGCCGTTGATGACTTGGGGAACTGCAACGGCCTTGAGGCCTTCCACGCCGAACTCGAGCCCGTAACCGGAGCCTTTGACGCCGCCGAACGGGATCATCGGGTGCACCCCGCCATGCGAGTTGATCCAGACGGTCCCGGCCTGGAGCCGTGCAGCTACCGAGCGGGCCTGGTCGCGATCACCCCATACCGAACCGCCGAGCCCGGCGTCCAGACCGTTGGCGCTGGCGATGGCGTCCTCGAGATCGTGGTACCGGATGATCGGCAGGGCCGGACCGAACTGCTCCTCATCGACCAAAGCGATCCCATCGCTGGCCTCGGCCACCAACGTCACCGGGTAGAACAACGGGCCCAACTCGACCGCGGGAGACCCGCCGGTGACGATCCGGGCGCCGTGCGCCTTCGCATCCTCCACCAGCCGGTTCACGATCTCGAACTGCTGCTGGTTCTGCAACGGCCCGAGCACATTGTTCTCATCCAGTCCGTTACCCATCGGCATCCGCGCAACCACTTCGGCCAACGCATCGACAACGGCGTCGTAAACCGAATCATGCACATACAGCCGCTTGAGCGCAGCACACGTCTGACCCGTGTTGATGAACGCACCCCAGAACAAGTCCTGGGCAATCGCCTTCGCATCCGCCCCGGCAAGAACGATCCCGGCATCATTACCACCGAGTTCCAGAGTGAGACGGGCAAGATTACCCGCCGAACCCTCGACGATCTTCCGTCCCGTGGCAGTGGACCCGGTGAACATCACCTTGTCCACATCAGGATGACTCGCCAACCGGGCACCGACCTCGCGACCCCCGGAAACCGCGATCAGCACATCCTCCGGCAACTCCGCGTTCAGCACCTCCACCAAGGCAAGCACACTCAGCGGCGTGAACTCACTCGGCTTCAACACGACCGTGTCACCCATACGCAAAGCCGGCGCCAACTGCCAGATACTGATCATCAAGGGCCAATTCCACGGCCCGATCGCCCCCACCACCCCAGCAGCCCGATAACGCAACTCCGCATACGTCTGCCCGTCGTCGACCACCACCTCCGGCTCCAAAACCAGCGCAGCATTAGCCCGCAACCACGCCGAACACGCACCCACCTCGAACCGCGCATTCGGACCGTTCAGCGGCTTACCCTGCTCACGCGAAAGCAACCGCGCAAGCTCCTCAGCATGAGCATCCACCGCATCCGCGGCCCTGAGCAGAACCTCCGACCGCCCCACATGACCAAGACGCTCCCAACCCGGCTGAGCCGCCCGAGCACGCACAACCGCGTCATCCAAATCAGCAACCGTCGCCTCAGGCGCCACCCCAACCAACTCACCCGTCGCCGGATCACGAACCTCCCGGCCGGTCGTATCGCTGATGCGTTCGAGCAGAGTGTCTGACATAGCTGGTCTCCTCGGTGAGCTGACTGTCTCACCCGATCATCCCCCGTGGAACGCGAGGATGATCGGCGTGATTCGCAGAGGACTTGACGATGCGCGCACGAATGACTGCGTCAGGAGCGCCCAGCTGCAGGTTGCGAGAGTCGGGAGACCTGGTCGGGCAGCAACGGTCGTGTCGCGCGGCCTTGGAGAAGGAAGAACAGGCGCGCTGCTTCTTCTACTTCCTCAGCGGCGTCCGCTGCCTGAATCGGGGAAGGCGCGGAGACAATCGGTCCGTGGTTTGCCAGAAGCAGGGCTGGGCTGGATGCTGCGGCTTCTTGGGCCGTATCGGCCAAGCCTTGGTCTCCGGGTGCGAAATACGGCAACCGGATCAGCCGTCCGACCTTCATCACGAAATAAGGGGTCAGCGGCGGCAGCACGTCATCGTCGTCCACGTCGTCCAGGCATGAAAGTGCCGTCGCGTAGGTGGAATGCAGATGGACGGCGGCACGGTCCTGCGGTCTTGCCCGATACATCGCCAGGTGCAGGAACGCCTCCTTGGACGGGCGCCCTCCCGACACGTGTTCGCCGGTGTCGGATACCACTGCGAGGTCGTCGGTTCTCAGTTCACCCAGGGAGGCGTTGGTGGGGGTCACCAGTATTCCGCCGTCCACACGCGCGCTGAGGTTTCCGGATGTCCCCCTGGTCAGGCCTCGTCGGTGCAGTGACCTGGCCAGTCGGACGATTTCATCGCGGATGGCCACGTCGGTCACCGGTCGTGCTCCCATGAGTCGAGGAAGAGGCCGGGCTCTCCGAGGTTCCCGGATTTGAGCATGATGGAGAGCTCGGGGTCGGTTCCCGTTCTCAGCCATGGCAGGCCCGGGTGAACCTCCTTGCCGACATGGGCAGTGGTGATGCCGAGCCTTCGGACGACAGCGCCGGAGGTTTCTCCGCCGGCGACGATGAGTTGTCGGCAGCCCAGGTCGACGAGGCCCTCAGCGATCTCGGAAAGGCATTCTTCGGCTAGTTCGGCAGCCCGGGCCCTGCCAAGTCGCCCCTGTGCTTTCAGGACGTCTTCCGGGGAAGCGGTGGAATGGATCAGGATCGGGCCGTCGAAAAGGTTCTGCCGCGCGAACCCCAGCGCTTCGGCGACCACGTCGTGGCCTTCTGCGATGGCGAGGGGGTCGGCCAGGAAGCAGGGGCGAAGTCGGCGGAACACGTCGATTTGCACTCTCGTCATCTCCGAGCAGCTGCCGGCCAGGACCGCCGCCGGGCCCGTTGGCCGGGCGGAGTGCGCCGACTCTGGTTGCAGGCGGAAGCCCCGGGCGGTTGCCAGTCCGCCGACCGGTCCCGACCCGCCGGTCACGAGTGAGTGATCGAGCACGGCAATCCCGAGCACTGCGAGATCGCGGTCATCGAGTGTGTCCACGACGGCATACCCGACACCTTGGTCGCTGAGGAGTTGGAGCTGAGATCGAACGGCCAAGGCGCCGGCCGCTATTGTGCTGTGGCCGATGCGCCCCACGAGCGTTTCGGTTTGGGCCTGGAGCAGCCTCGGCACGCTCGAATCGGTCATCGGTGTCAGCGGATGGTTCCGCATAGATGATTCCTGGAGGAGCTCGGTGCCCGCGAACAGCACTCCGTTGTACACGGTCCGGCCCAGCGCCGGGGTTCCCGGAGCGACGACAGTGACCTGGCCGGCCGGTACGAACGCTTCGCGCAGGGCATCTGCGACAGGGCCGATATTGCCCTCCGGGGTCGAATCGAACGTGGAGCAGTATTTGAAGTAGAGCTGCTGGACGCCTCGGGATTTGAGAGCGGATGCCGCCGTAAGAGACTGCTTCACCGCCTCGTCGGCCGACACGCTGCGGGTCTTCAGGGAAACGACTATGCAGTCGACGTCGCGCAACTGCATCGACGTTTCGGGGATGCCGAACGTCTGCACAACTCGCATCCCGACGCCGACAAGTGTGCCGGCCACGTCAGAAGCCCCCGTGAAGTCGTCGGCGATCACTCCCAGCCAGGGGACGTCCGTGTTCATCTCAGAACGCCGAGCTGGGTCATCCCGGAACCTGGAGAGGCAAGGACCGTTGGTCCTCCGGACTGATTGCCGGTGTGCTCGAGGACCCGAGCCATGGACGCTTGGGCGAGAACGACGACGTCGCTCTCCGCCGCCAATTCTGAGAAAGCGGCGAGCACCAACCTGTCATGCATCGCGCGGTCACCCGCGCGCAGGGCGCCGAAAGCACCCTCCACTCTTCTGGCAGTGATCACCGGAGTCTTGTTCTGCATTTCGGCTGAGTGCCGGACCAGTCGCGTGGTCGGTCCCAGGGTCGCCGCCAAGGTCGCGAGAACACCGATCCTGTCGCCGGATGCCACGGCGAGTTCCGCCATCGGCGTGTCGATGCGCAGGATGGGGATGGAGACGAAGTCCTGTGCCTCGGTCGCCGCTTCGCCGATCGAGGAGCAGGTCACCAGCAATGCCTGAGCACCGGACTCCTCGGCGTAACGGGCGTAGTCGACCAGCCGACGGCGAACGTGCCCGGGCGGTGTGTCATAGGCAATCGTGTCTTGCAGCAGTGACTCGTCCACGTAGTGCAGAACGCTGAGGCCGGGGAGCGCGTCGGAGGCCAGGGTCTCCAGCTCGGTCACCAGGCCGGGAACCGTGTGCAGCATTGCAAGCAGCGGAGCGTGGTTCATGTCGACGTGTTCATCGTGTTCAGGTCTTTCCCTTGTTGAACGCCGGTGTCCCGATTCCGCATCGGCCCCTGTGGTGGGCGGCACTGCCGTCGGCGCGCTTCCGACTCGGCCAGCGTACGAGACAAGAAGGTGCCGATCGAGTACACCTGGGACAATGCATTGTTTCCAAGCGCGAAAGAAGCCACGGAGGGGCCACACTCCAGCCGACGTTAAGGCACTATCCGCTCCACAAGGCCCTGCCTCAGATGCTCGATGGCCGCGGCGATCCGGCGAGGCGTCCTGGTGGTGGCGGAGTAGAGAGCATAGATGTCCGCGCTGGGCGTCGGGATGTCCGCGAGCACGCGTTGAAGCAACCCCTGCTGAATCAGCGGATTCACGTGCCAGGTGGAGCGCATGATCAATCCGAGGCCCCGGACGCACCAGTCGGTCACCACATCTCCGTCGTCACTGATCATGCTGCCTCTGACGTCGACGTACTCCTGCTCCTTCTCCCCGAAGCGCCACAGCGAGTAGTCGGCGTTGTTCTCACGCAGCACGATGCAATTGTGCCGTTCCAGATCCCTGATGGTCCGCAAGGGCGGAGCGCTGTCGATGTAGCTGGGTGCGGCGCAGACGATCCTCCGGTTTCGCGCAAGGAGTTTTGCCTTGAGCCTGGAGTCCGACAGCCCTCCGACCCGGATCGCGATGTCGAAACTCGTGCCGGCGATGTTCAACGGCAGTGGTGAAAGCTCCAGGTCTATCTGGATCAAGGGGTGCTGCAGTACGAACTCCCCGAGCAGCGGCGCGATGTGCTTACGGCCGATCCCCAGGCTGGAGTGCACCGTGATGCGTCCCTTGAGCTCACCCTGCTGCACGGCAACGGCGTCTTCGAGATCGGTCTTCTGCTGCAAGATCGTCAAGGCGCCGACCGCATAGCGCTTCCCCTCTTCGGTCAGGGTCAGCCGGCGGGTGCTGCGCCGGACCAGGGACACCCCCAGTCGCGACTCGAGCGCAGCCAGCCGCTTGCTCACCGCTGATACCGACTTCCCCCAGTTCCTGGCCGCCTCGGTGAGGCTCTGGGAACGGGAAATCTGCTCAAAGAACTCCAGGTCATCGATCGATGTCAGGTCCACCGTCTGCTTCTTTCGCTTTCGGAAACAATGCATTGTCCCACGTGCCCGTACTCGGCGCTTTCTCGGGTCGTACGCTGGTTTGACGGGAAGCACGCCGAAGCAGTGCTTTCCCCCGGAGACAGAACCGGAATCGATACAACGTCGTTCAATGTGGGAGAGCGAGGCATCAGCATGACCGCACTCGAAACGGACGTCGTGATCGTCGGGGCCGGCTCGGTAGGGAGTATGGCGAGTTGGCAACTCGCCTCCCGTGGCCTGCGGGTCATCGGCTTGGACAGGTTTTCGATTCCCGGCCCCTTCTCTGCTTACGCCGGGGAATCGCGCATTTTCCGCAAGGTGTACGCGGAAGGCGGCCATTACACACCCGTGTTGCAGAGAGCACAGGACCTCTGGCGTGATCTGGAGAAGGCCAGCGGAAGCCGGTTGCTCAACACGACCGGCGCTGTCACGATCTACGACGAGCACAATCCGCGGCTGGAATCGCTTCTCGCAGCCGGGAAAGACAGTGGCCTCGACTACCAGGTTCTGCGGGGCGACGAGGCCAGGACGAGGTATCCCGAACATGTGATCAGGGACAGTGATGTCACGATCTATGATCCTGAAGGCGGCTACCTGAATTCGGAACGGGCCGTGACCGCAGCACTGGTGGAGGCTGCTCGACTCGGCGCCGAGTTCCTGGGAAACCGCAAGGCGCACAGCATCGAGAAGTACGGCGACCGGTACCTCGTGCGGACTGATCGAGAAGAACTCATCGCCTCACGGGTGATCATCTCGCAGGGCAACGGTGCGGGTGCAGTGTGCAAGGAACTCGGTGTTCACCTCTCCGTTCTGCCGCAGATCTTGACCTGGTTCCCGTGCGTGGACCCAGCAGCATTCTGCCGGCAAGACCTGCCGGTCTTTCTGAGGCGGGTGGAGGAAGAGGGCAGGTCGGACAAAGCCGAGTTCTACGGGTTCCCGAGCGCTGACGGCTGGACGGCGAAGGTCGTCGGGAGCATGTATCTGGACGAAGTCGAGTCCATGGAGAGGCCTCCGAGTTGGGACCCCCGGCTGTTGGACCGCATCCGGACCTGGGTCGGCGAGTTCATTCCCGGGCTGATCCCTGACCCGGTGCGCGTTGCGGTGTGTGCGGACGGTCACCTGCCGGATGCGACCGGCCTTCTGGGGACGGTGCCTGGAATGGAAGGCGTCGTCGTCGCGGCCGGATTCTCCGGCCATGGTTTCAAGATGGCCTCTGCGCTCGGCGCCATCGCCGCCGACCTGGTGCTGGAGGGAACGACGGCGACCGATGTCGGTTTCATGGACCCCACCCGGTTCCTCGGACCGGACGCTCGACTCACGTCATTGGCTCTGAGCTGGAAGCAGTAACGATCGCGGTGGAATCTCCTGCCGGTAAGAAATGCAAGACAAACGTTGAACGGACGAAAAAATGACAACCACGAACTTCCGGCCGAAGTACATCTCCTTCGATTGCTACGGCACGCTGATCAATTTCGACATGGATCCCATCACCCGCCGGCTGCTCGGGGACCGTTTGCCCGAAGCGCAGTGGCCTGCGTTCAAGAAGGTGTTCCGCGGGTACCGGTTCGACGAGGTCTGCGGCGACTACAAGCCCTACGAGCAGATCCTTCAGGATTCCTTCGACCGCGTGTGCAAGCGGTGGGGCATCGGGCCGACCGAGGGTGCCGGTGCAGAGTTCGCTGAAGGCGTGCGCGGCTGGGTCGCCCACGAGGATGTGCCGGCTCCCCTGAAGATCATGGCGGACGGCTACGAACTGGTGATCCTGTCCAACGCGGACGACAGCTTCCTGGACATCAGTGTTCCGAAGCTCGGTGCGGACTTCCACGCCGTCTACACTGCCGAACAGGCACGGGCGTACAAGCCGCGCTACCAGGCATTCGAGTACATGCTCGACACCCTGGATGCCAAGCCGGAGGACTTCCTGCACGTCTCTTGCCACACCCGGTACGACATGATGCCGATGCACGATATGGGCTTCCGGAATCTGGTGCTGCTGGATCGCGACTGCGACCCGATCACGGCGGGGTACGACTACACCACAGTGAAGTCCCTGGACGAACTCAACGCACACCTCGGCCTCTGACCCCGCCCGCAGTCCGCTGAGCGCCTCTTCTACCACTCGACGAATTGACCGGTCGCCGGCATGCTGTGTGCCCGGTCGTGCACGGCCCCGCCCGCAGACTGAGCCGGGTACCCTCGTATACGGGTAGAAACGAGGCAGCATATGACGCAGGACGTTCCCGCCATGCCACTGGTCACTGCTGTGGTCAGGACGGATGCCACCGGCGAACTCACGGTGGACGGCGAGACTGCAGGCATCCGCGCCGCTGACAGCGCGAAGGTCAGCGAAGAGATTCTGCGCAGAGTGACCATGCTGGCTGCCGACCTCGGACGGCCGGTGCGGCTGACCACCGACGACGATCGGGGCAGGTGGCCGCTCATCGTGCACCCGAACGGCAACGTCGACTCGGGTGGAGATCCGCTTCTGCGAGCCGAAGCCGCACCTGTGGCGGCGGAGCCCGTGGCTGCGCAATCGGTTGCGAACGAGCCGAGCCCGATCGAGCCCGCCGTCCCCGCGGTCACGGCGCAGATCGAACTGCCGCTCGACCTGCAGCCCGCGACGACGGATGCGGAGCGGAGGATCGCGCAGGCGCTTCCGACGCCCGCCGAGCCCCCTGCCGCCGAGCCCCCTCACACGACGGCCGATGCAATGCCGACCCGACGGCAGGCGCGCGCATCCTTCCTCACTGAGGAGACCCGGCCGAAACCGGCCGACCGCGGCTGGCGAGGGCTGATCGCGACAACGGGCATCCGGGTTCCTCCCTCCGCGAAGGAGTCGGCCGAGCGCGCCGACATACACGCCGTGAGCCGCCATTGGCCGGGACCCCGCACGATCGCAGTCGTCAACGGCAAGGGCGGGGCCAACAAGACGCCGACCACGGCCATGCTGGCCGCGGTCTTCGCACGAAACGGCGGATCCGGTGTTCTCGCCTGGGACAACAACGAGACGCGAGGCACGCTCGGCTGGCGCACCGAGCAGGGCCCGCACACGGCAACGGTGCAGTCTCTGCTGCCCAACGCCGAGGCGCTGCTCTCGCCCGGCGCTCGGGTTGCCGATCTTTCGCAATTCGTGCACCACCAGACCGGCGACAAGTACGACGTTCTACGTTCCAACCCGACGATGCTGGCCACCGAGCAGCGGATCTCGACCGTGGACTTCGACCGGCTGCACTCGGTCGTGACCAAGTATTTCCGCCTCGTCTTCGTCGACAGCGGCAACGACGAGTCGGCCGAACGATGGTTGCGAATGATCGACCACACCGACCAACTCGTGATCGCCACGACCGCGCTCGGCGAGCACGCCGAAGCTGGCGCATTGCTGCTGGAGGCTCTCGCACAGCGCGATGAGCATTCGGCCTCGCTCGCTGCCGAAGCGGTCGTGGTCGTCTCGCAATCGGAGAAGTCGAGCAGTCTGTCCGCCGCGCGCAAGGTCGCCGACAGCTTCGGATCGCTGGCCCGCGAAGCGGTTCCGGTGCCGTTCGACCGCGCGATGCACGGCGGCAAGCTCCGCTACGACGACCTCGAGCCGGCAACCCGCCGTGCGTGGCTTCGCGCCGCAGCGGCGGTGGCAGCCGGGCTCTGAGAAGACGCGACCCGGCCATTCATCGCCGGGCCGCGTCGCAGCACTACAGCGCCACGTGGAAGCGGCGCCGACGATACGTCGGCTGCTCGACCTCGTCGAGCACAGCGTGCGCGAGATCGCCCGCCGAGATCGTGGAGTTGCCCTCCGCATCGGTGAGCAGCACATCGTCGCTGATGCGGTATGATCCGGTCTCCTCCACCGGCGCCCAGGCGCCGAAGGTCGCGGCGGGGCTCACGTAGAACCAGTCGAGATCTTCCGACGTAGCCTTCAGCGTGTCGAGCAGCACCATGCCGGTCTCGACCTCGGGCAGCAACTCGGCGGGAAAGTCGCTGACGTCGAACAGGCGTTTTCCGCCGGGCTCGACCAGCAGCGAAGAGGCGCCGCCGAGCACGCCGAGACGGAAACCGGAGTCCGCGGCCAGGCGGATCAGGTCGTCGACCAGGCCCTCCTCCTTGCCTGCCATGTCACCGCGCGGCGAGACCGCCTCGAACACCACATCGCGGCCGGCGACGACCTCGCCGAGGAAGTCGGTGTCCAGCACCGATCCGATCGCGTAGTCCACGCCTTCCACAGGGTTCTCCGGCTGGCGACGGCTGACCGCCGTGACCTCATGCCCGCGCTTCAGCGCCTCTTTCACCACCGCGCTGCCGCCGTAACCGGTTCCACCGAGAACTGTGATGCGTGCCATGTCGTATTCCTTTTCGTTCGCGTCGGCCGGGCGCCGTCGGTACTCGAGGTGCAACGCGACCCGGGCCGAGATCGTTCCCGATGTGACGCGGTGCGTCCAGACGGCATCCTCAGTCCCGTGATCCGGTAGGGGCCGCGTCGATCGCGAGCAGCGCCGCCCATAGATCGGCACGCGCGTGGAAGCCGCCGAGATCGCGGCCGAGCACGCGTTCGCACTCGGCGATCCGCGCTCGAACCGTGTGCCGGTGCACCCCCAACCGGGCCGCTGCGCGCTCGATGTGTCCGTTCTCCTCGAGCCAGACGCGGAGTGAGGCGACCAAGGCGGTCTCGTGCGTGGCGTCGTAGCTGCTGAGCGGTGCGATCGTCGCGCGGCCGACCTCCGCAGCGTCGGTTCGGGCGAGGAAGGCGAGCATGCCCTGCTGGGCGATCGAGGAGAAGGTGACGACGGCATCCTCGCCCTCGTGCGCCCGCCCGAGCGCACGCATCGCCTGTTCATGCGCGCGGTCGAGGTGGTCGTACCCGAACGGATCGGAGAGCCCGAGGCGGGCCTCGAACGCCGACGCGATGCGTCGCGGAACGTCTGCACCGTCCGGCCCGATGCAGAGCACGATGCGATTTCCGTCGGGCGCGTGAAAGACCGATCCGGGATGCTCCGCGACCCGCAACTCGAGAGACTCCGCGATCGAGTCGATCACCCGCGACGCCGCATCGACCACCGCGACGCGCACCGGCTCCCGCGGCAGGTCTCCCCACATCTGCCGAGCCACCCGGCGTGCCAGTTCCGTGTCACCGGACAGCAACGCGTGCCACAGGCCCGCCCTCAGATGCGCCCTGGCCCGATCGAGTTCGTGGTTCTGCTCCAGCGACAGGCCGGCGAGCGCGATGACACTCGTCACGACCTGCTGACCGGCGTCGTCGAGTTCGGACGCCCCGCCTACGGCGAGCACTCCGCGCAGTTCATCACCGCCGCCGAGGGTCTGCATCGTGAGGGTCTCACCGTCCACGACGATGGTCGAGCTCGCGCGTCTGCCCCGACGCAACATGGCCGACGCCTCGCCGCGCACCGCGTTCAGGGCGCCGCGGCTCGCGGAGTCCGGGGGAAAGACCCGCTCGAGCGCACCGGTCGCGTCGTACAGCGCAACCCAGTGGTCGAGCTGATGAGAGAGTTCGGCGAGCGTCGCGGCGAGACCGTTCGGGCGCAGCGCCGCCAACGAGATCGCGCGTTGCGCCTTCAGCGCCCAGTTGCGGCGCGCATACGACTCGTCGGCGACCAGGTCGGCCGCATATCGGGCTATCGCGATGAAGGGCGTTCGGTACGGCACCTCGAAGAGCGGCAGTCCGGCGGCGGTGCATGCCTGGCGCAGCCCGTCGGGTGTGCTCGCCCTGACCACATCGGCGCCGAAGCCCAGGCCGGTCACTCCGCAGCGCGCCAAGCGTTCCACATACGCCTCGTATTCGCGGCCGGTCGCAACATCGGAGAACTGCGATCCCGTGATGAGCAAGACGTGCCCGGCGTCGAGGAACGGTGTCGGATCCGTCAGGTCGGAACTGTGCACCCACGCGACCGGCTCTGCGAGCGCGCCGTCGGGCAGCGACGATTCGGGTGTCAGAAGGGTGAGCGCAAGGGCGTCGTTGTCGAGCAGGTCGTGAAGCACAGGGGCCATGTTTCGATTCTGCTATACATCGTGGCCAAATTCGGATCCCAAACTGTACACCGCGTCTATGGAGCAGCCGCCCGGGTCTGCGTAGCGTTGCACCACGATCAAAGGAGATGACCATGACCGTCGTCGAGGAACCGAGCGCCGTGCGAACCGGTGGTCCGAGCCTGCCGCAGGAGCGTCGCATCCGCACGGCGATCCCAGGTCCGGCGTCGCGCAGTTGGCTGCGCCGCAAGTCCGGTGCGGTCGCAGCGAGCGTCAGTAGCGCACTGCCCGTGTTCGCCGTAGCAGCGGGCGGCGGCGTCGTGCTCGACGCCGACGGCAATTCACTGATCGATCTCGGCTCGGGAATCGCGGTGACCGGCGTCGGTAACTCCGCCCCCCGCGTGGTCGAGGCGGTGCAGGAGCAGGTCGCGCGGTTCACCCACACGTGCTTCACCATCACGCCGTACGACTCGTACGTGCAGGTCGCCGAAGCGCTCAACCGGCTCACACCCGGCGATCACGCCAAGCGCACCGCCCTGTTCAACTCGGGCGCCGAGGCGGTGGAGAACGCGGTCAAGATCGCCCGGCACTACACCGGAAAGCAAGCCGTGGTCGCGTTCGACCACGCCTACCACGGCCGCACCAACCTCACGATGGCCCTGACGGCCAAGAACCAGCCATATAAGAACGGATTCGGCCCGTTCGCGCCGGAGATCTACCGCGTGCCGCTCTCCTATCCGTTCCGCGACGGCGGACTGCCCGGTGACGAAGCCGCCCGGCGGGCGATCGATCAGATCGAGAAGCAGGTCGGCGCGCAGAACCTGGCGGCCATCATCATCGAGCCGATTCAAGGCGAAGGCGGCTTCATCGTTCCCGCCGACGGATTCCTGCCGGCACTGGCCGAGTGGGCTCATCAGAACGACGTGGTGTTCATCGCCGACGAAGTGCAGACCGGCTTCGCCCGCACCGGTGCGATGTTCGCCAGTGAGCACTTCGGCGTCGTGCCCGACCTGATCGTTACGGCGAAAGGCATCGCGGGCGGTCTGCCGCTGTCTGCCGTCACCGGACGCGCTGAGATCATGGATGCCCCGCAGCCGGGCGGACTGGGCGGCACCTACGGCGGTAACCCGCTTGCCTGCGTCGCGGCGCTGGCCGCCATCCGCACCTATGAAGAAGACGGCCTGGTGGCCAGGGCCCAGGAGATCGGCGCGATCCTGGCCGGGCGGCTGAACGCCATGCGGGTCGCCGACCCACGCATCGGAGACGTGCGCGGACTCGGTGCGATGATGGCGATCGAACTGATCGATCCGGCGACCGGCGACCCTGACGCCGCCCTCACCTCGCGCCTGGCTGCAGCCGTGCACGCCCAGGGTGTGATCGTGCTCACCTGCGGCACCTACGGCAACGTGATCCGCTTTCTGCCGCCGCTCAGCATCTCCGACGACCTGCTGGTCGAGGGCCTGCAGATCGTCGCATCCGCATTGGCGCAGTCATGAGCGTCACCGTCGAGGCCACCACGCCCACCATCGACGCGGCACCTGCAGCGACTCCGCTCGCCGATGCGCGGCTGCAATTGAGCGCCGCCGTCGACCTGCTCGGTCTCGACGACGGCCTGCACGCGATGCTCGCCACGCCGCGCCGCGAGCTCACCGTCTCTGTGCCGCTGCGCGCCGACGACGGCACCACCATGCTCTTCACCGGCTACCGGGTGCAGCACAACTTCTCCCGGGGGCCGGCGAAGGGCGGACTGCGTTACAGCCCGTCGGTCTCTCTCGATGAGGTTCGGGCGCTCGCGATGTGGATGACGTGGAAGTGTGCGCTGCTGGATGTGCCGTACGGCGGGGCCAAGGGCGGAGTCACGATCGACCCGCGCCTGCACTCGGTCGCCGAGCTCGAACGGGTCACCCGTCGCTACACCAGCGAGATCCTGCCGATCATCGGGCCGGAACGAGACATCCCTGCACCGGATGTCGGCACCGACGAGCAGACCATGGCCTGGATCATGGACACCTACTCGGTGAACACGGGATACACCGTGCCCGGCATCGTGACCGGCAAGCCGATCAGCCTGGGCGGATCGCACGGCAGGGCCAGTGCGACCTCCCGTGGCGTCACCCACGTGGCCCTGGCGGCGCTGCGCCATCGCGGCATAGCCGTCGAGGGTGCGGCTGCGGCCGTGCAGGGCTTCGGCAAGGTCGGCCGCGACACGGCGCGATTCCTGCACGAAGCCGGTGCGCGCGTGATCGGCGTCAGCGACCAGTACGGCGCATTGCACGATGCGGCAGGAATCGACATCGCCCGCCTCGAAGCACATGTGAACGAAACCGGCTCGGTCGTCGGCTTCTCAGGCGCCGAGCCGCTGGACCGCGACCTCTTGCTGGAGCTCGACGTGCAACTGCTGGTGCCAGCGGCCGTGGAAGGCGTGCTGCACGAGGGCAACGCAGCGCGGGTCACCGCGCCGGTGATCGTGGAGGGCGCCAACGGCCCGACATCGGCGGCGGCCGACCGCATCTTCGCAGCGAGCGGGCAACTGGTCGTGCCCGACATCCTGGCCAATGCCGGTGGCGTGATCGTGTCGTACTTCGAATGGGTGCAAGCCAATCAGGCCTATTGGTGGAATGCCGAGGAGGTCGAGGCGAAGCTCGAGGAGCGGATGCTGAACGCCTGGCACCAGGTCGTCGACTACGCCGCCAAGCGCCACTTGTCGTTGCGCACCGCGGCGACCGTGCTCGCCGTTGAGCGCGTCGCCGAAGCGCACCTGCTTCGCGGGCTGTATCCGTGAACAGACCCGGTAACCCGTGATCTTGACCTGCGTCATCCGCAGGAGAATCGTCGATGTTGACAAGAGGAGTGTGTATCCATGACCGCAGAACGTGAAGCCGAGTTGCTCGAGAAAGTACCCGACGGGTTACTCATCGGGGGCGCCTGGGTGCCTGGGTCAGCGGAGAAGCCCGTCGAGGTGATCGACCCGTCTACCGGCGCCGTGATCAAGACCATCGCCAACGCGACACCCGCCGACGGTATGCGCGCCCTTGATGCGGCGGTGGCTGCCGCCGACTCCTGGGCCGCCACCGCGCCGCGTGAGCGCGGCGAGCTTCTGCGCCGCGCCTTCGACCTGTTGCAGGAACGCCGCGAGGAGTTCGCGCTCTTGATGACCTTGGAGATGGGCAAGCCGCTGGCTGAGGCCAACGGCGAAGTGACCTACGGCGGTGAGTTCCTGCGCTGGTTCGGCGAGGAAGCCGTACGCATCACCGGGCGGTACGGGGTGAACCCCGAGGGCACCGGGCGCATGATCGTCTCCCAGCATCCCGTGGGCCCGTGCTACCTGATCACCCCGTGGAACTTCCCACTCGCGATGGCAACCCGCAAGATCGCGCCGGCATTGGCTGCGGGTTGCACGGTGGTCATCAAGCCCGCCGAGCTCACACCGCTGACCACGCTGTACTTCGCGCAGCTGCTTCAGGATGCCGGGCTTCCGGCGGGTGTGGTGAACGTGATCACGACCTCGACCAGCGGCGCCGTGTCGGCGCCGATCATCGCCGACCCGCGGCTGCGCAAGCTGTCGTTCACCGGATCCACGCCGGTCGGCCAACGCCTGATCGAGCAGTCGGCCAAGGGTGTGCTGCGCACCTCTATGGAGCTCGGCGGCAACGCGCCGTTCGTCGTGTTCGACGACGCCGATCTCGACAAGGCCGTCGAAGGCGCGATCGCCGCCAAGTTCCGCAACGTCGGCCAGGCCTGCACGGCCGCGAACCGCTTCATCGTGCACGAGTCGGTCGCCGAGGAGTTCGCCGCCCGGGTCACCGAGAAGGTCGACTCGTTCCGGGTGGGCCGAGGCACGGAGGACGGCGTCGTGATCGGCCCGCTGATCAACGAGGACGCGGTCGGCAAAGCCGACGAGCTCGTGCAGGATGCCCTCGGCCGGGGAGCCCGGTTGCGCACCGGCGGACACCGCATCGAGGGCGATGGAACCTTCTTCCAGCCGACCGTGGTCTCTGGTGTCGTACCGGGCAGCGCCATCCTGAGCCAGGAGATCTTCGGACCGGTGCTCTCGATCGTCCCGTTCACCGACGAGGACGACGCGGTGCGCATCGCAAACGACACCGAGTACGGGCTCGTCTCCTATGTCTACACGAAGGATCTCGCCCGCGGTCAGCGCATGATCGAGCGCCTGCAGACCGGGATGATGGGCCTGAACATGGGCGTCATCTCCAACGCGGCCGCTCCGTTCGGCGGGGTCAAGCAGTCCGGTCTGGGCCGCGAGGGTGGCTTCGAGGGCATCCACGAGTACCTCTCCACCAAGTACACACTCACTCCGAATCCCTTCGCCTGATCCAGACAGCAGGAGCGACAATGAGCATCATCACCCGAGACGTCGTCGTGATCGGCGCGGGGGCATCCGGCCTCACCGCCGCGACCGAGCTGAAGAAGGCCGGCCTCTCGGTCACCGTGCTGGAGGCCAGGGACCGGGTCGGTGGCCGACTGTGGACCGAGGACATCGACGGCGCGACCCTCGAACTCGGCGGCCAATGGGTATCGCCCGACCAGGACGCCCTGAAGCAGACCATCGCCGAACTCGGGCTGGAGACCTACCAGCGCTACCGGGCAGGCGAGAACGTCTACGTCGACGCGCAGGGTCGGCGCACGCTGTTCGAGGGCGAGATCTTCCCTGTTCCGCCCGAGACCGAGAAGGTCATGGTGGAGTTGATCGAGAAGCTCGACGCCCTCGTGGCCGAGGTCGACCCGGATCGACCATGGGCGCATCCGCGCGCCCGTGAGCTGGATGAGATCACCTTTCGGCACTGGCTTGAGACGCAGACCGATGACCTGGAGGCGCGCGACAACATCGGCATGTTCATCGCGGGGGCCATGCTCACCAAACCGGAACACGCCTTCTCGACACTGCAGGCGTTGCTGATGGCGGCCAGCGCCGGAAGCTTCAGCAACCTGGTCGATGCCGACTTCATCCTCGACCGACGCGTCGTCGGGGGGCTGCAGCAGGTGCCGATTCTGCTGGCCCAAGGCCTCGGAGACGACGTGCACCTGGGGCAACCGGTGCGCTCGTTGCGCCGAGGAACAGACGGTGTCACCGCCGTGACCGACGACCTCGAGGTGCACGCCCGCTACGCGATCGTCGCGGTGCCTCCGGTCCTGATCAGCAGGATCGGCTTCGAGCCCCCGCTGCCACGCCGTCAGCAGCAATTGCACCAGCACCTGTCGATGGGGTTCGTGATCAAGGTCCACGCCGTCTACGACACGCCGTTCTGGCGGGAACAGGGCCTATCGGGCACCGCGTTCAGCCCGTACCAGATCGTGCACGAGGCGTACGACAACTCCTATCACGGCGACGCGCGCGGGACCCTCGTGGGATTCGTCTCCGACGAGCATGCCGACGAGGTGTTCCGGTTGGATGCCGACGAACGGCGTGGGCGCATCCTGGAGTCGCTCGCAAGCTACTACGGAGACGAGGCGCTGCGCCCCGCCGTGTACTACGAAAGCGACTGGGGATCGGAGGAGTGGACGCGCGGCGCGTATGCGGCGAGTTTCGACATGGGCGGCCTCGCCCGGTACGGTGCCGACCTGCGCGAGCCTGTCGACGGCATCCACTTCTCGTGCAGCGACCTGGCCGGCAAGGGATACCAGCATGTCGACGGCGCGATCCGCATGGGCCGCCTTACCGCAGCGGCGATCATCGACAAGGCATGATCGACGCAGTCGACGACTTCGAAGGAGACCGCACATGAACGAATACGCAGTGACCAACCCGGCGACGGGCGAGCGCCTTGCGGAGTACCCCACCATCACCGATCAGGAACTGGAGGGCGTGATCGAGTCGGCGACGCACGCGTACCGCGACTGGGCGCGCACGACGACGCCGACGCAACGCGCCGACCTGCTGCGCAACGTCGCACAACTGCATCGGCAACGCCGCGACGACCTGGCCGCGATCATCATCCGCGAGATGGGCAAGCCGCTGGAGCAGGCGCTCGGCGAGGTCGACTTCAGCGCCGCGATCTACGACTACTACGCTGACAACGGCCCGGGCTTCCTCGCCGATGAGCCGATCCGGCTGCTCGACGGCGAGGGCTCCGCCGTGATGCGCACCAGCGGCATCGGCGTTCTGCTCGGAATCATGCCGTGGAACTTCCCGTATTACCAGGTGGCGCGGTTCGCCGGACCGAACCTGGTGCTGGGCAACACGGTGCTGCTCAAGCACGCCCCGCAGTGCCCGGAGTCGGCGGCGGCGATCGAGTCGATCTTCCGCGAAGCGGGCTTCCCCGCCGGCGCCTACGTGAACGTCTACGCGACGAACGAGCAGGCGGCCCGCGTGATCGCCGACCCTCGTGTGCAGGGCGTCTCGCTCACCGGTTCGGAGCGTGCCGGAGCGGCGGTGGCCGAGATCGCGGGACGCAACCTGAAGAAGGTCGTGCTCGAGCTCGGCGGATCCGATCCGTTCCTGGTGCTCTCCACCGACGACCTGGATGCGACGGTGCAGGCGGCGGTCGCCGGCCGGCTCGACAACTCGGGCCAGTCGTGCAACGCCGCAAAGCGGTTCATCGTCGCCGACGAGTTGTACGACGCGTTCCTCGACCGGTTCGCCGAAGCGCTCCGCGCGATCGAGCCCTCCGACCCCACCTCCCCCGACACCACGTTGGGACCATTGTCATCTCAGGCGGCATCCGATCGCCTGCAGGATCAGGTCGACCGTGCCGTGGCCGGCGGTGCCCGGGCCGTGATCGGCGGCGAGCGTCGCGGCGCCTACTTCCCTCCCACGGTGCTGACCGACATCGAGGCCGGCAACGACGCGTATCACGAGGAGTTCTTCGGACCCGTCGCCAGCGTCTACCGGGCCGCGTCCGAGCAGGACGCCGTGCGAATCGCCAACGACACGCCGTTCGGCCTCGGCTCCTACGTCTTCACCACCGACCCGGCGCAGGCCCAACGCGTCGCCGACCGCCTGGACGCCGGAATGGTGTTCATCAACGGCGTCGGCGCCGAAGGGCCGGAGCTGCCGTTCGGTGGCGTCAAACACTCCGGATTCGGCCGCGAACTCGGTCGATTCGGCATGGGCGAGTTCGCGAACCGCAAACTCATCCGCACCGTCGCATAACCCGTAACAACCCGAGCAACCGAACCTTCAACGAGGAGGGTGACATGGCATCCGATGTCGTCGCCGATCAAAAACCACACGTTCACGCCCTGAAGGCCGATGGCGTCAGCGCCGCCGGCTCGATCGTGATGGCCGTCGCCGGCAGTGCACCGGCGTACTCCATCGCGGCCGTCACCGCGACACTCGTCGCCGCTGCCGGCCTTGCCAGCCCCGGCGCGCTGCTCTGGTGCGCACTGCCCATGCTCGGCATCGCATGGGCGTTCGCCTTCCTCGGCAGAGCCGATGTCAATGCGGGAGCGTCGTACTCCTGGGTGGGCCGGGCGTTGCACCCGATCCTCGGATTCCTCTCCGGCTGGGCGCTGGTGATCTCGGCGACGATCTTCATGGTCGCCGGAGCTCTGCCTGCCGGCGCGATGACCGTCGCCCTGTTCAGCCCGAAAGACGAGAACAACGTCGGGCTCGTGACGGCGATCGGCGCCTTATGGTTCCTCGTGATGGCGGCGTGCGTGCTGTTCGGCGTACAGATCACCGCGCGTGCGCAGTGGATCATGTCACTCGTCGAGGTGACGATCCTCGCCGTGTTCGCGATCGCCGCGATCGTGCACGCCGGCGTGGCCGGTCACGCAGGTCCGTCGTTCTCATGGAGTTGGCTGGGTTTCAGTCACTTCGCCGGCCCCGGTGCGTTCGTCGCGGCCGCCCTCGTCGCCGCCTTCTACTACTGGGGGTGGGATGTCTCATCCAACCTCAACGAGGAGACGGAGCACGGTCACAAGAACGCCGGGCTGGGCGGCATCATCGGCGTGATCATCGTCTTCGTGCTCTTCGAGGTCTTCACCATCGCCACCCTGGTGATCATGCCCGCGAAGACCATACAGGCGAACAGCGGCAACGTCCTGGGCATCCTGGGAGATATCGTCTGGCCCGGAATCGGCGGCAAGATCCTCGTCATCGCGGTGATGCTCTCCACGGTGGCCACACTGGAAACCACGCTGATCCAGGTGACCCGTTCGTTGTTCTCGATGGGACGCGACCACACGATCCCCGCCGCTTTCGGTCGAACCCACCCGAAATGGCGCACGCCCGCGTTCGCGACCCTCGTCGTCGTCGGAGTCTCCCTCGTGCTGTTCATCGGCTCCAACTTCCTGGGCAGCATCGGCGACATCATGACCAACGCGATCAGTTCGATCGGTCTGCAGATCGCCTTCTACTACGCCCTGGCGGGCATCGCCGTCGTCGTCGCCTACCGCAGGGTGATCTTCACGTCGTGGAAGAACTTCATCTTCATCGGGCTCTGGCCGGGGCTCGGGGCGCTCTTCATGGTCTGGATCTTCGTCGTCTCGATTCCTTCTCTCGGCCCGATCGTCGACATCATCGGTATCGGCGCCCTGGCACTGGGCATCATCCCGATGGTGATCTACTGGCAGAAGGGCAAAGCGTATTTCAGTCGCCGTCCGCTCGAACTACCCGATGACCTGGACCGCGCAGCCCCGGACGGGATCGACGACCTGCCGCTGGATGATCCGACCCGCGCCGCTTCCGGTACTGCGGCGGCCTCCGCGACCGTCGGCGCCGAAGACACCCTGATCGACTGACGGGGAAAGACCCGTCAGCCGAGGCGCCGGCCGCTATGGC